>CAMFHE010000003.1 GCA_945952045.1 uncultured Rhizobium sp.
CAGGCCGACTATGCACTAACATTCCAACCGGATCACCCCATGGGGGCAGACCAATACAGCAGTCGCTCGGCAGGTCATCCGGTGACGCATAGGTGCGAACATCCAACTTCGGGTAGCACCTCGAAGAGATCTCCCGCACCTGCGCCAAGTGAAGCAAGGCGGGAACGCGCGGCAGCACGTTCTTGGCCGTCGGGGTCGCAGCTGCAGTGATCGTGTCATAGCTTGGCGCCAGCGCAACGATCAGTGTCGCCAGCGGTCTTGGGTCATCAAGCGCTGCTCTCCTCTTCAGCGGGGAGGACTGATCGGGCATTTGCCCCGACATGACAAACGACTATCGCGCAGGGGCCATTCCTAAAACTCATGACTTGGATGCCGCCAATTTGACTCCGCCGGCGGCGGCCTTCAGATAAGGGTTTCATTTCTTCGCCGCGCCCGAGGCGCGGAAAACCTTCGAGAGGATCATGCGCAAGCTTCCCGGTTTGTCGGCTCTGAAAGTGTTCGAGGTCGTCGGCGAGACCCGCAGCTTTACGCGGGCGGCCGAGCGGCTGAACCTGACGCAAAGCGCTGTCAGCAAGCAGATCCGCAGCCTTGAAGATGATATCGGAGAGCCGCTGATCATCCGCCGCCACCATCACCTCGAGCTGACCCCGGCCGGCGCCACCCTTCTCGAAACCATCCGGCAGGCCTTTCACGATATCGAAATGTCGCTGCGCGGCATCGCCGAAAAGCAGAGCCTGAACCGGCTGCGCATCAACGTACCGCCAACCTTTGCCAAGCGCTGGCTGGTGCCGCGGCTTGCCGGTCTGAAACGCAGCCTGCCTGAAATCGACATCAGCATCGGCACCGCGCTTTCCGACAGCCTGGCGGAACGCGGCCTGCTCGATTGCGCCATCCGCTTCGGAGACGGCGAATGGCCGACGCTCGAGGCCAGCCGGCTCATGAGTGAAAAGCACATCGTCGTCGCCTCCCCCGCTCTGCTCGATGGCAAGGCGCTGGAAACGCCGGGCGATCTTTCACAGTTCACTTTCCTGCATGTGCTCGCCTCCCCTGATCAGCGTTACCTCACCTGGCGGCACTGGCTGGACGCGGCGGGCTTTCCCGAGCTCGACACCAGCCGGGGCCAGGAATTCGATATGCTGGACCTTGCCATCGAGGCGGCGCGCTGCGGCCTCGGCGTTACCATCGCCGACCGCTCAATGGTCGAGGGCGACCTTCGGGCCGGGACGCTGCAACGGCTCTTCGACGTCGAAGTGGAAGGCCACGAATCCTATTGGTTCGTTACCCGGCCGCAGGCCGCCATCGCCCCGCATGTCGAGGCTTTCCGTACCTGGCTGTTCTCGGAAGTGGCTGCAGAAAGTCGGCAATAGGGCTCAACTATTCCTCCTGGGAATACTGCACCCGAAAAATACTCGTTTGTGCATTTCCGCCGTCGAGCGCATCTCAAAAGGCGTAGCGGACGGCCAGGGAGAGAGGCCGATCACCGCGCATTTTCCGGTTCTCTCCCAAGCCGCCCGCGTCCGGCGGCCCGCCGAGGTGAGGAACCATGAGCGAGTATCGCAATTTCTACGCCGGTCGCTTTGTCGAAGCGTCTTCCCCGCAAAGAATCAATGTCGTCAATCCGGCAACGGGGCAGGTCTTCACGTCCGTGCCTGCTGCGAGCGACGCCGATGCGACCGCAGCCGTCGAAGCGGCAAGGGCCGCACAACAGGTCTGGCGCGCCCTCCCCGCCATTCAGCGCGGAGATGCCCTGCGGCGGCTCGCCGACTGCTTGATCGCGCGCGCGGACGCCATCGGTGCGGCGCTTGCATTGGAATCCGGCAAAAGTCTTGAAGACGCGACCTCCGAAGTCACCTATGGCGTCGAGCTTATGCGCTATCACGCGGAATGGGCGCGACGCATCGAGGGCGAGGTCATCGAAAGCGACAATGCCGACGAGACGCTGATCCTACGGCGCGAGCCGATCGGCGTCGTCGCCTGCCTGATCCCGTTCAACTACCCGATCTATACGCTCGTGCGGAAGATCGCGCCGGCGCTGATTGCCGGCAATGCCGTCGTCGCGCGGCCGAGCAACAACACGCCCACCTCCGCCCTGGTCTTCGCTGAGGCCGTGCTAGCAGCCGGACTTCCGGATGGCCTCGTCAATATTCTGACCATGGAGCACGGAGTCGCCCGGACGCTCTGTACCCATCCCGCAATTGGCATGATCACGCTGACCGGCAGTGTCGGCGCCGGCCAGATCGTGCTTGATTATTGCAAAGCGAACATTGCAAAGCCATCGCTCGAACTCGGCGGCAAGACGCCCGTGATCGTTGAACCGGACGCTGATATCGAAGCCGTCGCTGCGATGATCGTTTCGGCGAAGACGAACCATTGCGGCCAGGTCTGCACCAGCGCCGAGCGTGTCTACGCGCATGCGAGCGTGCACGATCGTCTGCTCGCGGCTCTCAAGCAAGCCTTCGCGGCCCGCGCGTTCGGCGATCGCACAAAAGAAGCTGCCCATATGGGTCCGCTCGCGAACAGCGCCGCACAGCAACGTATTCACGCCATGGTCGAGCGTGCCCGCGCCGAGGGCGCTATCGTCGAGACCGGCGGTTACATTCCGTCTGGAGATGGCTATTTTTATCCTCCGACTCTTCTGTCCGGCTGCCGCCAGGACATGGAAATCGTGCGGGAGGAAGTTTTTGGCCCTGTGCTCGCCGTCCTCAGCTACGCGGATTTTGACGAGGCATTGGCGCTCGCCAGCGACCATCAGTTCGGCCTTAGCTCGGTTTTATTCACTGAAAACTACCGCAAGGCCATGCGCGCCGCCACAACCATCGAGGCCGGCGAACTCTATGTCAATCGTTTCCCGGCCGATCCCTATCAGGGTTTCCATTCCGGCTGGAAGAAATCCGGCCTGGGAGGCGACGACGGAAAACACGGCATGCTGGAATTCACCCAGACGCGCCTCGTCATCCTGAAGCACTGACCGAGCGCATCGAGCGGCAGGACCGAGTAGAGCGGACGGGAAAAGAAGACCGCGAGCGCCACCCTTCCGGCAAAATGGGAGCGCGCGCGGACATTCCCAGGCCTTGCCGCGTATCAGTTCAATTGCAGCCATCTGCCTGCCCGGCGCTTTCCTTATCAGGGTCCCGATGACCCGCCTCAAGAAGAGGAGTAATCCATGAAGCTCGTTTCCCTCAAGACGCATGTCGTCGCCGTGCCGCCACCGCATATCGGCGGGATGTACTGGATCTTCGTGCGCCTACAGACCGATTGCGGCATCGAGGGCGTCGGCGAGATCTACGCCACATCCTTCCATCCGAGTGCACTCACGGCGCTGATTGACGACGTCTTCGAGCGTCATCTCCTGGGGCACGATCCGCACCGCATCGAGCGCTTCTGGCGCTCGGCCTATTCGAGCGGTTTCACCCAGCGCCCAGACCCCACCATGATGGGCATCGTCTCCGGCCTCGAAATCGCCTGCTGGGACATTATCGGCAAGGCCGCCGGCCGGCCGGTTTCTGATCTCCTTGGCGGCACAGTGCACGAGAAGCTGCGCGCCTATACCTATCTATACCCCATAAACGCTGCCGGCGAATACGACTACAACGACTCGGACCTTGCCGCCGAATGGGCGATCAAGATGGTCGATATGGGCTTCACCGCGGTCAAATTCGACCCGGCCGGCCCTTACACCAACTATTCCGGCCACCAGCTTTCCCTCGGCGTGATGGATCGCTGCGAGGAGTTCTGCCGCAAGATTCGCGATGCCGTCGGGTCCAGCGCGGATCTTCTTTTCGGCACACACGGGCAGATGGTTCCTTCCTCGGCAATCCGGCTCGCCAAGCGTCTTGAGAAATACGACCCGCTGTGGCTCGAGGAGCCGGTGCCCCCTGGACAGGAGGCCGCCATGGCAGAAGTCGCCCGCGCCATCTCCATTCCCGTCTCGACAGGCGAGCGGCTGACAACTAAGTACGAATTCCAGCGCGTGCTGGAATTGAAGGCCGCCTCGATCTTGCAAATGAACGTCGCGCGTGTCGGCGGTCTGCTTGAAGCGAAGAAGATCGCGGGCATGGCGGAAGCGCATTACGCACAGGTCGCGCCGCATCTCTACAACGGACCGGTCGGCGCCGCGGCCAGTATCCAGCTTTCGGCTGCGACGCCGAATTTCCTGATTCACGAGGCCATCGTCGATTTCTCCGGCTTCCACGCCGAAGTGCTGAAGACCAAGCTCGTGGTCGAAGACGGCTACATCATTCCCTCGCGCGAACCGGGCCTCGGCATCGAACTGAACCTCGACGTGATCGAAGCCCACACGCCCTATACCGGCGCGCGCCTGCATCTCCAGATGGATAGCCAGCCCGCCGACGTGAAGGCGTTTGCACCCGCGCGCGGGTGAGGAGAAGGCGATGAATTACGACTATATCATCGTCGGCGCGGGCTCGGCGGGCTGTATCCTTGCGAGCCGCCTCAGTGAAAGCGGCAAGCATAACGTCCTGCTGGTCGAAGCCGGCGGCAGGGACGATTCCTTCTGGTTCAAGATCCCGGTCGGTTATGCCCGCAGCTATTACAATCCGCGCGTCAACTGGATGTATTACAGCGAGCCGGAGGCGGAGCTGCACGGGCGCAAAATCTATGTGCCGCGCGGCAAGGTGCAGGGCGGGTCGGGCTCGATCAACGCCATGATATTCGTGCGCGGCGCAAAGGAGGATTTTGACGACTGGGCGCGCGCCGGCAATCCCGGCTGGACCTATGACGAGGTGCTGACCTATTTTCGCAAGCTGGAAACCCATGCGCGCGGCCCCTCCCCCTGGCATGGCGGCGATGGGCCGATCCATGTCACGCCCATGCGCGGCATGACCCACCGCATCACCGATGCCTTCCTCGAAAGCTGCCGCGCGCTCGGCCTGCCGATGAACGCGGATTTCAACGGCGCCGAGATCGAGGGCGCCGGTGTCTACGACGTCAACACCAATCGTGGCCAGCGCTCCCATTCCAGCGCCGAATATCTGCGTCCGGCCCTGGACCGGCCCAACCTTACGATCGAACGCAACACGCGGGTCGAGCGGCTGACCTTTGCCATCGATGGACGCGTCAGCGGCATCGAGGTCCGGCAGGACGGGCAGAAACGGAAGTTTGCAGCCCGCCGCGAAGTCATCCTCGCCGCCGGCGCGGTCGGCAGCCCGCAACTCCTGCAGCTTTCCGGCATTGGCGACGGCGCGGCGCTACAGGCACTCGGCATCGACGTGCGCAGCCATCTGCCCGCCGTCGGACGCAACCTGCAGGACCATCTCTGCGCCAGCTATTATTATCGCGCGACGATCCCGACGCTGAACGGCGAATTCGGCAGCTTGTTCGGCCAGGCGAAGCTCGGCCTGCAATATCTGCTGACCGGCAAGGGCCCGTTCGCGATGAGCGTCAACCAGGCGGGCGGTTTCTTCCGCGGCTCTGATAACGAGGCGCAGCCCAATATCCAGCTTTACTTCAACCCGCTTTCCTATCGCATTCCCAACGATCCCAAGGCCGGGCTGAAGCCGGAGCCCTATCCGGGCTATCTCCTGTGCTTCAATTCCTGCCGGCCGGCCAGCCGCGGCAGCGTGTCGATCAACGCCGCCGATCCGATGATCGCCCCGGAGATCCGCCCGAACTATCTTTCCGCCAACAAGGATATCGAGGAGGTGCTGCAGGGTAGCCGGCTGGTACGCCGCATTGCCGCGGCGTCCGCACTTTCGGCCGTTACCGGCGAAGAGGTCTCGCCCGGCCCTGACATGACCAGCGACACGGCGCTGATCGACTATTTCCGCGATAATTCCGGCTCGATCTACCACCTTTGCGGCACCTGCGCCATGGGACCCGACGCGCATGGCTCCGTGGTCGACGCCAGTCTCCGGGTGCACGGCGTCGAAGGCCTGCGCATCGTCGATGCATCCATCTTCCCCAACATCACCGCCGGCAACATCAACGCACCGACCATGATGGTCGCAGAAAAGGGCGCCGACCTCATCCTGCATGGCGCCTAGCCGACATCATCGAAATGAATTGTGATCTTTGAACGGTAGGCCGGCCATTTTGCCGGCAATCGTTTGTCCCGCCTCGAAGTCTGCGAAACGACGTCTTGAAACCCGATTGCACGAAGAGGGCTGGTTCGAGAAAGCATCTGGAACAAATATAGAAAAATTGTGATCCGCGTTGACCGCTCCGCTCACAAGTTCTTTTACGAATTATAGAAAAACACCTGTCATATCTCTCATCCTGTTCCTCGACGATCGCTTGAGTGGAAGCGCGGATGCAGTCGATGCAGAGCATCTTGGATATCGGGGGAATAATGCTCAAGCAGGTGACGGAGAATACGGCTACTGCGAACGATGTCGCGGCACTTGAAGAAGCCATGGCGCGCGTATCCTTGGCCCCGGACGGGACGATCCTGCGGACGAATACCCTGTTTCTGGAAATGTTCGACTACCGCGCCTGGGATCTGGCCGGGCGTAGCCGCGGTATCCTCCTGTCTGCTCATGCCGACCCGGATGTCGAACGGCAGATCGCCCGAGTCTTCGATGAAGGCATGCCATTCCGCGGCGACGTGACTCGAGTTCGGCGCGATGGCACGGAATTCGTCGCCGAGGCGATCTATCATCCTGCGCGCAATGCCGCCGGCAAGGTCGAGGAAGTCATCGTTCTCATGCGCGATGTCACCCGCCTCAAGCACAAAGCGGCTGATGAGAGCGGCCAGATCGCTGCAATCAACCGGTCGCAGGCCGTCATCCATTTCGGTCTCGACGGCACGATTCTCGACGCCAATCAGGTCTTCCTCGATACGATGGGATATGCAATCGAGGAGGTGGCCGGGCACCATCACCGTATGTTCGTCGATCATGCGCAAGCGGCCTCACCGGAATACATGGATTTCTGGTGGAACCTTGCACAAGGTCATCACGACTCAGGCGAGTTCCGCCGGCTCGGCAAGGACGGCCGCCCGGTGTGGTTACGCGCGACTTACAGTCCCGTCCTCGACGCACATGGCCATCCGTTCAAGGTCGTCAAATACGCGATCGATGTCACCGCCGAGAAGCTGCAGCAGGCCGACTACGAGGGTCAGATCGCAGCGATCCACAAGTCGCAATGTGTCGTCACATTCGATTTGGATGGCACCATCATCGATGCGAACGAGAACTTTCTGACCGCCGTGGGATACCGGCTTGAGGAAATCGAAGGCCGGCATCATCGCATGTTCGTCGATCCGTCCTATGCGCACGGCCTGGAATACGACATCTTCTGGAGCGATCTGAAGCAGGGTCGCCACCGCTCTGGGGAATTCAGGCGCGTCGGCAAAGACGGCAACGAACTTTGGCTGCAGGCAACCTATAACCCCGTTTTCGACCAGGAAGGCAAGCCGTTCAAGGTCGTCAAATACGCCACGGCGATTACTCGCGAAAAACTCCGCCAAGCCGATCATCAGGGGCAGATTGCAGCGATGCACAAATCCCAAAGCGTGATCTCTTTCGGGCTGGACGGGACCATTCTCGATGCGAACGACAATTTTCTTGCGCTGACGGGTTACCGCCTGTCCGAAGTTCGAGGACAACATCACAGCATGTTCGTCTCGCCCGCCGAGCGCGACAGCGAAGACTATATGCAGTTTTGGCGCAAGCTCGCGGCTGGCGAGCATCAGAGCGGAGAGTTCAAGCGCCTCTGCAAGGATGGTGCGGAAGTTTGGCTTCAGGCAAGCTACAATCCGATCTTCGATATGAACGGCCGTCCATTCAAAGTCGTCAAGAATGCCGTCGATGTCACCGTGGATAAACTGCGCCAGGGCGATCATCAGGGGCAGATTTCGGCAATCAGTCGATCGCAATGTGTGGTGTCCTTCGACATGGACGGGATCATCCTCGATGCCAACAAGAATTTCCTCGATGCAATTGGCTATGATCTCGATGAACTCGTCGGCCGCCATCACAGCAAGCTCGTCGAACCAAGCCTTGCCGATAGCGATCAATACCGCCAGTTCTGGGAGCAACTGCGCAACGGCACGTTCCTGTCGTCGAAATTCCGCCGTTGCGGCAAGGACGGTCGCGAAGTCTGGATACAGGCAAGCTACAACCCGATCTTCGATCTGAACGGCAAGCCCTTCAAGGTCGTCAAGATCGCCACCGATATCACGGCGGACGTGGCCGTAGCGGCGGATCTGACACGAGCGAGACGAGAGGTCTTGCATGACGCTTTGACAGGCCTGCCCAACCGCACGGGGCTGGCGGAATTCGTGCGCAGCAACCTGCAATCGCTCGATCCTAAACTGACTATCCTCTATCTCGACCTCGATCACTTCAAGCCGATCAACGACACGTTCGGCCATCATGTCGGCGACCATGTTCTGCGTGAGGTTGCCGCTCGCCTGAAGCAGGCGCTTGACACGGACCAGATCGTCGCGCGCGTCGGAGGTGATGAATTCGTCGTTGCAGCGCCCGATCTCTCGCGCGAGGAAGCCGCCGCCCTCGCAGCAAAGCTCATCGCCGTCGTCAAGGATCCGATCCGTCACGACAAAAGCAGCCTGACCGTGGGACTATCGATCGGAATTGCCCAGGCGCCACAGGATTCGCGCCAGGACGAAGAACTGTTGCGGCATGCCGATGTGGCGCTCTATCGCTCCAAAGGCGGTCAGCGCGGCACATACAGTTTCTTTTCGGATACAGGCAAATACGGCAACGAGGCCGATCGCCACCTTGCGCACGAGATGCGGTTCGGCATCAAAGCGGATCAGTTCAAGCTTTTCTTCCGCCCCCGGTTCAGGACCGAGGACGGGGTGCTGGAAGCCGTCGAAGTGCAGATCGAATGGGATCATCCAAAGCGGGGTCGCCTGACGGCCGATCGCTTCCTGCCTCTGGCGGAGGATAGCGGCCTGATCGTGCCACTTGGCGACTGGGCTCTGCGCGCCGCCTGCAGGGCTGTGCTCGAATGGCCGCTTTTGATGATTTCGGTGGGCATATCGCCGGTTCAGCTGATGAGCGGCGACCTACCGGATACGGTGAAGCTGGCGCTCCGCGAGACAGGTCTCGCAGCCGACCGGCTTGAACTGCGTATTGGAAGCGGTTTCGGTCACATGGAACTCGAACATATCCGCACGGAACTCGAGAGGCTTAGGGCGCTCGGCATCAAGATCGTGATCGACGGCAAGCTCGTAGGTGAAGCGATGACGAGCGGCCGGGATGCTCTTCCGGTCGATTTCATCCTCATCGACGAACACACGCGCCAAAGTCTTCGAACGCACAATCATGCAAGCGTGCCGGAGATCGAAAAAATCGAGGCGGCATTGGGTTTGTCAAATGGTGAGAATACCGACGACGCAAGCCATGCCCTTGTTCTGAGGCTGGATACGCATGCAAAACTTCAGGCCTTTTTGTCGGCCGAGCAACGCGCCGCCCATGAGATCCCGCTCCTGTTCGACAAGATCAGCGCTTCAAAAGCCAGAAGTGATGGAATTGAGACGAAGATTTCCAGGGCCTGAAGGCACGGATGCTGTTTTGGCGATCGAGTTTTTGCACACAATGAACGCATCGAAATAGCGCAACCATATCATGCGCGCATATAGTGGATGCTCGGCATGGGCTGTTCACGAGGCAAAGCCGGGGGGAATAGTAGGGAACACGGTAAGGGCGGCCCGAGATGGGGCCGAGGCCGTTGTCAACGCCGTCGCGCACAACTGCGCACAACCAGAAATTGTCGGGTTCGCTATCATGATGGCCGCCAGACGACGGACGATCCGCAGGCCGACAGCAACTTCAAGGCATCTTTCAGGAGCGCAAGACCCGGTTCTATGTCATCCGGGTCTTCGTCGCGCTAGAGGATCGCCCAATCACCGCCCCGACCGAAAGCCGCCTTCCGGTCAGGCTTCGATGGTCACGGCATCGAGCGGTCGCGAACAACAGGCAAGGATAAAGCCTGCGGCGATATCCTCGTTGCTGATGCCGCCATTGTGGCGCATATCGACCTCGCCCTCGCGCTTGAGCACCTTGCAGGTGCCGCAGATGCCGGATTCGCAAGCCGCCGGAATGCGCACGCCGGCGGAGCGTGCCGCCTGCAAAACAGTCTGGCCGGGTTCGCAGATGGCCTGCCGGCTGGAGCCGAGGAAATCCACCACCAGACCTTCGCCCCCTTCTCCGGCCGCCCGGCTTTCGGCCTGCTGGTGAACGTTCTGGGCGATGGACGCCGCGCCGAAGCTTTCCTGATGGTAGTGGCCCATGTCGAAGCCTTCCACCCGCAGCATGCCGCTGACCGCGTTCATGAACGGCTCCGGCCCGCAGCAATAGACTTCCCGCCCCATGAAATCGGGGGCGAGAAGCGCGAGCTTGTGGCGGTCGATGCGCCCGGTCAGGCCGGCCCATGCAAAGCCTGCGGAACGCGATTCCGGCAGGAAGCCGAGGCACAGGTTCGGCATCCGCGCGGCCAGTAGCGCAAGCTCGTCGCGGAAGATGATGTCTTCCGGCCGGCGCGCCGAATTGATGAACATGACGTCGGTTCCCGGTGCGCAATCGGAGAGAAAGCGCAACATCGACATGGTCGGCGTGATGCCCGACCCGGCCGAAACGAACAGGAACTTGCGGCCCGGACGCTGGTTGAGCGTGAAATGTCCGTTTGGCCCATAGGCGCGCACGCGCGAGCCCGGCCGCAGGTTCTCGAACATCCAGCGCGTGCCGATGCTGCCGGCCTGCGCCTTGACCGTCACCGAGATCGCGTAGGGCCGGGATGGCGTCGACGAGATCGTATAGGTGCGATGCAGGTCGCCGTCCCGTGTGCGCAATTCCAGCGTCACGAACTGGCCCGGCTGATAGCGAAACCAGCCGCTGCCCTCGACGGCGAAGGTGAAGGTCTTCACATCCTGCGCCTCGTCATGGACGGCGGTGCAGACCAGCATCTGCCGCGCCGAATTCCATGGCGTCATCTCATCGAGCGGCAGGGCGTCGGGGACCGTGCCGATGACCGGGATCATGTTCATCGAAGCTCTCCGCTCACGCGACCGAACGCAGCGGCGTCTTTGCCGCGCCGCCCAGCCGTTCCAGCATGAAGGCCGAATACCATTCGACGAACTGCTCGACGCCGCCTTCATGCACCTGCGAATAGGGGCCAGGCTGATAGGCGGGCGAATGGATGCCGCGCGCGTTTTCCTCGACGATCTGGCGATCCTGGTCGTTGGTTTCGGTCCAGACGTGGGTGAGTTCGTCCAGGCGATAGTCGATGCCTTCGACCGCATCCTTGTGCACCAACCATTTGGTGGTGACGGCGGTTTCGGTGGCGCTGAGCGGCATCACCCGGAAAGTGATCGCATGGTCGCTGAGAACATGGTTCCATGTCGTCGGATAATGGAACAGCAACAGCGTGCCGATGCGGTCCATGTTGATCTCGTCGGACAGACGCATCTGCACGGCCTTACGTCCGGAAATCGTGTAGCTGATCGCATCGCGCAGCAACGGCATGCGCGCGGCGCGATACTGCCCGGCCTCGTCAAGCGCAAAGCGGCTCGGCAGGCCGATGGATTCGCATTTCTGCCAGTGTTCGGCGATCTCGGGATCGTTTTCAGCGCCGGCGACGCCGGTCGCGGTCGGCGCTTCCGGATAGGTCTTGCACAGTTCCGGGTGGTTGCCCGCGCAATGATAGCATTCGCGGTTGTTTTCCCAGACGAGCTTCCAATTGCCCTTCTCGATGATGGTGCTTTCATAGGCGACCTTGGCGTCGCGCAGGCGATGCGGCAGGAAATAGGGCTCCATCGCCGTGCGGAAGGGGGCGAAATCCAGCGGCTTGTCGGCCAGGCTGACGAAGATATAGCCGCCGGCCAGTTCGCAGGCGACGCGCTTCAGGCCGAAGTCGGCCGTGTCGAAATTCTCGCCCATCTGGCGCGCATAGAGCAGGCTGCCATCCAGCTCGTAGGTCCACTGGTGATAGGGACAAACCAGCTTGGCCGCCGAGCCGCGGTGCTCCTGACAGACGCGCGAGCCACGATGGCGGCAAGAATTGTGCATGGCGTTGACGGAGCCGTCATTGCCGCGAACGATGATGATCGGAAATTCGCCGATCTGGACCGTCATGTAGTTGCCGGGATTGGGGATTTCGCAATCATGGCCGATGAACAGCCAGTCGCGGTACCAGATCTGCTCCAGATCCAGCTTGTGGAAATCCGGGTCGAGATAGAAAGGGCGGTCGAGCGTGTAGCCCGGTTTGCGCGCCTTCAGGCGCGAAAGCATGTCGGAACGGATATCCATGGTCGGTCCTCGCAAGGGTCAAGGACTGGGCATGGTGGACTTTGCGGAAAACGTGCGCCGTGAAGAGCAGGCAAGAGCGCCTGAGTCCACTGACATCCGTCTCTTGATCACCCACCGCGATCAGTCGAGTTGTGGTCCCGAGGCTGGTTTCCGGGCTTCAGAGCCGTCCTCCCTTGGACCCCTGCGGCGCCTTCCCGGATCTCCTCCAGTGGATAATGCCGCAGTTTCAGCTCTGCTACCGTTGCGGGGGCAGCGCCGGCATCAAACCGGCTTCCCAATTATCCCGTCGATTCTTGCAAACCGGCGAGCACCTCAAGCACAGGGATGGAACCATAAGCCACCCGCCCTCGCCTTGTCATTTGCGACAGTGAGATGGCGCGATTGCACCATTCTGCAAAGCCGCGCATTGTCTTGTACGCGCGCCATGACTGGAATATGCGCGACTGGTTGCAAGGCGGACGGTTCCGATTCACGACGGCGTCATCGTCAGGCACCACGAAAACCGCACACCAGCGGGACACCGGCGCTGAATACATCCGGCTTCCGAATTTCGGCACGCCGAAGCCGATATTGAACAGGACGGTCCGTCTGCACTGCTCGCGAGGAGCGTTTCCGTCCGGCCCAAGTTCGTTCAGGAGGCCGCTTGGCCTACAGTGGGCTCTAGCGATGCTGCGACTGCGTTCTTTTGAAACGGGTCTTCTTTACGAAAACGCGAAAGGCAGGTCATCATTTCGACCGCCCAAGCCAAAAAACCGCACCGAATTGCCATCTACCGCACCATAAACTCATGTCCGAGGATGAAACGCGCCTCATCTGCGCCGATCCCTTGCTAGGCATCCAGTTCCAGAGCCGGTGCGGAAAACTGGCTCGCGGCGAGCTTCGCGAACGGCTTTGAAAGCATGATCGGCAGGATCCAGGATTGAATGCGCATGCCCATCCGGCTTTGCGGAATATAATGGCCGCCGATCTTGCGGGAGACGGCCTGCATGCGGGTAACGAGCG
Organism: uncultured Rhizobium sp.; assembly: GCA_945952045.1. Taxonomy (GTDB): domain Bacteria; phylum Pseudomonadota; class Alphaproteobacteria; order Rhizobiales; family Rhizobiaceae; genus Metarhizobium. The sequence continues at coordinate 13,233 of CAMFHE010000003.1, forward strand.
GGCGCAGCCTTTGCTCATAGGCCTCGAAGGCCTGGGGATGAGGCTTGTCCGCCAGCTCGGCCGCCAGAATATAGGCGCCGGCCATTGCCGTCGATGTGCCCTGCCCGGCAAGGAATGTCAGGCACCAGGCGGCATCGCCGAGCAGGACGACGCGGCCCTTCGACCAGTTCGGCACCTCGATCTGGGCGACGGTGTCGAAGAAGGCCTCATCCCAATCGACGGAGGACCGAAGCGCCGAGGCAACCGGCTCCGGCCAGGTGCCAAACTGCCGGTTGAGGATCTCGCGACGCTCGTCCGGGTCCAGCCTGTCGGTGCGGTCGTCGCGCCAGCAGAACAGGGTCGCGGCATGGCCGTCGCCGATATCGTAAAGCCCGCCTTGATGATCGACATCCATCATGCCGACGAAGCTTGCGCCCAGAGGCTTCGTGACCGGCACCCGCCAGGCGCTGGCGCGATAGCCGAGCGGCCGCAGGAATGCTTCATGCGGGCCGAACAGCATGGCCCGCAAGGCGCTGCGATATCCATCGGCGCCGACGACGAGATCGAAACGGTCGCGGCTGCCGTCTGACAGCGTCACATCGACGCCATCGCCATCGTCGGTAATATCGGTCAGCGTCGTGCGGTAGCGGATATCGACATCCGCCTCGACATGCGAGGTCAGAATATCCTGAAACGCATTGCGCATGATGGCGAGGATGCGCCCGCCGGACGCCTTGTAGAGCGTCCGGTAGTCATAGGAAAACAGCTTGCGGCCGAACCGGTCCCGATGCAGGGCGGGGCCGAGCGGCATGGCTTTCGCCTTGAATGCCTCGATCAGCCCCAGCCGTTCGGCGACATTCCAGCCATTGACATGCAGGCCGATGGAATAGCCGCCGGTGCGGCCCTTCTCCGCCTTCTCGATGACGACGCTTTCGATACCGCGCGCTTTCAGGCACGCGGCAAGGGTGAGGCCAGCGGGACCGCCGCCGACGATCAGGATACGCATGCCGCCCTCCTCAGAAGGTCAGGTTGAGGCGGGCGCCGAAGGTCCTGCCGTCGCCGAGCTGATAGACGTTGCCATAGGGCGCGCCGGCGTTGAAGCCGTAGGTCGTATAGGTCTTGTCGAAGAGGTTGGTGACGAAGGCCTCGCCCGTGATCTGCTTGTCCAGTTCCAGCTTCACGCCGACATCGACGAGCGCATATCCCTTCTGGCCGATCGAATTGGCCTCGTCGAAATAGACCTTGTCGACATAGTTGACCGCCGCATAGGGAAGGATGGCGGCGCCGTTTTCTATCTCGAAACGGTAATCGACCATCAGGCTGGGCGTAAAGGCAGGCGCATAGGGCACGCTCTTGCCGGTATAATCGGCCCCGCTGCCGGTCGGATCCTTGAACTTCGTGAACTTGGTATCGTTGTAGCCGATCCCGAGCGTGATGCCGAGATCGTCGGTCGGCTTGGCGCGCAGCTTGAGGTCGATGCCCTTGGCGGTCACCTCGCCGACATTCTGCAGATATTGCAGCGGCTGGACGCCGACGAACATCTGATAGTCCTTGGTGACGTTGTAATAGCCCGAAAGCTGCGCTTCGAGCGTTCCCGTCTCGTTGCGATATTTCAGGCCGATCTCGCCATTATAGGTGGTCTGCGGATCGTAGGTGAAGGAATTGTTGAGCGAGGTGACGGTGCGGGTGAAGCCGCCCGCCTTGAAGCCGGTGCTGAACAGGCCATAGAGACGCAACGTGTCCGTCAGGCTGTAGCTAGCGCCGAGCTTGGGGGAAAGCGCCATGAAATCATTGCTTTCGTCGAAATTGACGAAACCATCGGCTTGCGCCCCGGCGCGCTCGAAATCGAGGCGAAGGCCGGGCGTGATGTCCAGCCGGTCGGTCGCATGCCAGGTGACGTCTGCAAAGGCGGCGTACGAGTCGATCTTCTGGTTGGCGACCTGCCCGTAGGCCGGCAGGTTACGAACGAAATCGAGGTGCTGGTAATAGACGCCCGCAACGTAATCGAACGCATTGCCCTGCCCCGGATTGGAGGCGATGCGCAGCTCCTGGCTGAAGGTCCATTGCTGCTCCGGCGTATAGGAGCCGAAGACCGTGCGGTCGAAATCGCTCTTCTGGTAGCCGGTGAGCGCGGTAATCGTCGCTTCGCCAAGATCGTAGCTGGCATTGATGCCGAAATTCCAGGTGTCGAGCGTGTATTTCGAGGGGATCGGCAGTGCGATCCGATCCTCCAGCATCGACTCCATGACGAAATATTCCTCGGTGGAGGTGACGCGCCCGCGTCCGGCCGAGATCATCACGTCGAGCGGGCTGCCGGTCGGCGCATAGCGCAGCCGCAGCTGGCCGTTGACGTCGTTGGAACCGCCGACCTCCTCGCCCGTCATCATCGTCGTGTAATCGTTGTTTTCATGCAGGCCGTTGAAGGTCAGGTCGCCGTAAAGCGTATCGGCGATGAGCGGCAGGCTGGCATAGGCGCTGGCGCTCGCACCGTTCGAGGTGATGTCGCCATTGAAGCCGAAGCGCCGCTCGTCATCGGGCTTGCGGGTGGTGATGTTGATGACGCCGCCGATCGCGCCGCGACCGTAGAGCGTGCCCTGCGGACCGTAAAGCAATTCGACGTTCTCGACGCCGCCGGGCAGGCTTCGGGCGAGGTTGAAACTGTCCTGCGGCAGGCCATCGACATAGACCTGCGTGCTCGGATTGTAGAAATCGAGAGAGGCCTGGCCGCGGACGGTAAAATTGGTATAGGCGCGGCTGGAGCGCGTGTTGATGTTCACATCCGGGAACACCCGGTCGAGATCGGCGACGGTATCGATATCGCGCAGCTGCAGCGTCTCGGCATCGGCGACATCCACCGAAGACGGCAGGAAGAAATAATCCTCGATGCGTTTCGTCAATGTGAGAACGATGGGCGCAAGCGTCGTGTCGGCGGCAGTGTGCCGGCGAGGATGGCGAGAGCGGAGACCCCGCTGAGGCGATGACGCATCATGGTTCCGATACCTTTTCTTCTAAGTGCGAATGCGAATGGGATTGAGGCCGGGGCTGGCCGGGCACGGCCAGAAAACGGGAAACGAGCAGCAGGGCCGCGACAAGGAAAACGGCGGAAGCGCCGAAGAGCGGGCTGTATCCGAAGGCCTTGCCGAGATGGCCGGCAGCAGCCGAGGCGGCAATGGCGAGGATGGCGTCGAGGCTTTGCAGAACCGCGAAATCGGTGGCGGTCTGCTCGGGATTGCACCAGTTCATCATCGCCGCGTAGAGCGCGACGAAGGACAGGGCGACCGCACCGGCCTGGGTCACGAGAAGCGCCGCCGCCCATGTCTGCGATATCGAGCCGACGACTTCCAGCGAGGCGAGTGCGGCAAGCACCGCCGCATTGAGGACAGCGGCGGCGACGACTGCGCGCTTAACGCCCGCTGCCTGAACCAGCAGCGCGCCCAGCGTCGAGGCGATGAAGCCGGCAATCGCGCCACCGGCGCCGCGCACCATGCCGATCGCATCGAGCGAAAGCCCCTTGTCGACCAGATAGGGGCCGCTCATTGCCGAGCCCATGCGGATGCCGACCTGATAGACAGCGAGAAACATGAGGCCGTTCATCAGCGCCCGGTTGGACAGCACGTTGCGCAACGCACCGTGGCGGGCGGCTGGGCGCTCATTCCTGTTGCGCGGGGCCGCCAGATCGGCGGAGAAGAAGACCGGCAGGCTGAGCACGGCGATGAAAGCGGCCATCGCCGCCATGGACACGGCCCAGCCGGCGGCATTGTAGACCACCAGCCACAAGCCGCCGCCGATCAGGAAGCCGACATAGGCGCCGGCGGTCGATGCGCCGCTCGCCGCGCCGCGCGTTTGCGCGCTGGTGGCCCTGACGGCAAGCGAATCCGTTGCGACGTCCTGGGTGGCGGCCAGCATCGCCATGACCAGCAGCACCGCCGAAAGCGGCATCAGAGCGGTTTGCGGCGGAAAGGCGGCCGCGACGAGAACGCAGGCGGCAATGCCCGCCTGGCAGGCGAGGATCCAGGCGCGCTCGGTGAAGAACCGGTCGACCAGCGGCGCCCACAGGAATTTCAACGCCCACGGCAAAAACAGGATGGCGAGGTAACCGATCTGGTCGAGCGGCATGCCGGCATCGCGCAGTGCGACCGGCAATGCCGACTGCACCATGCTGCCCGTGACCGATTGCGCGGCATAAAGGCCCGCGAGCAGACCGAGCACGGTCCAGGCTCCGGAACGGGCCGAAAGTTTCATATAGGTCGCAGACATTGCCCCTCACACCGAAATATGCGACCTCCATAAGCCTTTCATTAAAACTTGACTATTGTAATCAGGTTCAAAGATATTGCGATCCGGTCAGTTTTTTCGGCGCAACGGCATCAGCGGGGGTCATCATGGGTTTGAGGATGGAGCAGCGGACCTTGGTCCAGTCCGATCAGGTAGACGTCGTCGTGCTCGGCCCGAGCCCGGCGGACGAAACCCATTCCGCGCTTTCGACGGAGGGCGCGTACAAGATCCTCGGCGTGCGGCCCGGCCTGACAATCTCGGTGTTCGACATGATCATCGGCGCGGATTTCTCCGGCCGATTCGCCACAGAGCCCTGCGTCGCCATCGATTTTCTCTTCGAAGCGTCGGGGCAGGGATGGCTGCTCAGCGATGAGGGAGAGCGGCTGTCGGCCATTCCCTACCGGCCTGGCCGCATCTATTTCATGGCAGCACCCAAGGGGGCGATCGGCTTTTACGACGTGCCGGTCGGCACGCGCTTCAAGGGCATGGACATCCGCGTCGACATGGCGCTCTGGCAAAAGCTCGGCGCAGGCGAACTCCTGACGACGCTCGACGACCAGCACAGCCTGCATATGGCGTCTGGCAACGGTACCTGGGTCGGCGTGCTGCCCGTGCCGCCGCAATTGCTGACCGTTGCCCGTGCCTTGTTCGACAGCGCCATGGTCGAAAACGACGATCTGGCATTCGAGGCGCGAGCGCTCGACATCATCAACGCCTCGATCACCGCAATGCGCAAGGTGCAGCCGGCCGCAGCCATTCCGCCCCGCGACCGCCGCCCGCTGCAACGGGCGCGCGACCTGATGATCGCCGAAATGTCGCGTCCATGGACGCTCGACGAACTCGCCCAGGAAATCGGCCTGACCCAGAAGCGCCTGAAGACCGGCTTCAAGGCCATGTATGGACATGCGGTTTACGCTTTCCTGCAGGAACAGCGGCTATTGGAAGCCCGCCGCCTGATCGAGGCAGGCGCCACGAACGTCACCCAGGCGGCCCTTGCCGTCGGATACGGCAATTCCAGCCATTTTTCGCAACTCTTCCTGCGCCGCTTCGGCATGCCGCCCTCTCGCGCCCGCGCCGCCGCAGCCGAGCAGAAGGAGTAAGCGTCCGGGATGATGGCCAGCGATGCGGCGAGCCTTCAGGCGGTGGCGGGTTTTAACGCCGACACCTGGCGCTAGTGTGGGGATGCCCGAGACTATGGCGGCACCAAAGATTGAAACTGCAGCCGGGAGACCGATTGGGTCGCAACACAGGCCGTGTTTCCATGCAGGATCAGTTCCCTGCAATGAAAGGCATGGATGGCGGACGATGTTTTCAACAGGCTCCAACGGCCGGATGGTTCGATCTCCCGCTCAATGGGAACGACGACATCGGTCAGCGGTTGGGAAAGGCCGGTTCCAAATGCCTTGACCACCGCTTCCTTTCGCCGCCAGATGGCAAGAAGCCGGGCGCGATCGAAACTGGAACAGGCTGCGCGTTTTCGTTCCGCAGTCGACCAGACGGGGTCAAACCAGGCTGCGGTCAGACTTGGAATGTCGACTTCGATATCGACGCCTACCGGTCGCTCCGCCAAGGCCAGCAGGGCCTTGGCGCAAAAATATCACATCGCCGCCATTCGGCGACAGCGTCTGCTTGAAAATTAGGGGCCTGCCTGTCTTGCGTCATACCGGCAAGCTGCGCCGTTTCGATCAATCCCGGCGCAATCGCTTTGACGGTGCGCCAACATAGGCGAATTGCGAAGCAAAATTGATGATTCGTGCATGGCCGCGCTCGATCATCTGCAGGAAAAACACCTGAGACATGATGAATGTGCCGCGCAGATTGACATAGATCATCCGGTCGAAATCCTCGACACGGTCGTCCGGGAACGGGTGGTCGGTGCTGATGCCCACCGCGTTGACGACGATATCGGCGTGGCAGAGCTTTCGGGCGTGCAGGGTGTCAAGCAGAGCGCTGGCGACCTGAAGATGATGGCGGATCTGATGCTGGGCACGCCGAGCGGCTGCAAGATCTATACCGCCGTCGATGCCTTGCTCTATCCGTCCTTTGCTCTCGGTTGCCACGGCACGATTGCCGCCAACCCGGCTGCTGTTCCCGGCGTCTGCATTGCGCTTTGGAATGCCGTGCAGCGCGGCGATCACGTCCGGGCTCGCGAAATTCACGAGGCGCTGCTGCGCTTCTGGAACACGATCTCTTCGGATAACCTGCCGGCAAACATCAAGACGTCGATCGCGCTGCAGGGAACTGAAGCCGGCCTGCCGCGCATGCCGATGCCGAAGACTTCGGCGGCTCAACTCGAAAACATCAAGCGCGAGCTTGCCAACGTCCTTCGCTACGAGGAAGCTTGAACTTGAACGGGAGGGCGCGATGCCGCGCCCTCCTCTAATTCCCATGCGACGGGTCGGAGAGACTAGGAGCGCCCAACCATAGAGCGCACCGAATATCCGCTTCTCATCCCGATCGCATAAACCGCAAAACCAAGAGCGGCAGTTGCCGGTGCGGAAAGCCCGGAATAGTCACCACCCCACAGATGCAGCCAGATGCCGACAGCGGCGGCAATGATCCAAGCCGAAATGCCGAGCGCATTGAAGGCCGGCATATGGGTGGCGCGATATTCGATCGCGTGGTCTTTGGCGCCATTGTTGCGTTCGATGAGAATGTGGGCCAATGCAATCGCTACCCAGGCGACCACGAAGATGCCCTGATAGGCGAGCGCCTGAAGCAGATAGGTGAAGACGTCGGCAAGCATCAGGAGATAGACGATGACGCCGACCGCAATCGCCCACCCGACGCGGCCGAACGGCAGGCGGCCGAAGAGTTGCACCAGCGCTTCCAGATTGACGGCGGCAAGGTAATAGTTGGCCGTATTGATCCGGGTCTGCGTGACCCAGACAAATGCAAGACCCCAGATGCCCATCAGTTTCAACAAAGCCAACAGCACGCTGACCTCCGAAAGCGCGCCAAGATCCGGCACGGTGCCGATCATGAACATACCGAAGAGACCGCTCATCAAGAAGGCGACGAGATAGAAAGGCGTGCCGAAGTTGAAGATCGCATGATAGCGGGCATCTTCCAGGCGGCCAAACCGGGCATAATCGAAGGTGTACATCATCAGCACCCAAACGCCCATGTAATAGACGAAGCAGGACCACCATCCCCCGGCGGGAGCGCCGGTTTCAGGGCCGAGATTCAGCCATTTGTCGCTGTAGCCATACTCACCGATCGCAAGCGCGACGGCGACGACAAGGCCGAGCAGATAAAATGGCAGCAACACGCCGTTGAACTTGTCCAGCCATGTCTGGATGCTGCCGAAGATCAACGGCACGCTGTAGAGCACGACGATCAGCGCTGCGAGCGGATAGGAAATCGACGGCACGACGGTGTTGATGCCGACCGCGATGACCGAACCTTCAAAGACAGCGTAATAGATCGCCGTCGCGCAGAAGATCAGCGTTGCCAATCCCGCTCCGACATTTCCGAAAAGGACGCGCGAGAACAGCGCGACCGAAAGACCGGTGCGAATGGCGAAGCGACTCAGCACCGCGTTGACGACGCCATAAGCCACGACCGACATCACGATGCCGATGATGGCGTTTCGCGTGCCGAAATTGAGCGCCATGGCGGCGCCGACGACGATGTAGAACACCGCGCTGCATACCGCCCACCAGGCCATGGTGAGCGCGCCTTTGGGCATGCGGGCGTGCGGTGGCACCGCCACATTGGAAAAATCCGAATTGTCGGCTTCGGAAGCCGAGACATTGCCAGCCATTGAGATCCCCTTTTTTGTTGTCGTCAGCCGCGCATCGGCGGATTTACGATGGATTTTGACGTGTCAGCAGGTAGCTGCCGCTTTCGTGCAGCTCGCTCGTCCAGCCGGGCTCGATCACGATGGTCGTGGTGACTTCCTCGATGATCGCCGGCCCCTGGATGAATGCGCCGGCACCAAGCTTCGCGCCGTCGTAGACTGGCGTCGCAGTCGTTGCGCCGGACTGATCGAAGATTGCGTCACGATGGCCTTTCAGCGCTTCATCTGCCTTGCCGGTCCCCGCGACGGTCGGCGTGCGCACCTTTTCGATCCGGCCGTAGATCGTCGATTCCAGGTTCACCACTTCGACTGCGCTGTGGCGTTCCGCATAGGTGTAGAGTTCCTCGTGCCGGGCGTGGAAAGCGTCCTTGACCTTTTCGATGGTGGTCGCATCGATCGTGAAAGTACCGATATCGACGGTGCATTCATGCACCTGGCCCACATAGCGCATGTCAATCGATCGTTTGATTGTGAGAGCGTCGTCGTCGAAGCCATCCGCCTTCAGATGCGCGACGCCTTTTTCCTCGATTTCGCGGAACAGGCTGTCCACACGCTGGTAAGCGGCCTCATTGTCCAGCCGGACCGGGGCGGGCGCCATGTAATTGTATTTGACGTCCGAGATGATCTGGCCGAAGGCGCAGAGCCCGGAAGCAAGTTTTGGCAGAATAATCGTGTCGATACCCATCTCGCTCGCCAGCGCGGTGATGTGCGCTGCCGTCGCGCCGCCTGCCCCAACCAGAACGAAATCGCGCGGATCGTAGCCACGTTCCACGGAAACGCGGCGGATGCCGTTGACCATGCTGTTGTTGACGATCGCGAACATCCCGTGCGCCGCCTGCTCGATGGAAATGCCGAGCGGCTCGGCGACCCGCGCAACGGCGGCGCGCGCCCTCCCAATATCGAGCGGCAGCTTGCCGCCAAGCAAGCCTTCGGGGTTAAGGTAACCGAGGACGAGGTTGGCGTCGGAGGTAGTCGGCTCGATACCACCGCGGCCGTAGCAGGCGGGACCCGGCTCGGAGCCCGCGGATTGCGGGCCGACCTGCAGCAGGCCAAGAGGGTCGATCCATCCGATGGAGCCGCCGCCCGCACCCAACGTCTCGACCTGAATCATCGGTACGCCAATACGATAGCGCAGAAAGTCGATGTTCTTGTTGAGGTTGGTCTGGCCGTCGCGCGTCAGGGTGATGTCGAAGGATGTGCCGCCCATGTCGACTGTGATGACGTTTCTATGATCGAACGGCGCACCGACATACAGCCCCGCCTGAGGCGCGGAGGCCGGTCCCGAATTGATGGCGTAAACCGACCGCTCGGTCATTGCCTGGCCTGTGGCAAGTCCGCCGTTGGACTGGAAGTAGCGTACAGGCTGTTTTGCGCCCAATTTTCTGAAATAGGCATCGACCGCGGCAACATACCGACGCATGACCGGTGCGAGATAGGCGTTGGTGACGGCGGTGGAGGTGCGGGTGTACTCGCGCACCTGCGGATAGAGTTCGACACCGACGGTCAGGATGGCCTCCGGCATCATCGCGCGCACGATGTCAGCGGCGCGCCGCTCGTGGCTCGGATCGAGCACCGACCAGACGAACGAGATGGCGACGGTCTCCACGCCCTCCTTGAGGAACAGGCGGCAGGCCTCCCTTACGTCATCCTCATGCAGAGGCGTGCGCACGGAGCCGTCGGAGAGGATGCGTTCGCGAACGCCGCGCCGGAGATAGCGGGGGACGAGCATGGTCGCAGCCGGATAATCCGGATCATAGCGGAAACCGTCCTCCTTGTGGCCGTTGCGGATCTCGATGGAGTCTTCGTGGCCCGCCGTGCAGATCAATCCCGTCTTGCCACCGCGATGGGTGATCAGCGCATTCAGACCGACGGTCGTGCCGTTGATGCAGAGATCGCAGTTTGCGATGATCTCATCGATCGGCTTCCTGAGGTCAGCGGCGATGAGCCCGAGACCATTCTCGATTGCTTTTGTCGGGTCTGCGGGCGTCGAAAGCGCCTTGAACAGTTTCACCTCTCCGCTGGCACGGTCGGCGATGACGAAATCGGTGAAGGTGCCGCCGGCGTCGATGCCGAGACGATAGGAATGCATGGTCATGTCTGGTCTTCCTTACTGGGTGGCTCGCATGCGCGCTGTCTCGGCGACATCGACGGCGAGTGTTTCCGGGTCGGCGATAGCGACGCCGTAGTCGGCGCGGGCACCTTCGATGGAGACGAGGCCGTTGCGCACATCCCGCACGACATTTTCGACCGGCCGCTCATAAGGGTTCCCGTAACCGCCGCCGCCGGGGTTGAGGTTGGTGATGGTCTGTCCCGGCTTGATCGTCTGGATGATATTCTTGCGCTCGACCTCGACCTTGCCATCGCGGCGCAGTTCCACGCGTCCGACCTTCGTGTCGATCATCGAGGATTTTGCGCCCGCGGCGCCCATGGCGGGAATGCGACGACCTTCGCCGAAGCCGATGCAAAGCATGTCGCCGTTCAGCGGTTCCACTTCCCATGCCGTGCCAGAACCGCCGCGGAATTTGCCAGCGCCGCCGGAGTCGGTCATCAGGGAATAGCGGTGGATGACGATGGGATACGAGTATTCGAGAAGCTCCACGTCACCTGATGTCAACGCGCCGAAGCAGCATTCCGGGCCGACGGCGTGCCAACCATCCTGCTTGGGCGTCGCGCCGCCACCGGAAATGATGGTGGCGAGCACCATGGTGACGAATTCCTCGTTGGTTCGTGAATCGCGGCCAGCGATGTTGAGGCCGTTGGCGTGTCCCCAGGACGCCGATACCTTGGAGGGCACCGCCTTTTCAAAGGCCAGGCGCACCGCATCGGTCAGCGTTTCCATCGGCGTCGTCGTGCAATTCATGTGAGGCGCAGGCTCCTGCGCATTGCACAGCGTGCCCTTCGGCCCGAAATCGACGCTCACGCAGCGATAAAGCCCCTCATTGTAAGGCGGCGGCAGCGCTGCGAACATCATGAGCCCGAGATACACGCCCGAATGCGAGTTGCCTTCGTAGGAATTGATGAAATACGGGATTTGAGGCGGGCTATCGATGGCGATGTGGCAGCTATCTCCCGTGATGGTCACCGTTGCCTTAATTTCGAAATCTCCGAAACCGTGGCCGGCGTCTTCGAGGATAGCCAGACCTTCATATGTCCCGTCGGGTACGGTCGCGATGAGCGCGCGCATATGACGGTCCGCCATATCGAGCAGCGTATCGACGCAAGCGTCCACCTGTTCCTTGCCGTACTTGTCGAGCATGGCGACGAGGTTGCGTTCGCCCACCTGGCAAGCGCCGATGAGCGCCCGGAAGTCACCCTCCTGGTCGCGCCGGGCGCGCATGTTGGTGAGGATCATGTTGAGGACATCGTGGCGCGGCTTTCCGCGGTCCCAGATCTTCACCGGCGGAATGCGCAGGCACTCGGCGTAGATTTCGGTGGCGTTGGGATTATAGCCGGCCGGCACCGGGCCACCGATATCCGTCAGGTGCCCTTTGCAGACGGTCCAGTAGACGAGCTCACCCTTGTAGAAGACCGGTTTGTACATGCAGGTATCGATGGCATGGCTGCCGCCGAAGGCCGGGTCGTTGTGCAGGAACAGATCGCCCTCGTGGATGTCGTCGCCAAAAAAGGCGGCTACCGCCTTCATTGCAGGAATGAGAGAGCCCAGATGGATCGGAATGTCCTGCCCCTGGAGGATCATTTCCGGGCGCGCGTTGAACAGTGCCGTGGAATAGTCGTGCGCCAGGTTGAAAACCGAGGAACGGGCGGTTTTTTCCAGCGCGAGCGTCATCTCTCGCTGTGTCGTCTCAAGCATGCCTCGCACCACCGAAAGGGTGATCGGGTCTACCTTTGTAGTCTGGGTATGAATCATCGTGCTCACGCTGGTTGAGGGCGAGAACCGACGGCCTGGAAACCGATGGAAGTGCTGATGTAACTGTTCCCTGGCCGCCGATGTCTGTCGCACCGTTGAAGCCGAGCTAATCTAGTCAGAGTTTCTCCCGACGGTCTTGGTGCACAGCGAACGAAAGATTGCGCGGGAGCGCACCGCCTCCGATTTTCGTTGCCTGGGAAAAACCGTATGCTTAATTTGGCGTAAAGAGGGGAAGCCGCATGAAGACGAGCATCACCACGAGCGCCACCCATCCTCCGGAGCGGAGCCGTCATTGGCATGACGCGATCGCGACGGCTTATTTCCCATTGGAGCTAAGATTCCTGGATCCGGATCGCTTTTCGGGCGACCTGACGACGTGGCAGTTCGGCGACGTTTCCATCTCGCGGCTGACTTCCGACGCCCTGCAATACCACCGACTGCCCCATCACTTTCGCGGCGTGCGTGACGAGGAATTCCTGGTCACCGTCCCGGCAAAGTCGGAGGTGCGTTTCTCGCAAAGCGGTAAGGAGGTCAAATGCCGACCCGGCGGCTTCTTCCTTGAGCGGAGCAGCGAACCTTACCAGTTCAGCCACGCCGAGCAGGCACACATGTGGGTGTTGAAGGTGGAAGCCGACGCGCTGGCCGGTCGGATGCGTGCCCCTGACCGCTTTTGCACACTCCAATTTGAGGCCGCCAACGGCGCGGGCGGCTTGTTCACCGACATGCTGCATCTGCTTCCGGCGCGGTTCGACGGCATGACGCAGGAAGCGCGCGTTACCGTCGGGCGCCAGCTCGTCGATCTCCTCGTGCTTGCGATCAAGGCAGACGAGCGCGTCTTGACCTCTGGCAACTCGACCGTGCGTGGCGCGCATCTTGCCAGGATCGAGACCTATGTTCGCGCCAACCTGCAGGACTTCGCGCTGGATCCCGACCGCATCGCGCGCGCCTGCGGCATCTCAACACGTTATCTGCATGAACTCTTCCGGGACACAGGACAGACCATCCGCAACTGGATACGCGACCAGCGACTGGTGGCCTGCCGTCAGGAACTTGAAGACCCGAACAACGCCTATACCGCAGCAGAGATCGCCTATCGCTGGGGGTTCAGCGACCAAACCCAGTTTTCTCGTGCGTTTAAGGCCGAGTTCGGAGTGCCTCCGGGCGAATTTCGACAAAACCGGTCTCGATCCGCTCCGACTTTTCCCTGACAAACCCGGCAAGTCATCTCCGGTGCCAGGATTGTTCCTACGGCATCACCGCGAGCCTCGTCGCGGCGATGTCCGCAACGACGGACAAAGCGAGGGAGGCTGAATCCTTCGTGGGTCCGAAAATGCCGATCGGCGCCTTGATCCGCGCAGTATCCGCAGATGAAAACCCCATCGCCTCCAGACTGTCACATCTCTTACGATGCGTTCGCGTGCTGCCAAGCGCCCCGATATAAAACGCGTTCGACCTCAGGGCGACCGGAAGCAGCCGTGTTTCCGCATCGAGGTCATGGTGAAGAAAGGCAATCGCCGTCAACGGGTCGATCGCCTTTATGAGCTCGTCGGCGGCGCATTGCCTATCGAGGATCGAAACATCGAAATTCGAGACCGCCGCCAGACGCATGACGGCGTCTGCCTCGATGGAATGTCCGGATAGGATCAGCCGTATCTTGGGCTTGAAAACCGTAGTGAAGCCCGACGCGGTCCAACCGGCGCGCGCGGTCGGCTCGACAACCGACAGGGAATGGGAGCCGGGCGAGTAATGAAGCGCGGCGATGCGTCTTGCCCGAAGGCAGTCGAGAACCTCCCGCAGGGGCGCAGGATCGCGCAGCAGGTGAATGGCCACCGTAATGCCGCCACCGCAAGGAAGAACGATATCGAAGAAAGAAGACCCCTCCCCGAACAGGACGGTGCGGTCGCATCCGCCAGCCATGGCGTCAATCGCCTCCGCAGCCACCGCCGCCTCGACACAGCTGCCCGAGACATAGCCGCAAAACCGGCCATCCGCGGAAACGGCGACCTGCGCGCCGAGCGCGCGGGCCGCTCCGCCGCGGATTTCCACGAGGGTTGCGAGAGCGACCGGGCCTTCCGCGAACGCCTCGATCGCGAAGTCGAGGATCTGCGCGGGATCATCGGTCAGGCTTTCGCGCACGGGCGTCACAGCCGATCCAATATCGTCCACGACCATCATTGCTCCTTTCAAAACGTTCCTGACCGCCGACCCAGTCTTGGCGCCGTTCATCCCCGCCGCTAGCGGAGCGGGGCAATCGTGTTGTCGATCCATGTCTTGCTGATATGCGGCAGGTCGAATGCGCTGGCATCCCCGTCGATAAGCTCCATGACCTTTGGCGGCGTAAGCGGCAGCGCATGAACCGGCTTTCCGATTGCCCGGGAGACCGCGCAGGCGATTGTCGCACCGACGTTGAGGATCGGCACTTCGCCTGCGCCTTTGGTCCCGAGAGGTCCGATCGAGGGCGCCCCTTCGTGAAGCTCGATTTCGACCGGAACGACATCAAGAGCGAGCGGCAGCCGATAGGTTTCGAAACCGCTTTGCAATATACGGCCCTCGGGCCCGACATACATTTCCTCATGCAATGCATAGCCGAGACCCTGCACGACGCCACCCTGGATCTGGCTGTGAATGGCGCGCGGGTTCAAGGCCCGCCCGACGTCCTGCACAACCCTGTAGCTCAGGACTTCGACATGCCCGGTATCCGGATCGACCGCGACCTCGCAATCATGCACAGCAAAAACCGGAAGATCGATCGCATCGATGAAATGCCCCATGGCGCATCCGGCCATCGCTTCGACGCCCGGATTGGTAAAGGAACCGGATCCGATGACGGGTCCCTGCGTCTTCTGGATATGCGAGGCGACCTGGGCAACCGTCATGCCGGAGCCCTTCTTGCCGCGTATCTCCACACGACCATCGGCAAGAACCAGGTCTTCCGTCCTGGTCTGGAGAAGCTCGCTCGCGGCATCCAGCACCTTGCGTCGGACTTCGTCGGCGGCAACCGTGCTCGCCGCGCCGATCGACACGGTCGTACGCCCGCCGCCCACACCGAGATCGAAGCCGGCAGCATCGGTGTCGGCCGCCTTGACGATCACCTCATGCGGCGAAATTCCCAGTTTGGCGGCCACGATCTGCGGCAACGACTGTGTCATCGTGCCGGAGCCGATCTCGACGCCGGATGTAATCAATGTCGCGCTTCCATCGGTGTTGAGGTTGATCGTCGCCGCCGAAGGCCCGACGAATATGAACCATGTCCCGACCGTGGTCGCCCGGCCAAAAAGCCGGCGATCACCGGAACGGTCGGCGGATGGGACAGCCTTCTTCTGCAACGTCTCCATCTTTTCCAGCATCGGACGCAAAACCTCGCCCTCGAAAACCTGTCCGGTTGACCCGAGATCGCCATCGCCGATGACGTTGCGCCGGCGGAACTCCATCGGATGCATGCCGATCGCTTCGCAGATCTCGTCCGTGTGACGTTCGAGCGCAAACGTGTTGTAAACACCGTTACAGGCACGGAAAGCGCCGTTTGGCGCTGTATTGGTGTAGACGGCCCGGCTGGAGATACGAACGGAGCCAAGCTTGTAATTGCCTCCAAGCGTATGCGCCGTCATCGTGGTGAGGAATATCTGCTCGCCGCCATAAGCGCCGCAATCCATCAGAACCGTCGCCTCGCGTCCGACGATCTCGCCTTCCTTCGTGACAGCCGAACGGAGGCGTATTTCCGCATTTTCACGGCAGAGGCATGTCAGCATTTCCTCGCGACGCGAGTTCACGAGGGCGACCGGACGACCCGTTTTCGCGGCAAGGATCGCCGCGAACGGCTCGAGCGAGCAGTCGAACTTCAAACCGAAGGCCCCGCCGACGGGCGGAACGGTGACACGCACGCGAGACGCGGGAACGCCCAGAGCCTTCGCCGTCACATTCCGCACCGTCCATGGCACCTGCGTCGACGTCTTGATGTGATAGCGTCCATCCTCGAAAGTGGCGACGACGGCGCGCGGTTCGAAAGGCACGTGGTTCTGCCTGCCGACCGTGAAGCAGCTGTCCACGATTGTCACGTCAGGGCGGGCAAAGGCCGCATCCGTGTCGCCGCGAAGAACCTTCGCCTCCCAGGCGACGTTTCCGCCGCGCGCAGCCCCTTCCAGAAGGATCTCGTAGTTCTTCCAATCCCGGTGGATGAGCGGCGCGTTTTCGGAAAGCGCTTCTGCCATGGTCAACAGGGCGGGCAAAGGCTCGACTTCGAGTTCGATCGCCGCGGCCGCCGCCTTCGCCTGATCGAGCGTCTCGGCGGCGATCGCCGCAATCGGCTCGCCGTCATAGCGGATAACCTCCTTGGCGAAAAGCGGATGGTCTGCGATGCCGATGCCGAAAAATCCGGGGGCGTCTTCAGCCGTAGCGATGGCGCGGACGCCCGGCATTTTCCGGGCTTTCGAAAGATCGAGCCGAACGATCCGCGCCGATGGAACCTCCGACCGCAACAGGAAGGCATGCAGCGTTCCCGGCTTGACGTGATCGATAGTATATTGGGTGCGCCCTTGCAGCTTGTCGCGAGCGTCGCGCCTAGCGAGGTTCATCACGGCCGGATGTGTGAGCGTGTCGGTCATGCCGCGGTCTCCTTCTGGGCCTGCATCGACAGTACGGCGTCGATAATCCGCTCATATCCGGTGCATCGACAGATGTTGCCAACCATGGCCTGCTTGATTTCGTCACGGCTGGGGTTGGGATTTGCGGCGAGGAAGGGCGTCAAAGTCATCACCATGCCCGGAAAACACATGCCGCATTGAACGACGTCGTGATCCTCCAGAGCACGTTGAAGCGGCGTGAGCTCGCCCTCTTCGCCAATGCCTTCGATAGACACGATCGCGCGGCCGACAGCCAGACCGGCGGGCAACAGGCAAGAAGGCATCGGAATGCCATCGACCTGCACCGTGCAGGCGCCACAAAAGCCCTCCCGGCAGACGGCCTTGGCTCCCGTCAGCAGCATGCCTTCCCGCAGCACATCGACCAGCGGCGTCATTGCATCGCCGTGAAAGGCGCGGTCTTCACCGTTGATATTCAGATATAGGGTCATGTCATGCCTTCGCTTTTTGAGAGAGCAGGTCGATGAATGCACGGCGGACCAGTTCGGGCAAAACGCGCGTCCTGTACCAGCCGGGCGCATCGATGCCGTCGCGCGCGCTGAAGTCGCCAAGGCAGTGCTTGGCGATTGCGGCAATCTCCTCTCCGGCCAAGGCCTTGTTCCGAACAGCCGCTTCCAGGCTCGACCACCGGCGGGCCATGGCTTCAACCGAGCCGACGACGATGATCGGCTCCTCAGCCGATCCATCATCGGCCAACCGCGCCGAAACGCTGACAATCGCTGCGGGATAATCTCCCGCTTTCTTCAATGGCAGCCGCGCATGCGCCGAGACTCTGTTTTGGCGCGGAACGAGGATACGCGTCAAAAGTCCACGGAATTGCGCACGGTTCAGCATGAACTCCGCGATCGGTTGTTGTATCCGCTGGCCTTCAGAGGCAATTTCCACCGATGCGGACAGGCACATCAATGCCGGGACAAGGTCTGCGGCCGCAAATCCCGTCGTGCAGATATTGCCTCCGATCGTTGCCATGTTTCTGATCGCAGGGTTGGCGGATTTCGAACTGGCAATCGCCAGGGCATTGAGGTCTGGGACCGCGCGGAGTGCCGCTGCAATCGCTGCGTGGGTAGCGAATGATCCGATCGATACCCGTTCGGGAGACACGGAGATGTCCCGCAACTCGTCAACCCCGGCAAGGCTAATGTATTCCCGCGCGTCGTGCTCTTCGCGCAAGTCCGCGCGCATGATCCATGTGCCGCCTGCGAAATATTCGGCGGCGGCTCCATAGCGGGCATGAGCATCGAGCGCTTCTGCAAGGGAGGTGGGAATGTGGAGGTGGCGCGTTGCCGGAGGCTTCATGTTATCGATCCTTCGAGCATTGGAACTGAGATTGAGGGCGACGATCCCCGCGCGCTGGGGCAAGACGGCAATTCAGGACATGCTTGCCGGCCCCTTTCGCTCTGTTTGCGGCGCCGGGCCATCAGGGCGTGGAAGCGAGCCGCCTGTCCGCTTCCACCGTTTCCAGGCGGCTCATCCGCGCCGCAGAGGCCTGCCTTTACCAGTCTTCGGTGCGGCTACCGTCAGCGGCGGACCAGCAGCATCCGGTAACGGAGCTGATCGATGATAACCGCAAGAATGAGAAGGCTGCCCAGCAGAACCATCTGCATGTACGAGCCGATCTGCATCACGTTCATGCCATTCTGCACCAGAACGATGAAAAAGGCGCCGAGGACGACGTTTTCGACGCGGCCGATGCCGCCCCGGAGAGAGACACCTGCGATGACGCAGGCCGCGATGGATTCGAGGCCGATCGTGCCGCCGAGGTTCGTTTCACCGCTCTCGACGCGCGCGGTGAGCAGGATGCCTGCGAGCGATGCCAGCAGCGAACAGGCGAGGTATGACAGGAACAGCGTTTTCGCCGTGTTGATGCCCGAAAGATGCGCCGCCTTGATGTTGCCGCCGACCGCATAGACCTGGGCGCCGATGCGCAGCCTGTTCATGACGATCCACATCACGACGATCGCGGCAAGCGCGACCAAGACAGGAACCGGAACACCCAACACCCTGCCGAAGCCAAAGAAATCGCCAAATTCGAACGGAAGGTTGCCGATCGGAACACCGCCCGTGATGAACAATGCAATCCCGGCGCCGACGGATTGAACGCCAAGGGTCATAATAAAGGGGGAGACCCCAAATACGGAAACACCCAGGCCATTGAGCAGGCCAACGACCGCAGCCGCGCAGAAACCGGCGGCAAGGCCGAGCGCGATGACAAGCCACACGCTATCGGGAAAAATAGCCGCGGCGGCAACCATCGTCGACGCGGAAACGACGGAGGTGAGCGCAATCGCCGTTCCGACGGAGAGATCAAACCCGCCCGTGACAAGAACAAGCATTTGTCCCAGCGAGACCAACACCAGATAGACCGATTGGCGCGCGACGTTGGTCAGGTTCTGGACCGTCAGGAACTGTGCCGACGCAACGGAGAAGATCACGACTGCCGCGAGCAGAAAGAACGGCAGCACACCCGCGCGCAGAAACAGACTTCTTAACGGCGCCAGCAGGGAGGATGCGGATGCGCCTTCTGCCTTGACCTGTTCGACATTGTAGCCCATTGCGGCTCCCCTTTATTAAAAGCGTGGTTCGATGATGTTCGTTCAGGCAAGCCGAAAGGCCAACCAATTGCCCGGCAAACACCGGATCGGCCCGCTTCGGCGCGGCCGATCCCTCAAAAAAATTATGCGGCGTCGTGTTGAAAGAAGGCGCTGAGCACCTGGCTTTCGACGATCTCTTCGCCTTCGAGTTCGGCGGTGATCTTGCCGTTGGAAAAGACGATCAGGCGGTGGGCGAGATGCATTGCCTCGGGCAGGTCCGAGGAGATGATCACCACCGCCTTGCCTGCTTCCGCCAGTTCCTTGATCAGCCGGTACAGCGCCGCGCGCGTGCCCATATCGACGCCCACTGTCGGTTCATCGAAGATATAGACCCCGTAGTCCTGGCCGAACCCCTTGCCGAACAGCGCCTTCTGCTGGTTGCCGCCCGACAGGTTGGCGATCGGCCGGCCCATATAGGCGTCCGTCAGGTCGACCTTGCGGCCGATGCCGGATGACAGCACGTTCTGGCGCCTGGTGGAAATGCCGACCGGCGTCGCAATCTCGTCGCGGAAAAGAAGGCCGAGATTGATGTTGTGGCGCGCCGTCGCGCTCAACATCAGGCCTTCGTTCTTTCGATCAGGCGGCAGGTAGAAGACGCCGTTGCGCAGAAAGCGGCGGGTCGGTGCGCCCGTAAGATCTGCCCCGTTCAGTTCGACCTTGCCGGTATGGATCATGGCAAGACCGAGGGCAGCCCGGAAGGCGCGCGACTTGCCGCTTCCCACCAGTCCGGCAACGCCGAGGATCTCGCCAGCCCTGACGTCGATATCGACGCCATTGACACCGCCGGCCTTGAGGTTTCGGATTGAAAGGACGGTCTTCGGCTGTGGCGCGCGCGCAATCGTCGGATAGATTTGTCCGATGGCGCGGCCCGTCATCATCTCGACGAGCTTCTCGGCCGTCGTATCGCCCATCGCCACGGTGCCGATGAGCTTGCCGTCACGCAACACGGTGACGCGATCGGCAATGACGGAGAATTCCTGGATGCGGTGGGAGATGTAGATGATCCCGACGCCTCTCGCCTTCGCCTCGTTGATGATGCGAAACAGCGTTTCCGTCTCGCGCTCCGTCAAGGATGCGGTCGGCTCGTCGAGAATGAGGACACGGGCGTTGGAATGGATCGCCTTGGCGATCTCGGTCATCTGCTGCTCGGCGCGCGACAGCGATACCACCGAGGCTTTGACGTCGATGTTGAAGCCGAGGTCGGCAAACAGCTTGCGTGCGTCGCGCTCCATGCGTCGGCGGTCGATGAACGGCCCGATCATCGGCTCGTTGCCGAGGAAGATGTTCTTGGCGACGCTGAGCGTCGGTACCAGGGAAAACTCCTGGAAGACGGCGGAAACGCCGTGCTTCTTCGCATCCGCGACGGAGGCGAAGGCCACCTCCTTTTCGGCCAGTTTCACGCTTCCCGAGGTCTGCGGGTATACGCCCGAGAGGATCGAGATCAAGGTAGACTTGCCGGCGCCGTTTTCGCCGAACAGGACATGGACCTCGCCGGCCAAGAGGTTGAAATTGACGCCGTCGAGCGCCGTGACGCCCGGAAACGTCCGCGTCACGTTCCGCATCTCGACCAGGGGAGATACCGATACGGTCATGATCTTTTCTCCTTGTCGGCTCCGGCAGGATTTGCCGGAGCGCCCTTTCGGTCAAGCTTCAGTTCACGCTGAACAGCGGCTTGAAACCATCGGGGGGGAGGATGGTGTCCTTGTTGACCTGGCCGATATTGTTCGAGTCCAGAACGAAGATCTTGGGACCGACATGCTTGATGAGATCCTTCTTCTCCAGAGCGCGAACCGCCTGGTCGACGGCGACGCGTCCCTGGATGACCATCGAGTCCGCCGGTGAGGCCGCGATGAGGCCGCGCTTGATGCCTTCGAAGACGCCCGGGGTCATGTAGAAGGAAAGCAGGTCGACCTGCCCCTTGAGGCCACGTTCGCGGATCAGTCCCTGAGCGGCTTCTGCGGTGACAGCCGTGCCTGCGATGTACTTGACGTCCGGCTCCGCTTGCAGAACGTCTTCAACGAGCTTGAGCTGCGCTTCCTTGCCGGTATCGCCGAATTTGGGATCCAGGATTTGCAGGGAAGAACCCTTGACTGCTTCGAGGAATCCCTTGTTGGCGGCTTCGACCCAGCCGGCGCCGGCAGGCCCCGGGAACCAGCCGACCTTCACCTTCTCGCCACCGGCAGGATGCTTCTTGGCAAGATACGAGCCCGTCTCATAACCCATCGTGTAGAACGACACGAGCGACTTGGCGGTGACGTTCGGAGACGAAATACCGTTGATCACGTCGATGACCGGGATGCCCTTCTTGGTGATTTCGTTGACGAGGTTGTTCAGGCCGTCGAACGAAATCGCGCCGATGATGACGGCCTGCGCTCCGCCTGCCACGCAGTCCTCGATCTGTGAAATCTGCTTGGCCAGCTCGGTATAGCCGCCTGCCTCGACGACATTCAGCTTGACGCCGAGATCCTTGGCCTGCTCGACGACGCCATAATCGACGCCGAGCCAATAGGCATCCTTCATGTGAGGGAAGGACACGCAGATTTTCCAGGGCTTCTCCGCCTTTTGCAACGGCGAATACTCGACATCGACCGACTTGCCGTCTGCGGCAAAGGCGGGCTCGATTTTCTGAGCCGGGTAAGGATACCAGGCATCGGCATGTGCGACGGAAGCCAGGCCGATAAAGGCTGCCGTGCAGGCAGCAAGATGCATTCCCAGTTTATTAGGCATTGTCGTTCCCTTTTTGGTTGCTGTGCGTTTTAAAGCGCCTTTCGATCTGATTGAATCAGATCGGCACTCTAAGTTCTTTATTTCGAAGCATAATCTTGTCGATCCTCGTTTCACTCCGGTCGGATTATGCTCTAGTTAAAGCTGGATCGTAGTCGCTCGAGCAAAGCGGCGCGGTCCCGGCGGGCAGCCAGAGCCTGCTCCATATCGACTTCGACGAAACGTGTCGGCGTGTGCGGCTGCATTTGACCGATCAGGTCCATGTCGGCGGAAATGACCGTTCCGACCATGAAATAGCCACCGCCCGAGACGGCGTCACGGTGGAGGATGATCGGTTCCGTCCCGCTGGGTATCTGGATCGACCCGTAGGGGTAGCAGCTATCCACGATGTTCGACGGATCGGAACCGGCGCCGAAGGACTGCTTGCGCTCGACAAACTCGACCTTTCGGCCGCCTTTGAAGCGATAGCCCATGCGGTCGGCTTCGGGCGCGACCTTCCAGGTATCGGCAAAGAAATTTTCCTTAGCCGCATCCGTCAGACGATCCCAATACAATCCGGGCAGCACCCGCAGTTCTGCGGGCGAACCGGGCATGCGCCGCAGGCTTTCCGCAACCGAGCGCCCCTGCGTTGCGAACGAACCACTGCCGAGCGGCAGTTCGTCACCGGCTGCGAGGGCTCTGCCCTTGTAACCGCCCAATGCGCCGATCGGATATGTCGACCGGCTGCCGAGAGCGACAGGGACATCGATGCCGCCGGCGACAGCGATATAGATGCGCGCGCCCGCCTTCAGAAAGTCAAAGGAGAGAACCTGACCTGCCTTGACGGTGAAGGCAGTCCATCCCGGGACCGGCTCGCCATCGACTTTGGCGGGCATGTCCGCACCGGTCACGGCAACGAGCGCGTCTTGCGTGAATTCCAGTTTGGGACCCATGAACACGGCTTCGAGGCCGGCGGCGCCCTCATCGTTTCCGACGAGAAGATTTGCCGCCCGCATCGCATAACGATCCATCGCGCCACCCATGGGAATACCGAGGTGGAAGTATCCCGGACGTCCGAGATCCTGGACGCTGGTGGCGACACCATGATGAAGAACCTTAATGGCCATGGAGAAGTCCCTCCAGCGTCTTGTTGTATCCGTCGATGTCTTTCTGGAATTCGCGAAGGTCGAAACTGACCTCGTGGCTCCTGGGCGAGAAGCGGCCGTTGTCCACGTCATCTACCGTCTGATCGTATTCCTCGCGGCCGATCGACTTGAACTTGACGATGTCCCCTGGCCGGAAGAACACCATGAAGTCCTTGAGATAGCTCGTCGTCTGCGACGCATCGAAGATCGGCATCGGCGTAATGCCGAACATCTGATAACCACCAGCGCCGCGAACCGAATAGATCGCGCCGAAGCAACCGCCATGGCCGACAGTCAGGCGCGGCGTGTCGGTCCGGGGCCGCAGATACTTGGGAACCTCGATCTGACGTTGCCGTTCGACCATCTGATACATGAACGGCAATCCGGCGACGAAGCCGACCATGGAAACGAACCACGGGGACCCGTGATGCGCAGCGATAAAGCCGTCGACGTCCGCATAACCGTTGATCTTCGCCGCGTAGTCGAGGTCGGTGCCGCCAGGTTCCTGATGACGTTCGCGGAACCGCATCAGCGTTTCATGCGTCCAGGGATCGTTATAGAATACCGGGATTTCGACAATGCGTGTCTTCAAGACGGGCTCGGCTTTCTCGGCCGCGCCCTCGATCCTCTGGACTTCCCGAAGAATATCATCCGGCTTGATGATATCGGGATTGAATTTCACCTGAAATGACGCATTGGCGGGGCATATCTCGGTGACGCCCTTGATCTTGCTTTCCCGCACGCCCGTCGCCATCGACAGGCTCTTGAAGAAGGCTTCGAGCGACATCTCGTCGCTGCATTCGACGAACAGATGCTCGTCTCCGCCGAAAGTGTATCGAGCCGATGTCATTACGCGACCTCCGGTCTGATGTGATCCTTGGAGGCGAAATCGGTTTCGAGCCAACCCTCCAAGAAACGGGTGTGGAATGCGCCGTTCTGCACCGCTGCCGACCGCGCAAGCGCCTGATGCAACGGGATCGTCGTCGGCACGCCTTCGATCTTCAGGCCGTCCAGCGCCTGACGCAGACGCGTGAGGCATTCTGACCTCGTTTCGCCCCACACGATCAGCTTGCCGAGAAGAGAGTCGTAAAAGGGCGGGATCGTGTAGCCCTCATACAGCATCGTATCGAAGCGGACGCCTTCCTGCTGCGGAACCACCAGACGGGCGATCGTTCCCGGCGACGGCGCGAACCCCTTGTGGGGGTCTTCGGCGTTGATCCGGCATTCGATGGCATGGCCGTGCGGGCGAATGTCGTCCTGCGTCACGGACAGCCTGGCGCCCCCTGCGACCTTGAGCATTTCCTGCACGAGATCGAACCCGGTGATCATTTCCGTGACGGGATGCTCGACCTGGATGCGGGTGTTGACTTCGATGAAGTAGAACGCGCGCGCTTCCTCGTCATAGAGATATTCGACGGTGCCCGCGCCCTTGTATTTCACCTCGCGCGCCAGCGCCACGGCGCTTTCGCAAAGCTTTTGACGCACGACCTGCGGCAACTGGAAGGCGGGAGCCTCTTCCCAGACCTTCTGCCGCCGACGCTGCAGCGAGCATTCCCGCTCGTAGAAATGCACGAAGTTTTCGCCGTCACCGAAAATCTGCACTTCGACGTGCCGCGCCTTCGTGATCACTTTCTCCATATAGAGCCCGCCGTCACCGAAGGCGGCCGCCGCCTCCGCCGATGCGAGCGGGAACTGCTTGTCGAGTTCGTCAAGACTGTCGACGATGCGAATGCCGCGACCGCCACCGCCGGCGGCAGCCTTGATCATCACGGGAAAGCCGGTCCGCCCGGCGATCTCATGCGCTTGGGCGAGATCTGCGACGCGTCCGCCGCTCCCCGGCACGGTCGGCACGCCGGCGCGCGCTGCGACCTCACGGGCAGCCACCTTGTCGCCCAGCAAGCGAATGGCATCGCCGCTCGGCCCTACAAAGGTCATTCCCGCCGCGACCACCGCATCGGCAAAATCGCCGTTCTCGGACAAAAACCCATATCCGGGATGGACCGCATCGACGCCGGCCGCCTTTGCGGCGGAGATGACGGCATCGATATTCAGATAGGATTTCTTCGGAGCGGGCGAACCGATATCCACGGCTTCATCCGCCAGCTTCACCGCAAGCATGTCGGCATCGGCGGCCGAGTGGACCTGGACGGTGCGAATTCCCAAGCCCTGCGCTGCCTTGATGATACGAACCGCAATCTCGCCGCGGTTCGCCACCAGAACGGATTTGATTGTCATTCCTCGACCTCCGCAATCACTTGCCCGGCCATGACGGGTTCTTCATTGTCCGCCAGGAAGACGATGTTCCTGCCCGAGACCCCGGCCGTGATTTCGTGGAATGTCTTCATAACCTCGATGACGCCCACGACCTCGTTGTTCGAAACGGTATCGCCATCCGCCTTGAAGGGGGGCGCATCCGGCGAGGAAGAGCGGTAAAAAGTGCCCGGAAGCGGTGACCTGATTTCAAGCTTGCTCATGGTATTCCCCTATTTTTACTGAAGTTCTGTCACCTGGACGGACGGCGTGATGCGTATGCCAGCCGAGACGAGAGCGTCCCGCATTTCCTTGACGATGTCCAAGGCGCCGAGCGTATCCGAGTGGAAGCAGATCGATTCGAATTCGATACCGATGTCGCTGCCCTTCACCGTCGTGACCTTGCCTTCGACGCAGGCACGCAGGACCTTTTTCGCGATCGCCTTTGGGTCGGGGCGACCGGCGTCGCGGGTAAAGACGATTGATCCGCTGTCATCGTAGTCGCGATCGGCATAGAATTCGCGGACAACGGGATGGCCGAGCAATTTCGCGGCCTTGTAGGTGGCCGACATTCCCATGCAGAACACCGGGACATTCGGGGCGGCGACGCGCATGTATTGAATGAATGCGTCGGACAGTTCCGCATTGGCCGCCAGCTCCATGTAAAGCGCGCCATGCGGTTTGACATGTTTGATGCTGGTGCCGTTGCGGCGGCAGAATTCGCGAAGAGCGCCGACCTGATAGATGATGTCGTTGACGAGTTCCTTGTTGCTGCCGGAGATTTTGCGGCGGCCAAAACCCTGAAGATCGTTATAGCCGGGATGGGCGCCGACCGCCACGCCATGTTCTGTCGCGAGCTTGACCGTGTCGTCGATCAGGTTCGGGTCGCCTGCGTGAAAGCCAGCTGCGATATTGGCCGAACTGATATGGGGAATGAGGTGGCTATCGGTGGTGTCACCAATCCGCCAGCGGCCGAATGCCTCTCCCATATCGCAGTTGATATCAACGGACGTTTTCACTGTAATATTCCTCATCCGGGGGCCGCGCCCCTCTCTCCTAAGGCGTAAGACTTGGCTTGTGAGGCAGACGTTACCGCTGCGGATCGCCTTTGAAAAATAGATTCTTTTGAGTTGATAATTCTGAAAAACAGATAATATCCATGCCAAATTCATCCAACAATGCACAATGAAATCAGGTAGATAAAAATCTCGCTTGAAATTTGAGCACGGATATGCCGCTTTTGTGCACAGCACTATCTGATTTTTGCAATGCAAAAGCTGAAAAATCTTGAATTGGGAGAACGCCCATGGCCCTCAGTATCCGTCAGCTGAAATACTTCATCGCGACGGCGGAATACGGGCAGGTCTCGCAAGCCGCGATCAACCAGAACATCTCCCAGTCGGCAATTACCGCAGCGATCAAGGATCTTGAAATCAGCGTTGGCGTGCCCCTGTTCAACCGCACCACGCAAGGCATGGAACTGACGGCGTCGGGGCGCCAGTTTCTCTCGCATGCCTACGAGATTCTTTCGAAGATCGACGAGGCGATGCATCTGAACTTCATCGACAGCGACGTCGAGGGCGAGCTCGTCGTGGCGGCGACCTACACCGTGATCGGCTATTTCCTGCCCATGCATATCGAGCGCATGCGCCGGTTGTTTCCGAAGATACGCGTTCAGCTATACGAGATGAACCGCGATGCGATTGAGGAAGGTCTGTTGACGAACCGATACGACATGTCGGTCCTTCTCACGTCCAACATCATGAACCCGCTGATCACAACGGAGACGCTCGTCGGATCCGTGCGGCGTCTTTGGGTGCCTGCTCAACACCACCTGTTGAAATACGACGCCGTCGGCCTCAAGGAAGTCGCGCAGGAGCCCTACATCATGCTGACCGTCGACGAAGCCGCACAATCCGCGCTCAAATACTGGAGCAAGACGCCCTACCAACCCAATGTGATATTGCGCACGTCTTCCGTGGAGGCGGTGCGCTCGATGGTGGCGAACAATCAGGGCGTGGCGATTCTATCCGACATGGTACACCGGCCATGGTCATTGGAGGGACGCCGCATCGAAACCATTACGGTTCAAGAACAGATCCCGGCGATGGACATCGGATTGGGCTGGCGCGCGGGAAGCACCCTCACCCCGGCGATGCAGGCATTTCGCAGCTACTTCCAGCAAGCCTTCGGCATTCCCGGAGCGCCCTCCACGAAGAAGGCACTTTCCGACCCTCACACAGCTGACGACTGACGCCGTTTACGAAATACGAAATCGGGCTGACGGCGCGACCGGCAAGCTTGCCGACCAGTGCCATAAATCCAGAAAATTCCAACCTCCCGCGGCTTTTGAATGTGGGAAAAGTTGGAACCCATCGGGCGCCGCAGCGCCCGATGGTCTGCCCGAGCTTATTTGATGGAGAAATCGACGGTTTCCATAACCTTGCCGTCTACCGAAACGACCGCTTCGTATTTTCCGACCGGGAAGCCATTGTTGGGCTTGCTCAAAGAAGCGTTGACGTGGTTCTCAAGCGAGCCGACATCGAAGGTGGCTTCATCGATCTTGTAGTTTGCAGGCGCGACGCCATTGGTATCGACCGCCACCCATGCAACGGTGATTTTCGAACCGGAACGAACTTCATCCGTGATGCCAGCCGAAAAATAGATTGCGGCGCTGTCGGCTGGGAGCGTCGTCTGCGTCGTTTCGGCATCATCGCTGTTGGAGATGACAATATCCTCAAAGCCGGATGCCCAGGCTGTCGATGTCATGGCAATGGCTGCAGTGAAGACGAGGGCGGGCAAAGTCCGTGTGATCTTGTACATGTTGGGTGTTCCCGGGTTTTGAGCTCTATATAAATGAAGGCCCACGAATCTATTCCTAGCAGACATGTGTGCCGCGCATGTTTCAAGCGCGGCGAAACAAGGCGAAGATGAGGCAAAGGCCCGGATCGCTCCGGGCCTTTTTTGGTCAGCCTGCTTTTTGCAGTCGGTCCAGCCGCAATTGTGCGGCGCGGCGATGGCCTTCAAGGCTTTCGCTGGCGCTCTGGCGGGCGGCTGGTGGGGCCACAGCGGCGACGCCGCGCTCATCCAGCCATTGATGCGTGGCGATCTTGACATAGGCGCCCACCCAGAGGCCGCCGGTATAGCGGCCGGCGCCCATGGTCGGCAGCGTATGGTTGGTGCCGCAGCATTTGTCGGAATAGACGACGCTCGCCAGTTCGCCGATGAACAGCGAGCCGTAATTGCTGAGTTTACGGGCGGTCGCCTGTGCATCCGCCGTGTGGACCTGCAGATGCTCGGCGGCGATGAAATCGGAATAGGCGATCATCGCTTCCTCGCTGTCGCACACGACGATTTCGCCGTAGTCGCGCCAGGCCTGGGCAGCCACTGGCGCGGTCGAAAGCGTTTCGAGCTGGCGCTCGACTTCTTTTAGTGTTGCCGCTGCCAGCGCCGCATCGGTGGTGATCAGGCCGACGCGGGTCTTGATGTCATGCTCTGCCTGGGCAAGCAGGTCGGTGGCGATCATTTCCGCATCGCCCGTGCTGTCGGCGACGATGAAGATCTCCGAGGGGCCGGCAAGCTGGTCGATGCCGACGGGGCCGAAGACCTGGCGCTTGGCCTCGTTGACGAAGGCATTGCCCGGGCCGACGATCTTGTGGACGGCCGGAACCGTCTCGGTGCCAAAAGCCATGGCGGCAATCGCCTGCGCGCCGCCGATCTTGAAAATGCGGTCGGCGCCGGAGAGGTGGCAGCCGGCGATCATCGCCTTGTGGGCGTTCGGCGGCAGGCATGCGACGACTTCTGCGCAGCCGGCGACCTTGGCCGGCACGATGGTCATGATCGGCGCCGAGAGCAGCGGATAACGCCCGCCCGGAACATAGCAGCCGACGCGCTCGACCGGGATGACCCGGTGACCGAGATGCAGGCCGGGCAGAAGCTCGATTTCCAGCGGCTGGATGGTTTTCAGCTGTGCTTCGGCGAAGCGGCGCACGTTCGAAATCGCAAATTCCGTATCGGCCCGCGTCTGCGGATCGAGGCCGGCCAGCGCTTCCTCGCGCTCCTGCGGCGTCACTTCGAAGACCTCGAGCTCGGCCTTGTCGAACTTCTGGGAATAGTCGCGCACCGCCTCGTCGCCGCGCTTGCGCACATCGGCGATGATTTCGGCGACCAGCGTTTCGACCGAGGCGTTGTCGCCGATCGAATCGCGCTCCGGCGCCTTGGTGTAATGGGTGCCGGCGACCGGCGTCTTCCTGTCTTGGCTCATGATTGCTCCGCTCTTCATTCGTGGTTCCGGCTTGGGCTTCAGGCTGGCTGCCGGATTTCTGGACGCGCTTTTCCTGCCGCGCAGACTGGGCGTCAGGCGGTGGAAAAGGCGCGCAAAACTGCTGCTTTCGTTCGGCAATTAGTTATTGCATACGTATTCAAAATCTGCCAGTCTTTTTTCGACAGCGCAATCGGACGGGTTTGCGAGGGCTTTTCGGGAGGGTTTCCCAAGGCGTGCCTGCCCGTTCGAAACATGCAAACGACCCGGACTGCCCGCGATGAAATTTCTGACGACGACTGCCGATCCGGCCAAGGTGCCGCTTCTTCTCCTGCCCGGAACCGCCTGCGATGAACGGCTGTTTTCGCCGCTTCTGGAAAGGCTGGGTTTTGACGGGCCGGTACTTTTTGGGGCCATGCGGCACGCGCGCGCCATGCCGGAGATGGCGGAAACGCTGCTGGCGGATGCGCCGGAGCGGTTTGTCCTGCTCGGCTTTTCGCTCGGCGGCATCGCGGCTCTGGAAATCGCCGCACAAGCGCCGGAACGCCTCGCCGGCCTGATCCTCATCGACACGACGCCGCGCCCGGACCCGGAGGCCAATGCGGCCCCGCGCCGCGCCGCGCTCGCCAAGGCCCGCGACGAAGGCATGGCCGGCTATATCGACGACGCCTGGCCGCGCCTCGTCGCTACGGAGAATGTTGCAAACGAAGATTTACACGCGCTGATCGTCGATATGGCGGTCGCATCCGGTGCTGTCGTTCTGGACGACCAGACGGAACTTGCCATCAACCGCGCCGACAGTCGCCCGCGACTGAAGCATATCGCCTGCCCCGTGCTGGTGCTGGCCGGCGCCGAGGAGCAGGTTTGCCCAATCGAGGCGCATCGCGAGATCGCTGCCGGCATCGCCGGCGCGGAATTTCACCCCATAGATGGCGCCGGACACTTTTCTCCCCTTGAAAAGCCCGACGCCGTCGCATTCCATATTCGCCAATGGCTGGCTTCCGGCTCAGCCTCGGCGTCGCAATCCGGCCGGAGCCGACAAGGAGCAGACATGAGCGAGAATGACGTGAAATCAACCAAGCCCGCCCCCCTGAAGACCCGCGAGCCCGTCGAGCAGGTTTTGCAGGTCGAGCGGCGCGACTATGTGGAGCTGGCGCCCGTCGACCGGCCGCGCGGCCAGGCAATGGAAGGTTTCGACGAGATCTATACCGATATCGTCGATTACATCGTGCGCTGCACGCACCGCATCTGGGACGAGCGCGACATCGGCCTGATCTACAGCCACTACACCCATAATTGCGTACTCTACGGCACGCTCGGCACGATCTATAACCGTGAGGACGTGGTGCGCGACACGATCCAGCGCCTCGTTTCCCTGCCGGAACGGCGCGGCATGGCGACCCAGGTTCTGTGGCGCGGCAACGACCAGGAAGGCTTTTATACCTCGCATCTGGTCACCGGATCGGGCCGGCATACGCAATACGGCCATTTCGGCCAGCCGACCGGCCGCACCTTCGTGTCGCGCACGATTGCCGACTGCATGATCCATCGCAACAAGATCTATCGCGAATGGGTGGTCGCAGACACGATGGCGATCATCAAGCAGCTGGGTCTCGACCCCAATGCATTCGCCGAGCGTTTCGCCAAGGCGGCCTTCGACAAGGGGCTGCTGTCGCTCGATATCGGTGAAAACCGCCGCCTGCTCGGCCAGTATCCGCCGGAAGCGGTCGCCGATACCTCGATTGCCCATAACGAACTGGAAGCCGAAACGCTGCAATGGCTGCATGAGGTCTTCAACCAGCGCATGTTCGGCAAGATCAAGGACGTCTATGCCCCGAACTGCCAGTATCATGGCCCGCTGATGAAGGAACTCTATGGCGTCGCCGCCGTCACCCACCAGCATCTCGGCCTGATCGGCTCGATCCCGGATGCCGCCTATATGCCGCAGCATATCTGCTCGACCCCTTGCGAAGAGGGCGGCGTCAAGGTTGCCGTGCGCTGGCTGATGGAAGGCCATCACCTCGGCTACGGCATCCTGCAGGAACTCGGCGATCCAACCGGCGCGCGCCTTCAGGTGATGGGCATGACCCACTACCACTACAAGGACGGCAAGATCGTCGACGAATGGAACGTCTATGACGAGCTGTCGCTGCTGACGCAGGTCAAGCTCGCAAGGCTCGCCGCCGAGGCTCAGAACCCGGTCTAAGAGCTTATCGAGGAGAGAATGCGAGGGCCGGCGGATACGTCCGGCCCTTTCGTTTCTCAACGGGGCGTGAAATCGACCAGCAGCGATTTCAACTCGATTTCGCGCACGCGGCGCGCCGCTTCGTCGGGGCTGACCCAGGCCAGCAGGCGCTGGCCGCGCTCCTTGAATTTCTCGCTCGCATCGGTGATTTCGATCTGGAATATATCGACGATGCACGGCGCGACATCGCCGTCGTCGAGCAGTTTAAGGTAGGTGTAGTTGCCGACCGGCTTCTTTCGGACGCGGCCACGCACGCCGGCTTCCTGAAATGCCTCGATCGCCGCCACCTTGTGCGGCTCCTTGTCCTTCATCGGCCAGCCCTTGGGCATGATCCAGCGACCGCTGACGCGCGACGTTACCAGCAGGATTTCGATACCCCCGCCATCCGGCAGGCGTCTGAAACACAAGGCGGCATATTGCTGGCGGAATGAACCCGAAAACAGTTTGTGCGGTGTCTCCGCCAGTTTCTCCAGAAGCGTTTTCGGCTTGCGTAGGTCCGGCGTCTTGCTCTTCTTGCCTGTCTTCACGTTCCCTGTCGCCATTGTTTCGGCATTTGCACCGAACCCTACGGCATCTGCTCACTCAATTGAAGATCGTCACAGTTGAACAGGTAGCCAATATCGCAAAACAGGAGCCGATCCTGTGGAAAGCGTGCGCGAAGGCCGGCAACAGCCAGCCTTCGCCTGATCGACAGTATCAACGCAGGTTGCGCAGACGTTCCTTTTCGACTTCGGCCGCGTCGTAAGGCGGCAGAGTGTCGTCGAACCGCGCCCAGCCCTGTTCGTTATAGGCAGCGCGGCGCGTGGCCGGATCGACCCAGCTGGACTGGCGCAGGATGCTTTCGGCCTCGGTGTAGAGCTCGTCGGGAACGCGCGCAGTCACCAGCGTGCCGCCACGGCGCACGCCTTCGGCATAGACATGGGCATTTTCTTCGGAAACACCGGAATCCGTCAGCGCTCCGATCAGGCCGCCCGCCGCACCGCCGGCGACCGCGCCGGCAGCGACGCCGGCTGCCGTCGATGCAAGCCAGCCGGCGGCAACCACCGGGCCGACCCCGGGAATGGCCATAATGCCGAGGCCGGTCAGCAGACCGCCGATTCCGCCAACCGCAGCGCCGATGCCGGCGCCGGTGCCAGCCCCTTCGGCAGCGTTTGAATCCTTGTCATAACGTCCATCGGCATTGTTGGAGACGATGCTGATATCGTCGGATGCGATGCCGCGGGCTTCCAAAGCGCTGACCGCAGCGCGCGCATCGGAGTAATCGTCGAAAAGTCCGGTTGCGGTTTTCATAAGCGTGCTCCTTCAGCTTTGGGTTAGTTGGCGACGATGTTGCCCTGATAATCCAGGGCCACGTTGACGGACTTGCCATCCTTCATGGCAGTGCCGCGCCACACACCCTTGTCGTCAAGTTTCAGCCCCGCCACGTCGGCATAGCCGGCCTCGACGATGCGATCCTTGGCCTGGGTTTCGGTGAAGCTGTTGGCGCCTTCGACAGGCGCGGTGGGGTTGGCGCTGTCGGGTGTCGCCACGGCCGGCGTGTTGCCATCGCTTGCCGGAGCGGTCGAGGTCTGCGCGAAGGCAGCAAGGGTCGATGCGCCGACGAACGCGGCGGCGAGCAGTAGCTTTTTCATAATCGTTTCCTCGTGTTAGCCTTGTGACAGGCCTAGAGAAAACATCCGTTCATCCGTTTTGTTCCAAGCCGGAAAAAGAAACCGTCAGGGCTTGTCTCCAGCCAGATGCCGTTCCAGAAAAGCGAGGGTGTCCTGCCCCCAATACAGCTCGTCCTCCAGGATATAGGTCGGAAAACCGAAGACGCCGCGACGCGTCGCCTGCGCGCGATCAGCATCCCATTTCGCCCTGACGTCGTCATCCGCCTGCCGGAGGCCGAGCGCTTTGCCATCGAAGCCGGCGGCATCGGCAACCGCTTCGGCAATGTCCGGGCGGCCGATATCCCTCGCTTGCGCCCAGAAGGCATGTTGCAAGGCGCGGGTCAGGGCGATCCAGTCATGCCCGTCGAAAAAGGCGGCGACCACCAGCAGCGAGGCTGGCGTCGGATCGCCAAGCGCCGGCCGGTCGTCGAGCAGCAAGGTCTTGCCGCGCACCCCAGCCCAGCGCCGGAGATCGCGTGTTCCATAGGCGCGCCGCACCTCCGGACGATTGCGGGAAAAAATGCCGCCATTCTCCTCGATGATCGTGGTCAGATAGGGCGTAATCCGGGCCTCGTGCTTTGCAGCCAGATCCACCAGCGTGTCGAGACCGAGATAGGCCCAGGGCGAGCCGATGGAAAAGAAATAATCGATGGTCTTCGTCACTTTACGCGGCTCCTGTCTGGGCGAGCGCCGGCGGCGCATTTGTCTCGATTTCGCCTTGCGGCTGCCAGCCGAGTTCCGGGGCAATGCGGGCGGAGAAATCTCCGACGATCTGGCGATATTCCTCGTCCTCGAATTCGTAGGGGAGTTCGAGGCGCAATTCGCGGACATGCGGCAGGATCGGATCGGCGAACAGGCGCTCGAGAATCTGCTCCGATGTGCCGACAATATCTTGCGCGAACAGGGTTCGGCGCTCGCCCTGCGGGGTCAGCGTCCGTTCGTGACGGCCGGCGGCATAATCGAGATAGCGCTGGCGGGTTCTGGCATCGGCGCTGTCGAGCGGCACGATCACCCGGCCGAGCGCCACGCGGCGATCACCGCCTCCGGCAACGCGGTAGGTTTCAAGCTGGCGCGCCTGCGCGACGAAGAAATCGTCGGTCCCCTCGCCGGTGGTGACATTGCCGATCAGCAGGTTGAAGCCGTTCTGCCCCGCCCATGCGGCGGAGCGCAGCGAGCCGCCGCCATACCAGACGCGCTCGGTCAGGCCTTTCGCATGCGGCTGCAGCCGCGGGCGTTGCGGGCCGAAGGGCGTCTTGATGCGGGTGGTCTCGTCGCCGACGAAGGGGCTGCGCAGGTTTTCGACGAAGCGCAGCACCCGCTGATGCGAGAAATCGTAGGTTTCCCAATCGCCGTCGAAGGCGAGCGGTCCGATGAGTTCGGCATGCAGCGGCCGGCCGGCGCTGAGGCCGATGTTCAGCCGTCCGCCGGAGAGGACGTCGACGGTGGAGAGATCCTCGGCCAGCCGGTAGGGGCTTTCATAACCGATGGGAATGACCGCCGTGCCGAGCTGGATGCGGCGCGTGCGCTGGCTCGCTGCGGCGAGGAAGGCGGTTGCCGAGGAAATGCCGGGCTCCAGATGCCGCTGGCGCACCCAGGCGCTGTTAAAACCCAGCGCCTCGCCATGTTCGAGCAGCCGCAGTGTCTTTTCGAGCCCGGCCAGCGGATCGGCGGCGGGATAATTGCCCGGCGTCAGGAAGCCGATATGGCCGATGGAGGGTTTGCTCATCGTTCCGCCTCCGGCTCAGGATTTCGGCAGGCCGGGTGGATTGGTCTCAGAGCCCGGCAAGGCTTCCTCGGCCAGCTGCCAGCGGTCGAGGATTTTTGCGTAGACGCCGCTGTCGATCAGGCCGTTGGTGGCGATAGTCAGGGCATCGGCAAGCCCACTGCCCTTCTTGGTGGCGATGGCGACGTCGGAGCGATCCGGCCAGCCGGCGCTCAAGGTACCGACACGCTTGATGTTGTGATCGCGGGCGGCGATGAACACGAGCTGCGCATGCGGCTGGACGATGACATCGGCGCGGCCGGAGGACACGGCCAGCAGGCTGGCGGCCTCGTCGTCGTAATATTGCAGCTCCAGCGGTTTCAGGCCGGCGGCGACGTTCTGGTCGTTCCAGCGCAGCAGGATGCGCTCCTGATTGGTGCCGGCGCCGACGATGATTTTCAGACCGGCCGTATCCTTCGGTTCCTTGATGGCGGTAATGGCGCTGTCGGATTTGACGAAGAAGCCGTGCAGGCCCTGCCGGTAGGTGGAGAAATCGAATTTCTCCTTGCGCTGCTCGGTAACGCCGACATTGGAGATAACCGCGTCATACTTGCCTGAGGTCAGGCCGAGCGGCCAGTCGATCCAGGCGACCGGCACCAGTTCCAGTTCGAGCCCGAGGCTTTCGGCAATTGCCGCGGCATAATCCGGGTCGGCGCCGACGACGGTGCGGGCATCGGTGGCGTAACCCGCCAGCGGCGGGCCGCCGGGGCTGACAGCGACCGTGAACTTGCCGGGCGAAACGAAGGCGAAATCCTTGGCGATGGCCGATATGGCCTTGTCGTTGCGTTCTGCGTGAACGCGGCCGGCCTGTTCGGGGCTGAGATCGAAGCCATCGGCGGCATATGCCGTGCCGATCAAGGCGAAGGTGGAAACGAGCGCGCCGATCACGAGGCTGCGCCAGGCCGTTCTGCCGGTCATGTCATGCTCTCCATGCGGAATTGCAAAGGACGAGCCGGCGCCGAGAAGCAGCGCCGGCCTCTTGTGAAAAATCAGGAGCCGCTCTTCGGCAGCCCGACCGGGTTGGTGAAGGACTGGTCGATGCCTTCGGCTTCGAGGTTCCAGCGCTTCAACACCTCGCCATATTTGCCGCTCTTGATCAGGCCGTTGATGGCCACCGTCAGGGCATCGGCAAGGCCGGCGCCCTTGCGGGTGGTAACGGCGATGTCGGCGGTCAGCGGCCAGCCGCCGCTGACGACGCCGACCAGCTTTGTCTGGCCCTTGATCGCAGCGCCATAGGCCAGCGTCGCATTCGGATTGAACTCGACATCAGCGCGGCCGGAAGACAGCGCCAGATCGCTGGCGGCACGGTCGTCGTAATATTGCACCTCGACCGGCTTCAGGCCGGCGGCGACGTTCTGGCGATCCCATTCCAGGATGATTTTTTCCTGGTTGGTCCCCGCGCCGGTGATGACCTTGAGACCGGCGACATCCTTCGGTTCTTTGATTTCAGTGATCTTGCTGTCGGCCTTGACGTAGAAGCCGAGCACGTCGCGGCGATAGGTGGAGAAGTCGAACTTTTCCTTGCGCTCCTCGGTGACGGTGACATTGCTGATCACCGCGTCGTATTTGCCGGAGGAAACGCCGAGCGGCCAGTCGGCCCAGGCGACCGAGACGACCTCAAGCTCCAGCCCCAGCGCATCGGCCAGCAGCGAGGCAATATCCGGATCGGCGCCGACGATGGTCTTGGCATCGGAGGCGAAGGTAGCAACCGGCGGATCCCAGGCGCTGATGGCGATGGTGAACTTGCCCGGCGCCACAAACTTGAAGTCGGACGAGATGGCCTTGATGGCCTCTTCGTTCTTCTCGGCGCGAACACGATTGGAGGTATCCGGGCTGAGATCGAATTTCTCCGCCGCCTGCGCGGCGCCCAAACCAAGGGCGGTGATCGTCACCGCACCTGCCATCAGAAGTTTTGCCTTTTTGAAAAATGTCATGTCCCGTCTCCGTTTTTCATCTTAAGGTTGTATTTATGGATAGTTTCATTCCGTCCGCGGTCGCGGGCCGTGAATTTTGCTAGAGAACTTTTGCGAGGAATTCGCGAGTGCGCGGATGGTCGGCCTGGTTGAAGATGCGCGAGGGTGGGCCGGCTTCGAGGATGTGGCCGCCTTCCATAAAGACGACGGTATCGGCGACTTCGCGGGCGAACCCGACCTCATGGGTGACGATCACAAGCGTCGTGCCGGTGCGGGCCAGTTCCTTGATGACGTCGAGCACTTCGCCGACCAGTTCCGGGTCGAGCGCCGAGGTCGGTTCGTCGAACAGCAACACCTTGGGGCGCAGGGCAAGCGCGCGGGCGATGGCGACGCGCTGCTGCTGGCCGCCGGAAAGCTGGCGCGGATAGGCGTTTATCTTGTCGCTGAGGCCGACGCGGGCCAGCAATTCGACGGCGACGCGGATGGCCTCCTCGCGGCTGACGCCACGCACCTCGATCGGCGCCTCGATCAGGTTTTCCAGCACGGTCAGGTGCGGGAACAGGTTGAAGCTCTGGAACACCATGCCGATATCGGCGCGGCGCCTGAGGATGTCTTTTTCCTTCAGCTCGTAAAGCGTGTTGCCCTTCTGGCTGTAGCCGACCAGCTCGCCATCGATGGCGATAAAGCCGCTGTCGACGCGTTCGAGATGGTTGATGGTGCGCAGCAGCGTCGATTTGCCGGAGCCCGAGGGGCCGAGGATGGCGGTGACGCTTCCGGCCGGAAGGACGAGATCGACACTGTCGAGCACCTTCAGCGGGCCGAAGCTTTTCGAGATCGCTTGAATGCGCACCGCGCCGCCGGCCCGCAGTTGAACGGCATCCTGAAAACCGGTCTTGCGGGCGGCGGGCGTCGCGACCGGCTGCGATACCGGACGGCGGAAACGGGCGAACAGCGACTGGAACGGCAGCGGGACCGGATTGCGCACCGCGCCCTTCGAAAAATGCCGCTCGATATAATGCTGGGCAATCGACAGCACCGTCATGATCACCAGATACCAGGCGGTCGCGACCATCAGCAACGGAATGACTTCGAGGTTGCGGCGATAGATGACCTGCACGGTGTAGAACAGTTCCGGCAGCGCCAGCACGTAGACCATGGAGGTGCTCTTGGCGAGGCCGATGATCTCGTTGAAGCCGGTCGGCAGGATGGAGCGCATCGCCTGCGGCAAGACGATGCGGAAGGCCTGGCGGCGGCGCGGCAGGCCGAGTGCCGCGGCGGCTTCCAGCTGCCCCTGATCGACCGAGAGAATGCCGCCGCGGACGATTTCGGCGAAGAAGGCCGACTGGTTGAGCGTCAGCCCGAGGAAGGCGGCGCCGAAGGGCGTCAGCAATTGCACCATCGGATAATCGATCAGCACCGTATCGCTGAACGGCAGACCGATGCGCAAGCTCTCATAAAGATAGCCGAGATTGTTGAGCACCAGGAGCAGCACGATCAGCGGAATGGAGCGCAGCAGCCAGATATAGCCCCAGGAGAGGCCGGACAGCAGCGGCGATTTCGACACCCGCGCCAAAGCCAGCGCCGTGCCGAGCACCGAGCCGGAAATGGTCGCCAGCACGGTCAGCAGCAGCGTGCGGCCGAGGCCGGCGAGCACCGGCTCGGAAAAGAACCATTCGGCAAAGACGCCCCAGCCCCAGCGCGGATTGGTGGCGGTGGAATAGACGACCGCCGCGATGACGACAGCGGCGAACACCGTGCCGACCAGCCGCCAGGGATGGCGGGCGGGCACGATGCGATAGCCCGAATAATCCTGCCGGGCATGATAGTCGGCGACGCGGCTTTCGACCTCGATGCGCGAAAAATCTGTCGTGAGTGCCATGATCTTCCCCTTTTTATCTGCCGATCAGCGATGCTGCGCCGCACGTTGCGGCTGCGGCTGCACGGACGCGAGCGGGACGGCGAGATGGCCGATCTGTTTTTCGAAGGGCAGCGTCTTGTAGATTTCCGGATCGGCTTCGATGTCGAACAAAGCGGTGTAACCGTATTTGAGATACAGCC
Source organism: uncultured Rhizobium sp. (assembly GCA_945952045.1). Lineage (GTDB taxonomy): Bacteria > Pseudomonadota > Alphaproteobacteria > Rhizobiales > Rhizobiaceae > Metarhizobium. The sequence goes on from CAMFHE010000003.1 coordinate 52,371, forward strand.
CGACCGCCTCCGGCTGGCGGAAGCCAGTGGTGAGATAGACGCGCTCATAGCCCTGCCGCGCCGCCTGTATTTCCAGTTCGACCAGCACCTTGGCCGCAAGCCCCTGTCGGCGCAGATCGGCGCGGGTCCAGATGCGTTTGAACTCGGCGGTTCGGTCGTCGTAATGCTTGAAGGCGCCGCCGCCGATGGCCTCGCCATCACGCAACAGCAGCAGGAAATTGCCATGGGGCGGGGCGAAAGCTTCCGCCGGATAGCGGTTCATTTCTTCAGCCGCGCCGCCGGTGCTGAAATAATCGCCGTAGCGCTTGTCGTATTCGTGGGTCAGTTCCTCGATCAGCGGCCGGGCGCGGGGATCGAGGGTCGTGGTATAGAGAAACGTGTCGCTGTCGCTCATGTCGCCGGTCCTGTCGGTCAGTGGAGGAAGGTTTCGGTGAGCCGCACCCAGTAGCGGGCGGCGGGCGCGATGATCGCGTCGTTGAAATCGTAGCGGGCGCTGTGCAGCGGCGCGGTGTCGCCATTGCCGACGAAGAGGTAAGCGCCCGTCTGCGCCTGCAGCATGAAGGCAAAGTCTTCGCTGGCCGTGCGCGGCCGGAAACCCGCGTCGATCTGTGCCGGGCCGAAGGTTTCGCGCGCCACCTTGCGAGCAAACTCGCTCGCATCGCCGTCGTTGATCAGCGCCGGGAAACCGAGGCGGTAATCCACCTCCGCCACCGCGCCAAAACTTTCAGCCTGCGCCCGGGCAAGGGCCGGAATGCGCGCCCGCAACTGTTCGCGCACCGTGTCGGTGAAGGCGCGCATGGTCAGCTTCAGCTCGACGCTTTCGGGAATGACGTTCGAGGCCGAGCCGGCATGGATGGAGCCGACCGTCACCACCGCCATGTCCTGCGGATCGACATTGCGGGCAACGATGCTTTGCAGCGCGGTGATGAAGGTGGCCGAGGCCAGCACCGGATCGACCGCCTTGTGCGGCTCCGCCCCATGCCCTCCCCGGCCGACAATGCGGATATCGGCCTGGTCGACCGAGGCCATGGCCGCGCCGGACACGAAGCCGAACTGTCCCGCTGGCACGCCCGGCCAGTTGTGCAGTCCGAAGACAGCATCGACCGGAAAGCGCTCGAACAGGCCTTCCGAAATCATCCGCCGCGCGCCGGCGCCGATCTCTTCCGCCGGCTGGAAGATCAGCCGCAGCGTGCCATTGAACGAGCGGCTCTGCGCCAGATAACGGGCGGCGGCAAGCAGGATAGCGGTGTGGCCGTCATGGCCGCAGGCATGCATGACGCCCGCTGTTTCGCTGGCGTAAGCAAGGTCGGTGGCTTCCGTGATCGGCAGCGCGTCCATATCGGCGCGGATGCCGAGCCGGCGCCCGCCCCCGCCGTTGGAGAGCGTCGCGACAAGGCCGGTGCCAGCAATACCGGTCGCAACCTCGTAGCCCCAGGAGGCCAGCAGTTCGGCGACCCGCTTGCTGGTTCGATGCTCCTGAAAGGCAAGCTCGGGATGGCGGTGCAGCTCGTGGCGCAGCGCAACGATCTCGGGCAGGAAGGCGGCAATGCCCTGTTCGACCGGATCTTCGAGGCGCAGCGGTGGCGTGAAGGCGTTCATGCGCCGACCGCCTTTCCGGGTTCGAGAACGGGCTGGCCGGCGGCATACCGGCTTTCGCGATAGGGCAGGCCGAGGTGATCGCGCAGCGTCCGGCCTTCCAGCACCGGGTTGAAATAACCGCGCGCTTCGAGAAGCGGCAGGACATGGGTCGAAAAATCCTCGAAGCCTTCGGCGATCACCTGGAAACCGAGGATGAAACCATCCGCCGCGCCGCCGTCGATCCAGCGGACGATCTCGTCGGCTATCCGCTCCGCCGTGCCGATGAAATCGGTGCGCGGCGTGGCGACGTCGAGGGCGATCTCACGCAGGGTAAAGTTCTGCTCGCGCGCCGTCTTCTTGATGCGGTCGGTGGTGGCGCGAAAGCTGTTCTTGCCGATATCGCCAAGCTCGGGAAAGGCTTCGTCGAGCGGATAGACGCTGAAATCATGGTGATCGAAGAAGCGGCCGAGATAGAGCAGCGCCTCCTCGATGGTGACGAGATTGCGGATCGCCTGGTACTTGCGCTCCGCCTCCTCCGCCGTGACCCCGACGATGGGAGCGATGCCGGGGAAGATGCGCACCTCGGCGGCCGGGCGGCCTTGGGCGATGGCGCTCTGCTTCACCTGCTTGTAGAAGGTGGTGGCGTCCTCGAACGGCCCGCCATTGGTGAAGACTGCATCGGCATGTTTTCCCGCCAGCCTGATGCCGGAATCGGAAGCGCCGGCCTGGAAGACCACCGGCTGGCCCTGCGGCGAGCGGCCGATATTCAGTGGTCCCTCGACGCGGAAGAAGCGCCCCTTGTGGTTCAGCCGGCGCAGCTTGGTCTTGTCGGCATAGACGCCGGTCTCGCGGTTGCGGATAAAGGCGTCGTCATCCCAGGAATCCCACAAGCCCTTGGTGACATCGAGATATTCGTCGGCGATCTCGTAGCGCAGCTCGTGTTCGGGATGCTCGCGGCTGTAATTGCGCCCCGAACCCTCCAGCGGCGTCGTCACCGCGTTCCAGCCGGCGCGGCCGCCACTGATCAGGTCGATGGTGGCGAACTGACGGGCGATGGTGAAGGGATCGCTGTAGGAGGTCGAGACCGTGCCGACCAGGCCGATCTTCGATGTCGTGGCCGCCAGCGCCGAAAGCACCGAAATCGGTTCGAAGCGGTTGAGGAAATGCGGGATCGACTGCTCGTTGACATAGAGACCATCGGCGACGAAGGCGAAGGCGATGCCGGCTTCTTCCGCCTTGCGGGCGATATCGACGAAGAAGGGGAAATTGACGCTGGCATCGGCCGGGCCGCTTAGATGTTTCCAGGCGTTCATGTGGCCGCCCGGCCCCTGGAGCATGATGCCGAAGGTGACGTGTTTCTGGGTCATGGGAGACATCCTTTTGGGAAGATCAGGCGGCGAGCGACAGGCGTTCCTTGGCCAGCAGCTCGATGGATTGCAGGCGCTCGGCCGCCGTCAGCGCCGGGGTTTCGATGATGAATTCGCCGATGCCGTAGCGGCGATGGAGGTCGTCGAGTTCGCCGCGCACCTGGGCGGCGGTGCCGTGCAGGATGCTCGGCACCTTCTCCTCGACACGGTAATCGCTGAAACCGGACTGGCGGGCGAATTCAGCCGCCTGCTCCTCGCTGCCGACATTGACGCTCTGGCCGCTCGGCAGGAACACCTTGAAAATCCTGAAGCCCGAGACCCGCTCGCGCGCCTGCGCCTCGTCCTCGGCGACATAGGCGGCCAGCGCCAGGATTGGCGCTTTGCCGCCGCTGAGGCGCGCATAGGTCTCGAAGGTGTTGCGCAGATTGTCGGGATCGCCGTTCAGATGGCCGGCAAACACCAGTTGCCAGCCCTTTTCGGCGGCAAGCTTGGCGCTTTCGATGCTGGCGCCGAGCAGGAAACGCTCCGCCGCCACGGCGGGGAACGGCGTTGCCGCCAGATTGGTGGCGTCGGGCGCGGTCGTCAGATAACGGTTGAGATCCGCAAGCTGGCCCTCGAAGGCGGGCTTGCGGGCGGGATCGACGGCGGCCTGCAAGGCGCGCGTCGAGACCGGAAAACCGCCCGGCGCCTTGCCGACGCCGAGATCGACCCGGCCCGGCGCCAGCGACGCCAGCAGATTGAAGGTCTCGGCCACCTTGTAGGCGCTGTAATGCTGCAGCATGACGCCGCCGGAGCCGATACGGATGCGCTGCGTCTTCGCCAGCAGATAGGCAATCAGCGTTTCCGGCGCCGAACTGGCCAGCGCCGCGACATTGTGATGCTCCGCCACCCAGTAGCGGTGATAACCGAGCGCTTCGGCGCGCTGCGCCAGCCTCACCGACGTCTGCAACGCCTCCGTGGCGCTCTGCCCGGTTTCGACAGGGCTTTTATCGAGGAGGCTGAGAAGATAAGACATGGAGGCACCCGCGCTGATCAAGATGCACATATAATCTATAGATTAACTGTAAAATTAAGGAACATCATTCTCTTTCCGCGACCGGAAGTGGAAAATCATTATGCTGAATGCAATCTGATAAATGCGGGGATCGCGCATCGCCCGACCGGTGCGATATCTCCGGCCACCTCGGTTCGCCTCGATTGTCTTGCGCCCGTAAAGGGAGTGTGGTGGGATTGTACCCGGAGCGGTTCGCCCTTGGCGGAGCGGGTGAGGACAGTTCAGCGGGGGAGACGTCATGGAGGCGGAGAGCGACACGCACGGCATTCATCGCCCGCTGGAACTCGATCCCAAGCGCGCCGGACGGCTGGGCCGCATGCCCTATGGTATCATCGACATCGGCTCCAATTCCGTTCGCCTCGTCATCTACGATCAGCTTGGCCGTGCGCCGTTGCCGCGCTTCAATGAAAAATCGCTCTGCCGGCTTGGCGAGGGGCTCGCCGAAACCGGGATGATTGCGGCCGAAGGTTTTCGCCGCACTGTGGAGGCGGTGCGCCGCTTCCGCGCCATTGCCGATGCCATGGGCGTCTCGCGTCTCGATGCAACGGCGACGGAGGCCGTGCGTCGCGCCGCCAACGGTCCCGATCTCGTCGCGGCGATCCGGGCGGAAACCGGCATTGCGGTGCGCATTCTCTCCGGCGCCGAGGAAGCGCGCTATGCCACGCTCGGCGTCATCTCCGGCTTCTTCCGCCCTGCCGGCGTCGTCGGCGACATGGGCGGCGGCAGTCTCGAGATCGCGGTCGCCATGGACGATACGGTCGGCGAGGAATGGGTCAGCCTGCCGCTGGGCGCGCTGCCGGTCGAATCCATTCTGAAGGATCGCGACAATGCCAAAAAGCGCATCGATGCGATCCTGAAGGAAAGCCTGCCCACCTCGCTGGCGCGGCCGACCTTCTTTGCCGTTGGCGGCGGCTGGCGCAGTTTCGCCAAGGCGCACATGCTGGCCAAGGGCGCACCCGTGCCGGTCGTGCATGGCTATCGCATCGCCGCCTCCGAGGCGCGCGCATTCGCCAAATCCGTTCTGCGGCTGTCGCCGGCCAAGCTCGAGGAACTGCCGGGCGTCTCGCGCCGGCGCTCCCGCACCTTCCCGGCCGCCGCGATCATGCTCGACCGGGTGCTGAAACATCTCGACGCCCGACATGTGGTGTTTTCGGCGCTGGGCCTGCGCGAAGGCTGGATCTATTCGCAACTGGATACCGAGGAGCGTTATCTCGATCCGCTGGTCGAAGGCGCGCAGCTGATCGGGCTTCCCGCCGCCCGCGTGCCGGATTTCGCAACCGCCTTGGTGTCCTGGACGGCCGCATTGGAGGAAGAGGAAACGCCGGCCGAGATGCGGCTGCGCGTCGCGCTCTGTGCGCTTTCCGATATCGGCTGGCGCGATCACCCCGATATTCGCGCCGAGGAAAGCTTTCGCCGCGTCCTGCAATTTCCCTTTATCGGGCTGGATCATGCCGAGCGGGTGTTCCTGGCGGTCGCCATCCATGCCCGCTATGCCGGGCGGCTGGATGCGGCCTACATGTCTGCGGCCCTCGGTCGGCTGTCACCGGGGCAGCGCCGCCGCGCCGAGGTTCTCGGCCGCGCCATCCTGCTTGCCTATCGCCTTTCCGGCGGCACGCCCGCCGTGCTTGCCAACTCGCGCCTGCTGATCGCTCATGGCCGTTTGCGGCTGGAGGTCGAAAGGGCGGCGCGCGTGCCGGATAGCGAGGCGGTGGCCGAGCGCCTGTCGCTGCTCGCCGCCGTGCTCAAGGCCAAGTCCGTCGAGATCGTCGAGCGCGAGACCGGCCATTCGCTGCTGAAAATCCGCACCTGATATCTTTCCCTCCAGCCGGAGCTGCCTTTGACCAGGTCGATCCCCCGTTCCATTCTCTTTTGCTGCGATCAGAATTCGGTGCGCTCGCCGATGGCCGAAGGGCTGATGAAGCAGATTTACGGCCGCGCCGCCTATGTCCAATCGGCAGGCGTCCGGCATGACATGGAGGTCGACGGTTTCGCCATCGCCGTCTGCAGCGAGATCGGCGTCGAGCTTTTGCGCCACCGCGCCCGCTCCTTCGAGGAAATGCAGGATTGGGGCGATCATCTGGCCAGTTTCGACCTGGTGATCGCCCTGTCGCCGACAAGCGAGCGCATGGCGCTGGACATGGCCCGCACCACCTCGATCGAAGTGGAATATTGGCCGATCCCCGATCCCGTCGGTATGGCCGAGGGCCGCGAGGCGACGTTGACCCTCTACCGCGCCGCCCGCGACGAGATCCGCTCCCGCATCATCGAACGTTTCGGCCCGCCGGCGCAGGCGTGACCCCGCCTATTCGGCGGCCACCGGCGCGCCTTCAGGCGCCGGGCCGATATAGCGCGATTGCGGGCGGATCAGGCGGCCGGTCTGTTCCTGTTCCAGTACATGCGCCGTCCAGCCGGCCATCCGCCCGGCGGCGAAGACATTGGTAAAGCTGTCGCGCGGGAAGCCAACGGCTTCGAGCACCAGAGCGGTGTAGAATTCCACATTGGTCTGCAGCGGCCGCAGCGGCTTCTTTTCGGCCAGCAGCGCCAGCGCTTCCGCCTCCACCGCTTCGGCAAAACGGATGCGCCCGCCGCCATCGCGCAGCTTCGCCACTGCGTGCTTGAGCACGTCGGCGCGCGGATCGCGCACCCGGTAGATGCGATGCCCAAAGCCCATCAGCCGCTCGCCGCGCGAAAGCGCCTCAGTCAGCCACGGGTGGATGCGGCTCTCCTCGCCGATGGCGTCGAGCATGTCGAGCACCGGCCCCGGCGCGCCGCCATGCAGCGGCCCCTTCAGCGCGCAGAGCCCGCCGATGACAGAGGAAAACAGCCCCGCCTTGGTGGAGGCGATGACGCGGGCGGTGAAGGTCGAGGCATTGAGGCCGTGATCGGCGACCGTCACCAGATAGGTATCGAGCGCCCGCAATTTGGTCGCATCAACTTCCACGCCATGCAGCATGCGCAGGAAATCGGCGGCAAGGCCAAGCCGCGCATCTGGGGCGACCGGCGCCTCGCCCTTGCGGCGGCGAATGATCGCAGCGGTGAAGACCGGCACTGCAGCGACGGCAAGCAGGTGATGCGCCTGCTCCTCGGTATCTGCCAAGGCCGAGAGCAGCAGCCGCAGCGCTTCGACAGAGGCCAGGGCATCCGTTGCCGGCAGGAGATCGCCGAGCAGCGAAAAGGCATGCTGGCGCGCCGCGCCAAGCTGTGCGCGGATCGTCGTTTCGTCCAGCGCCTCCGGCGTGAAACCGTCCCAGAGCAGGGCGAGAACCGCCTCGAAACTCCAGTGGGCGAGACGGTCGAGATCGTAGCCGCGCAGGATGAGGCGGCCGGCCAGCCCGTCGACATGGCTGAGCAAGGTTTCGGCGGCGACGACATTATCGAGGCCGGCGGGGGTGTGATCGATCGCCAAGGCGGGCGTCGCGCTTCCATGGACATTGGTCATGATGATCCTCACGATTGACTGCCGTGAAGAATGTTGATTATATATATGCAGTCAATCTTGATTCATTCGATCAATGTAAATGCCATGCCCAAGCCCGATCAATATATGGATGCCGAAACCGCCGCCGCGACGCTGGGCATCAGCCGCGCCACGCTCTATGCCTATGTCAGCCGCGGCCTGATCCGCGCCAACGAGGCCGGTGACGATCCGCGCAAGCGGCTGTACAGCACCCATGACGTCGAGGCGCTGCGCAAGCGCAAGGCCGTTGGCCGCCGACCGCGCGAGGTGGCCGCCACCACGCTGGATTGGGGCCTGCCGATCCTCTCGTCCGGCATCACCCTGATCGAGGATAACCGGCTGTTCTTCCGCGGGCGCGATGCGCTGGCCTTTTCGCAAACAGCGACATTGGAGGATGCCGCCCGGCTGCTCTGGGATTGCGGCGAGCAGGATCCCTTCGCCGAAGCCGCCGCCATCCCCGCACAATGGGATGCCAACGTCTATCGCAATGTGCGCAGCCTGCCTTTGATCGAGCGTTGCCAGGCGCTGCTGCCCTTCGTCGCCGCCGGCCGGGCGATTGCCTGGCAGCGCGACACGCGAAAGCTCTGGCCGGGTGCGGCCGCACTGCTGCGGGCGATGACGGCGGCCGCCAGCCTCACCGAGCCGGATCCCGCGCCGTTGCACGATCATCTCGCATCCGCCTGGGGACAGGGGCCTGAGGGCGCCGATATCCTGCGCCGGGCGCTGGTTCTGCTTGCCGATCATGAATTGAACGCCTCAGCCTTTGCCGTCCGGGTCGTCGCCTCCACCGGCGCCTCGCTCGGCGCCTGCCTGAATGCCGGGCTTTCGGCGCTGGGCGGCCCCTTGCATGGCGGCACGACGAGCATCGTCGAGATCCTGCTCGACGAGATCGATGCCGCCGGCGATGCCGAAGCCGTCGTCGAGGCGCGGCTGCGCCGTGGCGAGGGCGTGCCGGGCTTCGATCATCCGCTTTATCCGGAAGGCGATCCGCGCGCGGCAGCGCTTCTGCCGCTCCTGCCGCCCGATCCCAGCCGCGATGGGCTGGCGCTGGTGATGAACGAGACGGCGGGGCGCATGCCTAACATCGATTTCGCGCTCGTCGCCATTCGCCGGGCGCTTTCGCTGCCGCCGGCCTCGGCGCTGGCGCTGTTTGCCATCGGCCGCACCGTCGGCTGGATCGCCCATGCGCTGGAGCAGCGCGGCGACGAAAAGCTGATCCGTCCGCGCGCCCGCTACACCGGCCCGTCGGCACGCGATTGAGGGGTTGAAACCTTCACGCGAAACCAGCGCGCACATTTGCGTGAAGCGCCTTAAAAACCCGCCGGATGGGAACGTCCACCCATGTCGCCGGCCCGCCAAGCTTGATAAGCAGCGATCGCACTCTGACAGGAGACTTCCCGTGAAGCTTTACTACAAGGCGGGCGCCTGCTCGCTCGCCCCGCATATCGTCCTCAGCGAGACCGGCCTCGCCTACACGCTTGAATCCGTGGACCTGAAGACGAAGAAGACCGAGCATGAGGCCGATTATTTCGGCATCAATCCGCGTGGCGCCGTCCCGGCCCTGGAAGTCGAGCCCGGCCTGGTCATCACCCAGAACGCAGCGATCATGCAGTATCTCGGCGACCGTTCCGATATCGCCGCCTTCAAGCCGGCTTATGGCTCGCTTGAACGCGCCCGCCTGCAGGAAGCGCTCGGCTTCTGCGGCGATCTCCACAACGCCTTCAGCGGCCTGTTCGCGCCCAATCTCAGCGATGAAGCCAAGGCTGGCGTATTCGCCAATATCAACCGCCGTATGGGCCAGCTCGAAGCCATGCTGTCCGACGACAAGGCCTATTGGCTGGGCGAATTCACCCAGGCCGACGCCTATGCCTCCGTCGTCATCGGCTGGGGTGTCGCCATGCAGATCGACCTCGGCAACTACCCGAAGGCGCTGAAGCTGCGCGAGCGCGTTCTCGCCCGCCCGAAGGCGCAGGCTGCGCTGAAGGAAGAAGGCCTGGCCTGATCCTGACATTGGCTGGATGCCGCTCTTGGGCGGCGTCCAGCGTGCCATTGTCTGGTTGGCTCAGGACGCCGCCTCGACATAGGCCTTGGCGATCTCACGCATGCGGGCCTGGCCGAACTCCAGACCATGGCCGGCATGGACGATGCCGACCTCCAGCGCCGCTAGCCGCGCCATCGTCCGGCGATAATCCGCCCGGTCGCAGCCCGGCAGATCGTCCACCAATTGCCCTTCGTAAATCGCGTCGCCGCTGAAGAATTCGCCGCTCTTTTCATCGAGAAGCCCGATGGAGCCGCGCGAATGTCCTGGCAGATGCAGCACGCGGTAGCAGGCGTCGCCGAGATCGATGATATCGTCCTCGCGCAGGATACGGCCGAGCGGCGCCGGCGCGACCGCATAGTGTTCGACGGACGCGCCGGCTGGCGGCGTTTGCGTCAGCGGATCGGGAAGCGCGCGAAAATACTGCGCCAGCGTGTCCGCATCGGTCATTGCGGCGAAGGCGTCGGCCTCTGCCTCGTGGCCGAGACGCGTGTCGAACTCATGAAACGAGCCGACATGGTCGACATGGACATGGGTCGCCAGCGCCAGCACCGGCTTGCCCTCGGTGAGATCGAGCGCGCCGCGCAGGCTTGCCAGACCCATGCCGAAATCCACCACCAGATCGGCATCGCGGCCGATGACATGAAACATGTTGGCGCGGAAGAAGCGATGGACATGCGGTTCGGAAAGCCGGGTCAGCCGCTCCGAAAGCCTGTCCTTCGAAAACCAGGATGCGCTGTGCAAGACGGCCTCTTTCAATGCAGGAGTTTACCGAGGAAGCGCCGGGTGCGCTCATGCGTCGGGGCGGAGAACAGGAGGTCGGGCGTGTTGCGCTCGACGATCTGGCCGCCATCCATGAACACCACCTCGCTGGCGACTTCGCGGGCGAAATTCATTTCATGGGTGACGCAGACCATGGTCATGCCGTCGCGGGCAAGCGAAATCATCGTATCCAGCACTTCCTTGACCATTTCCGGATCGAGCGCCGAGGTCGGTTCGTCGAACAGCATGATGCTGGGGTTCATGCACAAGGCTCTGGCGATGGCGACGCGCTGCTGCTGGCCGCCGGAGAGCTGGCCGGGATATTTGTTCGCCTTATCGGGAATATGCACCCGCTCCAGATAGGTCATGGCGATCTCCACCGCCTCTTTCTTCGGCAGCTTGCGCACCCAGCGCTGCGCGACCGTGCAGTTTTCCAGAACGGTCAGGTGCGGAAACAGGTTGAAATGCTGGAACACCATACCGACCTCGCTGCGCACCTTGTCGATGCGTTTGAGTTGGTTGGTGAGTTCGATGCCGTTGACGACGATCGAGCCGCGCTGATGCACCTCCAGCCGGTTCATGCAGCGGATCAGGGTGGATTTGCCGGAGCCGGAGGGGCCGCAGACGACGACGCGCGCACCCTTCTCCACCGTGAGATCGATGCCTTTCAGCACCTGGAAATCGCCATACCACTTGTCGATGCCGGTGACTTCGATGGCATTCGACGATGCGGCCGGGACTGTGTTCATCTTCTGCATGGTCTTTGCGATCCTTCAGCGATAGCCGCGCGACAGGCGGTATTCGATGCGGTTCTGGGCAAGTGTGAGCAAGGACACGATCACCAGGTAATAGACGAGCGCCGCGCCATACCATTCGAGAAAGCGGAAGCTCGTGGCGATGGCGAACTGGGAAACGGTCATCAGTTCCTTCAGCGAGATCACGGTCGCCAGCGACGTGGTCTTCAACAGGGAGATGAACTCGTTCATCAGCGCCGGCACGGCGATGCGCAACGCCTGCGGCATGGTGATGACCAGGAAGATCTGCCAGCGATGCATGCCAAGTGCCGCCGCCCCTTCCCGCTGCCCATGGCCGACGGCGGCAAAGGCGGCGCGCAGGATTTCCGCCAGATAGGCGATCTGGATCAGCGACAGCGCCAGGAAAGCGGCGAAGAAGGGCGTGAACCAATCGGCGCGGAAGGCTTCCGAGATCTGCGGCAGGCCGTTCCAGACGAACAGCAGCACCAGCAGCGCCGGCGCGCCGCGAAACAGCCAGACATAGACCGTCACTAGCCAGCGCACGCCCGCGCGCGGCGAGCCGGCCATCGAGCCGAGCCCCATGCCGAGCACCATCGACACGGCCATGACGCAAAGCGAAAGGGCAATCGTCAACAGCGCCCCCTTGAACAGGGGAACGCTGAGAACGGCCTGAACGAAAAGATCGAGCTGGAACAATGTCGCAGGCCCCGCCGTCACTTCACATCATGGGAAACGTCGGTCGCCGTTGCCGGCAGCTTCCATTTCTCCAGCATCGCCTTCATTTCGCCGCTGGCCTGCAGGGCTTCGAGGGCCTGCTTGACGAATGCGCGGTCGGCATCGCTCTTGCGCATGTAGATGCCGTATTTTTCGTTCTGGTCGTAGGTATAGGGAATGGCGAGACGGCCCGGAACCTGCAGCATGCGATAGGCGGCCGTGGTGTCCTGCGTGATCGTCGCTGTGGCGCGGCCGACGAGGATCTGCTCGATGACGCCGGATGCGGACGGATAGGTCTGCGCCTGCACGGGCGGCTTGCCGGCGGCTTCCAGCTCCTTGTTGAGATCGGCGACCGTCTGCTCATAGGTGGTGCCGGCTTCGATCGCCATCACCTTGCCGCTGACATCGGCGGGAACCTTGGTGTCCTTGTCGCTTGCCGCCGTCACCAGCACGACATGCGAGGAGAAGTAGGGAACGCCATCGTATTTTTCGAGGCGGGCCGGCGTGATCATGATGCCGCTGGCCACCAGGTCGCAGCGCTTGGAATCCAGAGAAGGCAGCAGACCCTTGAAATCGCCGACGACATATTCCGCCTTGGCGCCCCAGCCCTTGGCAATCGCGTCGATGACGTCGATTTCGAAGCCGATCAGATCCTTGTCGCCGGGGTTTTCATAATATTCCATCGGCGGAAATTCGCCGCCGGTGCACACCTTGAGCACGCCGCCGGAGACGAAATCCGGCTTGTCGCTGGCCGCCTCGGCGCTCCCGGCGGCAAGCATGGCGACGAATGCGGCGCCTGCCATCAGCGACGACGTCATCTTCGATGTTCTGGTCATGTCTGTCGTTCCCTTTTTGATTTTCGTTGAAGTGAGCAAAGTCGTATAGGAACGCCATCCGCAGACAAGCTAAAGTTTTTCGCGCAAAAATCGCACGGAAACTAAACGATTGATCGTTGGATGGCGGTCTCTATCGGGCCTGGACGGCGCGGCGCGAGGTTACGCCATGGCCTGCAGGATCTGGCTGTAGGCTGTGGTATCGAAGGCCGGGATGATCAGCGGCTCCACATGCCCGTCCCGACGCGCCGTCAGGACGTATTGCAGCATGGCCTCATTGCTGGGCATCTCGAAAATCTGCAGGAAATCGTAGCTTCCAAGCAGGGCATAGAAGGCGACGGACCGACCGCCGAGCGCTGCGACGCGCTCTTCGCTCACCTTGCGGCGCTGGGTGCTGTCGGTCAGTTCGCTCAAGCCCTTCTGCGTCAGGCGCATCAGGGACACATAGGTCTGCTGGCCGCTCATGCCCTCGCAGGCCCCAGCCGTTTGAGACCGTCCAGAACAGCCGCGCTATCGGTCAGTGCGCCGAAGATGCCGTTTTCGACGGTGACCATGTGCAGCGCCGCTTCATGGGCATACTGGTCGCCGCTGGCGCAGGCATCGGAGATGGTCAGGCACTGGAAATTGCGGTCGCAGGCTTCGCGCAGCGTCGTGTGGACGCAGACATCGGTGGTGCAGCCGCTGAACAGCAGATGCGTAATGCCCCGGGCCCGCAGCACATGCTCGAAATCCGTGTAGGTAAACGCGCTGTTGCACGTCTTGTCGACGATGATATCCTGCGGGCTGACATCGATATCGGCCGTGATCTGGAAGCCGGGGCTGGATCGCAGGAGCGCCGTGGTGCCATCGAGGCCGGAGCGCTGCCGCCGCCACTTTTCATAGGGCGTCATGTCGGCCAGATCGGCGCGGTATCCCTGGCGGGTGTGGATGATGTGCATGCCGGCGTTACGGCAGGCGCCGATCAGCCGGTTGACGGCGGGAATGATGGCGCGCAAAGGCGAGGGATCGTAGCCCTGCTTTGCGAAATAGCCGGTCGACGACAGGAAATCGTCCTGCAGGTCGATAACGATCAAAGCCGTGCGCGCGGGATCGAGGTTGCCGTCATAGGGAAAATTGAATGGTTTTGCCGAAATCATTGGTGGTCCTCCTTTTTCATAGGGATAGCACCCTTAACAGTTTTGAAAAATCAATTTAATATTGCCAATACTGTTCGAAAAATCGAAACGATTAGCGAGAGCCGTCATGTCGCGCATGCTGCCTTATCTGCAATATCTGCCCGCCTTCGAGGCGGCGGCGCGGCTTGGCAGCGTCCGGCAGGCGGCGGACGAATTGAACCTCAGCCCGAGCGCGGTCTCGCTGCAACTGAAGAAGCTCGGCGACGCGACCGGCATCGCACTGTTTCGAAAATCCGGCCGCAATGTCGCGCTGACCCAGGAGGGGCGCGATTTTTCGCAGGCGATTGCCATTTCGCTTGGCCAGATCGACACCGCGACACGCGCCTCGCGCCGGACGATGGGCGGGGATCAGCCGGTATCGCTGTCGGTGTCGTTGCCCACCGCGCTCGGCATTGCCTGGTTGACGGCGGCGGTGATCGGCTTTGCCGAAGCCCAGGGCGTTTCCCGGCTGTCGATCGATGAGGCCATGACGGCGACGGAGGTCGACTGGACCCGCAACGACATCGCCATCGTCTATGACAATCCGCCGTTTACCGGCAAGCACTGGCAAGGTCTGAGCGAGGTGCGGCTTTCCGCCGTCTGTGCGCCGACGCTGCTGCCGCGGCTCGACCTGCGCAACCGCGACCGCAAGCTGAGCGCCGTGACGCTGCTGCATGAGGATGACGGCGGCGAATGGGCGAAATGGTCGGTCGCCGCCCGCATCGGGCTGGAGGGCAATACGCATGTGCGGGTCAACTCCGTGGCGCAGGCGATTGCCTCGGCGGTACAGGGGCGCGGCGTGGCGCTGGTCTCGGATGTGTTGACGCGCAATTATCTCAACGAGGGACGGCTGATCCAGCCGTTTGCGACGACGATCAATGCGGCGCGGGATTATTACATCGTCTGTCCGGTGGAGCGGGCGAACGAGCCTGTGCTGCGGGCACTGACCGAGCGCCTCATCGAGCAGATGCGGCCGGGGCGCGACCCCAATGCCTGACTCCAATCCGATGCACGGCAACTGAAAGAGGACGACCATGGCCCTTCCTCCCCTGCATGCCTTTCGAGTGTTCGAAAGCGTTGCGCGGCTCGGCAATGTCGGCGCGGCGGCGGCGGAACTGCATGTGACGCCAGGCGCGGTCAGCCAGCAGATTCGCGCCCTGCAAGTGGCGCTCGGCATCGAACTGTTCCAGAAGCGCGGCCGGCAACTGGCCCTGACGCAAAGCGGAACGCAGCTGCAACGCTCGGTCGCCACCGCCATGGAGGCGATCCAGACCGGTGTGCGCCAGGTCGCCGCCCAGCGGCACAACGAGGATATCAAGCGCAGCCTGACCATCTCCATTCCCCAGGTCTATGGCACGGCATGGCTTGCGACGCGGCTGTTCAAATTCATGGATGAAAATCCGAATGTCCAGTTGAACGTCGTCACCTCGAGCTATTTCCAGGCTGTCGACTGGCGCAAGGCCGATATCGCCGTCATCTATGGCGTGCCGCCCTGGCCGGGCTTCTGGTGGCATCTGCTGCATGGTATCCGCATGACGCCGGTTTGCAGCCCGCAGCTGCTGCGCGGGCCGAACGCCATCCGCAGCCCCGCCGATCTCGCCTATCACCGGCTATTGCATGAGGATGACGGCTCGCAATGGCGGCGCTGGCAGGCGGAAGCCGGCATCGCCTATGGCGGCGAATCGGACGTCTATTTCGACAGTTTCGGCATCGTCTTGCAGGCGGCGCGCGACGGTTTTGGCGTGGCGCTCAGCGACGAGGTCGTTTCCGCCCGCGATCTCGATGAGGGCCGCCTCGTCCAGCCGCTGCAACTCGGTGTCGCAGCACTTCACAATTATTATTGCCTTTGCCCGGAAACCAAGCGCGGCAGCGTCGAAATCGACTATTTTATCGACTGGCTGATTGGCGAATCCGCGACCCGTTGACGGGGCATCGCGCTCTTGGCGCAAATCATGGGCAGGCGCTGCCCAAGGAATTTGCAAAATCATATTTCAGGCCGATACCACCCCATGAATTTTGGCGGAGGCGTGTTTTCAAATCCCCCAATTCCCCTAGAATACGGGCTTCGAACGGCATTTGCGGCAAATTTCGCCATTTCTATGCATCGGCATATAGACGCGGAGAAACCGCTTGCAAGCGCCGCGCACTTATTTTAGGATTAAAGCATTCCGATCAATAAGAATTGGCCGGCCGAAATCCTCGATACGAGCATTGCGGCAGGCCCCGAGGGAACGACGGAGCCAATCATGATGTTTTCCAGACGCCAGGCGCTGGGCCTGGGTGCTGCTGCCTTTTTGACCGGTGTATTTTCCGGTCGAAATCTCGTCTCGGCTGCCGAGAACGGCACGCTGACCATTGCCTATAACGTCAACCTGCCGTCCTTCGATCCGACGGTCGGCCCCTCGGCGGTCAATCCGACCATCCAGGCGATCTATCGCTCGATCTTCGACCAGTATGTGGCCCAAGGCCCGGACCTCTCCTTCCAGCCGGGCCTGTTGACCGACTGGGGCTGGAACGACGACAAGACCAAGCTGTGGATGGATGTGCGCGAGGGCGTGACCTGGCATGACGGCTCGCCGTTCACGCCGGAGGACGTCGTCTGGTCGCTGACCCGCGCCGCCGACGAAAAGACCGGCAATCCCATCCAGTTCATCTGGTCGACCGCCGGCAATTACAAGATCGAGGGCAAGCGCATCACCGGCGACGTGCTGCGTTTCGAGCCGACCTTCTTCAAGTGGATGGCCTTCCTCACCGGCTATATCCTGCCCAAGGCCTATTACGAAAAGGTCGGCGCGGAAGGCTTCGAGAAGAAGCCGATCGGCACCGGGCCGTATATGGTCGACGCTTACGAGGGCAACGCCTTCCTGCGCCTCAAGGCCAATCCGAATTATTACGGCGGCAAGCCGGCCTTCGAGACTGTCGTCTTCAAGTTCGTGCCGGACGGCACCAGCCGCGTCGCCGAGCTGGAATCCGGCTCCTCAGACATCACGCTGGAAATCCCCTATGAGGAATTCGACCGCCTCAAGGACAAGTCCGGCTTTGCCGGCGTCGCGACGCCGATTTCCGATATCGGCATGTTGTTCATCAACAATATCGAGGTGATGCTCGACAAGAACGTCCGCCTCGCCGCCCATCATGCGATCGACAAGGACGCCATCGTCAAGCGCCTGCTGCGCGGCTACGGCGTGCCGATCGACACGCTTGAGACCCCGGAATATCTCGCCTACGACGCCTCGATCAAGGTCGGCTACGATCCGGAAAAGGCGAAATCGCTGCTCGCCGCCTCCGGCTATTCGCCGGAAAAGCCGGCCAAGTTCAAGATCCAGACGACGCGCGGCCTGAAGCCGAAGGACTATGAAATGGTCCAGGCCATCGTCGGCATGTGGCGCAAGGTCGGCATCGAGGCCGAGATCGAGGTCTACGAGATCGCCAAGCATTACGAGCTGCGCGCCGCCGACCAGCTTGCCCCCGCCGCCTTCTACAACTGGGGCAATGCCATCGGCGACCCGACCACCTCGACCGGCTTCGCCATGTTCGGCCCCTCGCCGCATTCGGTCTGGAACACCGATGACCTCGACAACATGATCATCCCGCTCTGGGGCGAAAAGGACGAGGACAAGCGCATCGCCGGCTGGAAGGCGGTCAGCAAGTATATCGCCGAGCAGGGTTATGTGATCCCGCTGCTGCAATATGCCCAGCCGATCCTCTACAAGTCGACGCTGAAGGTGACGCCGAATGTGTCCGGCGCGCTGCAGCCGACGTTGGTATCGCCGGCCTAAGTAGGGCTTGGGGCAGGCCGTTGCCACAACGTCCCTTCTCCCCTCGGGGGAGAAGGTGGCCCGAAAGGGCCGGATGAGGGGGGGGCGGCGCAGCCGAGCGATCTCATCCGTCTGTGGTTGCGGCCCCCTCATCCGCCTGCCGGCATCTTCTCCCCGTTTGGGAGAAGGGATTTTGAGGCGACGGCTTCACTCCATAATCGATAGCCCCGCAAAGACGGGGCAACGATCCATAACTCTTCCGGGCAAGACCCTTGCCCGCTTGCCAGCCTAAATCCCCGCCGCTAGGCTTGTCGCTTGGCGCGGTCAGGGAATGATGCATTCATGATTGCCTTCTCGATCCTCAAACGACTGGCGATGGCCGCGATCACGCTGTTCGGCGTCGCGGTGATCGTGTTCGTTCTGCTGCGCGTCGTGCCAGGCGATCCCATCGCCATGATGATTTCGCCGGGTGCGAGCCCGGAAAGCATCGCCGCGCTTCGGGCGCAATACGGTCTCGACGCCTCGCTGCCGGTGCAATTCCTCGTCTGGCTGAAGGCGGTCGTCGCGGGCGATTTCGGCACCTCGATCTCGCTGCGCCGCGATGTTCTCGGCCTGCTGGCCGAGCGCCTGCCGGCGACGCTGGAACTGGCCTTCGCCGCGCTGATCCTCGCCGTGCTGCTCGGCGGCGCGGTCGCGGTCGCCGGCACGCTGCTCAGGCGCACGCCGGGCGAACCGGTGCTGGATACTGTCAACGGCCTGTTCCTCGCCGTGCCGGATTTCGTCTGGGCGCTCGCGCTGGTGCTGCTGCTCGGCGTCGCCTTTCCGGTGTTTCCGCTGTCGGGGCGCATCGATCCCGCCCATCAGGTGGATTTCGTCACCCCCTTCTATCTGCTCGAAAGTCTTGTCACCTTACGCTTTTCCGTCGCCGCCGATATCGCCGCTCATATGGTCATGCCGGTGCTGGCGCTCGGCCTGCCGCTGGCGGCGATCATCGCCCGCGTGCTCAAGGAAGCGCTGGTTGAGGCGATGGTGCAGGATTACATCCTGCTTGCCCGTCTCAAGGGCATGTCCAGCCTGCGCCTCGTGCTGCAGGAGGCGCTGCGCAACGCCATCGGCCCGACCATTGCGCTGACCGGCGTGCAGTTCACCTTCCTGATCGGCGGCACCGTCATCGTCGAGCGCATCTTCGCCTATCCCGGCATCGGCAACATGGCCATCGATGCGGTCATCAATCGCGACCTGCCGCTGATCCAGGGCCTCGTGCTCGCCTTCGGGGCGCTGTTCATCCTTATCAATCTGCTGGTCGACATGCTGGTCGTCGCGTTCAATCCGAGGCTGCGCCATGGCTGACGTCACCGCTTCCCCGCCGCTCACCCTGCCCGCCCCCCGCCGCTCCGCCTTTGCAAGACATCTGAAGGCGATGCTGCGCGAACCCAAGGTGCTGATCGGCGGCGGTTTTATCCTCCTCCTGCTGCTGATCGCGATCTTCGCCCCGCTGCTAGCGCCAAAAGATCCGCTGGAGCAGGATCTGATGCTCGGCACGCTGCCACCCGCCGGTTACCCCGGCGCGGAGCCCGGCTATTGGCTGGGAACGGACGATCTCGGCCGCGACGTGCTCTCCCGCGTGCTCTATGGCAGCCGCATTGCGCTCACCGTTGCCTTCGTCGCGGCAGGGCTTGCGGCGCTGATCGGCACGGCCTTGGGCTTGATCGCCGGCTGGTATGGCGGCTGGGCGGATCGGATCATCTCGCGCCTTGTCGATATCTGGATGGCCTTTCCGCCGGTTCTTCTGTCGATCCTGCTGGTCGCCGTGCTCGGCTCCGGCATCCATTCGGTGATCGCCGCCATCGTTATCATCGACTGGACGCGTTTCTGTCGCGTGGTCCGCGCCGAAACGCAGGCGCAGGCCAGCATGGATTATGTCGTCGCCGCCCGCACCATAGGCTTTTCCCGCCTGCATATTTTGCTCCGCGAGATCCTGCCGAATGTCGCGCCGGTGCTGATTGCGCTTGTCAGCCTCGAAATGGGCATCGCCGTCATCGTCGAGGCGATCCTCTCCTTCGTCGGCCTGTCGGTCTCCTCCGATACCCCCACCTGGGGCGGCATGATCGCGCAGGGGCGGCAGATCATCTATCAGGGCTGGTGGGTTCTGGTCGTGCCGCTTGCCGTGCTAT
Source organism: uncultured Rhizobium sp. (assembly GCA_945952045.1). Lineage (GTDB taxonomy): Bacteria > Pseudomonadota > Alphaproteobacteria > Rhizobiales > Rhizobiaceae > Metarhizobium. Next base: position 72,015 of record CAMFHE010000003.1, read on the forward strand.
TCGCCACCGTGCTTGCCTTCAACCAGCTCGGCGACGGCTTGCGCCGCGCCCTCGATCCGGTGATGCGCCGATGACCGCTTCGCTTGTCTCCATCGAAAACCTCAACGCCGTTTCCACCCGCGAAAACGGCGCACCCATCCTGCGCGACGTCTCGCTGACACTGGAGCGCGGCGAGGTGCGCGGCCTCGTCGGCGAAAGCGGGGCAGGCAAATCCACCATCGCCAAGGCGCTGCTCGGCATCCTGCCGCGCACCGTGCAGGTGACCGGCGGCGCCATCCGCTTCGAGGGCCGCGACCTCACGACCATGCCGGCCCGCCAACTGCGCGACCTCATCGGCACGCATATTTCGCTGATCCCGCAGGATCCGCAGACCGCGCTGAATCCCGGCCGCCGCATCGAGGCGCAGCTGACTGACGCACTGCGCCTGCGCCGCGGCCTGTCCTTCAAGGAAGCCCGCGTCCGCGCCCTGAAGCTGCTGGAAGAGGTGCAAATCCGCGATCCCGAACGCGTTTTGCGCGCCTACCCACATGAACTCTCGGGCGGCATGCGCCAGCGTGTGCTGATCGCCGCCGCCTTCGCGCTGGAACCGAAGCTGGTGGTCGCCGACGAACCGACGACGGCACTCGACGTCACCGTGCAAAAACAGATCCTGCGCCTCATCCGCGACATGCAGAAGACCCATGGCACGGCGGTGATCTTCGTCACCCACGATCTCGGCGTCGTCGCGCAAATCTGCGACAGCGTCACCCTGCTTTATGCCGGCAAGGTCATCGAAGCCGGCCGCACCGCCGATGTGCTGACCGCGCCGAAACACGCCTATACCAGGGCCCTGCTGGCCGCCGGCCCGCGCTACGACCGGCCGGATAGCGGGCTGGAGCCGGTGCCGCCGTCCGTCTTCGAAGCGCTGCGCGCCGAAATCGGCCTCGGAGGTTGACATGAGCACACCCCTGATCGACGCCACCGGCATCGAAGTCACCTATGGCAGCGGCATCAAGGTGCTGCATGGCGTCGATGTCTCCATCTGTCGTGGCGAAACCGTCGGCATCGTGGGTGAGTCCGGCTCGGGCAAGACGACGCTGGGCCGGGCGCTGCTGCGGCTGGTCGATGTCTCCGCCGGCAACATCCGTTTCGACGGGCAGGATATCACCCGTCTGCCCGAGGGGCAGATGCGCCCATTACGCCGCCGCATCCAGATGATCTTTCAGGATCCGATGGCCTCGCTCAATCCGCGCCACACGATCCGCCGCATCCTCTCCGAGCCGCTGAAGCTGCATGGGTTGGCGAAAACGGCGACCGAGACCGAAGCGCGGGTCGCAAAAATGCTGGAGCGCGTTTCGCTGCCGGCCGTCTGTCTCGACCGCAATCCGCACGAACTCTCCGGCGGCCAGCGCCAGCGCGTCGGCATCGCCCGCGCCGCCTTGCTGGAGCCGGATTTCGTCCTCGCCGACGAAATCGTCTCCGGCCTCGATGTCTCGACGCAGGCACAGGTCTTGAAACTGCTGAAAGGTCTGTCGGCCGATCTCGGTCTCTCCATGGCCTTTATCAGCCACGATCTCTCGGTCATCCGCGCGGTCTGCGACCGCGTCTATGTCATGCGGTTCGGGCGGATCGAGGAAGAAGGCGCCTGCGCCGAAGTCTTCGCCAATCCGAAATCCGCCTATACCCGCTTGCTGCTCGACGCCATCCCGCTGCCGGAAATCAGCCCCGGCTGGCTGGACGCGAAAACCGGAATTGAAGACGCCGCGTAACCCGATACGCCGCTTGCCGACAATCATCCCATGACGACGCCGGGTCCGCGGGCATCCGGCGAACGCCCTTGCATGCCCGCCAATGAGGGGAAATGCGATGAAACTTGCAACACTTCTGACCGCTGCGGCGCTCACCGCCCTGTCCGTTCCGGCGATGGCCGCCGGTATTCCGGGCATGCGCGGCCACGATCACACCGGCATCACCGTGCCGGACATGAAGCAGGCGGTGGATTTCTTCACCGGTGTGCTCGGCTGCGAAAAGGCCATGTCTTTCGGCCCGTTTGCCGATGACAAGGGCACGTTCATGACCGATCTCGTCGGCGTCGACGCCAAGGCGGTCATCCATGAGATCACGCAGCTTCGCTGTGGCTTCGGCTCCAATATCGAGCTGTTCCAGTATTCGGCCGCCGACCAGCGCGACCTCAAGGCGAAAAACAGCGATATTGGCGCCTTCCACATCGCGCTCTATGTCGATGACGTCGCCGCCGCCAAGGAATACCTCGTCTCCAAGGGCGTCGCCACCCGCATGGGGCCCGTGCCCATCAACGAAGGCCCCGCCGCCGGCCAGACTATCCTCTATTTCCAGGCTCCCTGGGGCATGCAGTTCGAGGCGATCAGCTATCCCAAGGGCATGGCCTATGAAAAGGACGCCAAGACCGTGCTGTGGGATCCGAAGAACCCGGCCAAGTGAGATTTTGCGGCTGGCTCAAAACCTCTCTTTCGTCATCCTCGGGCTTGTCCCGAGGATCTCCGCACGCTTCCTAAGAAGTTGACTATAAGGGATTTTCTCGACGTCGGCAGATCCTCGGGACAAGCCCGAGGATGACGTGGAGGGTTGCGATAGGCTCTCCGCAGCCGCTACTTCAGCGACGACCCCAGCAAGAATCCCGAGCCCCCCGCAAGCCCCGGTCCCGGATGGGTCGAGGCGCCGATGTGGTAGAGGCCCGGCACATGGGTGCGGTGGTTGACGGAGGATTTGAAGGGGCGCCAGAGAAAGAACTGGTCCAGCCCGCAGAAGCCGCCATAGGGATCGCCGCCGACGAGGTTCATGTTCATCGCCTCCAGATCGGCAGGCGAATAGGTCTTGCGGGCGATAATGGTCTCGGCGAAACCGTCGATATGGCTGGCGAGAATGGCCTCGATGCGGTCGGCATAGGCTTCGCGGAGCGCTTCGGTCCAGCGGCCGTCGGCGGGGATGTCGAGTTCACCGGCGGCGTCGCCCTTGATGTGGCGCGGTGTCTCGGGGAGTTGCAGCCAGAGGATCGACTTGCCCTCGGGGGCGCGGGAGGGATCGAAGGAGGCGGGCTGGCCGACGCAGATGGTCGGCACGGCCGGCAGCATGCCGCGCTCGGCCTCGTTTGCGGCGCGCGACACGCCGTCGAGGCCGGGGGTGAGGTGCAACAGCGCCACCTTGCCCAGTTCGGCATTGCCCTTCCATTGCGGCGGGCGGTCCAGCGCATAATGAATCTGCATGTTGCCCTTGCCATAGCGATAGGCGCGCAAGCCCTCGGAAACTTCGGCTGGCGATGCGGGCCAGCCTTTCAGCAGGCGGCCGTAAAGCTGGGTCGGGGTGACGGAAGCGATGACGCCGCTGTCAGCGTTCAGCGTCTCGCCGCTGGCGAGGCGAACGCCGGTGGCCTTGCCGCCCGACCCCTGCACCAGCGCCACGACATCCGCCCCGGCGCGGATCGTGCCGCCGGTATCGGTGATCAGCTTTTCGAAAGCGGAGAGCAGCGTGCGCGCTCCACCCTTGGCGATGGGGCAGCCGGCCAGCTCGATGGCGAAACCGATGACCTTGACCATCTCGGCCGAATAGGCGCTTTCCGGTCCCAGCCCGCAATGCAGCACCCAGGGCGCCCAGAGCGCCTGCGCTTCCTCCGAACGATAGGTGGTTTCCAGATGCGCACGCGCCGGCATCAGCGCTTCGCCGAACCAGCCGACGAGATTGCGCAAGCCCCGCTTCCACGCCTCCTTCGCCACCGTCTTGGCAATCGAGCCCGACCACAGCGTGCCGCCGAGCAGGGAGAACAGGAAGGGTGCATCGGCGCCGAGCTTGTCCATTTCGGCCGAAAACGCCTTGCCGTCACCAGCGGCCAGCGCTTCGAAGGTCGCGACATTGCGCTTTCGGTCCTTCGAAAAGATCACATGCGAGCCGTCCGGGCGCAGCACGCCGGTCGGGAGATCCGCATGGGCGAATTCGAGGCCCCGTGCTTCCAGATCCTTGCCGAGCGCGCCATAGGCCGGCGAGGTCAAAAACAGCACCATAGTCGTCGCCATCACGTCATGGATAAAGCCTGGCGCGGTGATCTCCTCGGTGCGCAGACAGCCGCCGATTTCGGCATTGCGCTCCAGCACCAGCACGCGCTTGCCCTTCTTGCCGAGCATGGCCGCCGCCACCAGCGCATTGATGCCGCTGCCGACGATGATGTAATCGAAATTGCCCATGGACGCCCCTCGATGCTTTTGCTGCGAGCCTATGAAACAAAATATGAAATTGCAAGCAATCCGCAGCGCGATATGCCGTACCAGCTTGCAGCGTCGACGCAAAAATGTATGCATATAGGTATAATTAGAGACGGCGCACGCGCCGTATCCGAGGGGAATGACAATGACCTATGATGCGATCGTGATCGGCGCCGGCCATAACGGCCTCGCCGCCGCCATCGAACTGCAAAAGCGCGGCTGGTCGGTGGCCGTCGTAGAGGCGAAGCCGGAAGCGGGCGGCGCGGTCAAGACGCGCGAGGTGACGCTGCCGGGTTTCCGCCACGATCTCGCGGCGATGAACCTTTCGATGTTCGCCGGCTCCGCCTTCTTCGCCGCCAACAGGGATGCGCTGATCGCCCAAGGCCTCGGCCTCGTTCCCGCCGCCGACTGTTTCGCCAGTGTGTTTCGCGACGGCAGCTTCCTCGGCGTCAGCACCGATCTCGAAAAGACCGCCGGCCGAATCGCAGCACTTTCGGAAAAGGATGCTGCCGCCTGGCGGCAGATGCTCGCCGAATTCGCCGGCGATGCGCCGCATATCTTCGGCCTGCTCGGCGCGCCCATGCCCTCCTTCCAATCGGCAAAAGTGGCGTGGAAGGCCTGGCGGGAAAAGGGAACCAGCTGGCTCTATGACACCGCAAGGCTGCTGCTCGCCTCGCCGCGGGATTTCCTCGACAGCCGTTTCGAGCATCCCAAGGTCAAGGCGATGATGGCGGCCTGGGGCCTGCATCTGGATTTCGCGCCCGACGTCGCCGGCGGCGCGCTGTTTCCCTATCTGGAATCCATGGCCAACCAGGCTTTCGGCATGGTCATCGGCCAGGGCGGGGCCGATACGATCATCAAGGCCATGACAGGCGTTTTCACCGCCAAGGGGGGCAAGTTGCTGCTCGATGCTCCTGTCGAGGCCATCACGCTGTCCGGCGGCAAGGCGAGCGGCGTCCGGCTTGCCGACGGGCGGGTGTTGCAGGCCAGCCGGGCGGTGATCTCCAACGTTCACCCCAAACTCGTCTTCGGCAAGCTGCTGCCGAAGGATGCCGGCCGCGCCGCCTACGAGCGCAAGATCGAAGCGTTTCGCGCCGGGCCGGGCACAATGATGATCCACCTCGCCGTTGACGGTCTGCCGGACTGGCGGGCGGGCGAGGCGCTGAAATCCTTCGCCTATGTACATGTCGCCCCGGATTTCGAGATGATGTCGCGCGTTTATGCGCAGGCGATGGACGGGCTGTTGCCAAGCGAGCCGGCGCTGGTCGTGGGACAGCCGACCGCGCTCGATCCGTCACGCGCGCCTGACGGAAAGCATGTGCTGTGGGTGCAGGTGCGTGTCCTGCCGGCTGACATCCGCGGCGATGCCAGCGGCGAAATCGCCGCCACGGAATGGGATGGCGCGAAAGACGCCTATGCCGAGCGGGTTCTGGCGCTGCTGGAAATCTATGCGCCGGGATTGCGGGCAAAAATTCTCGGCCGCTCGGTCTTCTCGCCGCTCGATCTGGAGCGCGAAAACCCGAACCTGATCGGTGGCGACAATCTCAGCGGCAGCCACCATCTCGACCAGAACTTCCTGTTCCGCCCGGTCGCCGGCTATTCGCGTTATGCGACGCCGGTGAAATCGCTCTATTGTTGCGGCGCGGCGACTTGGCCGGGGGCCGGAACGGGCGCGGGTTCCGGCTTCATGCTGGCGAAAATGCTGGCGAAATAAGCGGCATGCTTCCCGGTCGGCGCGAAATTCGCCGGCAATGCACGCCTTCTTAAAGCTATGCCATTACCACCTTCATGATCGGGGAAATCATGGAGCATGGATATGTCCAGCCATTCACAACCGGGTGTGGCGTCGAGGCGGCCGATTGCTCTGCTGGAGCTTGGCCGCCATCGCTGGCTGCTGTGGCTCATCGCCGTGTTCTTCCTGTCCACCTGGGCGGCGGCGTTGGTGGCGCGCGAGCCGTTTTTGCCTTTTCTGACGACCTATCTGGAGCGTGTCGTCCGTTCTCTCGCGCTGCTCGTCTCCGCCGGACTGCTGGTTCTCTGCGTCAAGGCTCTGCTGCAAGCCAATCGCCGTCCGGTGGCCGAGACGATCGCCAATGCCTGCCGGCAGGCGCTGTGCTCGCGCTTCCTGTGGCGCTATCTGTTCGCCTCGTTGACGCTTGGCCTGTTCATGGCTGCCTTTCTCTACAACAAGATGCGCATTCCGGACCTTGTCGGCTTCCAATGGGATCGTGCCTTCGCGGAATTCGACTATCTCATTTTCGGCGATCATCCCTGGCGTCTGTTGCAGCCGATCTTCGGCTATCCGGCGATCACGGTCGTGTTGGATCTGCTTTATTCGCTCTGGGTGCCGCTGGTCTTCCTGTTCTGGAGCGGATTGTTCGCCAGCCGCCGCATCAATCCCGATCTTTGCCGGCGTTTCTGGATGGCGACCGTCGTTTCCTGGCTGGTGCTTGGCCTGGGCCTCGCCACGCTCCTGTCGTCGGCTGGGCCGGTTTATTTCGATGCGGTGCTGCCGCAGATCATGTCGCCCTATGCCGGGCTGGAGCGATACCTCGCAGAAATCGATAGCGTCTTTCCGCTGTCGTCGACGCTGACCAAGGATTATCTCTGGGCGATACACGTCGGCAATCTCGATGCACCGGGCGGTATTTCCGCCATGCCAAGCATGCACAACGCACAATGTGCGCTGTTTGCCGCCGCTGCATATTCAATCGATCGCCGGTTCGGTCATGTCATGCTGGCCTATGCGCTGGCGATCTTTTTCGGCTCGATCCATCTTGGCTGGCATTATGCCATGGATGGCATCGTCGGCGTGGCCGGCGCGCTCGCCATCTGGTTCGCCATTGGCAAAGCCGGCTCACGCCAGCCGCACTTCGCGACCGCCTGAGCCGGCGATAGGTGTCGGACCGGGGCATGTCGGCCCCGGCCCCGGTCGATCAGGCAAAGGCGGGCTTGCGGCGCGCGCCCATGCGCAGCAGGAAGTAGACCCCGCCGCCAACGGCAACGCCGAAGAACCAGCCATAGGTGCCCCACCAATCCGGCAGGATGCTGGTGAAGGTCGGCAGGATCGACGAGAACAGCGCACCCACCGCAAAGGCGATGAAGGCATTGCCATGCCAACCGTTCTGGAAGCGGAACTCGCCGTCTTCGTGATATAGCGCCTCGACATTCAGCTGACTTCTGCGGATCAGGTAATAATCCACCATCATGATGCCAAAGATCGGGCCCATCGCCGAACCGATGAAGTTGACGAAATGCGCCGCACCCGTCTCCCAGGGGGCGAAGGGATAAAGCAGCAGCGCGATGATCGCCGCGATATAGCCGCCGCGCTTGAAATTGATATGCCGCGGGAAGACGTTGGCGAAGTCGAAGGCCGGCGAGACGAAGTTGGCGACGACATTGATGCCGAGCGTCGCCACCGCGAAGGTGAGCGCAGCCAGCAAGGCCAGGAACCAGCTGTCGAATTTGGCCGAGATCTGGTCGGGATGCAGCAGCACCTCGCCATAAACTGTGTAGGCCGCCGTGGTGGTGACGCCGGCAACCAGGCAGAAGGCGAGCAAGTTGATCGGCAGCCCCCAAAGATTGCCCTTGCGCAGCGCTTTTTCACTGGTGGCATAGCGCGAAAAGTCGCAAAAATTCAGGTAAAGCGCGGCGAAATAGGTGATCCAGGTTGCCGCGACAGCCGCAAGCGCGGCAAACGAGCCGGGCTCGCCGGGAACGCCGGCATCCTTGGTCTTCTCGATCAGTACGTCGCGCGGGATCTCGGAACCGAAGGAGAAGGTGCCGGACTTGACGACGAGATAGATCGCCAGGAACAGCATCATGATCCAGACGGCGGGACCCGCCCAATCCTGGAACTTGCGCACCGTTTCCATGCCGCGCTGGATGATCAGCAGCTGCAAGCCCCAGACGATGACGTAGCAGATGACTTCCAGCGTCGAATGGCCGAGCATGTGGCTGTTCTGGTGGAAGGCGAGCATCGAATCGTTGCGGATTAACAGCGCGACGATGGCGCCGGAGGCCGCCGCCGTCTGTGCCCCATACCAGAAGCAGGCGACGATGGCGCGCACGATGGCCGGGAAATTGGCCCCGAACGTGCCGAAAGAGGCGCGCGCCAAAACCGGGAACGGCACCCCTGTGCGCACGCCCGCATTGCCGACCATGCTCATCAGCACGAAGATCACCAGTGAGCCGATGCCGATGGCGATGACGAAATTCACGAAACTGCCACACAGCAGGAATAGGCTGGCGGCGAGATAATAACCCCAGAGACTATGGACGTCCGAGGTCCATACGTTGAAGATACTGAAGGCACCCCATTTGCGCTCCTCGGCGGGCGCGAGATCCTCGTTGTACAACGAGGGTGACGGATTTCGAACTGTCATTCTACCCCTCCAATCATGGGGCCGAGCACTCGGCCCGAAGAATAGTCTGCGCCCAATTTTGACGTCTGACAATTAATTCGTCAGACAAGTTGAAGAATTGGCACCACTTTAAGCCCGATCAGCCGCACAGGCATGTCTCGCCAGATAGCAAGGATGCATTCCCGACGGAAATTCGGGGCGAATCCACCTTCAATCGCCCCGCTTAAAGGCGGGCGCGCTGGTATTGCTGAAACGATCCTGCGCAAGCGGGGATCGACTCATCGTCATCCAGATATTCGTTGGCGGACAGCATTCTATGTGTGCGCAGCGGCGATAGCCTCCGTTCGTACCGGGCGGCAGGCGCAGGCGATCGTCCGAGAGGCGATTGGCCAGAACGCAGCCGGCTAAAAGTGGATGGCGGTGAAGGACAGGTGACGCCTTGAAAAATGCCCGCCGCCTGGTGTAGGCGGAGGACTGGAACGAGGGCGGCGACATGGATGACGACAGACCGGATATGGCCATGCTGCTCAAGGCTCTGGCCGACACGCCGAAGCGCGACAACAGCGCCTATCACGAGGCGATTTCGCAGGCGCGGCGCGCCTTCGAGGAGGCCGAGGCCACCCTTGGCGGCCCGGTCTCCGTGAAGATCAAGACGAAGACGAAACGCAATGGCGACTATGTCGTCAAATGGACGTTCCGCAGCGCGACCTGATCATCAGGCGCGCAGCATGCCGACGAAGTTTTGCTCGGCGCGGCCGACGCCGTAATTGTCCCCGGTTGTTATGCCGAGTTCCGGGAACAGCAGCTCGGCCACTTGATAGGCCTCCTCCAGATGCGGATAGCCCGAAGCGATGATCGTATCGACGCCGAGCGCCTGATATTCGCGCAGCCGTTCTGCGACATTTTGCGGATTGCCGACGATGGCCGTTCCGGCGCCGCTGCGGATCAGGCCGAGGCCGGCCCAGAGATTGGGGCCGATGACCAGCCGGTCGCGGTTGCCTTCATGCAGCGCCGTCATGCGCTTCTGGCCTATAGATTGCGATACCGACTGGAATTCATGCTTGGCAATGGCGATCTGCTCGTCGGTGACGCGGCTGATCAGCCGGTCGGCGGCGGCCCAGGCCTCGTCTTCGGTCTCGCGCACGATGAGATGGATGCGCAGGCCGAAGCGGATCTGGCGACCCTCCTCCCTGGCGCGCTTGCGCACGCGGGCGATCTTTTCCGCCAGCATGGCCGGTGGTTCGCCCCAGCTGAGGTAGCTGTCGGCATGTTTGGCGGCGACGCCGATGCCGGCATCGGAAGACCCGCCGAACCAGATGGGCGGATAGGGTCGCTGAACCGGCGGGAAGGACAGGTCCTTGCCATGGGCGGAGAAATACTTGCCCTCGAAGGCCAGTTGCTCCTGCGACAGGATGCTGCGCCAGATGGTCAGGAATTCGTCGGTCTGGGCATAGCGCTCGGCATGGTCGAGTTTGTTGCCGTCGCCGGCGAGATCGGCCGGATCGGCGCCGGTGACGACATTGAACAGCGCACGTCCGCCGGAAATGCGGTCGAGCGTCGCGGCATGGCGGGCAAACATCGCCGGTGTGCCGCTGCCCGGACGCAGCGCCACCAGGAAGCGCAGGCGCTCCGTGAGTGGCGCAAGGGCGGCGGCGGTGATCCAGGCATCCTCGCAGCTCTTGCCGGTCGGCAGGAGGATGCCCTTGAAGCCGAGCCGGTCGGCGGCCTGGGCGATCTCACGCATATAGCCGAACGTGCCGGGACGTTGGCGCTCGTCGCTGCCGAGATAGGGGCCATCGCCATGGGTCGGCAAATACCAATAGATGTCGAGCGGGTTCTTGGCCATCGGCGCAATCCTTTGGAAACGAGAGGTTGAGGCTCAGATCTTGCCCTTCCAGGGCACCAGCCGGCGTTCGGCCCACTTCATCAGCGAGGTGAGGAGGAAAGCGAAGGCGGCGATAACCACGAGGCCGACGAAGACGACATCGGTGGCGAGGAAATTGGCGGCCGACATGATCATGTAGCCGAGGCCCGAACGGGCGGCGATGAGTTCCGCCGCGACCAGAGTCGACAGGCTTGCGCCGATGGCGATGCGCACGCCGGTGAGGATTTCCGGCAAGGCAGACGGGAAAACAATGGTGCGGAAAACCTGCAACGGCGTGGCGCCCAGCGAGCGGGCGGCGTTGACGCGCTCGATGGGCACCGAGCGGACGCCGGCTTGTGCGGCATAGCAGATCGGCGCGAAGGTCGCGAGGCTGAGCAGCAGGATCTTCGAGGCCTCGCCAATGCCGAGCCAGATGATCAGGAGCGGCAGATAGGCAAGCGGCGGCAGGCCCCAGTAGAGATCGATCGGCACACCGAAAATGCCCTTGGCCCAACGATTGAGGCCCATGGCGAGGCCAAGCGGAATGCCGAGCACGATGCCGAAGGCAAGAGCTGCGCCGATGCGGCCGGCGCTGGCGAGGATATGATCGAGAAGCGTTCCTTCGGCGTAACCGTCGATGGCGATCGATTGCAGCTGATGCAGCACTTCCAGCGGAGAAGGCAGGAAGAGCGGCGAGACGAGACCGAGCTGGCTTGCGGCAAACCACAGGCCGATCAGCGCGGCGAGCGTCACCGCGCTGATCACGGCGGTGCCGGTGCGCGGGCTTCGTCGCGGCTTTTGCGGGCGCGGACCGGCTTCGGCATCGCGCAGGGTCTCGTTGGTTTCGAGGGCGAGTGTCATGGTCGTTGCTCCCTTTGAGGGTCAGGCCGCGCGCGCGTCTGGCGCGGCGTGGATATGGGCGCGCAATTCGCTGCGCAGCGCGATGAAGGCAGGATCGGCGAGAATGTCGTCTGCCGCGCCGGTTTGTGCAAAACGGCGCACGAAATCGGTATCGTAGCGGGCGACGATGCGGCCAGGGCGCGGCGACATGACAAGAATATGCGTGCCGAGCAGCAAGGCTTCCTCGATGGAATGGGTGATGAAGAACACCTGCTTGCCGGTGCTTGCCCAGATCGAGGCCAGAAGCTGCTGCATCGTCTCGCGCGTCAGACTGTCAAGCGCGCCAAAAGGCTCGTCCATCAACAGGATGCGCGGATCGGTGGCGAGCGCCCGGGCAATGCCGACGCGCTGGCGCATGCCGCCGGAAAGTTCGTAGGGCGCCTTGTCCTCGAAGCCGGAGAGGCCGACGAGGTCTAGCAGTTCGCGGGCGCGCTCGCGCCGCTGCCGCGCCGGCACGCCGCGATAGCGCAGACCCAGCGCCACATTGTCGGCGACGCTCGACCAGGGCAGCAGCGTATCCTTCTGGAAAACGACGCCGCGATCGCCGCCTGGGCCGTGAATCTCCTGCCCGTCGAGGAGGATCTTGCCGTCGGTCAGCGGCAGAAAACCGGCAATGGCATTCAGCAGCGTCGATTTTCCGCAACCGGAGGCACCGAGCGCCACGACGATGGAACTTGAGGGGATGGTAAAGGACACCCGGTCGAGGGCATGCACCTCCTGACCATCGGCGGCGGCATAACGGACGGTCGCGTTGCGGATATCGAGCATGGCGGTTTCCTTCGTGCGGACGGGAGGCGGCAAGCCCCACCGGTCGTGTCTTCGCGGCTTGACGGGGCGTGCCTTTGAGCATCGCCTTTGCCGCATTTCCCTTCTCCCCCGAGGGGAGAAGGGGGGCGGCAGCGGTTTCATTCCAAAGGTTGTAAAACCTTATTCGGAAGCCAGAACCGCAGCGGCGTATTGCGGATCGACGAAGCTGGCGTAGCTGTCCTTGACGGCGGTGATCTTGCGCTGCTCCTTGAGGAAGGCTGCGGTGTCCTTCAGCGTCTTGGCGATGCCGCCGGCTTCGCCGCCGCCGAGCCAGGCATCGGTCACCTGCTCGCGCAGCGGAACGGCAACCGTCGCCTTCAGGCGCTCGGCATTTTCCGCCGCCGTGCCGCCCTGCAGCTTGGCGATCAGCTTGGCGTTTTCGGATTCCGCGCCCCAGCTCTTGGGATCGTTGACGTAGGAGGTGTAGTAGCGGTCGACCAGGCCGACATATTTGGTAACGAATTCCTTGTTGGCTGCGGCGAAGTCATCGGTGACGACGAGGGCGCCGAAGACCGGTGCGCCGCGCTTGGCGACATCGCCCGAGGTCAGGAACACATGACCGTCTTTCTTGAGTTCGGAAAGCGCCGGATCCCAGACGAATGCACCGTCGATATCGCCGCGCTTCCAGGCGGCCACGATTTCCGGCTGCGGAATGGCGATGACCTGCGTCTCCTTCTCAGTCAGCCCTTCCTGCTTCAACACGGCGAGAAGCTGGTAATGGTCGGTGGAAACCGGCGCGGCAGCGAATTTCTTGCCCTTCAGGTCGGCCGAGGTCTTGATGTCAGGCCGTACGACGAAAGCTTCGCCATCGCCCGAACCGCCGGTGACATAAATGCCCTTGACCTTCAGATCGCGGCTGGCAGCGGCCGAATAAGGGCTGGAGCCGACATCGCCGATCTGCACGTCGCCGGAGGCGATGGCCGCGAAGATTTCCGCGCCGGAATTGAAGCGGCGAAACTCGATGTCCCAGCCGGTTTCGCGGGCGAGATCGCCATTGGCGATGCCGACGACATAGGGGCTGGCGCCCGTCTGATAGGCGACGACGACCTTCTTGGCATCGGCCGCCGATACACCCGAAAGCAGGCCCGTCGCGAGCAGGCCGAGAATGGAGAGATAGATTGACTTGCGCATGAATGTCGCCCCTTGGTTCGATCAGCCTGTCCGGCAGGCGACTTCAATAATGATATTAATGCATAGATTTTATAGAAATTACCGTTTCATTTTCGACCAACCCGGGAAACAGAAATCCCTCTCTTCCGAGGGCGCTCGCGGTGAATTTTGCGCAAGCTCCTTTTCGCGGCCTGGACGTTGTTGCCACGAACACGCTTCCATCGATCTGCGGCGATGGAACAAAACCCCCGGTCTGCGGGTCTATTCTCCACAACCCGCCGCAAACGCCGGAGCGCCACCCATGGGGTTCTTTTCGCCGCGACAGAACGATTCAGCCGCAAAGCCGCTGCAATCGGTCTTCCTTCCCTTTCCCTTCGTCTGCTTTCCGCTGGCGCTGGTCACCGATCTTGCCTATTTCCAAACCGCCAATGTGATGTGGCAGAATTTCTCCGCCTGGCTGCTGTTTGCCGGGCTGATGTTCGGCGGCGTAGCGCTGGTCGCGGGGCTGATTGATCTCTTGCGGCCGCGCACGCGCCCCTTGCGCCCCGGCTTTGGCGCGATCCTGCTCTATCTGATCATCCTGGCGCTCGCGGTGCTCAACAGTCTGGTCCATGCCGGTGACGGCTGGACGGCGGTCGTGCCTTATGGGCTGGCGCTGTCTGCCCTCACCTTCGTTCTCATTCTACTGGCGGTCGTCGCGTCCGCCGGTCGTTACGCCAAGCTGGCATGGAGGGTTTGATGCGCATTTCGCCGCTGTTTTCCGTTTCCCTGCTGGCAATTGCGCTTGGCCTTTCAACTGGCAATGTCATGGCAGACGATTTCGATCTTTCAACACAGATCGGCCCCGATCCCGTCCTGCCCGAACCGAGCCCTCCGCTTGTGCCGGACAACAAGGTCGCCAAGGTGATCGGCTGGAAGGATGGCGAGGCCCCTGCCGTGCCAGAGGGCCTGACGATTGCGGCCTATGCCAGGGATCTCGCCAATCCACGGACCGTGCATACTCTGCCGAACGGTGACGTTCTCGTCGTGCAATCGCGCGGGCCGGATGTCGAGCCACTGTCGCGGCCGAAGGATGTGGTGCGCGGCTGGATCATGGCGCTGTCTCATGGCGATAGCGGGCCTAAAAAGGAGAGCAACGTCATCACTTTGCTGCGCGATACCAATCGCGACGGCATCGTCGACGAACGCCACGACCTGCTGACCAAGCTGGAATCGCCCTTCGGCGTCGCCTGGGTGGACAATACGCTTTATGTCGCCAATACCAGCGCCATCGTTGCCTACCCCTACGAACTCGGCCAGACCGAGATCAAGGCCGCGCCAAAAGTGCTGACACCGCTGCCCGGCGGGCCGATCGACCATCACTGGACCAAGGATCTGGCGCTCAGCCCGGATGGCAAGCAGCTCTACGTCTCGGTCGGCTCGAATTCGAACATCGTCGAAAACGGGCTGGAGGCGGAAAAAGGCCGCGCCGCCATCTGGCAGGTGGATCGCGCCACCGGTGCCGCCCGGGTCTTCGCATCCGGCCTGCGCAACCCGAACGGCCTGAGCTTCAATCCGCAATCCGGCGAACTCTGGGCCGTGGTCAACGAGCGCGACGAACTGGGGCCAAATCTTGTTCCCGACTACATGACCTCGGTCAAGGACGGCGCCTTCTATGGCTGGCCATGGAGCTATTACGGCGATCATGTCGATATGCGCGTGCATCCGCAGCGGCCGGATATGGTCGAGAAGGCGATCAAGCCGGATTATGCGCTGTCCAGCCATGTGGCGGCGCTCGGCCTGACCTTCACCACCGGCTCGGCGCTGCCCGCCGCCTATGCCAATGGCGCTTTCATCGGCGAGCATGGAAGCTGGAACCGCAAGGTTTTCAACGGTTACAAGGTCGTCTACGTGCCCTTCGAGAACGGCCGCCCCAATGGCAAGGCGCAGGATTTCGCCACCGGCTTCCTGCAGGGCGAAAACGCCCGTGGCCGCCCGGTTGGCCTCGGCATCGACGGCACCGGCGCATTGCTGATCGCCGACGACGCCGGCAACACTGTCTGGCGCGTTGCTTCCTCTGACGGCAAGGTCACGGCCGCCCCCGTCGGCACCGACCAGATGCCACAGCCGGTGCAGGCACAGACGATGCCGGCGGTGCCGGTCGAGACTGGCGCAAACGTCAACCCGCCCGCGCAGACCAACATCGCGCCGGCTGGACTGCCGCAATAGGGTCAGCGTTTGCGCAAGCCGTCCACGAACACATCCACCATCCGAAGCGCCGCCGGGTGCCATTCGGGGCTGCTCTGGGCGTAGAAGATGCCGACCAGCGTGCGCAACAGGTCTTCGGCGGGAACGTCGTCGCGGATCGCCCCGGCGGCGGCGGCGCGGTCTCGCAACAGGCGCAGCGCGCCGACCATGCGCTCATAGCTATAGGCCTTGAGGTCGCTTGAACCGTGGGCGGCGAGTTGCAGCGCCTCGATCATGCCTTTCTTGGTCGCGACCAGCCGGATGTTCGATTGCAGCCAGGTTTTCAGCGCCTCAACGGGATCGCCCTCGCCGCCAAGCTTTTCGGCCAGCTCGCCGAGCAGATCGACCTCATGGCGATAGACCGCCTCGAACAGGGATTCGCGCGTCGGGAAATGACGATAGAGCGTGCCGATGCCGACGCCGGCTGCACGTGCCACAGCCTCAAGGCTGGCTTGGCTTGCGCCGGCGCTGAAGATTTCCGTGGCGGCGGCCAGCAGTTTTTCGCGGTTGCGGATCGAATCTGTGCGCTCTTTGCGTCTTGTCTTTGCGGTTTCGTGTTCCATCTGCCTGAAAACAGGTCGCCCTCTTGATAAACGGAGGATGCCTCCGTATATTGCCTCCTGCACCGCGAAATGCAATGCGGTCGCCACAGACCGCCAGTCTCGCGGTTCCGATCCCTATATCACGATCCCTGAATGGAGTATCCCCATGACACTCTCCATCAGCCTCACCGTCAACGGGCAAACGCGCGCCATCGCGCTCGACGACCCGCGCGTGACGCTGCTCGATCTCTTGCGCGAGCGTCTTCACCTTTCCGGCACCAAGAAGGGCTGCGATCGCGGCCAATGCGGCGCCTGCACCGTGCTGGTCGACGGCCGGCGCGTCAATTCCTGTCTGGCGCTGGCCGTCACCCTCGATGGGGCAGATATTACCACCATCGAAGGCCTTGCCGATGGCGATGCGCTGCACCCCGTGCAGGCCGCCTTCATTGCCTGCGACGGTTTCCAGTGCGGTTATTGCACGCCGGGCCAGATCATGAGCGCCGTCGGCATGATTGCCGAGGGACATGCCGGCGACGATGCCGAGCGCGTGCGCGAGCTGATGAGCGGCAATCTCTGTCGATGCGGCGCCTATCAGGGCATCACCGAAGCGGTGCTCCAGGCGCAACACGAGATGACGGCGCAGAAGGGGAGGAACGCGGCATGAACCGGTTCGATTTCCTGCAGCCGACAAGCCTTGCCGAGGCCATCGCCGCCGGTTCCGAGCCGGGCGCGGCCTACCTCGCCGGCGGAACCAATCTCGTCGACCTGATGAAGATCGGCGTCTCGCAGCCGGCGCGTCTGGTCGATATCTCCCACCTTCCCGGCCTTGATGCCATCGACTGGCGGGCGGATGGGGCGGTGCGCATCGGCGCGTTGGTGCGCAATGCCGATCTTGCCTATGACGGCCGCTTCGCCGCCGCTTTTCCTGCCGTTGCCGAAGCGCTGCTGTCAGGCGCATCGGCGCAATTGCGCAATGCCGCCACCCTCGGCGGCAATCTGATGCAACGCAGCCGCTGCGCCTATTTCCAGGATGGCGCAAGCGCCTGCAATCGCCGCGTTCCGGGCTCCGGCTGCGATGCGCTTCATGGCGAAAACCGGCTGCATGCCGTGCTCGGCTGGAGCGAGCATTGTATCGCCACCCACCCCTCCGATCTCTGCGTTCCTCTGGTGGCGCTGGATGCCGTGGTCGAGATCGAGGGGCCGCAAGGCGCTCGCGAGATCGCGCTGGATGCGCTGCATCGCCTGCCGGGCGATACACCCGAGTGGGAAAATGCGCTTCTGCCCGGCGAGTTGATCGTCGCTGTGCGCCTGCCGGCGGCGGCAAAGGCCTTTGCCGCCAAGGCGCGGTATCTGAAGCTGCGCGAGCGCATGTCCTATACCTTCGCCGTGGTTTCGGCCGCCGCCATGCTGACGGTGGAAAACGGGCGCATCGGTGAAGCGCGGCTGGCGCTCGGCGCGGTCGCGGCAAAACCCTGGCGGGCGCGGGCGGCGGAAGCGGCGCTGATCGGTGCAGCGCCGAATGCCGAAAGCTTTGCCAAGGCGGCGGAGCTGGCGCTTGCCGAGGCGAGGCCCTCCGGCGCCAATGATTTCAAGATCGAGCTTGCGCGCCGCATCCTGGTGCGGGCGCTGACCCTTGCGATGGAAGGCACGCCGGATGTCATGCCGGCCTTGCCCGCCTCGCCCTTCTCGACGCATGCGGGAGATCGCCATGTCGCCTGACGCCATTCCCCTGTCCACTGGCCGTTACGGCTCCAATGCCGGCCAGCCGCTGACGCGCCGCGACGGCATGCTGAAAGTCACCGGCCGCGCCACCTATGCCGCCGACAACACGCCGGATGGCCTGCTCTATGCCGTTACCGCCGTCTCGACCATTGCCCGCGGCCGGGTGACCTTCCTCGATGTCGCCGCCGCGGAGGCGCATCCCGGCGTCATCTCTGTGATGACGCCGGCCAACCGGCCACCGCTGTTTCACGATCCCGGCGAAAAAATGCCGCCCTTCGGCTTCCGCGTCGAGGTGTTGCAGGACGACAGCGTGCGCTATGTCCACCAGCCGATTGCGCTGGTCATCGCCGAAACGCTTGAGGCGGCGACGGAAGGAGCCGCACTCCTGAAGCCGCGCTACGACGCCAAGCCCGCCCGCACCGATCTCACCGATGGCGAGCGGTATCAGCCGCCGGCGGTCGGCGTCGGCGCGCCGCCGCGCACCGCGCATGGCGACCTCGAGGCTGGCTTTGCCCGGGCCGCGCGCATCGTGACCGCCGAATACGAGACGCCGGCGCAATATCACAATGCCATGGAGCCGCATGCCGTCGTCGCCAGCTGGGATGGCGACAAGGTGACGCTGGACATGCCGAACCAGGCGATGGCGCTGAGCTGCGCCGCCTATGGCGCCTATTTCGGCATTCCCGCCGAAAACGTCGTCATCCGCTCGCCCTTCCTCGGCGGCGGTTTCGGTTCCAAGGCGATCGTCAACGGGCCTCAGATCCTGGCGATCCTCGCCGCGCGCCAGCTCGGCCGGCCGGTGAAGCTGGCGCTCAGCCGCGCCCAGATGTATGGCCCGGTCGGGCATCGCGGCCGCACCTGGCAATCGCTGCGTCTCGGCATGGATGAGGATGGGCACTTTACGGCGCTGCATCACCATTCGGTGTCGGCCACGTCCAGCTTCGACGATTTCCTGGAACCCGCCGCCAATGCCGCGCTGCCGCTGTATGCGAGCCCGGCAATCCTTGCCGAGCATGAGGGCCTGCGCCTCGATACCGGCACGCCGGGGCCAATGCGTGCGCCCGGCGAAGCCAGCGGCTCGGCGGCGCTCGAAATCGCCCTCGACGAAGCGGCCGAGGCTTGCGGCATGGATCCGCTTGCCTTTCGCCTTGCCAATTATGCCGAAACCGAGCCGGGCAGCGGAAGGCCCTTCTCCTCCAAGGCGTTGCGGGAATGCTATGCCGAGGGCGCGAAACGTTTCGGCTGGTCGAAACGCCCGTTGCAGCCGCGTCAGATGCGCGACAGGAACGGTTTCCTCGTCGGCTGGGGCATGGGTACGGCGGTGTTTCCCTGTCCGCATTTCCCGGCTTCGGCGCGGGCGACGCTGCGCGCCGATGGTAGCGCGCTGATCGAAACCGGCGGCGCCGACATGGGACAGGGTGCCTGGACGGCGCTGGCGCAGGTGGGCGCGCTGGCCCTCGGGCTCGATCCCGGCCAGATCGAGTTCCATTCCGGCCTGTCCACCCTGCCGGATGGCGGCATTGCCGGCGGCTCCGGCCACACGGCCAGCGCCGGACAGGCGCTGCATGAGGCGGGCAACGACGCCATCGCCAAGTTGGCGGAGCTTGCGGTCAATGACGATGCCTCGCCGCTGTTCGGCGCCGGCAATATCGGGGTTATCGCCCGCAATGGTCGCCTCTATCGCCGTGACGACGAGGACCGCAGCGAAACCTATGCGGCAATCCTCACCCGCGCCGGCAAGCGCGAAGTGGTCGGCGCGGCCAGCACGGCGCGCGATCCGGCTGCTGCCGCCGCGCATGCCATGTATTCGCATGGCGCGGTGTTTGCCGAGGTGACCATTGATCCCGATCTCGGGCAGATCCGCGCGACGCGCATCGTCGGCGCTTTTGCCGCCGGACATATCGTCAATCCGCTGACGGTGCGCAGCCAGTATTATGGCGGCATGATCTGGGGCGCATCCTTCGCGCTGCATGAGGAGGCGGTGACCGACCGGCGCACGGGGCGGATCATGAATGCGGACCTCGCCGAGTATCATGTGCCGGTCAATGCCGACATACCCTCGCTGGAGGCGATCTTGGTGCCGGAGGAAGATGCCTACGTCAACCCGATCGGCGTCAAGGGCGTCGGCGAAATCGGCGTGACCGGCACGGTCGGCGCCATCGCCAACGCCATCTGGCATGCGACCGGGGTGCGGGTGCGCCGCTTCCCCGTGCGCATCGAGGAACTCTTGCCCTCGCTGCGCTGAGATGAGGACGGGGCGGCCCGCCGCCCCGTCTGCCCCTCGCCGGAACAATTCCTGGCTTTTTGCGATTAACGCTATGACATGCTCTCAAAGCTTGCAGAGTTGGCGAGGCGATGATGATCGAACCGGATACGTTCCTGTTTCCCGAAAGCGAGTGGGTCCCGAACCATCCCGTTCTGCCGGTGCTGTTCTATCGTCAGGCCTTGCCGCCGCAGCAGGATCGCGCCGGTGCTTTCGAGGCCGCGTTCGAAAAGGCCGGCTGGAAAGGCATCTGGCGCAACGGCATTTTCAATTACCAGCATTACCACACCGGCGCGCACGAAGTGCTGGGCATTGCGCGCGGCGAAGGTCTCGTGCTGATCGGCGGCCCGGATGGGGCGCGGCTTGAGGTGGAAGCTGGAGATTGTCTGGTTCTGCCGGCAGGCACCGGCCATATGCGCCTTGCCGCCAGCGATGATTTTCTGGTGATCGGCGGCTATCCGCCCGGCCAGCATGCCGATATCCAGACCGGAGCGCCCTCCCCCGATGGCCGCGAACGGCTGCTTAGCCTCGCCTTGCCGGACACCGATCCGCTCTACGGCCGGAAGGGGCCGCTGACCAAGCTCTGGCGCAATGCGGCGGAAAAGGCTGCCTGAACCTGTTCAGGCGTCTTGCTTGATCCGGCGGCGCATCACCGGCCATGGCACGAAACAGGCGGCAGACAGGGAAGCGCCGAAAACGATCACACCGCCTGCGGTGACTGCGGACGGGACATGCGTCCAGACATTTTCCCAATGCGGCGTCACGAAATCGGCGGTGTTGAAACCCTCGCCCGAATAGACGCAGCCGATCAGCGACGCGCCGTTTCTGACCATGTCGGCATCGATACGCGAGGCGAGTTCGCCAGCCTTTTCAGCGACGGAAGGCATGGTGCGCATATGCAAAAGCAACGCCCGCTCGGCCGAGAGATAGGCATGCGAGCACTCGTTGAAGGGGCTGGTTTCATCGCCGATGGCGCCGGGGGCAAGGCCCCAGCCGCAATAGGAAAATTCGATGGCCGCATAATTCATCAGCCGGCGGAAATCGGGATCGGTATCGACGACGCGGCGCGCAAGACCAAGGATCTCGCCGCGATAATCGGCAAGCACCAGAAGTTCGCCATGGCTGGCGCTGGGGAAGGCAAGGCCCTCGCCGCTGCCGGCGCTGCGGTTCGAATGGGCGCTGGCCGGCGCGCACAAGCCAAAAAGCAGAAGGAGAAAGGCAACGGCGGCCCGCATCCGATGCATGGGATCAACCTCCGCTGCGGTTCGTCGCACGGGGCTGACGAACATCAAAAGGACGGCACACTCGCCTGAAAATCCATGCGGATGCCGGGAAGGCACCCGCATGGAGCGATATCAACGCGAGGCGACGCCGGCGCGGTAGAGGCCACGCTCGCGCATCTGCTTTTCGGCGAGGAAGCCAAAAGCCAAGGCGAGCACGGTCCAGATCGTTGCCTGCAACCCGATCGTCGCCAATCGGAAATTGTAGAGATCCAGCGCCGGGAAGTTTTCCGGCACCTCGTTGATCGACGGCAGCAGCGCCTGGACGATGGCGATGAAGGCCACATAGGCGACACCGGCGACGATGGCCGCATTCCAGCCGTTCCAGCGCTGGGCGAGATTGCGCGCCAGCGCAAAGGCCAGAACCGCACCGGCAATCGACGCCACCAGCATGGCGAAATACAGCTCTGTGCGGATGCCGATGGTCTCGGGATTTCCGACGGCAGGCGGGTTCGGCGGATATTTCAGATCCGGAACCGCAATCAGCGCCAGGAAAAAGACCACGCCGAGGCAGGCCGACAGCGCACGCGGGCTGAGGCGTCCACCGGCACGGCCATACAGGCTCGCGAAGACCAGCGAGAAGATGCCGCCCATCGCAACGCTATAGGTCATGACGCCAGTGAACAGACCGAGACCGGCCTGGGTGGTGCGGCTCACGACTTCCGGCTCTTCCGGAGCGCCGACTGCCGCCGCCATCTTTTCTTCAAAGGCAATGGCCCGATCGACCTGCGGCTCGCCGAAGACCCGGGCGAAGCCGAATGCCAACAGGCCAGCGATTACGCCGGCAATCATGCCGCGCAGCAAAAGTTGTCCAACCAAGGGAGCCTCCTGTCAGTGGCAGGGGAATCCGAGCAGGTGGCGGCCATCATGCACGAATTCGTGGACTTCGAGGCCGGAAGCAAGACGCATCGCGCCTTCTTCGGTGCTGATGAAATAAAGCGCCAGCAGCATCAACAGGCCGCCGAACAGCGCCCAGGGGAAAATCTGGCCGACGGGGATCGGGGTGGTGACGGAGCCGGTGGAATAAGCAATGTTAGACAAAAGTCCCTCCTTGAATTTCGCGTTCCATATGGACTGGGCGGCATTCAGGGTCTGGCTCTCGCAAGAATGTCTTATGACAAGGACTTGCGATGACAGTGGCGCGACCGCGCCAGATTCTCACTGGCTTCCTGAAAACAGCGCATAAGGTGTAACAGCGGGCAGAATGCACTGTCAACATTTCGTGAGCATGCTAGGAAGCGACACCCGCGTGCCGGAAAGGGACCAGTCTTGAGCAAGCTGACACGCCTCACCTTGGTTTGCCGCGGCGCGACCGAGGCCAATCGCAAGAGCATTTTCGGCCTCGATGCCCCGCTTCTGACCGAAGAAGCCGCGCGCGCGGCCGAACTGCTGGGCGCTTTCACGCCGAGAGCGGATGTGATCCTCAGCGCGCCCGAAGCAGCGGCGCGCGAAACGGCATCCGCATTCGGCCGCGATTATGCCCTCGCACAGGCGCTGGCCGATGTCGATTATGGCGGCTGGACGGGGAAAAACCTGGCAGACATTGCCGAAAGCGACCCTCTGGCGCTGCAAGCCTGGCTGCAGGAGCCGAATGCCGCGCCGCATGGCGGCGAATCGCTTGGCCGGCTGCATGGCCGCGCAGGGGCGTGGCTGGAGGGCCTGACCGGTCGAGGCGGCCATGTCGTCGCCGTCAGCCATAGCGCGGTGATCCGGGCGCTGGCGCTTTGCGCCTTGCAGGCGCCGCTCGATTGCTTCTGGCGGATCGATATCGCGCCGCTCAGCCGCACCGAGCTTCGCAATGACGGTCGGCGCTGGGTGCTGCACAGTCTTGGGGCTTAAACTTTTGGCGGCTGTGCCAGGCGGTTTTCGTCGTCGATGAGGGTGACGCGCGTGGGCGCGACGCTGCCCCAGCGCCAGAGCACGAGATTGCAGTCGTCCGGGCCTGCGCCCGGCGCAAAGCTGCGCACCTTGAGGGCGTTGTAACCCTCGGCCATCATCTGGCGGGCGAAGCGCTGGGTGCGCGCCTCGCCATCCGCCTTCATCTGGTCGCGCCAGCTGGCGTCGCGCAAGGCCGCCGCATCCATGCCGGCGGCGGCAAGGGCTGTGGCATCGGCGGTATCGAAGACGTTTTCGATCTCGGCATCGTAGGAGACCAGCGTCGTCGGCTGGAGATGGCCGACCTGATTGGCCTCGCGCAGCGCCGTCAGCACCGAGAGCGAAGCATAAAGCGCCGGCATTCCCTTAGGGTTGAAGCGGCCGCCATAGAGTTCCGCACCGCGTCCCGATAGCGGTTCACGCGCATAGATCGGGTTCAGCGCCCGGTAGAGCGGGCCGCGAAAAGACGCCATGCTCAGGCGTGGACGCCGGCATCGACGGCATCGATATAATCGAGCACATCGTCGGCGCGGCCGCCGCGCACCAGTTGCATCGCCGTCTGACCCGAAAAGCCGGCCAAGGGCTCGGAGCGATACCAGGCATAGGCCATCAACGCCGATCCGAACCGTTGCTCGACCTTGTTCAAGACTTCGATCATCTCGCGCAGGCGGCGCTGCGTCTTGTCCGACCGCATGCGGTCCTTGCGCTGCACGGCGTCGCGGCCAAGGCCGGCGGTGCGGGCGATATCCTCGCTGGTCGTGCGCAACACTTCCGCGATCTTGCGCGGTGCGAAGAGGCCGTCATCGGCATATTGGGCGAGGCTCATGGGATCACCTTTCCACGGTTTGCCATTTCTTATGACGCAATATAGCGTCATAGTTCGTGATTTTCAACCATGAGCCTTTCGGCGCTCCGCTGCGATCTGCGCCGGCTCCCCTGTTATCACCGGGGTTTCGTGAACAACCGGCGGCTTGGACTTGCGGCCGAGCAGGCGGGTGAGGAAATCGCCGAAACGGTTCAGCTCGATAAAGATGACCGGGGTGATGAACAGCGTTAGCAATTGCGAGACGATGAGGCCGCCGACGACGGCGATGCCGAGCGGCTGGCGAAGCTCCGAGCTCGCGCCGGAGCCGAGCGCGATCGGCACAGCGCCGAGCATGGCGCAGAATGTGGTCATCAGGATCGGACGGAAACGGCGCACGCAGGCTTCGTGGATCGCTTTCATCGGCGTCTCGCCATGCTCGCGCATCAGCTCGACGGCGACGTCGATCATCATGATCGCGTTCTTCTTGACGATGCCGATCAGCATCAGCAAGCCGATGAGCGCGATCAGCGAGAAATCCAGTCCGGAGACTTTCAAGGCCAGCAAGGCCCCGAAGGCGGCGGCCGGCAGGCCAGAGAGGATGGTCAGCGGGTGGATGAAGCTTTCATAGAGCACGCCCAGAACCACATAGATCGTCAGGATGGCGGCGAGGATCAGCAGGCCGGTATTGCCCTGCGACTGCTGGAAGATCGCGGCCGCGCCGCCATAGCTGGTGAAGACATCGGAGGGCATGCCGAGGCTCGCCTTGATCGTATCGATCTTGGCCATGGCGTCGGACAGCGCGACGCCATCCGGCAGGTTGAAGGAAATCGTGGTCGAGACGAGCTGGCCCGTCTGGTTGATGGTGACAGGGGCCGGCACGCGCTGGATGGAGGCGAAATTCGACAGCGGCACCAGCGCCCCGGTCTTAGCCGAGAGCACGTTGATGTCGGAAAGAATGTCGTTGCTCCAGGGATGCGACGTATCGAATTCGACATCGACATTGTAGCTATCGCCGGTCGACTGGATTTGCGCCGCCGTATAGCCGCCGAAGGACATTTCCAGCGTCTTGCGCAGCTGATCGTTGGTGATGCCGAATTGCGCGGCCTTTTCCGGATCGACGACCACGGAGGCGGCGATGGCGCCGTTCTGGGCATCCGAGGTCACGGCCTGGAAGGAACGATCCTGTTGCAGGGCCGTCATCAGCTTCCCCGACCATTCGTTGGTCGCATCGGCATTGAGACCCTGCACGACGAGCTGATACTGGCTGGCGGTGGAGCGGCCGCCGAAACGCAGGCTCTGCTGCGGGGTGATGTAGGTGCGAATGCCGGCGACCTTGGCCGTCTCGCGGCGCAGGTCGGCAAGCGTCTGGTTCAGCGGCGGGCGGGCGTCCTTTGCCTTTAACTGCACGAACATCGAACCGTTGTTCATCGGGTTGCGACTGTTGCCGCCGGCAATCGAGGTGACATGGGCAACCGCCGGGTTCTTCGAGATGATATCCGCCACCTGCGCCTGCAGGTCGCGCATCGAGGCGTAGGAGATGTCTTCGCGCGCCCGCGTCGAGATCGAGAGCTGGCCGATATCTTCCTGCGGGAAGAAGCTGGAGGGCAGCGTGTGATACAGCCAGCCGGAAGCGGCGACCGAACCGAGGAACAGCAGCATGATGATCGCACGGTGGTTCAGGCACCAGCGCACGGAGCGATCATAGCCTGCAAGCGTGCGCGAAAACCCGGCATCGAACCAGCGGATTATCAGCGGCGGCTGCGAGGACTGGCCCGACAGCCGTGAGGCCAGCATCGGCGTCACCGTCAGCGACACCAGCGCCGAGGCCATGATGGCGAGCGTCACCACCATGCCGAATTCATTGAACAGCCGCCCGACGACGCCGCCCATCAACAGGATCGGCAGGAAGACGGCGACCAGCGAAACCGACATGGAGATGATGGTATAGCTGACTTCGGCCGAACCCTTCAGCGCCGCTTCGCGCATCGGCATGCCCTCTTCATGCAGGCGCAGGATGTTTTCCAGCATGACGATGGCGTCGTCGACCACGAGACCGACGGAGAGCGTCAGCCCGAGCAGCGATATGTTGTCGATGGAATAGCCGAGCAGATACATCGCGCCCAATGCCGCCACCAGCGACATCGGCACCGCAAGGCCGGGAATGACCGTGGCGCTGAAATGACCGGTGAACAGGTAGATGACGGCAATCACCAGGCCAATGGTGAGGAACAGGGTGAACTGGACGTCGTCGACGGCGGCCTTGATGGCGGTCGAGGAGTCGTTCATCACGTTGAGCTTGATCGAGGCCGGCAATTGCTGCTGCAACGCAGGCAGCTTTTCCTTGATGGAATTGACCACATCGACTGTGTTGGCATCCGGCTGGCGCTGCACGGCGAGGATGATCGCCTGTTGGCCGTCGAACCAGCTTCCGGCATAGGGATTGTCGACGCTGTCGCGCACGGTAGCGACGTCGCCCAGATGTACGGATGCGCCGTTCTTGTTGGCGATGACCAGCGAGCGGAATTCATCGGCATTGGTGCGTTGGGTATCGGCAGTGATGGTCAGCAATTGCGGGCCGTTCTGCAGCGAGCCGACCGGGGCCTGGTTGTTGGCCTGGGCGATCGCCGTCGTCACGGTATCGACGCCGAGGCCGCGCGCCTGCAATTCCTCCGGCTTCAACCCGACGCGCACGGCATAGGTCTGCTGGCCGAAGATATTGACCTGGGCAACGCCCTGCAGGGTGGAGAGCAGCGGTGAGATTATGTTTTCGGCGATGTCGTCGACCTTGCTCAGCGGCATTTCAGGGCTGTTGACGGCCAGCAGCAGGATCGGCGCATCGGCGGGATTGGATTTGCGATAGCTCGGCGTCGTCGTCAGGTTCGTGGGCAATTGCCGCTGGGCGCGCGAAATCGCCGCCTGCACGTCGGCGGCGGCGGCATCGATATCGCGGTTCAGGTCGAATTGCAGCACGATGGAGGTGTTGCCGAGCGTATTGGTGGCGCTGATTTCGCTGATGCCGGGAATGGTCTCGAACTGCTTGACCAGCGGCGTGGTCACCGAGGTCGCCATGCTCTGCGGCGACGCGCCCAGCAGCGAGGCGGAGACGCTGATCGTCGGGAAATCCACCTTCGGAAGGGCTGCGACCGGCAGCAGCCGGAAGCCGGCAAGGCCTGCCAGCATCAGGCCGATGGCGAGAAGCGTGGTTGCGACCGGGCGGTTGATACAGAAGGACGGAATCATGGCTGGCCTCCCTGCGCATCCTTGGCGGTCGGGGTGGCTTCGGCCACCTTGTCCGTCGCCCCATCCTCGCTCGGGTTGACGGTCTGGCCGTCGGAAAGCTGGGTCTGGCCCTCGACGATCACCTTGTCGCCGGTCTTGAGACCCTTGACGATGGCGGTGCGGTCGGCATTGGCGCGGGCGACTTCGACGGGGGTGACATGCACATGCTTGTCGGCATCGACGGTATAGACGAAATCGCCCGTCGGTCCGGGACGCACGGCAACCGTCGGCACGACGATCATCTGGTCTTCCGGCTGGAAGCGGGTGGTGATGTTGACCGTCTGGCCGGGCCAGAGCAGCCCGCCCTGATTGGCGAACTCGGCCTTGACCAGCACCGTACCGGTCGCCTGATCCACCTGGTTGTCATAGAAACCGACGGTTCCGGAAAGCGCCTCGCCGCCGATGGAGGCGGGATCGACATCGACGGGGGTTTTCGCGGCAAGGCCGTGGCGCAGATCCGCGAGATAACGCTGCGGCAGGCGATAGGCGACCCAGATCGGATCGTATTTGGTGATCGTCGTCACCGTAACTCCGGCGCTGAGATAAGCGCCGGGGCTGACCGTGATATCGCCGATGCGCCCGTCGAAGGGCGCCCGGATATCCATATGCTCCAGCGCCACCTGGTCGGCGGCGAGCGTCGCCTTGTCGGCATCGACCTTGGCGGCGGCCGAATCGCGCGCCGCTCGGGCCTGGTCCAGCGTCTGCTGTGGCTGGGCATTCTGCTTGACGAGGTTTTCAGCGCGCTGGAAGGCGGCTTCCGCCTGAACGACGGCGGCCTGATCGGCAACGATATCGGCATTGTCCTTGTCGACGGCGGCGCGCGCGATGCGGTCGTCGAGATGCAGGATGAGATCGCCCTCTTTCACCGTCTGGCCATCCTTGGCCGCGATGGAGACGACCAGACCGGCCTGCAACGGCGCGATATTGGTGGTGTCGGCGGCAACGGCGAAGCCGGTGGATTGCACATCCATCGGCAGGCGGTCGAGCACGGCGGCGGCGGTCTTCACCGCCGGCGGGCCGCCATTGCCGCGTCCGCCGCCCTTGTGGGTCTGCTTGTCGGCATCCGCCCCGCCGGCATCGGCGACGCGCGGCGCGCCGGTTTCGGCGGAGGGCGGCTTGAGGCCGAGCAGGGCTTCCACCGGGCCGAGCCCGGTGCGATAACTCCAGGCGCCGACGGCGGCGATGGCGACAACGCAGGCGATAATCCAGAAACGTTTCATGATCCAAGAGTCCGCAAAGAGAAGCAGGGCGCTTCCTGTCGTGGTGCAACGCGGCAGGAACTCCCGTCCACAGAACATCCAAACGCCGGCAAATGCATCTTACAAATATGTAATGGAAAGCATGTCGCGCTTGCTTGTTCCGAAAAGTCAACGGCTTAGCCCGAAATGCGCAGAGCAGGCGGCGCCAGATTACACAACGTTAACGTGACGGGTCCGGCTGAGAGGACTAGACCCTCAACCAGGCTGAGCATCGCCGGTGGTTTTTGACAAACCGCGACGCGACGATGCGAGACAGCCGATTCGGATGTTTCCGATGACCAAGGAGGCGCATCATGCGCTCGTTGTTCAAGACTTTGACCATCACCGCTGTTGTTATCACGGGCCTTGCAGGCGTCAGCTACGCCGCACCCCATGGCGACGGCGCCATGCATCCCGGCCGCAATGCCCATGTCGCCGATCAACCCGACACCGACGACCTGACGCCGCCGATGCCGGTATACGTTCGGGCCGCCATGCAGCCGCATCTGGCAACCGTTCTGCATGAAGTGCGCGCCGCCCAGCATCGCATTGCCATGGACCGTCACGAAGGACGGCTGACGCCCGCCGCCGCCCGCCGGCTGCATGCGCGTGCCGCCACCATTCGCGCGGAAGCGCTCAGCGCCGCCGCCTCCCATGGCGGCCGCCTGCCGAACGGCACCTTCGCCACGCTGCAGCACGATATGATGCGCCTCGACCGCAGCATCACCCGCATGGCCTGACAGGCATAAGCCGAGGCGCGCACCGCACCGCGCGGCGCGCGCCCTCCCCCGATATCTCACGCGACCTGATGCGACCGGCGGCCACAAAGGCAATCCGCCGCCGTCCTGTCATGTCCCGGTCATTCCCTCGTTTCGAAAGGAAAAAGTCATGTCCTCCCTGCTCTACAAGCACCGCCTGACCGCACTTCTCGGCGCCGCCGTTCTCGCCACTCCGCTGGCGCTTTCGGTCCTTCCAGGCAACCAGACCACCGCCTTTGCGCAAGCCGCCGGCGGCCTTTCCGCGCCCGGCGGCTCCTATGCCGGCATCGTCGCATCCGACAAGCCGGCGGTCGTCACCATCACCAGCACGATGAAGGCCGATCCGAACGCCCAGGATGGCACGGCCTCGCCCTTCGACGAACAGTTCCGCCAGTTCTTCGGCCAGCAGGGCATTCCCTTGCCGCCGCAGGCCCAGCGCCCGCATGCCGGTGGCGATGAGCAGATCGCGCTCGGCTCCGGCTTCGTTATTTCAGGCGATGGCTATATCGTCACCAACAATCACGTCATCGACAATGCCAAGACGATTAAAGTGACGCTGGACGATGGAACCGAGCTTTCCGCCAAGCTGATCGGCGCCGATCCGAAATCCGACCTCGCCGTCGTCAAGGTCAGCGCGCCCAAGCCGTTGACGACCGTCACCTGGGGCGATTCCGATCGTCTGCGGGCCGGCGACCAGATCCTTGCCATCGGCAATCCCTTCGGCATCGGCACGACCGTGACGGCCGGCATCGTTTCGGCCCGCGGCCGTGACCTGCATAGCGGCCCCTATGACGATTTCATCCAGATCGACGCGCCGATCAACCACGGCAATTCCGGCGGGCCGCTGGTCGATATCGACGGCAAGGTGGTCGGCATCAACACCGCCATCTATTCGCCCAATGGCGGCAGTGTCGGCGTCGGCTTCGCCATTCCCTCCGATCAGGCGCAGAAGATCGTCGCCAAGCTGATGAAGGACGGTTCGATCCAGCATGGCTTCATCGGCGTACAGATCCAGCCGGTCACCGGCGATGTCGCCAATGCGGTCGGGTTGAACAAGGCTGAAGGCGCTCTGGTCGCCAAGGTGCAGCCGGATACGCCTGCCGCCAAGGCCGGTGTACATACCGGCGACGTCATCACCGCGCTTGGCAGTGAGCCGGTCACCGCGCCGCGCGACCTGTCGCGCAAGGTTGCCGATCTCTCGCCCGGTGAAAAGACCAAGCTCACCGTCTGGCGCGACGGC
The DNA here is from genome assembly GCA_945952045.1 of uncultured Rhizobium sp. Lineage (GTDB taxonomy): Bacteria > Pseudomonadota > Alphaproteobacteria > Rhizobiales > Rhizobiaceae > Metarhizobium. The sequence continues at coordinate 102,499 of CAMFHE010000003.1, forward strand.
GCAAGCCAGGATCTCGCCATGACCATCGGCGGCAACGACACCGGCAGCGAACAGGCCGCCGCCGAGCCCGGCAAATCCGCCAAGGAAGCGCAGGTCGCCACCATCGGCGTCGGCCTGGCCGACATCACCCCGGATGTGCGCGAAGCCCTCAATCTGCCGCGCGGCGAGAGCGGCGCGGTCATCGAAAGCGTGGCGCCTTCCAAGCCCGCAGCCGATGCCGGATTGCAGACCGGCGACGTCATCGTTTCGGTCAACCAGGCGCCGGTCAAATCGGCCAAGGATGCCCGCACGGCAATTGCCGAAGCCGGCAAATCTGGCCGCAAGTCCGTGCTGCTGCTGGTCCAGCGCGGCGACGAGCAGACCTTTGTGGCCGTGCCCTTCTCGGTCGGTTAAAACCGTCCGAGGTGCGGACTCGGGTTTGAAATTGACTCGGGACCGAAAATGCATAGCGATCATGGATATGCACGCGCTCCGCCTCCCCGGCGGGGCGCGGGTTTCGATTTCAGCCCGGGAGGGGCTCCATGGTCGGTTACGCCGCTAGATCTTTTCGCCCACAGGGAATGCTCCTTGCCCTCGCGGCATGGCTGTTTTCCGGGCTGCTGCCCCTGATGCTGCTTGCCGCGCCGGCCTCCGCGCAAACGCCACCGCCGGACAAGGTGGATCAATTGCTGCGCCTGCTCGACGATCCTGCCGTCAAGACGTGGCTCGCCACTCAGCATGGGCAAGCGGCAAGTGCCGCGCCCGCCGCTCTGCCCGACGCCGCGCCGGACGCGGATATGGGCATGATGTCTTCCACGCTCGACCGGGTAAAGATCCACCTCACGCGCATTGCCGCCGCCTTGCCGCTCTTGCCGCAGCACTTCGATGCCGTGCGCGGGATCATGATGAAGGAGGTGGATGACAAGGGTGGGCTGGGCGTCGTGGCGCTGATCGCCCTGTTTGTCGGCGTCGGCACCCTTCTTTCCTACGTCGCCTTCCGGCTGGCGCGGCCGCTGCGTCTGTGGACCATTGCCCGCGACAAGGACACGCCGCTCGGTCGCGTCGGCAAGTTCGGCGGGCGTTTCCTGCTCGGCGCGTTGATGGTCGGCGGGTTCACGATCGGCAGCGCTGGCGCCTTCCTGATGTTCGACTGGCCGCCGCTGCTGCGCGAAGTGGTGCTGGCTTATCTGACCGCCGCGATCGCCGTCTGGTCAGTGCGTGTTCTCTTGGTCGGCGTTCTGTTGCCATCCTTCGCCAAGGTGACGCATGCGCGCGAGGTTCGCGCTTTCGACATTACGGATCGAAGGGCCGATCACTGGTATCGCTGGATCGGCATTTTCACCATCGTCACGGCCATCGCCACGGCGACCCTGTCACTGCTGCCGCGCTTCGGCTTCACCCCTGATGATACGCTGGCGCTCAGCGTACCGATCAACCTTCTGCTGCTTGCCGTGGCATTGGCCGCGATCTGGCGGCGACCGGTGGCGCGGGCTGAGGATTTCGAACGCCTGCCGCGCTTCGGCCACGCCGCGACCACCTGGCTGCTGACCGCTTACCTTGTGCTGCTGTTCCTCATCCGCATCGGCGGCACGCATGTGCTCTTCTGGTTTGCCGTGGCCGCGCTCGGCCTGCCGATGGCGATCGTGCTGGCGACGCGCGCCGTCACCTATGTGCTGCGCCCGCCGGAAACCGGATCCGACACAGCGCCCTTGCCGGCGGTCACCGTCGCGGTCATCGACCGGGCGCTCAGGCTGGTGCTGATCGTTCTCGCCGCCTATCTGCTGGCCAAGGTCTGGGGCCTGGACATGTCGAGCATGGAGATGAAGAACCCGACCACCACCATTCTGCTGCGCGGCTTCCTCAATGCCGTGGTCATTGCGCTCGCTGCCGATTTCGCCTGGTCGATCATCAAGGCCATCATCCAGCGCAAGCTCGGCGTGCGCCCGATGACGCATGGCGAGGAAGAAGGCGCGATGATGCTCGATCCGCAGCAGGCGCGGCTGCGCACCCTGTTGCCGATCATCCAGAACATCCTGTTCGCCGTGATCCTCATCCTGGCGATCCTGATGGTTCTGTCTTCGGTCGGCATCCAGATCGGCCCGCTGATCGCCGGCGCCGGTGTCGTCGGCGTCGCCGTCGGCTTCGGGGCGCAGACGGTGGTGAAAGACGTGATCTCGGGCGTCTTCTATCTGCTGGACGATGCCTTTCGCGTCGGCGAATATATCTCGTCTGGCAAATATACCGGCACGGTGGAAAGCTTTTCGCTGCGTTCGGTAAAGCTGCGCCATCATCGCGGGCCGCTGTTCACCGTGCCCTTCGGCGAACTCGGCGCGGTGCGCAACGAAAGCCGCGACTGGAGCACCGACAAGTTCAACATCACCGTCGGCTTCGATACCGAACTCGATAGCGCCCGCAAGCTGATCAAGCGCATCGGGCTGGAGCTGGCCGAGGATCCCGAATTCAAGCCCTGGGTGATCGAGCCGATCAAGATGCAAGGGGTCCAGGAATTCGGCGAATACGGCATCGTGCTGCGCATAAAGGTGACGACGCGGCCGGGCGGCGCCTTCGCCATGAAGCGCAAATTCTATCTGCGGGTGCGCCAGGTCTTCAAGGAGAACGGCATCGAGCTGCCCGTGCCGACCGTCCATATCCAGGGCCATTCGCCGGGCATGCCGCCGGCGACGGCGGCTGAGATCGAGACGGCCGCCGCACAGGCCCATCTCGCCCATCAGAAGAAGATGGCGAGCGAGACGGAAGCGGACGGCTGAGCCGGTTTACCCCTCGTATCGCATCAGCAAAGCACCGGACTGGACGAAGTCGCCGGTCCTGGCGTTGAGGCGCAGGCGGCCGGATTTTGGGGCCAGAACCTGCGTTTCCATCTTCATCGCCTCCATCACCGCCACGAGATCGCCTTCGGCGACGTCTGCGCTGTCCTCAATGCGGATCGCCTGAACCGTGCCGGACACCGGCGCGACGATGCCGTCCGTTGCCGGCGGCTCGGCGGGGAGAACGGCCGGGGCAACCGCAAGGCCGGCGAGCAGCATGGAGGGTATGCCGAGCGAGACGCGCTTGCCGTCGATTTCCAGATGGGTGCGGATCAGCGCGGCTTCTTCTGCCGGTTCCGGCCGGGGCATGGCCTCTGGCATGGCCGCGAATTCGGTCTCGATCCAGCGGGTATGCACGCCGAATGTTTCCGAGCCGGTAAACGCCTCGCTCTCCAGCACGGCGCGGTGGAAGGGCAGCACGGTCGAAACGCCTTCGACGGCGAATTCGGCAAGGGCGCGCCGGGCGCGCGCGATCGCCTGCGCGCGGGTGGCGCCGGTGACGATCAGCTTGGCCATCAGCGAATCATAGGCGGCGGGCACGGTCGAGCCGCTGACCACACCGCTATCCAGCCTTATGCCGGGGCCAGCGGGCGGATCGAAGCGGGTGATCGCGCCCGGTGTCGGCAGGAAGCCCCGACCGGGATCTTCGGCATTGATGCGGAATTCGATGGCATGGCCGCGCGGCGCGGGCCGGTCGTCGATGGTCAGCGGCAGGCCTTCGGCGATGCGGAACTGTTCGATGACGAGATCGATGCCGGTCGTTTCCTCGGTTACGGTATGCTCGACCTGCAGGCGGGTATTGACCTCGAGGAAGGAGATCGTGCCATCGCCGCCGAGCAGGAATTCCACCGTGCCGGCGCCGCAATAGCCGGCCTCGGCGCAGGTCGCCTTGGCGGCCGCATGGATGCGCTCGCGCTGGTCATCGGTGAGGAAGGGTGCGGGCGCTTCCTCGACGAGCTTCTGGTTTCGCCGCTGCAGCGAGCAATCGCGGGTACCGAGCACGACGACGCGGCCATGCCTGTCGGCCAGCACCTGCGCCTCGATATGGCGCGGCCGGTCGAGAAAACGTTCGAGAAAACAGGTGCCTTCACCAAAGGCGGCGGTCGCCTCGCGCACGGCGGAGGCGTAAAGCTCAGGGATTTCCGCAAGCGTGCGCGCCACCTTGAGGCCACGCCCGCCGCCGCCATGCGCCGCCTTGATGGCGACCGGCAGGCCATGGACTTGCGCGAAGGCGATGACTTCCTGCGCCGTCGAAACCGGGCCGTCGCTGCCGGCCACCAGCGGGGCGCCGACGCGAGCGGCAATGCGCCGGGCCTCGAACTTGTCGCCCAGCGCCTCGATCACCTCCGGATCCGGTCCGATCCAGGTCAGCCCGGCCTCGATCACCGCGCGGGCGAACTCCGCCCGTTCCGACAGAAAGCCATAACCGGGATGCACCGCATCCGCGCCGGCGCGGCAGGCAATCGCCACCAGCTTGGCAATGTCGAGATAGGTCTCGGCCGGGCGCACGCCGGAGAGACCATAGGCCTCGTCGGCAAGGCGCACGAACAGCGCATCCGCATCCGGATCGGCATAAGCCACGACGGAGGAAAGCCCGTAGTCGCGGCAGGCGCGAAGGATGCGCACGGCGATTTCGCCGCGATTGGCGACCAGCACTTTTTTCATCGGCTTGCTCCAGGTCGGATTTCGGCAAAGGGGCCAAGCGGCCGGAATTTGATGGCTGCGCCGATCGGCAACTGGCCGGCGAGATCGAGGTGATGATCGGCGACCGTGGCGATGACCGGATAGCCGCCGGTCAGCGGATGATCGGCAAGGAACAGCACCGGCTGGCCGTCATGCGGCACCTGGATGGCGCCCGTCGCCGTGCCTTCGCTGGCCAGTTCCAACCTGTCCTTGCGCTCGATAGGGGTTTCTCCGGCAAGGCGGATGCCGACGCGGCTCGATTGCGGCGTCACCTGCCAGACCTGCCCGGTCAGCGCCGCAAGACCTGCCGGGGTGAACCAGTCGGCGCGCGGGCCGAGCACGATATCGAGGACAACGACCTCGCCGGCGGCCGGCGGCGGCAAGGCCGGGGCTTCGTCCAAGGCCACGCTTTCCAGCCCGGCTCTATCGCCGCGCAAGGCGAGTGCGCTGCCAGCTGTCACCGGCTCCAGCCCGATATGCGCCAGGGTGTCGGTGGAGGCGCTGCCGAGCACCGACTGCACCTCGAAACCGCCACGCACCGCAAGATAGGAACGTATTCCTACTTGGGGCGCGCCGACTGTGACGACATCGCCCGGCTCCAGCGGGATCGGCTGCCAGCTACAGAACATGCGGGTCTTGTCCGCCACGTCGTGGATCGTCACCGCAACAGGCGCGCCGGCGAGCGCAATGACGGCGCGGGCGGTGGTTTGGAAGCAGAAGCCGCCGGATGCCAGTTCCAGGCAGGGCGTGTTGGCGGGATTGCCGACAATGCGATTGGCGGCGGCAAATGCGCCGCGATCCAGCGCGCCCGAGGCCGAGACCCCCTGCCCCGTCTGGCCGAAGCGTCCGGCATCCTGAAATAGCGCCGGCATGGGTGCTGCGCGAACCTTGAACTGCGGCGCATCCGCGGCGATTTCGGGCTTTGGCGGTTTGGGCACAGGCGCGGGAATGGCGACGGAAACCTTGTCCATATCGACGAAGCGCACCTGAAAGCCGGGCTGCAACAGCGCGCCGGGAACGCGGAAAATATCCCACATCTTCAGGGGCGTCGTGCCGATGATCTGCCATCCGCCGGGGCTTGTCTCCGGATAGACGCCGCTGAAGGCGCCGGCCAGCGCCACGGAGCCGGCAGGAATGCGGGTGCGCGGGCTTTGCCGGCGCGGCACCTGCAAAGAGGGATCGCCGCCCACGAGATAGGCAAAGCCCGGCGCAAAGCCGCAAAAGGCAACGGTGAACAGGCTTTCGCCATGCCGGCGCACCACCTCCGCAACCGTCAAACCCGTCAGCTTCGCGACGTCGGCAAGGTCTTCGCCGTCATAACGGACGGGGATTTCGACCAGTTGCTCCGAAACATTGGGCCGGGCCGATAGGTCGCGAGTGGCGAGATGGGCGGCCAGCGCTTCGGCGGCGATCATCTCCGGGCGGAAACGGATCATCAGTGTGCGCGCCGCCGGTATGGTTTCCACGATGCCATCGATGGGCTCGGCTTGCAGCGAGGCAAACAGCGCCAGCGTGTCGTCAAGGCCGGCAAGCTCGACCAGCAGTGTCGCGTGATTGACCGGCAGAAACCGCATGGAACACTCAGGCCGGCTGGAAGGAGCGGATCGCGATGCCATCCGCCTCGAAGCGGCGGCGGATTTCGCGGGCGATGGCGACCGCATCCGGGCTGTCGCCATGCACGCAGATCGATTGCGCATCGATGCGGATTTGACTGCCGTCTGAGGCCTGCAACGCGCCGTCGCGGGCAAGGCCGGCCATGCGGGTGGCGATTTCAGTGGCGTCATGCAGGACAGCGCCGGGTTCGCGGCGGGAAACGAGATCGCCGGAGGGCGTGTAGGCCCTGTCGGCAAAGGCTTCCGCGATCACGGAAAGACCGGCCTTGCGGGCAAGATCGAGGATCGGCGCATTGGCGAGGCCCATCAACACCAGTGCGGGGTCGATGGCGCGGATCGCCTCGATCACCGCGCCGCCCTGTTTCGGATCGCGGGCAATGCGATTGTAGAGCGCGCCATGCGGCTTGACATAACGCACCGTCGCGCCGGCTACCGCCGCCATGCCTTTGAGCGCGCCGATCTGGTAGATGACATCGGCAATCAGCTCTTCCGGCGTCACGTCGAGATCGCGCCGGCCGAAGCCGACCCGGTCGGGATAGGAGACATGGGCGCCGATGACGACGCCGCGCTCCACCGCCGCCTTTACGGTGCGAAAAATGCCGGCGGGATCGCCGGCATGGAAGCCGCAGGCGATATTGGCGCTGGAAACGATATCCAGCATCGCCGCGTCGTCACCCATGCGCCAGGCGCCATAGCTTTCGCCGAGATCGCTGTTGAGGTCGATGCCCGCCATGTCGTTCTCCGTCCGTTTCTGTCTGACTGGCCAGCGATATAGCATGGCCGGCCGGAAAACGGCGGCGGAATTTTACGCGCGCCTCAGACAATGCGGCCGCGCGCGGCGACCGGCGAGATCTCGATGCCCGCATGGCCGGCGCCGGTGATGTAAAGCGCATCGACCATGTTGGTAACGACGCAGACATGGTTGGGCACGATGCGCAGCTTGTCGCCGACCTTGAGGCCGATCGGCCCGCTGCTGACGAGCCGGCCATGCTCTTCCGAAAGCTGGTCGATGGCGATGTCGTCGCGGCCGAGCACATGGCCATAGCCGGCAAGACCGAGCAGGTCGGAGGTCAGCGTCTTCGAGCCGGCATCGATGATCGCCCGGTCGGCGGCCGGAACCGAAACGACGGTTGCCAGAACCGTCAGCGCGCAATCCTCCCAGCCGCAGACGCCGCGCGAAACCAGCGAGCGGTCGTTATAGACATAGGTGCCGGGGCGATGTTCGGTGGCGATAGGCGCTTCAGCCGCATGCATCATCGAGGGCGTGCCGCCGGAGGTGATGACTGGCACGGCAATACCGCGCGCCTCGATCAACGCCTTGGCCGCGCCCATGAAACGCTCGACGCCTGCCTCGCCGCCCGCTGGCGGATAGGTCATCAGCCCGCCGAAGACGAGGCCGGGTGCGGCATCGATCACGGCCGCCAGCGCGTCCGCCTCTTCCGGCGTCGCGACGCCGCAGCGGTTTGCCCCCGTATTGCATTCGACGAGGACGGCCAGCGGCGCAGCCTCGCCGGCAAAGGCGGCGGAGAGACCGTCGACCACCGTGCGGTTATCGGCAACGACGGAGAGTTTCACCTTTTTCGCCAGCGCCTTGAGGTGCTCCAGCTTTTCCGCGCCGAGGATATTGTAGGTAATCAGCACGTCGCGGATGGCGTCGCTGCCGGCAATCATCGCTTCGGCTTCCGAAACCTTCTGGCAGGTGATGCCGATGGCGCCGGCGGCAAGCTGCATTTCGGCGACGGCCGGCAGCTTGTGCGTCTTGATATGCGGGCGCACCGCAAGCCCATGCGCATCCGCATAAGCCTGGAATCTGGCGATATTGGCCTTGGCGATATCGAGGTCGACCAGCACGGCCGGCGTGGAAATGGCGGTCAGATCAGCGTCTTGGAAGGGCATGGAAACCTCGAGGGATCAAGGGGACGAAAGGGCGTGGAGAAATCGCGCGTCAGGGCGCCTTTGCGGCGCGCGGCTTTTATCGGCGATGCCTGTTGACAATTCATTGATCATGGCGCTGAATATGTCAATCCATTAAAACGGACTTGTGTCTGGTATATTGGACATATGGGAAAAGTTCATTCAAGGGGAACGTCAATGACCATCTCTTTCCGCGCCGGCGCCCTGTCGCTGGCCGCCGCCCTTCTCGTCTCGTCGCCGGTTCTTGCTGAAGGCAGCAAGCTCGACGAGGTTCTCGCCCGCGGCCACCTCGTGCTCGGCACCGGCAGCACCAATGCGCCCTGGCACTTCAAGAGCGCCGACGACAAGCTGCAGGGCTTCGACGTCGATATGGGCCACATCATTGCCAAGGCGCTGTTCGGCGATCCCGACAAGATCGAATTCGTCAACCAGTCCTCGGATGCGCGCATTCCCAACATCACCACCAACAAGGTGGACATCACCTGCCAGTTCATGACCGTAACCGGCGAGCGCGCCCAGCAGATCGCCTTCACCATCCCCTACTACCGGGAAGGCGTCGGCCTGATGCTGAAGGCGGATGGCAAATATGCCGACTACGCGGCGCTGAAGGCGGCCGGCTCGTCGGTGACCATTTCGGTTCTGCAGAACGTCTATGCCGAGGCCATGGTGCATGCGGCCCTGCCGGAAGCGACCGTCGACCAGTATGAATCCGTCGACCTGATCTATCAGGCGCTGGAATCCGGCCGCGCCGACGCTGTCGCCACCGACCAGTCGTCGCTGGCCTGGTACATGACCCAGAATGCCGGCCGCTACAAGGATGCCGGCTATGGCTGGAACCCGCAGACCTATGCCTGCGGCGTCAAGCGCGGCGACCAGGATTGGCTGAACTTCGTCAACACCGCCCTTCATGAGGCGATGACCGGCGTCGAGTTCGATTTCTACGCCAAGTCCTACAAGACCTGGTTCGGCAAGGACCTGACCCCGCCGCAGATCGGTTTCCCGGTCGAGTTCAAGTAACCCCCGATGGAGCGGGGGTAACCCCGCTCCCACGCATTAGAGCATTTCCAGCCGGAGCGGGATCGCTTCGGCGTCGGACAATGCTGCAAAAAAAACAAAAAGTTAGAGCATTTCCAGGATACCGGTTTTCCGGTCGGAAATGCGAGATCGCTCCAAATGGAAGCCCGCCCATGGGTTACACGCTGAATTTCGCCGCCGTCTGGCGCAACTTCGATTTCCTGCTGAGCGGCCTTGCGCTCAGCCTTGGCCTTGCCGTGATCTCCATCCTGATCGGCGCGGCCATCGGCCTCGTCACCGCCTTTGCGCTGATCTCGAAGAACCCCGTCGTCGGCGCACCGGCGCGGGCTTACGTGACGGTCATCCGCAACCTGCCGATCCTCGTTCTGGTGCTGTTTGCCTATTTCGCGCTGCCGCAGATGGGTTTCCGCATCGGCAAGATCCAGAGCTTCGTCGCGGTGCTGGCGATCTATTCCGGCGCCTATCTGGCGGAAGTGTTTCGCGCCGGGCTGCTGTCGATCCCGCGCGGGTTGACGGAAGCGGGGCTCGCCATCGGCCTGACGCCGATGCAGATCCGCGGCTCGATCGTAGCGCCGCTGATGTTCCGCAACGTGCTGCCCTCGCTGTCGTCGACGGTCATCTCGCTGTTCAAGGATACCTCGCTGGCCGCCGCCATCGCCGTGCCGGAACTGACCTTCGCGGCGCGCAAGATCAACGTCGAAAGCTTCCGCGTCATCGAGACGTGGATGGTCACCTCGGCGCTCTATGTCGTCACCTGTTTCCTCATCGCCGCCATCATGCGCTTCATCGAGCGCCGGCTGGCCCTGCCGAGGTAAGCGCCCATGGCTCCCTCCTTTCTCGAACAATTGTGGATCGCCCGCTATGTCATCCTGAGCGGGCTCGGCATGTCTGTGTCGATTTCCCTGCTGGCGATCATCGCCGGCTCGGTCTTCGGCGTCTTCGTCGGGCTGGCGCTGGTCTATGGCGGAAAAATCCTGCGCTTTATCGTGCGCGCCTATACCGATATCATCAGGGGCACGCCGGTTCTGGTGCTGGTTCTCGCCAGCTATTACGTCTCGGCGGCCGCAGGCCTCGATCTCGGGCCGTTTTCGGCCGGCGTGCTGGCGCTTGCAATCTTCTGCTCCTCGCATGTCGGCGAGATCGTGCGCGGCGCGCTGCAGGCGATCCCCAAGGGGCAGACCGAGGCCGCCAAGGCGATCGGCCTGACCTTCAACCAGACCTTCACCTCCGTGCTTTGGCCGCAGGCCATGCGCCAGTGCCTGCCGGCCTGGGTGAACACGGCCGCCGAAATGGTCAAGGCTTCGACGCTGCTCTCGGTCATCGGCGTGGCGGAACTGCTCTTGCGCACGCAGGAGATCATCTCGCGCAACTTCATGAGCCTGCAATTCTATTTCCTGGCGGGCGCACTGTATTTCATCGTCAACTTCGGCATCGAGCGGTTCGGCAAATATGTCGAGCGCAAGACCGTTCTGCCGACCTGAGGAGGCTATCGCGATGGCCAAAACCATTCTCGACATCAAGGGCCTGCGCAAGACCTACGGCCAGAACGAAGTCCTCAAGGGCGTCGACTGTGCCGTCAGCGAAGGCGAGGTCATTTCCATTATCGGTTCATCCGGCTCCGGCAAGACGACCATGCTGCGCTGCATCAACATGCTGGAGGAATTCCAGGGCGGCACCATCAGCCTCGACGGCGAGGAGATCGGCTACCATGTCGACGGCAGCAATCGTCGCCGCAAGAGCGAGAAGGAAATCGCCCGCCAGCGCGCGCTGACCGGCATGGCCTTCCAGCAATTCAACCTCTTCCCGCATATGAGTGCGGCCGAAAACGTCATGCTCGGCCTGATCAAGGTCAAGAAGATGGCCAAGCCGGAGGCGCGCGCCATCGCCGAGAAGTGGCTGGACCGCGTCGGCCTTGCCGCCCGCACCAATCACTATCCCGGCCAGCTTTCCGGCGGCCAGCAGCAGCGCGTGGCGATTGCCCGCGCCATCGCCATGTCGCCGCGCCTGATGCTGTTCGACGAAGTGACCTCGGCGCTCGATCCGGAACTGGTCGGCGAAGTGCTGCAGGTCATCAAGGGGCTGGCGGCGGACGGCATGACCATGCTGCTCGTCACTCATGAAATGCGCTTCGCCTACGAGGTCTCCTCGCGGGTGATCTTCATGAACCAGGGCGTCATCTGCGAAGAGGGCAACCCCAGGGAGATGTTCGTCAAGCCGAAGACCGAGCGGCTGGGCGAGTTCCTCAAGACCTCAAGCTTCAACTGAAGCATTTCCAGGAAAAGTGTGAAGCGGTTTTCCGTCCGGAAAATGCGATAATATAGAAAGAGAAGACCTATGACGATCAAGCGTTACGGCGGCGGTGAAACCGGGGCCGGCGGGCAGCCGCTGCCATTTGCGCGGGCGACCGAAGCGGCCGGCTGGCTCTATGTTTCCGGCCAGGTGCCGATGGAAAAGGGCGAAATCATCCCCGGCGGCATCGTCACCCAGAGCCGCAAGGCCATCGAGAACATGATTGCCATCCTGCACGAAGCCGGCTACGGCGTGGAAGATGTCGTGCGCGTCGGCGTCTGGCTCGACGATCCGCGCGACTTCTGGAGCTTCAACGGCGTCTATGCCGAGTATTTCAAGGGCAACGCACCGGCCCGCGCTTGCGTGCAATCGCATATGATGGTCGACTGCAAGGTCGAGGTCGATTGCGTGGCGTACCGCGCGGACAGAGCGTAAACACACCTGGAGGCAATATGGCCGAGGCCGGCGATAGCGTATCGCGACGCATGCGGGGACTGGATCGCGCTTTCGAGATCCTCGAATTCCTGCGCGTGAAGCGCCAGCCGATGCGTCCGAACGAAATCGCTTCGGAAATCGGCGCGCCGCGCTCTTCGGTCTATGAACTCGTCAACCTGCTGCTCGCGCAGGGCATGCTGGATTATCAGGGCGGCGACGGCCGGGTGTTTCTCGGCCGCCGCCTCTATTATCTCGGCACCGCCTATGCCGAACAGTTCGACCTGATGCGCGAATGCGACCGCATGCTGGTGCGGCTGGCCGAGGAAACCCGTGAGACGGCGCAGATGTGCCTGCTCGAAGGCCGGAAATACACGGTTGCGATGATGCGCGAGGGCATTCGCCCGTTTCGCATCTCCTCCAATGTCGGCGAACTCGTCTCCATTCCCTGGACGGCGTCCGGTCGTCTCCTGGTCTCGCATCTCTCCGATGCCGAGATCCTCGACCTCATTCCGCCGGACGATTTCGTGCTGCCGAACGGTCGCCGGCTCGATCCGGCCGAGTTCATCGCCGAGGTGCGAAGTGCAGCCCGCGACGGCTATTTCACCTTCAACAGCGAAGTGGAAAACTTCACCCATTGCTTCGCGGTGCCGATCCATCAGGCCGATGGAGCCTGCATCGCGACCCTTTGCCTCGTCACCCCGCGCGAGGACGGCTTGCGCAATCGCAACCGCTATCTCGACAGCCTGCTTGCCGCCGCCCACGAGATTTCTGACAAGCTAGGCTTCAACGTCGCCAAGCGCCGGGTCTCCTGAGGCCTACTCTCCGCCGAGCAGGAAGAAGGCAAAGCCGTAATCGACATCCAGACGCTGATCCGCAATCGTGCGCCCGAGCTTTTGCAGAAATGCGGCGTTTTCTGCGGGCTCGTCGATCTGGCTGCCGGGGATCGGCGCATCGCTTGACAGCGCCAGCACCAGTTGCGGCCGCGCCTGCGCCTCTGGCTGCTCGATGCGTTCGACGGTGAAGGAGCCGTGGCTGCCGCTGCGTTGCAGCAGCGAATCCAGCCGGTAGACGACGCCGTCATTATCGACGAGATAGAGCACCGTCACCGTCTTGGTCAGGTTGTTCAGCGCCCCCTTCAGGGCATCGCCATTCTTCAATTCATCCTTTTCCAGCGTGATTGTGACGGCGGACGGGTTCTGGCGTGACAGGTCGCTGAGAAAATTCGCCACGCCGCATTGCGTCTGCGCGATCTGCCGCCCCTGGATATCCGGCGCGTAACCGAATGCCTTGGTGAAGCCGCTGTCGAGCTTGTCGAAGGGCGCGGCGCTGGCGGCCATGCCTTCGATTTCCATGCTTTTCGGCGAACTCGTCACCGCATGCGCGAAGAAACAGCCGCCGGCATCGAAGGCATTGAGCCAGCCCAGGCGTTTGTCGATGGGGCTGACGGGAGCGGGCGGCGGCGCGGGGGTCGATGGCGTCGGCTGCGGCAAGGCTTCCGGTACGACAGGCTTTTCCTTCGGCGGAAGGACGGCGACTTCCTTCTGAGGCTGCGGGGTCGGCTGCGGTTTTGGCGTTGGCGCCTGAGGGGTCGGCGCGGGCTTTGTCACCTGCGGTTGCGGCTTCACCTCGGCGACCGGTTCGTCGGGAATGGGTTTCAGCGGCAGGTCGGAGAGGTCCGGTTCGGGAAGCGAGGCCTGTGGCGTCGCAGCCGGTGGCTGGGGGGCGACCGTTTCCGATGTCTCGTTTGCCGGTTGCGGCGCGACGGGCGGCGGCGTTTCGGCCTGCGGCGAAGGCATGGGCGCCACAGTTTCAGGGGCAGGCGCGGTCGGCAGTGCCGGTGGAGGCTCAGGTGGTGCGGCGGCGATCTCGGTCGGCGGCTTTGTGTCTTCGGTGGGAGTGGTCGGAGGCTTGATTTCGGTGTTTTGGACGATCACCGGTGGCGGGTTGACCGGCTGCATGTCGGGCGCAGTATCGTCCGGAAGCACCTCGGCAGTCTGCCTCTGCGCGCCGCCGATATAGCCGAGCCCATAGAGCCCGCCCGCCCCTGCGCCGGCCAAAATCAACACCGCCAAAATGCCATAGAGCAACCCATGGGACTTTGTCTTTTCCGGCGGTTTCGGCCGCGAGGCGGGCGGCGGCTCCGTCGGGCCGGATTCGATGCGGATATGGGCGAGCGGATCATGCTCCGGGATTGCTGATGGAGTTGGTGGAGCCGGCGGCAGCGCGCGTGGCGGCTCTGCCGGCGTCGTCCAGGCCTCGGTATCCCCGGTCCAATTGTCTGAGGGTGCGATGACGGTGGGTTCCACGGGCGGGCGCGAGGTTTGCGGCGTCTCGGCGATGATCGTCGCTTCGCCGGTCGGTGGCGCTGCCGGTATCGGCGGGGTGGTCGCGGCTGTCGGCAGCGCGGTCGGGGTCGCGGTTGTTTCGCGCGGGAAAGCGGTAGTCGGCGGGCGGGTGGCGTGCGGCAACGCCTCTTCGCCGGAGCGCAGCCAGTCGGCGATTTCGGCCATCGAGATCGTGCGCGCGGCCGGATCGGGTTGCAGCATCAATTCCAGGAGCGGGCGCAGCGTCGCGTCGATATCCGAGAGATCGGGAATGCTGCGGCGTTTCTCGATCACCTCCACCGGCGTGCCGTTCATATCGACGGGGACGCCGCGCAGCGCATTCACCAATACAAGCGCGAGGCTGTAGACATCCGAGACATCGGTGACATCGCCGCCGAACAGGCCGAGCTGTTCGGGCGAGACAAAATTATATTTGCCGGCGAATTTGCCGCCGAGCAGCGTGCCGGCGCCGATATTGGTGGCGCGGGCGATGCCGAAATCGATGATCTTCGCCGCCCCCACCCTGCCGCCCGGCAAGATGACATTGTCGGGCGAAATATCGCGGTGGATGACGCCGGCCTTGTGGGCCGCATCCAGCGCCGAGGCGACCTGCGCCAGGAGAATGCGGGCATCGCCGCTTGCCATCGGCTGGCCGTCGATGACGCCGGCCAGCGACGGCCCGTCGACATATTCCATCACCAGATAGGGCCGCTGCACCACGGGATCGATACCGAAGACGCTGTAGCGGACGATGGCCGGATGGTGCAGCGTATTCAGCACCTTGGCTTCCTTGAAGAACAGGCCGACGACCGTTTCGTCTTTCGCCAGTTCCGCCAGCACCACCTTGATGGCGACGGGATCGCCTGTCGCGATATTGCGGCCGCGATAGACCTCGCCCATACCGCCGGCCGCCAGCCTTTCATCGATGACGAACATGCCGTTCAGCGTCGTGCCGGGTCCAACCGTGGCCGGGATGTCCTCCACCATCACACCCACCCCGCCTCGGTTCCGGCATCGAGGAAGCGCACAACATTGACCGTGACATTGTCGCTGCCGCCGCGATTGAGCGCCGTGCTCACCAGCTCCTGACAGATGTCGCGCGCAGGCCGACCCGTCATGACCTGGCCGATTTCGAGGTCGTCAAGATGCGCCGTGAGCCCGTCGCTGCACAAGAGGAAGACATCGCCGGCCTGCACGTCGCCATCGGCATAATCGAGATAGGCGTCTTGCCCGATGCCGATGGCATGGGTGATGGCGTTGCGGCGCGGATAGGTCTTCGCCTCCTCTTCGGTGAGCAAGCCACGATCAATCAGATCCTGCACTTCGGAATGATCGCGCGTCAGCTTCGCAAGCATGTCGCCGCGCAGCAGATAGGCGCGGCTGTCACCGGACCAGTAGCAGCGATAGACCTTGCCGAAGGCGAGCAGCCCGACCACCGTCGTGCCGATGGTCTGGCCGCGCTGAAGCGCTGCGGCATGGATCTCGGCATTGGCATCGATGATCGCGGCACGGAAGGCGGCTTCGAGATCGACGGCGGAACCCGCATCGAAGGCCCCGGCCTGCAAATGCCGCATAACGGTTTCGCTGGCGAAATCGCCGGCCGAATGACCGCCCATGCCATCCGCCACCACCCAGACGCCGTTGCCGGGATCGGCATAGGCGCGATCCTCGTTCAGCTGTCGCACCATGCCGACATGCGACAGCACCTCCGTATCGAGGCGAAACAGCGGCCCGGCCATCACGACGACCCTCCGCCGATCATCTCGCCATACAGCGCCGGATCGGGCAGCCCTCGCGTGGAGAGAAGCTGCGCCGGCACATATTGGCCGCCGCGCGTCCAGAACAGGCTGCGCCCGCGCGCCGCCGCGCGCATTTCCAGTGCAGCGAAGCGCGCCAATGCCTCCGGCCCCTCGGGCAAGACCTGCCGATAGCCGCCCGGGACGGTTTCAGCTCCTTGGCCGGTCGTCGCCGCCAGCGGGTCTTCGAGACCGGCCATCAGCGCTTCCGGCTCCGGCTCCTCGCCTTCCGCCAGCGCCGAAAGCAGCCGCGCATTCAAGGCCTCAATCCAGTCTCCCGAAACTTCCTCGAACAGCGGGAAAGACAGGCCGGGCGGCGCATGGGCGACGAGGCAGAGCGGAAAATAGCGCCCGACGCCATCGACCGAGGGCATCAACGCGCCGATGCAATCGGCCCCGGCGATCTCTTCGCCAAGGCGAAAATTCCAGATGGGGTGGACGGAATAGAAGGCCAGCCATTGCCGCCCCAGCCGCTCGCGGCTGACCGCCACCGCCTTTTGCAGCCAGGTTTCCAGCACCGTCACCACCCCCTTCGGCAGGTTGAGCGCCAGAAAATCCCGCTTGGCCGGATATTTGCCGAAGAGACCGACGGGCATGGCTATAACCCCGCCGGGCATTTGAATTCGGAAAGGGCCGGCAGCAGGAAGGGATTGCTGACCTGCCCCAGTTCGATGCGATAGGAGACCTCGCGCCCGCCGATGACGAAGCGGGCGCCAAGCCCGTCGCCGCCGGCCGAGACGCTGCCCATGGTGAGCAGCCGCAGCAAGGCCCAGGGGCCGCTTGCGGCAATGTTCGAGGTGCGGCCGGCCATTTCCGGGAAGATCGAGATGCTGGCCGAGCCGGCTCCTGCCCCCGGCCAGGTGAGATTGACCGGCGCATTGCCGACCTGCTGCGACTGGATGACGGTGCCGTTGACCTCCAGCAGCGCGAAATCGGCATTGCCGGAAAGCGTTTGCGGCTTGACCACCATCTGCAATGCCAGCATCGGCGATCCCGCCGGGAAGAAGGCGTCGCGGATCTCCGCCGCCCGCTGGAATTCGCGCAGCGTCGCCTTGGAGAGATCTTGGCCGACGCGCTCGCCCTGCTTCCAGTCCCAGCCGCCAGGGGCCATATCGACAAGCGGCGAAAGCTTCTCGCTGAAGAACTTGTCGATGACGCCGCCGGGGCCGAAAAGCTTCGTGAATTCGGCCAGCGGCACGTCGCGATTGCTGTCGCGGGCGAAGGGATAACGGTTGGCGATGACGCTCTGGCAGGCGCGGGTGACCAGCGAATTCAGCTCCTGATTCAGCTGGTCGATGGTGGAACCGGCGGCATCGCCCTCGAAATCGCTTACGGCGCTCTGCATCATCCGCGCCAAGGGCGGCGGCAGGCGCGAGACGTTGGATTTCAGGCTGGCGATCTGCATCGGCAGGTTGGCCATGGCGCGCTGCGTCTGCGAGGGATTGTTGGCGAGAATCAGGCTCTGGGTGATCTCGTTGAGATTGGCGATCAGGAGATCGATGGCCTTGCGCCCCTGCTCGCCCTCGACCAACTGGTGATAGGGGCGAAAATAGGCCTCGATATTGGCGCCGGGTACGACGGGCGCACCGCCGGCGCTGCCCATGCGGTTCTGCGATTTGGTCAGTGCGGCATCGATGCCGATGCGCGACCAGCCGGAGGCGCGGCTCTGGATGCGCTGGATCGCCAGTTTCTTGGCCTGTTCGGCGACGTCGCCAAGCGCGGCATCGCCCTTGGCATCTGCGGCCGGCGGCTCGCGCTCCTGCGTCAGCTTCGTCTCGGCGGCAATCGATTCGAACACGGCGCGGATGGGCGACAGCGGCCCGGAGGCGATCTGCAACGCCACGTAATCCGGCTTGTCAGCCGACATGCGCTTCAGGCGGAAGGAACCGAGCGCGCCATCCCAGGCGGCGATGAAATCGCGACGATAGCGTTCCAGCAGTTCCGGCCCGAGCTTGGAGAATTGCGATTCCACCGCTTCCTGCTGGGCGAAGTCGCCCAGGACCCATTGCTCGGCCAGCATCTTGTCAGCGACAATGCCGAGCTGTTCGAGGAAATGGTCGTGGAAGCCGGCATAAGTGAACAGGCCGGGCACTTCGACGCTTTCAAGCGGCTTGCCATCCAGCGTCTCGAACACGGCGTCGGTTTCCGCCCCGCCGCGCGCGTCGAGGCTCCAGGGCTCCAGCGGTTCGGTGAGGCCGGCGGTCTTGATCAGCGTATAGGCGCGGTCGGCAAGGCTCATGCGCGTCAGCGTCTTCTGCGCCGCCTGCACCAGCGTGCCGTTCAGCTCGATGGCGGGATTGTGGACCTTGCCCAGCGCCAGCATCGCCAGCAGATGCTGTTCGAGTTCGTCGCGCACCGGCTTGTTGCCGGCGCCGGGATAGAGATTGTTGACCCAGTCGTCGCGCATCCAGGTGACGATCAGGTCGTCGTCGGTCTTCGGCGCCTTGCCGCCGAGCATGAGGTAGACTTTCAGCGCCTCGTAGATGACGAGCGGATCGTTGATATTGGTCTCGATCTGCTTTTCCAGCCGCAGGATGAGGCGCGAGCGCAGCACGCGCTCCAGCGCCTGCCGATAGGCCTCTTCGCTCGCCGAGCCGAGGCGGTCGCGCTGGCTCAGCCCAAAACCTTCCGACCAGGGCACCGCCGCGCCGCGATTGGCATAGCCGGTTTCCATGTAACGCAGCTTGTGAAGGAGATCGACGACCTTGTCGAGATCGGTATCGGCGACCGGCTCGGCATTCAGCGCCAGCCCGCCGATGGTGCGGTATTCGGCGACCGCCGCATTGGCGCTGGCGACCAGCTGCCGGTTCTGCATGTAGCTCCATAACCAGAGCGACGACAGCGCCACAGTGATGAGCGTCATCGCCGCAATCGCGCCGTAGCGCAGCGTGGCGGCGCGGCGTATGGCGCCGAGATCGCGCGACACCCAGCCGGCCTCGGGGAAGATGACCTTGGTCATCAGGTCGTGGATGAAATAGCTCTTGCCCTTGCCGGACATGAAGCCGGCGCCGGCGGCGCCGAAACTGGTCTCCATCGCGCCGAGCATCTGGTCGATGGGCGTTCCCTGCTGGGTGCCGGAGGAGAAATAGAAGCCGCGCAATTGCGCGCTGGAATGGTAGCGCGTCGGCTCGAAGATCGCCGACAGGAATTGCGACACCGGCTCGCGCAGCGCCGCGATCTGCGCCGGAAAACCGAAGGCGAGGATGCGCGCCATCGGATCCGGTTCGGATTGCAGGTGTTCGGCGGTCTCCTCCGTCAGGCGCATGACGAGATCGTCGATCTCGCCGGGCACGCGCTCGACGAAATTCTTCTTGCGGTCCTCGGTCTGGAAAGTCGCGCCCCAGACCTGCCGGCGGCGATCCTCGGGGAAGGAGCCGAAATATTCGTTGAAGCCGGCAATCAGATCCGCCTTGGTGAACAGCGCATAGACAGGAAAATCGACCTTCAGCTCGGCGTTCAGCTCCAGCAGCCGCTTGCGGATGGCGCCCGCATGGACGTTCAGCTCCTCCGGCTTCAGCGTCATGATGTCTTCGAGGCTGATGGCGATGATGACGCCGTTGATCGGCTGCTTGGGACGCTGCGCCTTCAACAGCGACAGGAAGGACAGCCAGCTCTTGCGGTCGGATTTTTCGTCGGAATCCTGCGTGGTATAGCGGCCGGCGGTGTCGATCAGCACCGCATCCTCGGCAAACCACCAGTCGCAATAGCGCGTGCCGCCGGCGCCTGCGATCGCCGCCGTGCCGCCTTCGGTGGAGAGCGGGAATTTCAGGCCGGAATTGACCAGCGCCGTCGTCTTGCCGGTGCCGGGCGGGCCGATGATCACATACCAAGGCAGCTCATAGAGGAAATTGCGCCCCGGAAAGGTTTTTCGCAGCGTCGTCAGCGCCTCGGTCATGCGCTCGGAAAGCTGCTCGCTGTCGTCGGTGACGCTGTCCTGCGCCACGACAGCCGCCTCCAGCGCCCGCTCCGCCTGCCGGTGGCGGCGGTAGCGCCAGAAGAGGATGCCGAGAAAGACCAACCAGAGGACGAGGATGATCGACAGCCGCACGAGGGCGCTGTCGAAGGGCGCGATATCGGCGATGACCAGCATCGGCGCGACGAACCACACGACCAGCGACACCAGCACCACCGCCAGCGCGCTGAATCCGTAGATTGCTATTTTCAACGCCTTGTCACGCATGCGGTCCCGGGCTTTCAGCGGTTACTGGTTGTTGGTCAGCGTTTCTTCCTTGGGTATGGCAAGTTCGACGCGGCGGTTCTTGGCGCGGCCTTCCGCCGTGTCGTTGGGCTCCACCGGCTGGTCCTCGCCCCGGCCGGCGACGTCGAGGCGGGCGGCATCGTCGAGATGCCTGGCGAGCACATCGGCCACCGCCTGCGCCCGTTTGACCGACAGGTCGAAATTCGACTTGAACCGGCTCGATGCCTTCGGCTTCACATTGTCGGTATGGCCGACGATATGGATCTGGCCCGGCTCTTTGTTCAGCGCAGCACCAATGCGCTGCGCCAATTGCTCGAAATCCGGCTTGACGTCGGCGCTGCCGGACTCGAACAGCAGGAGGTTGTTGATGCGCACGACGATGGAATCCCCGACCGGCTCGACCGCCACCAGATCCTTGTCGATCTCCGGCGCCAGCACGCCGCGAATGCGCTGCAACTGCGTCGTCACCGCCAGCGACGGCTCGGGATCCGGCAGCGGCACGAATGCGGCGCGGCTGATCTCGATAGGGCCGGACGGATGCAGGCGCACCAGCGTGCCGGCCGCCGCATCGGCATCGCCGCCGAGCAGGATGCGCAGCAGCAGATACAGCCCGGCGACGAGGGCGAGGAAGACGCCGGCAATCGCCCAGAGCGGAATGCCGTCCGCCAGCCCGCGCACGCGGATCTCGTTGCCGCGCCAGCGGGGAGAAATATCCGCCGCCGCGCCCGGCCGCACGGTGCGCAGCGTCATGAACACATCGCGGCGCACCCGCTGCAGCTCGATATCACCGCCCTTGGCGCTGCGATACTGCCCCTCGAAGCCCAGCGACAGGCAGGCATGGATCAGTTCCAGCAGGCTGTAATAGACGGTCGGATTGGTGCTAAGCTGGCGGATCTTGTCGAAGAAGCCGGTGCCCGAGGTGCGCACCCCGAAGAACTGCGCCAACATGCTGTATTGCAGCCAGAGATGCTTTTCCGTGCCCGGCAGGTTCTGGACGATATCATCGGCGGTGGCGCAGAGCGCGTATTTGGCAATCGTCGCCTGATCCTCCGGCACGCCGGCAGCCAGAATGGTCTTTTCGAACTCCTGGATGGCGCGCGCCACATGCTGCATCAGCGGCACCGCATCCATGTCCACCACCATCTGCCGCAACCGGCCGAGCAGGATGAGCAGCGGTGCTGCGGCCTGGGTGATCGGATTGGCGGATTTGATGCCGGGATTGGCGCGGGCGCCGAGCGCGATGTTCAGCGGAATGCGCCGCCTGTTTGCCGGCGGGGCCACCGGTTGGGCAGGCGGAAATTCCGGCGACATCCAGTTGCCGCCGAAGGGATCGTCGCCGCTGGCCGGCGGGGCGGGCGGGGGCGTCGGACGTGGGCCGGCCGGCCAGAAGGAGGCCGGGTCCGGGGCCTGCCCGGCATTGCCGCCGAGGGGGCCGGGCGAGATGATCGTGGTGTTCTGACCTGAGGGCGGCGGGCGGAACTCGTTTCCGAAACGATCGTTCGGCGGCGGCACGCCGCCGGGCTGCGGCCGGATGACCGTCTTGCCCTGCCTGTCGGGATCGTCGGATTGGCCCATGTCAGTCGTCCATTATCGCCCAGAGATCCAGTTGCAGCTCCGGCCAGTTGCCGGCGAAATGCATGGCGATGCCGCTCGCCGTGCTGAATTCCGGCCAGAGCGGCGAGGCCTTGTCGAGATAGAAATAGACATGGTCGGTCATGCTGCGGATCTGGCGCGGCGGTGTCGGCATGTGGACGATGTCGATGCCCGGCAGGTGCGTCTGGACGATCTCGCGCATCTTGGTGTTCGGCCCGACTTTGCAGAGATCGGGAAAGCTCTGCTGGATCTGCGACAGCGGCATCGCCGCCGAGACCTCGACCACGAAGCGCGCCGTGCGGAACAGGTTGCGGTTTGTGACATTGGCGAGGAAGGCGTTGGGCCGCACCTGCGTCAGATCCAGCCGGATCGCCCGGCCGATATCGAGGCTCAGCTGGCGCTGGATGATTTCGAGGATCGGCTCGAACACCTCGTGCAGCCGGTCGTGATCGTAGCGCGGGAAATCCGGCGCCATGCGGTTTCCCGAGAAGGTGGAAAGCTCGCCTGCAAAGCGGATGAGGTCGACATAGAGCCGCTCGGGATGCAGGTATTGCGAGGCGCGGCTGTGGCGCAGCACGTTCACCTGGCCGTTCAGCAATTGCAGCATGAAATAGTCGTAGGCCTGCAAGCCGCCGCCGGAACTGGGATCGGTGGCATAGCGCGACAGCGCCTCCAGCCGCGTCTCCACCCAGCCGATCACCCGGTCCAGCCAGCCGGTGGTGACCGGATGGGCATTGCAACTGAGCACCGGCGGGGCGACGCGCTCGTCGAGCACGATGGTCTTGTCGCGCACCTCGACGATGCGGGCGATGGCGAGATTGTGATAGCCGGGGCGCGGCGTCTCGCGCACCGAGAATTCGATGCGCGGATGCGCCACCTCGATATCCTGCGCCACATGCATGCCGGAGGTGGAGTCGACGAAGGTTTCGAGATCGAGCGTGTAGCGGCTGCCGTTCCCGCCATTTGCGGCCGCGACCTCGCGGCCGTTCGGCGTGGCGACCGGCATGGTCATCCAGACAATGCGCCGCTCCGAGCCCTCGGGAATATCCACCGGCGCGGGCAACGGGCTGTTGCCGGGCATATCGAAGGGCACGCCATCCTGGAAGACGCCCGACGCCCGGCGCAGGCCGAACTTGTTCTGCTGGGCGAGATCGCGGTCGATTTCCAGCTCGATGAAACCCCAGGGGTAAGGTGTTATGTATCCGACGCGGTTTTCGAGGAGTTTTTCGACATAGCGGTCATGCTGCTGCAAATGGTGCTGATGGAGGAACAGCCCTTCCGACCACACGACCTTGCTGTACCATGACATCGCCCACACTCCCAGACACCGGTCGCACCTGCCATGACAGCGTCTGGATCTTTACCGGAGACGCCAAGGACGATGTAACGTCTTATCTATAGTTTTTGCAAGGATTTGGCTTTCGGATACGATTTCAGTAAATCTCTAAAACAATTTTTTTTCAACTGCACAAATCATTCAAAAGAGCGACTTATTCGCTGGCCGGGACCGTCAGTTGTTCTTCAGAAACAGCGTCCAGCGTTCCTGCTCACGTGTATCCACTTCGAGGAAGTTCGCCTGTTTGTGGCCGCGCAGCCAGCAATCACGCGTGCCGCGGATCAAAAAACGCTTCGTGCCGATGCAAGAGGGGTTGTCGCCCTCGGTCACCGGCTGACCGAAGACATCCTCGGCATAGACATAGATATAGCGGCTTTTCAGGGGTTTGCGGATCACTTCGGCGCAGCGGTTGGCGCCGACGCTCCACCAGCCCTCGGTCTGGAATTCGCCATCCTCCTCATAACCGATCGCGACGTTCAGCACGTCGAGCGACTGATTGCAGACGGAAAATTCCGCCCGCGCCGGGCCATTCCAGAGGAGCAGGAGCAAAAAGGTGGCGGGCAGGCCGGCGATTTGCGCTCTTGCCAAGCGCGCCGACATGAGCCTTAATTCCCGCATCGCTTTGTGGAGTGTTCCGCCCATGACGAAGACGATCCTGTTCCTTTCCGCCTGCCTGTCTGTTGCCAGCTGCTCCACCACCCCGGCGCCCCCCATGGCCCCGCCGAAACCGGAGAAGATCGGCCCCGCCCCCTCCCAGCCCGGCAATTGTTTCTATCGCGGCCCGGATGGCAAGGTGTTCATCTCGGCCTGCTGAGCGCCGAGGCAACACCCCACACCCTCACCGAACTGGCTTGCCGAAGCGGCCGGTCGCCGGAATTCCCTTGATGATGAAACGTGTATCGACGTAGCGGCGCAGGATGCCCTCGCGCAAGAGTACGGCGATGACACCCGCCGCCTCTCTTGCGACGCCCTGCAGCGCATCCGGCGATTGCACGTCGCGCACGCTCTGCAAAAGCTCCGCCAACCGTTCGACGGCTTCGAGAACCGCGCCCGGCAAAGTGAAGAGGCTCGTGCCGAGAACGGCAAGATTGACGCCCGGCAACGACATCGCGGTCAGCCCGGTCTGCAGCGCCGCCTCACCGCCGGTGCGCAAGGCTTCGAATTCCAGCCGGTTCGGGCCATCGAGATAGGCCGGCACCAGCCCTGCCATTGCCAACAGCCGGCCGCGGAAATCGGCAGGAAAGGCGGCTGCGCCATTGCGCTCCGGCACTGGTTCGATCAGGCCATCGAACTCCTCCGCCGCCTGCGAACAGGCAAGGACCGCATCCGGCGCCCTTGCCACAGCGATCATGCCGTTGCCGACGCACCGCGACAGCAGATCCGCCAATTCGCCACGCACAGCGTTGCGGGCGGCAAAGGCATCGATGCCCCATCGGCGCAGATAGGGGCGCACTGTCTCCTCGGCACCGGGGCGCGACAGGAAGGTGGCAAGGGCATCGCGCACCGAAAGCCGGTCGCGCAAGAGAACGCGGCGCGCCTGCACCGGAAAGGCCGCCAGCGGCCCGATGAACAGCGTTTCGCGCGCGCTGCTCAAGGAGACGATATCGGCGGCGGCGCGGCTCATGGCTCATCCTCGCTGACGTTGAAAGCCAGGGAGGACGATGCCTCTTTTTCCCTTCTCCACCGAGGGGAAAAGGGGTTTTGGGGCAGCGATTGCGTCCAGCAAGTCAACCTCCAGCAGTCCCGCGCATTGACGAACCATGCTCATTTCTCCTTCGCATTCATCTGCTGGTAGGCTTCGGAGAAATAGGCGAGGAAGACGTCGAGCATGCCGTTGGCATTGGCCTCGGTCTTGGCTTCCCAGCGGGCCACAAACGTTTCCCAGGCCTTGGCCTTGCGGTTGGAAAACGGCGATTGCGCCACCTTGGCCTCGACCGCCTCCGGAGAGAGATCGTCGAGCAGGCGGGAAAGCGCCCGTTGCATGGCGGCGTAGGTGGCCATTTCGTGGCGCTTGAGATCGTGGAAGGCTTCGCGGAAGGCGCGCTGGCCGTCGAGATAGCCCAGCCGGTCGCGGCAGAGCATGGTTTCCAGCGCCTCGGCAGGGCCGGGCATGAATTTCAGGGGGTTGTTGTCCTGCGCGCCGATCATGGTGCGGTCGGCGGTTTTCACCATGGCCCGCGCCGAGGCGCGCGCCTTCAAGAGCTGCGCTACCTCGTCGGAGACGGTCAGCATCATCGCGCCGATCTCGCGAAACAGCTCGGCCGCATCGCGATTGGAAAGCGCCTGCGGCGAGATTTTCGCGCCCTCGCAGAAGGCGGCGAGCAGCCGCTCCTCGCGTCCGCCCGAGGGGGCAGCCGCGCGCCGCGCCATGGGCTCGGGCGGCGTGGCCGCTGGCGTGATCGGAATGGGCGGCTGCGGTGCGAAACCGCCGGCGGCACCCGGGCGGGGATAGGCCCCGAAGGCGTCCTCAGGCGGAGGTGCTGCCGGCGCATTGCGCGCCGGGGGCATGTCGAGATGGGATTCGACGAAATCCGCCGGCGCATGCCGCACCGGCGCCGGCTGGAAATCGCGCCGGTTCATGGGGGGCGACGCCGCCGGCTGGCCGGCGCCCCAGATGTCGTCGTCATCGGCCCCGCCCATCCACGGATTGTCGGCCGCGACAGGCGGTGCCGCAAAGGCGGCGACCTGCGACAGGCGCACGAGGATGACATAGGTGCCGATGGTCAGCATGTCGCCGTCGCGCAGCAGATAGGGGCTTTTCACCCGCTGCTGGGAGCCGTTGACGAAGGTGCCGTTGCGGGAGATGTCGTTGAGCAGGTAGCCCTCCGGCCCGGGCGCGATCTCGCAATGCCGGCCGGAGATATAGAGCTGCGGATCGGCCAGCGCCCAGTCGCGAAAAGGATCGCGGCCGATCTCGAAACGGCCGCCGCTGGTGGTATAGCTCGTCGGCCCGCCATCCGGCAGGCGATCGACATTGGTGATCGTCAGCGTGATCGTCTGCATGGGCATGTCCTTCGCCGGCGTGGCGCGGG
Source organism: uncultured Rhizobium sp. (assembly GCA_945952045.1). Lineage (GTDB taxonomy): Bacteria > Pseudomonadota > Alphaproteobacteria > Rhizobiales > Rhizobiaceae > Metarhizobium. Next base: position 128,551 of record CAMFHE010000003.1, read on the forward strand.
CCGCGCGGTCATCCTAAGGATACTTCACTATAAAATCCGTCGCCCTGCAAACAACGTTCTTGGGTTTGCAGGTTCGGTCTTGCTTTTTTTCTTGCGATAGCGGCAAATATTACCGACCCGCGATCGCAGAAGCGACGGTGCGGCATCCGTAAGTGCATCCGAAAGTGAAAGCCGGCTTTCGAGCATGCGCTCCGGCCGGAATGGCGCCGGAGACTTGACCATGGCGGTGTTGCCGCGACAGGCGAAACGGGCAGCGGTTCTGACCACCACCAAGGAGGCGGATTATCTCGTGGTGTCGCGGTTCGACGCATCCGAGGGCGTCAGCGAACTGTTCGAATATCGCGTGGAAGCGCTGAGCATCAAGGAAGACATCGACTTCGACGAGTTGCTCGGCAAGCACATGACCCTGACGCTGAACAGCATCGACGGCGTGCAGCGCAAGTTCGACGGCATCCTCACCGAGACGCAATGGCTCGGCATGCGCGATCATTTCCACGCCTACAGGCTGGTGCTGCGCCCATGGTTCTGGCTGCTGTCGCATCGCAGCGATTGCTTCATCTTCCACGATTCCACGGTACAGGACATCGTCAACGCCGTGTTCGGCCGGCATGGCTTCGCTGATTTCGAGGATCGCACCGGCGGCTCCTATCCCAAGCTCGAATATTGCGTGCAATATCGCGAAAGCGACATGGCCTTCGTCTGCCGTCTGCTGGAGGAATTCGGCATCGCCTATTTCTTCGAGCACAAGGAAGGCAGCCACAAGCTCATCCTCGTCGACGACAACTCGAAATTCGAGACCGCCCCCGGCGGCAGCCGGCCCTATCGGCCGCTGGAAGGGCAGGACCGACGCATGGAGGAATGCTTCAACCGATGGATTCCCGAGCGGCGCTTCACCTCCGGCCGCATCACCATGCGCGACTATAATTTCAAGACGCCGAATGCGCAGATGCAGGCGGATTATTCCGGCCTCGGCTCCTATGAGCATTCCGACCAGGAGGTCTACGACTATCCCGGCCGCTACGAGAAGCAGCCGGACGGCAAATCCGCCGCGACATACCGCATGCAGGCCGAGGAGGCGCAGGACAAGCGCTGCATGGCGACCGGCAATTGCGTGACGCTGGCCCCCGGCCAATGCGTCACCCTGACGGATCATCCGGTGCCGAGCTACGACACCGAATATGTGGTGCTGCGCGCCCAGCACAGTTTCGTCTCGCAAAGCTATCGCTCCGGCGGAGCAGGTGGCGGCGAAGAGAGTTATGACGGGCAATACGAGCTGCTTGCCAGCGACATTCCCTTTCGCCCGCCGATGACCACCCGCAAGCCGCTGATCCACGGGCCGCAAACGGCGCTGGTCGTCAGCCCGGCCGGCGAGGAGATCGATTGCGACGAATACGGCCGCATCCTTGTGCGCTTCTTCTGGGATCGCAAGGGCGATCATTCGATCCGTTGCCGCGTCGGCCAGAGCTGGGCCTCTGCCAAATGGGGCGGCATGGTCATTCCGCGCGTGGGCATGGAAGTGATCGTCGAATTCCTCGATGGCGACCCCGACCGGCCGCTGGTCACCGGCTGCGTCTACAATGCCAACAACATGCCGCCGAACACCCTGCCGGCCCACAAGACGCGCTCGGTCTTCCTCACCTCCACCCATCGCGGAAGCGGTTCGAACGAGATCCGCTTCGAGGACGAGAGCGGCCAGGAGGAAATCTGGGTGCATGCCCAGAAGTACATGAACACGGTGGTCGAGGCGCATGAGACCCACACCGTCGGCGCCAGCCGCCACACCGCCATCGGTGCCTCGGATTCGGAGGTGGTCGGAGCCGAGAAGGACGTCACGGTCGGCTCGAATTTCCGCGAGGATATCGGTGCGAGCTATCACCTGACAGTCGGCAGGGACCGTTCGGAAAGCATTGGCAAGGATGACAGCCTGTCGGTCGGCGGCAGTTCCAGCACCGATGTCGCCAAGGCGCAGCATTTCAATGTCGGCACCACCCATTACCTCAAGGCCGGCACGGCTGTTGTCATCGAGGCCGGCGCGACCATGTGCCTGAAGGCCGGCGGCAGCTACATCACGCTGAGTCCCGCCGGCATCCAGATCGAGGGACCGCTGGTCAGGATCAATTGCGGTGGCGCGCCGTTCCAGGGCATAGCCGTGCCGAAAAAATCGCCCGACAAGACCAAAGGGCCGCATGCCAAGCGGTATGACCGGTCGTTCAAGAAATAAATAATGGCGGAGGAAACCAACACTTGAAACCGGCGGCCAGACTGGGAGACATGCATACCTGCCCGCTGGCCACGCCCGGCCTGCCGCCCATTCCCCATGTCGGCGGGCCGATCATGCCGCCCTGCTATCCGCCTGTCCTGATCGGCAACCAGCCGGCGGCGCGGGTCGGCGACATGTGCATCTGCGTCGGCCCGCCGGATGCCATCGTCCAGGGTTCGATGGGCGTGCTGATCGGCAACCAGTTCGCCGCGCGCATCGGCGATGCGACGATCCATGGCGGCGTCATCATTGCCGGCCTGCCGACCGTGCTGATCGGCGAGACCGGCGGCGGCGGCCATGGGCTGGCGAGCGCGGTGGCCAGCGTCAATCCGGCAAACAGCACCATCAATTGCGGCAACATCATCGATGCGGCGGCGGCGCGCCTCAACGGCAGCGATCCGAACGCCACCGCCCCCGCCGGCCAGGACGGCACCTTTCCGCAGATCGAGCAGCGTTTCGGCACGACGCTCACCTGGGGCTCGGATTTCCAGAGCGCCTTCGACGCCGTGCGCGCCGGCGGCGACGGCACCATGGCGGTGGTCGGCATCGGCTATTCCGGCGGGCGCGGCTCGCATGTGGTGCTGCTCGCCAATGACGGCGGCTCGGTCGGCATCGTCGAGGGGCAGGATTGGGGGGCAGGCAATCCGCCGGAGGCGATCACCGATGTCAATCGCGCGAACACTCGCTACAATTCTGATGGCGGCAGCAATATCGGCTGGGGCATCGTCCCGCCCCGCCACTGAGACGATTGGGAGCGGCAAGATGGACGTCCGCAACGCAACAGAAGCCGAAACCATCTTCAGGACGCAGTTCCTGTCGACGCTGAAGCATGATTTCGTGATACTGGAAACCCAGGAACGGGATTTCGGCTGGGTCTTCCTCTACACCACCCGCCGCTATGTCGAGACCAGGGATCCGAGCACGCTGGTGCCCGGCAGCGGCCCGGTGGTCGTCCTGCGCGACGGCGAAATCATGCCGCTGACGACATCGGCGCCGCCGGATCTGGCCATTGCGGCTTTCGAGGAGGAATGGCGCAAGGCGCATGGGCGATAGGCAAGCGGAAGCTGTAACGACTGGCAAACCTTAGCCGCCCTTCCCTTCTCCCCTCGGGGAGAAGGTGGCCCGGTAGGGCCGGATGAGGGGACGGCGAAGCCGAACTGCTGCATCCATATGTGCCTTCGGCATCCCCTCATCCCGCTGCCGCTTGGCTATCTACCCCGAGGGGAAAAGGGGATATACCGCACCGGCTTCCTTCTGGATTTTACGGCATCGGCGCTATTCCGACTCCGTCGGCGCCGCCTCGTCCTTGTCTCCCACCAGCGCCAGCATCGACTTGCGATAGGCGATGAATGCGGCGGAGGCTTCCTCGATCTTCTTGGTCACGGTCACCGGCAGGGTCGCTGCGCCGCCGCGGTGGCGCATCTTCATTTCGGCCCAGTTCTTGACATAGGCAACGTCCTTGCCCGTGAGGAAGGGATTGGCGCGGATGACCGCCGTGCCGAGCACGGATTCCAGAAGCGTCGTATCGGCCGAGGCGAGAATGAGGCGCGCCCCTTCCGGGCCGAGGAAATGGGCGAGGTAAAGGCGGCCGGCCGTGATCTGCTGGCCGCCGGCCTCCAGATAGGATTTGTTTTCGCGGGCGAGATTGGCGACCATTTCGCGCGACAGCGTCGGATCGAGCCTCAGCGCCAGCAACTGGTCGCGGCCAAGCGAGCGGGCGAGATCGGGCCGATAGGTCTGCATCATCCGAAGCCAGGTGGATTCGATGAACTGGCCAAGCCCGGTCGCTGTCGAAAGCGGATTTTTCGCCGTTGCATTGCCGCCGCTTTCGACGCCGACGATGCGCTCGACCAGCGCCTCGACCGCCTCGCCGCCGGAATCGCCTGCCGCCACCGTCATCTGCAGCGGATCGATCGGTTTGCCTCCGGCATAAAGTTCGAAATGCAGGTGCGGACCGGTGGAGCGCCCGGTCGTGCCGACATAACCGATGACATCACCGGCCTGCACCGTCACGCCGACCTTGATCCCGGCCGCCAGCCCGTTCATATGCGCATAGCCGGTGGCGCGGCCGTTCGGGTGCTCGATCTGCACGAAATTGCCGAACGTGCCCTTGTCGCCGGCATAGGAAATCTTTCCGGCAAAGGCGGCGCGCACCGGCGTGCCCACGGGCGCGGCCCAATCGACGCCCTCATGCATCAGCACCTTGCCGAGGATCGGATGGCGGCGCGGGCCGAAACCGGAGGTCATGACGCCGGCGACCGGCGTCACCATGCCATTGGTGATCTCGACGGTGCCGGAGCGGTCGTTTTCGTCGAGACAGGAAAAATCGCCCGCCCCTTCCGGCTTGTAGACGAAGCAGCGGATCGACACGTTCGGCCCGGCGACGCCGATATAGAGCACGCGGTTCTGGCTGGTGCCGGATTGTCGGCCATCCTGAGAATAGACCAGCGTCAGCATGTCCTCGGGCGCGGCGAATTCGCCAAGATCGTGGCCGCGCGACAGGTACATGATCGCCTCGCCGATGACGGCGGTGGAGATGCCGCTGCGCAACCCCACGGAATAGATGCCGTCCAGCAGGCGATAGCGCTGGGCCGCCACATCTTCCTGCGGTTCGTCGAGAAGGTGAAACAGGTCGGTGCTGACCCAGGGATCGGCGGAGGCAACGAATGCGCCGCTGTCATCCACCGCATAGGCGCCGAGGAATTTTTCCGGCTCGTAGAAGGCGATCTGCACCAGTTTTTTGCGCGGCGGCGCGATCGCGGGGTCGTTGAAATAACGCATGGCGACCAGCGCCCCGGCGGCGAAGGTTTCCAGATGAATGTCGCGTTGCAGCTTTCCGGCGATGTCTTTCGACTCCGTCTCGTCGAGCCCGTTGGCGCGCAGGAAATCCTCGACCGGGCCGACGGCGATCACGCGGCGGAAATCGTCCTCGGTGCGGGGTTTGCGCGCGGCGTCGTCGATCAGCGTTTCGGTCGAGGTATTGTCGGCGATCGCGGTCTTGCGGAAGCCGGCATCGCTGCCTTCGAGATCGGCGGCATCGATATCGCTCCAGCCGCCATTGGAAACGGCAGGCGTTGCCGGCGTATCGCCCGGTGTTTGCGGCGCGGTTTCGACCGGCTGCAGATCGGGGGTATCGTCCGGCGGTTCCGCTTCCGCAGGTGTTGAAGCCGGCGTCGAGGCCGGCGCGCGCTGGGCCTGGAAGAAAGCAAAATCCTGCGGCGTCGAGGGAATGGCGGTCACCAGCTTCTGGCTGGAGGGCAGGATCTTTTCATGCAGGATGGTGACGTCGCCGGAAAGTCCGGTCTCGGCGGGCGCGGGTTTCGTGGTGCGGGCGGCGGCTTCCGCGCCAGCGCCACCGATCTCGATGCGCAAGGGATCTCCCGGAATATCGAGGATGATCGCGGTGAAGGCAGGCGCCGGCGCTTCCTCCTCCACCTCTTCCGGCGGCGGCCCCGATGGCGGCGGGCGCAGGAACCAGACGCCGGTCGCCACAAGCCCGGCAAGGCAGACGGCAAGCCCCGCCCATGTCAGCCGCGACCGCCTGCGCCGCCGCCGCTTCGCCAGGGCATCGGCCTCCTTCCTGCGGCGGAAACTGTCGTCGATCTCATGCATGGCTGGCTACCGCCGAATGACCCCGCAACATTATGGGGGTGAAAGCATCACTCCAAATTCTCTCCTCCCCTTTGCGGTTGGCAAGGCACGCCGATGCCGCAACTCCCCTTCTCCCCTTGGGGGAGAAGGTGGCCCGAAAGGGCCGGATGAGGGGGGCGGCGAAGCCGGGCGACCTCATCCATATGTGCCTTCGGCATCCCCCTCATCCCGCTGCCGCGACCTTCTCCTCCGAGGGGAGAAGGGGATATGCCGCGCCGGTTTCCTCAAGCAAGGACCGTCGATTTGTCACGTCCGCTCTCCCCGCGTGCGGGGAGAGGGTTAGGGTGAGGGGCAACGCCAAATGCCGCCCAAAACTCACTCGATCGCGTAGGTAAATGCCCCCTCCGCCACGTCGATACGCACCCGCGACGGCTCCGTACCCTCCATGGATTTCTGCAAAAAGGTGCGGGCGAGGTCGGGGAGGAGCTGGTTCATGATGATGTTGTCGATCATGCGCCCACCGGAATCCGGCTCGGTGCAGCGCGAGACTATTTCCGTCACAAGGGTGTCGGTATAATCGAAGCGGGCGCCGTAGGCATCCTCCACCCGCTTGCCGACATGGCCGAGTTGCAGGCGCACGATGCGGCCGAGCATATCCGGAGACAGCGGCACATAGGGGATAATCGTGATGCGCCCGAGCAGCGCCGGCGGGAAGACGGCGAGCAGATGCGGCCTCAGCGCCGCGTTCAGCGCCTCGACATCGGCGGGTTTGCGCCCGGAATCGGTCATTTCCATGATGACATCAGTGCCGACATTCGAGGTGAGGATGATCAGCGTGTTCTTGAAATCGATGGCCCGGCCGGTGCCGTCCTCCATGCGGCCCTTGTCGAACACCTGGAAGAACAGTTCGTGGACATCGGGATGGGCTTTTTCCACCTCGTCGAGCAGCACGGCGCTATAGGGTTTTCGCCGCACAGCCTCGGTCAGCCGCCCGCCCTCGCCATAACCGACATAGCCGGGCGGAGCGCCCTTCAGCAGCGAGACGGAATGCGCCTCCTGGAATTCCGACATGTTGATGGTGACGATGTTCTGCTCGCCGCCATAGATCGCCTCGGCCAGCGCCAGCGCTGTCTCGGTCTTGCCGACGCCGGAGGGGCCGCAGAGCATGAAGACGCCGATGGGCTTGTTCGGATTGTCGAGCCTGGCGCGGCTGATGGCGATGCGCCGCGCGATCAGCTCCAGCCCGTGGCTCTGGCCGATCACCCGGCGGTTCAGCACCTCGGGCAGATCAAGGATCGACTGCACCTCGTCGCGCACCATGCGCCCGACGGGAATGCCGGTCCAGGCCGAGACGATGGCCGCCACCGCCTGCTCGTCCACATGGGCATAAACCATGCGCCGGTCGGCATCGATGGCGTCGAGATCGCCGGCAAGCGTCGCCAGTTCCGAGCCGTCGCCGTTCTCGCGCGCTCTTGCGCGGGCGGCGATCACGGCATCGACCAGCGCCTTTTCGCGGGCAAGCTCTGCCTCCGCCTCGGCCAGTTCGGCGCGCTTGGCCTCGATCAGGCCGGTCAATTCGTCGAGCCGCTGCTGGTCGATGCCGCCAAGTTCGCGGTCGTTTTCCAGCGCCGCCAGTTCCTTTTCGGCCGCCTCGATGGAGACTTTCAGGTCGGCGACCATTGCCGGCGTGGTGTTCTGGCTGATGGCGACACGGGCGCAGGCGGTGTCGAGCAGGCTCACCGCCTTGTCCGGTAGCTGCCGCGCCGGGATGTAGCGCACCGAAAGCTCGACGGCGGCGGTCAGCGCCGCATCGGAAATGCGCACGCCATGATGCTTCTCCATGGAAGGCAGGATGCCGCGCAGCATGGTGCAGCATTTTTCGATGGAGGGTTCGTCCACCTGCACCGGCTGGAAACGGCGGGTCAGCGCCGGATCCTTTTCGAAATATTGCCGGTATTCCGACCAGGTGGTGGCGCCGATGGTGCGCAGCGTGCCGCGCGCCAGCGCCGGCTTCAAGAGGTTGGCAGCGTCTCCCGTTCCGGCCGCGCCGCCGGCGCCGATCAGCGTATGCGCCTCGTCGATGAACAGGATGATCGGGGTGGGCGATGCCTGCACCTCGTCGATGACCGAGCGCAGCCGCTGCTCGAATTCGCCGCGCATCGACGCCCCGGCCTGCATCAGCCCGATATCCAGCGCCAGCAGCCGCACGTTTTTCAAAGGCGGCGGTACGTCGCCGCTGGCGATGCGCTGGGCAAAACCCTCCACCACCGCCGTCTTGCCGACGCCGGCCTCGCCGGTCAGGATCGGATTGTTCTGCCGCCGCCGCGACAGGACGTCGATGATGCGGCGGATCTCCTCGTCGCGACCGACCACGGGATCGAGCTTGCCGGAAGCGGCCTGTTCGGTCATGTCGATGGTGAAGCGCGACAGCGCCGTCGTGCCCTTCGGCGCGCCCTCGGCAAGCGCGCCGCCGGCGGCGATGGTTCCCGATCCATCGACCGGGCGGGCGTCGCGCTCGGCGGAATCGGCCGTCAGCGCCGAAAATTCGACGGTGATGCGGTCCGGATTGACCTTGCCGAATAGCGGCGAAAGGGTTGTGAGCGCCCGGGCGATTTCCAGCGATTTCAGGCCCGCCAGCAGGATATGGCCGGTACGGATCTGCAATTCGCCGAATTGCAGCGTCGCATAATGCCAGCTGCGGTCGAGCAGGTCGAAGACATGCGGGGCGATGTTGGGCATTTCCGTCTGGTTGCCGCGAAGCGCGCCCAGTGCCGCCGTGATATCGGAGAGCATCCGGCCCCGGTCGAGCTTCATCTGGTCGATAATGCAGGACATGTCGGAGCGGTCTTTCTGCAGCATGTGCAGGAACCAGTGCGCCAGCTCGACATTGCGATTGCCCGCCACCTTGGCGTGGCGCAGCGCCTTCATGAAGGTTTCGTAGCCGACCGGGTTCAGCTTGCCCGTGACGGTCTCCAGACTGATGTCGCTCACAGCCCAACCCTCCTCTTTTCTTTGTCGCAATTCCGGACGCAAAACCGCTTCACACTTTTGCTGGAATTGCTCAGGCCTCTCTCCGCATCATGGGATCGAAACGGGCCTCGAAATAATAGCCGTTTTCGGACGCCTCGTCGCGGGGGGCGACCCAGGAGGTCCAGCCGAGCCGGCCCTCGCCGCCGAGCCGCACGCCCGGCGCCTGCGGCGCGGGAATGCCAAGCTCCACCTCGATCTCGTGACGATAGCCGCAGAAGAAGAAGAACGCATCGGCCAGCGGCCGGAACTGCCGCCCGCCGGGCAGCAGGCTTTCGTAATGGCGCTTGTCGCGGCAGCGGATGCGCACCCGGATGCGCTCGCAGATGGTATGCACCCGCTGGCCGAGATAGGCATTGACGCCGAGCCCCGCCTGTCCGCCCCCGAAACGCAGGCGCTCGCGATCCTCGAAGGTCAGCCAGCTGCCGATCCATTGCTGCACCTCGGCATCGAGGCCGAACAGCCCGCGCAGGAATTGTTCGAGGCCGGCCGCACTTTTCACATGGATATTGGCAAGCCCGGCAAACGGCGTCTTGGCGAGATCGCTGACCGTATCCGCCTGGCGCATGGCCGGCGTCGCGATGCCTTCGAAACTTCCGACGAAAGCGAAGAAGCGGTCCTCGGCCGGCCGCTCCGCCTGGCCGATGGGCCGCGCATCCGCCCAGGCGCGGTAGAAAAGCTGGAGGAAGCGGGTCGAGACGATATCGACGAAACGGGCGAAGGAGGGATCGCGCTGCGACCAGCGATAGGTTTCCTCGGTGACATGCAGCGGCAGCGCGCCCTGCGGCCCGAACATGCCGAGAAAGCGGGTATGCAGGCGCGGCACGCCATGCGGCGTCTGCGAGACGCCGGATATGTTGGCGGCGGGAAAGGCGAGGAACGGATCCTGCGATAGCGCCACCACCTCTTCCGCCAAGGTCGAGCTGTCGCCGATGCGCGGCTTGCCCGGCGTCTCGCGTTCGAGCTGTCGCAGCAGGCTGAACAGGTTGAAGCGGTAGGGTTCGGTCTCGACATCCTTCGGCAAGGTCATAACGCCGCCCTTTCGCCGATTTCCGGCGGCCAGCGTTTCAGCAGGCCCCGCTGCTTGGAGACGATGACGGTTTCGACGAAACTGTTGAGGCCGGCATATTCCGTGAGGAAGCGGCTGAGCACCATACCCATCAGGAAGGCGCCCTGCCCTTCGAAGGCGTTTTCGTCCAGCGTCACCGTCACTTCCAGCCCGCGCGCCACAGCATATCGATCCTGCAGGCGCACCTTGCGCACCGCCGGCTGCACGGAAACGTCGAGGATGCCGCGAATCTGGCGTTCGATGAAGGCATTGGCGGTGTCGGAAAACACCATCAGCAATTCCTGAAGCGCATTGACCGGCTGCTTGCCCGGGCGCGAGGCGAGGCCGAGATGGTTGAACTGCAACAAACTGACGAGTTTCCAGAGCAGCGCCCCGGTCGGCTCGCTGCTCTTGCCGCGCCTTGCGCCGACGACGACGGATTCGCGCGGCGGCGTCGGCCCGGCGATGCAGTCGAACTGGATGGTGGTATCGTCGAGCAGGAAGAAATCCGGGCTGCCGCGCCGAACCGGCAGTTGATCGGTGAGGTGGCGATTGGTGACCAGCGCCCGCACATTCAGCGTGCGCACATGCTCGCCATCGATGCCGCTGGGCGGTTCGCGCAGAGACAGAAAGGTTTCGGTGCCGAGATAGGTGCTGCGCATACCGAAACGGCGCTCGCGATTAGTGCGCTGCCGCTCCAGCCGCCGCACCGAGTAATAGGGCGCATGCGCCAGCGGCACATTGTCGGCTGGGGCGGAATAGAGCGGAAAGACCCGCACCGCCTCCTTGTTGCGCGGCAATTGCGCGGTCACGTCGAGTATCTTGTAGACCTCGTAATCCAGCGTGCGGCTGCGGTCGGGAATGACGGGGAATTCATCGTCCTGGCTGCGCACTGGCACCGGCGCGCAGAGCATGTCGAACAGATTGGTGACCGGCGCGGCATACAGAGCGAACCACGATGCCTTCACCATCGAGGCAAGGCGCGGCACGACATCGGAAAAGGCTAGGAGCAATGAGAAGCCGGAGGCATCGACATTCTTGAGGAGCCGCTCCAGCCCCGAGATGCGAAAACCCAGATGTTTGGCCGGAAAGGCGAAATACTCGCGCAACTGGTTGAAGCCGCCGAAAAAGCGATTGTCATGGGAAAACAGGGATTCCCCGCGCCGGAAGCCGATCGGCTCGATACAGCCGGGATCGACGAACAGGAAGCGTGGATCGCCCGCTTCGTTGAGGTAGCGGATCACCACTTTTTCCAGTCGCGCAAACAGCTGCTCGCAAAGCGAAACGGCATCGCTGACCGGACCGGTGAGATGGAAGGTGAATTCGTCGGCGGGCGAGGCCAGCACCTTGAGATCGCTCGAAGGCGGCCCGCCCTCGGCGGTGTCGCGCAATTCCAGGTCGATCTGTAGCCCCGAGGCGACCGAAGGGCCGCAATCGAAGCCAAGCGCCTGCAAGGGAGCTGCGGAAGGGTGATAGCTGGCAGCGGCGACCACATAGGGCCAGAGATGGATATCCGAGATCAGCCGGTAACGGCAGGCGACGCGGCGCTCGCGCTCCGTGAAGGTGGTTTCGATATATTGCCCCGCCTTGAGGCGAACGCCGTTCTTCAGCGCCGGATTGGCATAATCCGGCCGCGCCTGGGCGATGGCGAAGGACGGCGTCGGCGCCAGAAATCCGGGCAGAAGCTGCTCGATCAACTCGATGGTGAAGGTATCGAATTCGCTTTTCAGCTTGAGCTGCACGCGCGCCGCCATGAAGGCAGCACCCTCCAGCAGACCGCCGATGGCGGGATCGATCTTCTCCTCGGTCAGCGCGCCCAATCGTTTGCCGACGCCTGGAAATTCCTCGGCGAATTCCTGGGCGCGTTCGTAGAGGATCTTCAGTTCGCGGTCGTAAAACTCCAGAAATTCCCGGTTCATTTCCGCTCTGTCCCTTGCGCAATCACGGCTGTACAGGAACTGAGATCGACTTCAGCGGTGAAATCGACGGGAATATTGACAGGTCGGTTGTTGACCTCGGCGGAAATGCTGAGCCGGATCTTCTGCTGCACGTCGTCGATGCGCTGCGACCATTCCACGTGCAGGCTATCGCGGCGGATGCGCGGTTCGTAGCACATGAGCGCGGCGACGATGTTGCGCTCGATCTCCGAGACGCGCGAATCCTCGCTGGTGAGATGCATGATGTCGTAAAGCCCGAAATTGAGGATCGACCGCGAAACATTGGGCAGATCGTCGATCTGGACGGCCGATTGCAGGTCGATGGTCGTCAGGATCGCGCCGATATCCTCGATGACCATATCTCGGATCTGCGTTTCGCCAAGGCCGCGTCGGCGCACAGCTTCGGCTTGGGAAGGCGTACGTTCGTCCCCCTCGTCGCGCGGTGGGCGACGGGAGTCGCCCTTGCGGAAAGCATCGCGAAAGGCATGCATCAGCGGCACATGATACCGGACCTCTTCCGCCATAACGCATCGGCCTTTCGTATTTTCGTGAACGCAGGATGTTCATCGTCAGTGCGCCGCGTCAGGGTCGCGAAGCCCCTGGCGTCGGGGACGCAAGGGCTTCGCGATGAACTGAAGTGTCAACCGGCGGACTCGTTGGTAGCGATGTTCCAGCCCTGGGTGACGTCTGCGCCGGAGGTGCCTTCAGCTTCCTGCAGTTTGTAGGTGAAGACATATTCGGCAAAATTCAGCGCCACCTGCGCCAGCACCTGGTCGCCCTGCTCGGCGCCGCTGATCGTATGGTTGCTGACCAGAACCTGCTTGAAGACGAATTTGACGTATTCGACCGGGTCTTCGCCGCCGGCCTTTTCGGCGTAGAGCGTGACCTCGGGAATATGCTTGCCGTTGCAGCAATGCTTCATGAGCGCGGAATCGGCCTTGCAGAGATATTTGGTGAAGACCGCATCGTGCACATTGACGCGACCGGCGCCCGAGCCGTGGCCCATACCCGAGGCCGCGCTCTGATCCATGCCGAAGGACCAGCTCAGGATCTCGATCTGGTCGGTGTGGTTCTTCTTGCGGGATTCGCCGGGAATGCTGTCTATTTTCAGATGCATGTTTGTCGGCATGACACGTCCCTCACCTGGTCGGTTTGAACACCGTAAACAGCGATGACTGGTGAAGCGGACGCTTCCGCGTTGCGTTTTTCTAAGAGACCGCTTCCATCAGGGCATTCACGGCATCCGGTTGCAATTTCCCGCTGCGAACCATTCTCAGCGGGCATGATCGCGTCGTATTACTTGTCGGCCGGCAGCTTCGACACCAGGCTGAGCCCGATATCCATGCCCTCGAGTTGGTAATGCGGCCGCAGGAAGAAGCGGGCGGCATAATAGCCGGGATTTTCCGGGTCTTCGTAGACATCCACCTTGGCCCCCGCCAAAGGCTTCTTGGCCTTGACGATCGACGTCGAATTGCGCGGATCGCCGTCGACATAGCGGTTGATCCAGCTTTGCAGCCAGCGCTGCAGATCTTCGCGTTCCTTGGTGTCGCCCACCGCATCGCGCACCATGCATTTGAGGTAATGCGCAAAGCGCGAGCAGGCGAACATATAGGGCAGGCGCGAGGACAGGTTTTCCGAAGCCGTCGCTTCGTCCGTCGTCATCTTCTTCGGCTTGTAGAGCGACTGCGCGCCGATAAAGGCCGCCTTGTCGCTGTTCTTGCGATGCACCAGCGGCAGCATGCCGGCCTTGGACAGTTCGGCCTCGCGCCGGTCGGTGATCGAGATCTCGGTCGGGCATTTCATGTCGACCGTGCCGTCATCGGTCGGGAAAGTATGCAGCGGCAGGTTGATCACCTCGCCACCCGACTGCACGCCGCGAATGCGCACCGTCCAGCCATATTCCTTATGGGCGCGGTTGATGTTGACCGCCATCGCATAGGCAGCGTTCATCCAGCCGTAATTGCTGGCGTCATGGCCGCTGGTTTCCTCCTCAAAGGCGAATTCCTCGACCTTGATCGACTTTTCACCATAGGGTTCGCGCGCCAGCACGCGCGGCATGCACAGCGCGACATAGCGCGAATTTTCGGAATCGCGCAGAGAGCGCCAGGCGGCGTAGTCGGGCGCATCGAAGATTTCGCCGAGATCGCGCGGATTGACCAGTTCGCTCCATTCGTCGAAACCGAACAACGCGGGCGCCGCACCGGAGATGAACGGGCAATGGGCAGCCGCCGCGATCTTGCCGAGATCGCGCAGCAGCGACACGCTCTGCGCCGTATGATCGAAGGAATAATCCCCCACCAGCGCCCCGTAGGGCTCGCCGCCAAGCACGCCATATTCATATTCGTAGAGCTTCTTGAACAGCGTGCTCTGGTCCCACTTCGCGCCGGCGAAACGCTTGAATTCCGAAAGCAATTCGCTGCGCGACACATTCAGGACCTTGATCTTCAAGGTGCTGTCGGTCTCGGAATTGCTCGTCAGGTAATTCAGGCCGCGCCAGGCGCTTTCGATCGACTGGAACTCGCTGGCATGCATGATCTCATTGACCTGCGCCGAGAGCTTCTCGTCAAGGCGTGCGATCATCTCGTTGATCGTGTCGAGCACGTCCTCCTTTATGACATCGGCATCGGCCAGCGCTTGCTGCACCAGAGTGCCGATGGCGTTGTCGACCTCCGTCGCCGCCCGCTCGGTGCGTGTTTTGAAGCTTTGCTTCAGGATCGCGGCGAACTCGTCGACCTCTTGGGTCGCCTGCTGCGCCGGCTGATTGAGACTTGCCGTTTCCCCGACCATCTGACCGCTCCCTAACCCAGTTTACCGGTCGCCGTCATCGGCGGCAGCGGCATCCGGCCGCGTCGCCGCCTGCCGGTCGTTCAAGGCCCGCATCAGTTCGGGATTGGACAAGAGCTCGCGCAACTTGTTTTCCGCGTCGATACGACCGTTCATATAGCGTTGCAGGTTGGCGAGCTGCTCGCGCGCCTCCAGGAGCGCCCGCAGCGCCGGCACCTGGCGAGCAATCGCCGCCGGCTCGAAATCACCCATCTGGCGAAAGGTCAGGTTGACCCCGATCTTCTCGTTCTGACCGTCCGGGTCGAGGCGGTTTTTTACCCGCATAGCGATGGCCGGCTCGACGCTGCGCATGTAATCGTCGAAATTGTCCATGCTGACGGCGGAGAATTTCCGATCGGCCATGGATGGCTTTTCAACCTGCGAGGCATTGCCGGAGAGATCGGAGAGCACACCCATCACGAAGGGCAGCTCGACCAGCCGTTCGGCATTGGTCGGGTCTTCGTAGGAAATCTGCACGCGAGGCGGGCGATTGCGCTTGATGAAGCGCTGGCCATTGTCAGAACTCATTTCTTCCTCCATTCGCCTCTAATAGAAGCTCAGAATGTGCCGAGTTTGTCAAATAATCCAATAGTGCGGCTTCAGGTTTTTCTGTCCTCCTGAAGCAATTCCTTGAGAAGCGCCGGGAAGTTGCTGTCCATCAATGCTCTGGCGCGTGAAAGAAGCATGGTGACGGGACTGGACGGCTCTCTGAGCGCCAGAAATGCCTCGATGCCGAGCATGGCGGCGACTGCCTCGCTGCGCTCGCGCATCACCCCCGGTTCCGGTCCGGCGAGCCGCCGCAGGATGCCGGGGCCGGCGCTTTCTTCGGCGGGAACCGAAATCGTCAGCTGCCGCATCCGGTCCATGTCGAGAAAGAAGCCCGACGCCGGATCGACCGATAGCACCGCGCCGCTCGCCCGGCCCGGCGCAAGCGCCGCAATCGCCTCGACCAGCGGCCGCCCGATCAGGAGCCGCGCCTGATGGACGAGGATCAAGGCCGGCGACGAGGGCTCGTTTTCGGCGAAATAGGCTTCCAGTGCCGCAAGGGCCGCCCGCGCCTCGCGATGGTTCTGCATGCCAGTGGCCGCCGGCTGGCGGACGACCGGCGGCGCGGCTATGGCTTCCGGCACGGCGGTCACGGCCGGCGGCGCTGCTTCCGGAACGGGCACTGCGGTGTCCTGCTTCAGATGCGGTGCATTGTCGGCGAGAAGCGTGCGGATATCGGTAAGTACCGCCAGCACCGGATCGAAGCCGGGCGCATGCTCGAACATGCCTTCGCCGAGAAAACGACCGCGGATCTCGCCAAGCCTACGGATCGCCGAACTGACCCTTTCGAAGGCGGCATCGACGCCGGCGCGATTTTCGGGCGCGGAAAACGCCTCGCGCATCAGGCCGGCATTCGGTTTTTCCTCATCCTTATAGGCGATGTCCGGTTTTTGCGCGACCTGCCAGGCGCGCCACGAGACGGCGCCGACGCGGCGATCGGCAAAAAGCTGCGCATGCATCAGCGGCATCAACACCTTGGCGCGGTCGTCCAGACCTTCGAGCGCGACACGCCGCAATTCCATGTCGCCATCCTGGGCTTGCGGATGCACTTCCAGCCAGTAACGCGAAATGAGTTCGGCCATCGTGTCGAGAATGCGGGCAAAGCCGGCGATATCGCCGGCGCTGGCGTGAAACTGCGCCAGCAGGACCAGCAGTCGCAGATCGCGCGAGCGCCCGAGCAAGCTGCCAAGGCTGCGGCGCTCGTCATCGAGCCTGATGGCGGTGCGATCGAACACCCGGCCGGTCTCGACATTGACGAAACGTTCCGGCAGGCGGCTTTCGGCGGCCATGGTGTAGCTGAAATAATCGTTGTCGCCGCTGTCGTCGAGGTCGGGCCCGCAAGGGGCCTCGTCATTGATCGGTGAAAGAAGACCGTCGAGATCCATGGCAGGCTCGTCTCACTAAGGGTCAAAACTCAATCAGCATAGGTGTTCTGCTTGCCATAGACAGGGCCTGAGTAGAAGGAACGGTGTAGGAAGTGCCGATCACTTTCAAACCTTTCCGACGCGCGCAGGCCGTGTCTATGGCAAGCCCGAAGGGTTGAAGCGGCTGGGCCGCCTGATAGCAAACAATGCTCGACAAGGCCTTCTGGCCTTGCCTTGCGCTTGTTTGCTGCCATTCAATCCCAGCCGCTTCAACAGAACACCTATGCTGATTGAGTTTTGACCCTAGGGCATGCGGACAAACACATAACGAAGCATTGCCGCGCCCTTTCGTGGCAGGGCGCCGATTGGCCATCGTCGCCAGGCTCGCATCACTCCGTCGAAAGCTTCAGCTCAACGCGGCGGTTTTCGGAATCGAAGGGGTTGCTGGTGCGTGGCGCGCTCTTGCCGAAGCCGACGGCCTGGAGGCGATCGGCGGGAACTTTCTTCTTCTCCAGATAGCGCACCACGGCAACTGCCCGCTCGGTCGAGAGCGTCATATTGTATTTGTCGCCGCCCCGCGCATCGGTATGACCTTCGACACGGAACTTCGCGGCCTTGAGGCGACCGTCGATCAGAGCATCTGAAATGACGTCGAGGTTCTTTTCCGCCGCCTCGCTCAGCCTTGCCGAATCCAGATCGAACGTCAGCAGCATGTCGAAGCCCTTCGGCTTCGTCTTGGCCGCGCATTCGGATTTCGTGCCCATGCAGACAGCACGGGACTGGCCGAAATCGGCCTGCTCGATAAGGAAATTGACGACGTCGTCGCGGGAATAATCGCCCGTTTTGGCCGATTGTGTAAATCCGGCCTGCGGAACGGCAAACATCCCCACGGCAGCAAGACAGTATAGCCATTGACGCATAGCAACACCCTCCGACACCCGCATCAAACCTAACGGCCCGCCTTGTTTTAGTCAAGATTCATATTCTGTCCGGCTTAGCTTCTGCCAATATTTTTAGGAGTTTTACTCACCCGTCCGGGTGACTACTTCACAACGAGCGGTTTAAATTCGATGGCGAACTGTTTGGCCTTGCGCGAGGCGCTTTTGCCGAGGGATTTGGCCAGCGCATCGGCCGGCTCGCCGGCTTTTTCCAGACCGTTCAGCTTGGCGAGCGTGAACCAGTTGAGGGCGGTGGCCGGGTCTTTCTTGACGCCGACGCCATCCTGATAAAGCGTTCCGAGCCGATACTGCGCTTCGTTATAGCCTTGCCGAGCGGCCTGCGTGATCCAGCGCAGGCCCGCATCGGGGTCGCGCTTCAGCTGGCCGCCATCGACATAGAGGTTGCCAAGCTGATATTCGGCATAGATATGGCCCATTTCCGAAGCGCCCTGCAGCAGAAGCTCGGCCTGGACCGGATCCTTGCTCAGCACCTTGCCATCTAGATAATAGCCGGAGAGCTTTTCCATGGCCGGGGCAAAACCCTGCTTGGCGGCGCGCCACAACCAATAGGCCGCCTTCTGCGGATTGGCCTCCACACCCATGCCGTTCTCATAGATGACGGCGAGGTTGAATTCGGCAAAGACGTTTTTCTTCGCCGCGCCCAGCACATACCAGTAGCGGGCCTCGTTGAGGTTCTTCTCGATGCCGCGCCCGTCGCGATAGACGTCGCCGAGCGAACGGAAGGCAATAGGGAAACCGGCGGCGGCGCCCGACTTGTAGATCTCGCGCGCCTCGTCATGACGCCCGGAGGCATCGATCGCCCGGCCGTAATTCATCAGGATGCGCAGGCTGTCGGGATATTGTTTCAGGGCGCTGAGGCAGGCCGGCACCGCCCGCTCCGGCACGATCTGCTTGAAATAGACGCCGACAGAGGGATCGGCGATTTCCTGCACATGCCCGGCCTCGCGGTCGCAATCGGTGATTTCGGGATAGAGCGGACTTTCCGCGAACTCCTCGTAGTTCGGGGTGATCTTGGTGGTGATGCTGGTCATTTCCGAAAGGTTGGAGCGCGAGACATCTTCGAGCCGCAGCCGCGCCAGCTTGGAAAAAACGCCATCGGGGAATTTTTCGAGGTAATCGCGATACTGCTCCGGCCGGCCTTTTTCAGGAATGGCGTTCCAGGTTGTCAGGTCGTCAGAAGCGTTGATCTTGCGGTCGCGGGCGACCGATGCCACCTGCTGCTCCGCCTTCGGTGCGTTATCCTGATGGAAGGAATCAAGCCGCATCTGCGCCAGATCGGCAAACAGCCCGCGTGGATAGGTTTTGAGATAGGTTTCGTAGGAGGTGGCGATATCCTCATTGGCGGCGATCTGCCAGGCCTGTGCGTCGGCGCTGGCTTCCGGATTGAATTTCGGCATGCCGGCAAAGGCTTCCACGAAGAAGAAATCGCGCGTCAGCGAGGAATTGTCCCAGGGCACCTGCTTGCCGAAGGTCTGGTCGATCACCCGCTCGCGCACCCTCTTGAACACCTGCTCGATCGGCAGGCCGGGCGCGGTCATCAGGTCGGCGAGCGCCCGGGTGAAGGGGCTGTTGCCCTTGTTGCCATCGGTCGCTACCTGACCGGGCGCCGTGGCAAAGGCGATGAAGGTGCCGAGCGGGCCGGTCGCCTTGGCAAGACCGGCCGCGGGCTGGTCTTCGCCGGCGCGCACGGCGCCTTTGCGTTTCAATGGATTGTTGCGGCAGGCATCGAGCACCAGAATGGCGATGCGCGGATGAGCGCGCTCCAGCTGTTCGGTGATCATGCGCAGCGAAAAGGCTTCCAGCGGCAGGTCGGAGGCCGAGGAAAGCTGGCTGTCGGTGGGGATGAGGTAATTCTCCTCGCCAAACTGGATGCCATGGCCGGCATAATAGACCAGTACGCTGGTTTCCGGCGTGATCTCCTCCATGAAGGTCTTCATGGATTGCACCATCTGCTGGCGGGTGCCGTCGGTGATCAGGATGGTCTTGAAGCCGACCGAGGTCAGCGATTTGTCGATCAGCTGCGCATCGCTGACCGCATTCGGCAGATGCGCCAACTGCTGATAGCCGCCATTGCCGATAACAAGCGCGATGCGGTTTTCCGCCCGCAACGGCGTGACGGAGAGAGCAAGAAAAGCGGCAAGCACTGTTATCAGATATCGCAGCATGTCCCCCGCCTTTCAGCAGCTTGGAACCTTAGCCTTTTCTTTCTTCGCCAAGTCTTGCTTCTACTTTGCAAGAATTTCAAGGCAATTGTCTCTGCCGATCAGGCCGGAACGGCAAAATCCTTCAGCCGCGCATCCACCGCGCATAATTGCTGGAAGAGGCCAACCTCCCTGCGCGCCGTCTCGAAGGCGGCAATGGCATGGGCGGATTGCGAAAGCAAAGCCGCCTCGGGTGCCATTTCCCGTTTGCGGTGATGCAACAATACGTCGTAAATGTTGCCGAGCAGGCCCTCAGGATCGTGCCGCAGGATCCACGCCATCCAGCGGTCCGACCAGTCGCGCACCACGTCCGGCGGCAGGGCATCGACAGCCAGGTAATAATTTATCCGACGCGGCGCCATCAGCTTTGCCGTCGTGGTGAGGCGACGCTCGACGGCGAATTGCATGAGGTCCCCGAGATACAGAAGGCCAAGCGAGGTGACGGTGACATCGAGCGTCAGCCGGATCGTCGGCACGTCGCGCGTCAGGTCGCGCAGGGTATCGACATGGCGGATAAAGGTCTCGGTGCGAAACCCGCTGCGGATATATTCGCCGGCCTTGCCGAGCCCGTCGACCGAGGCCTGCACATGCACGGAGCGGAAACGCGGCCACAGAGTCTCGACGCCCTGCCCCTTGAAGGCCAAGAGCGTCAGATTGCTGTTATAGGCGACGTCGACATGCTCGGCATGGCCGCCCTCGACCAGCGCGTTCATCACCTCCCAATGGGTGGCGTCGAACAACGGTTCGCCGCCGGCCCAGTAGAGCTGGCGGATGCGGCCCTGGCGGGCAGCGGCGACAAGTTCGTCACGGGCGGACGCATGGCCGGCCTCGCGTTTGGTGCGATAGGCCTGATCCCAGCGGCCGGCATCGCGCTCGATGGCACCGATGGCCTCGACCGCGCGTGCTTCCGCTTCGGAGGTGGTGGAGGAATGTGGGCCGCAGGTGCGGCATTTCAGGTTGCAGACGGAATTGCGATAATCGAAGGTGAAGGGGCGCAGGGTCGTGCTGCCGTCTTCCGCCGTCTCGCCGATGACGATCTCGGCCCAATCCGGCCAGCGGGCGGTGACCTCATCCTTGAGGCTCAGCGCCCGGTTTCCGTCGCCCTTGCAGGCGGCACAACGCGGCGGCAGCCGCCCCGATATCATCTGCCGCCGAACCGCCCGCATCTCCTCGCCATTCCAGTAGTCTTCGATGGAATGGTTATGCACGGGCCCGTCGAAGCGGCGCATGTCCATACAGCACAGGCCGCGCAAGCCTTGCGCATCCACATGGGCATGGATCCAGGGCATCAGACAGAGGCTGTCCGGCTGTGGCATTTTTTCCGGTTTCCTCCCGTTTCAGAACAACTGCATTGCGGCACGCCGAAGCCGTAATTCCCTTTCTCTCCCATCGGAGCCGGACCATCGCATATGGGGCACGCCGGTGCCGAGAACCCCTTCTCCCCTCGGGGGAGAAGGTGGCCCGGTAGGGCCGGATGAGGGGGGACGGCACAGCCGAATACCCACACCGCATACGTGCCTTCGGCATCCCCCTCATCCGCCTGCCGGCACCTTCTCCCCCGAGGGGAGAAGGGGTTTTGGGGTAACCGCCTCATTCTCTTTTCATCATCTGTATCGACGCCGGCATGATCATGTCGGCGATATCATCCGCGCCGTTGCGCCACCCGCCGCGCGCGGCGAGAAAATCTTCGCAAGCCCGCGTCAGCCGCGCCCGCGCGTCCGCCTTCAGCAGCGTCCCCACCGCCGCCCGCATCTCGTCCTCCGGCGCATCGAGGCGGCAGAACAAGGCCAAGTCATTATCCGCCGCGAAACGCGCTCTGTCCACCTGCCGGTCCATGTCGACGGCCTCGTCGGGCACGAACAGCGTCGGCATCGCCCCGGCGATGTTTTCGTGAAACGTGTTGTAGCTGGCCCGCACGATCATGGCGTCGAAGGCCTTGCTGAAACGCCAGGCGGGATAAAGCGTCAGCCGGCTATGGCCAGGGCGATGGCTGGTGCGCTCCGCGGCCGCCGCTAAGGCCGAATTCAGCTCCACCGCATGCACGCCACGCGCCGAAAGCAGCGCATCGATCTGCCGGTGCCGTTCCGAAAGCGCCGGGCTGGAGGCGCGGGCGATGTCGAGCAGCACGACGGTCGCCTCTTGCGGCAGGCCGAGCGCGATCCGCGCCTCTTCGCGGCCCATGCGCTCGCCGGGATCGAGCAGCAGCACCGGCGGAACCATCGTTACCCGCTCGCGTGCCAAAACCGTCGGGCCGGCGTCATAGCTTTCGGCGAATTCGCCCGGCTCGATGATGGTGGAAAAATGCACCCCGGCGCCGAGATAAGCGGCATGGTGTTGCGGCCACATGGCGCGGCGGATCCACACCGAGCGCAGGTCTTGCCGCCGTCGCAGCACCTCGATGACGCCGTCGAAGACGAAATTGACGTCATAGACCAGCGTGCGGCTGGCGCGGGCATCGAGCAGCAGTTCGATCTCCTCCGCCAGCCTTGCATTCCACACCGCCGGCTCCTCGCCGGTCAGGTGATGATGCGGCAGGAAATGCGCGGCAAAGCCGAGATCGCGGACAATCGAGGCGCTGTAGCTCATGGTCAGGAAGGCGGCCGTGACGCCCTTCTGCAGGCGGCGCGCCACGGCCAGTTGCCGCGTCAGGTGGCCCTGGCCGATGCCGTTGGCGGAGACAAACAGGGCATCGTCGCGCAGCGAGCGGATGGGCGCGTCGGTCGTCATGCCCTGGTCACATCCCGGTCGGTGCGCACCAGCCTGGCATGGTCTTCGAGATAGCGGGCGATTTCGGTCGCGCCGTTTTCCCATTCGATGGCGGCGCAGCGTTTTACGATAGCCGCGCGCTCGGCCGGATCGAGCAGCCGCTCGATATGCCGCGAGGCCAGCGGCAGGTCGAAATCGCGGCGCAGCAGCCAGCCATGGCCGGTCAGCTCCGCCCAGCGGGCGCGCTTGACCTGAAGGTCCATCTCGTCGGCCTCATTGGGCACGAACAGCGTCGGAATGCCGCCCAAGACCTGTTCATGAAAGGCATTGTAGCCGGCCGCCGAAATCGCCGCATCGAAGGCGCGGCTATAGCGGAAGCTGGGGAATAGCGAGACGATGCGATGACGCTCTCCCAGCGTTGCCGCATCCTCCGCTTCGGCGGCGATGGGCGAACGGATTTCCAGCACCAGCGCCTGCGGATGGCGCAAGGCCTCCTCGATCAGCCGGCGGCGCACGCCGGTCATGTCGAAATTCACGCCGGAGCCGAGCTGCACGGCGACGACAAGCGCATCGCCCGGAATATCGAGCGCGGCGCGCGCATCTTCGCGGCGCATCCGCTCTGCGGGATCGAGATGCAGAACCGGCGGGACGAGAAGCACCTCCTTGCGAAAAGCTTCCGTCGGCCCATGGTCAAAATCCTCGGCCAATTCGCCGGGCTCGACAATGGCGTCGAAACAATCGGCAAATTGCAGGAACACCGCATGGCTTTCGCGCCACAGCGGCCGCCGCACCCAGATCTTGAACAGGCTGGGAAACATCTCCAGCGCCCGCGTCACCCCTTCGAAGACTGCGGTGGCGTCATAAGCGAAGACGGCGGGGTTGAGATGGGCGATCAGCTCGAACACCTCCTCCGCCAGCGCATCGTTCCAGTCGTCCGGCGTGGCGTCGAGGATGCGGTGATGCGGCAGGAAATGCGACTGGTATCCCGCCTCCACCGCCGCCCGCATCGAATAGGACATGGTGGCGAAGACCGGTTTCAGCCGCGGCGGCAGGCGCTTGGCGATGGCGAGCTGCTGCGCCACATGGCCGACGCCGATGCCGTTCGACGACATGAAGAGCACATTGCGCATCGGCAGCGGCGGCACGACCCTCGTTGGCGGTGCGACAGGCGCAGGCGTTGGGCCGAGAAGCTGCATCACCCGGGCGATGCGACCGGGATAAAGGCTGGCGGCATGTTGCGTCTCGACGAAGCGCCGCGCCCGCTCCCCCTGCTCGCGAAACAAAGCGGGGTCTTCGATGAAGCGGTTGACGACCCGTTCGACATGGGCCGAGACGGTATAGACCGCCGCGTCCCCGAACAGTGGCTCGAAATGCGGCGGCAGGATCACGACAAGCCCGACGGCGAGCGCTTCGAGGATCGTGCGCCCAAAGGCTTCCGACCAGGCGGGATCGTGGAAATAGACGTAGAAATCCAGCGTCGCCAGGAAATCGGCGATGCCCTCCCAGGCGAAGGGCAGCATGTCCCAATTATGCGGCACCGTGCCGTATTTCGCGGTGAGATAATCGCCGGCGCCGAGGATGCGGATGCGAAAACGCTTGCCATCGACCGGATAGACCTGCCCCACCTCCTCGCGCGACGGCCATTTCAGCGGATCGGGGCGCGAATGGCGGCCGATGACGATGGGGGAGCCGACCGGGCGATCCGGCCGGCGCGGCCAGTCGTCGGTATCGATCAGGTTCGGCCAGTCCTCCTCCAGCACGGCGGTTTCGGGCGGCAGCGTCCAGGTCAGGCTGTGGCGGACGACGGAGCTGACCGGGGCAAGCACCGGTTGGCACCCGAAGGCGTCGCGCGCATGGCAAACCACGCGCTCCAGATCGTATTGGCGGTTCTTGGCGGCGTCGTAGAGCGGATGGTGCAGCACGATCAGCAGCACGTCGCAGGTGATGGCGATGCGCCGGTCCGGGCGGTTCTCGATGATCGTCGGATGGTGGATCTGCACCATGCCGGCCCTGACCGGCATGTCGGGATCGATGCGTTCGGTAAACCCCTGGTCGATCAGCCGGCGCAGATGGGGATGCATGGGAAACGGCAGGCCGAGCAGCGGCCCCTTGACCGCCAGCAGCCCGGTGCGCAGGCCGGCGCGGGCGGCGGCGATGATTTCGGTGGCCAGCGCCGTGGAGGTGCCGCCTTCGAAACGGACATCGGCGACGAAGACGATATCGAGGACAAGGCTCATCCGCCACCCGTCGCCAGTCGCGGCGCGGCCGCAAGGAAGGTATCGATATTCTGCCCGTAGCTGACGATATGCAGCGGCTTCCATTTGGAGAGCAGCAATTGCCAGCGCCGCGCCATATAGGAATCCCAGGGCATTTCGGCGGCGTGCAGGGTCTGCTCCAGCGTCGAGGGCAGGTATTCGAAGATTGCGTCGCGATGGCGGAAACGCATGAAATCGAGGCTGTCGGTGACGTAGACGATGCGGTGTCTTGCGCCGAATTTCGTCGTGGTGGCGGTGATGATACCGTCGATATGGCCCTCCTCGACGCCGATCAGCGTCACCAGCATGGCGGTGACCGCCGGCTGCGAGGCATAGATATGCAGGGTTGGCGCCGCCTCGCCTTCCGGCGGCGTTTGCCCGCGCCGCCGCGCCGCGATCCAGTCGAAAAGCTTCATGCCTGACCTCCCGCCTGCATGCAGAGCCCCCATTCGGAAATGGGCGCGAGTACGCCCACCTCACCCGTCCCTTCGGGCGAAAAATCCACCCGCAGCCGCGCCGGGCCATCCGTCTCGAACCACAGGCGGGTATAGGCGGAATTGTCGCTTTCTCCCGGCGGCGAACGGGCCGGGGCTGCCTGCCACGCCTCGTCCTCCGGCTCGGCAATCGCGGCGGTGACGCTGACGCCGCCACGCCGCAGCAGCGCCCGCCGGCCCGAAAGTGTCACCTCGGCCAGCGTATAAACCTGCCATGTCAGCCGCTGCGCGCCTTCCGTCTCCAGCTCGTCGACGACCGCGAGCCGGCCATCGTCGTGCAATTGCAGCCCGCGCCGCCAGGAGACGGCGCTTTCGGGCTCGGCCAGCGCATAGGCGACGGCGATCTGCCCGGGCCGCACCGCCGTGCCGAGCAGGCGGGCCTGCATGGCGAGCGACTGTTCCCGCCCGTCGATCCGCAACGTGCCATGCGCCTCCGTCCGGGTGCGAAAATAGGAAAAGCGTTTTATGGGGTCGAAATAGCCGGGTACGGCATAATTTTCCCGCCCGATATCGCTGGCGAAGCGGATGCCGTCGATTTCGTAGAGAAAGGAACCGAGATCGAGATGGGCATGATTGGCATCGTTGCGCCCGCCCTTGAGGCCCGCCCAGACCCGGCCGCAGCGCATCACCGCCATCCCCGCCGATTCGTAGGCGTGGATATAGGGAATGGCGGCGGTATCCTCGTTGGGGTCGGGGCCTGCCGTCTCCGCCTCTTCCCTTCTCCCCGGCGGGGAGAAGGTGGCCCGAAGGGTCAGATGAGGGGGCGCGGCGATTGCCTGCTCGCCTATTTCGCTTCCGGCATCCACAGGACGACCGCCAATGGAGGATGTTGCCGTCGCTCCTTCCCTTCCTCCCTCGGGGGTCCGAAGGGCAGATGAGATATGTGGCTCGCCTTTTTGGCCCATGGGATCGGATGAGGCTGAGATATTGGAATCTTTGGCCTTTAGTGCCTCCGGCATCACCTTCATCCCGCTGTCGCAACCTTCTCGCCCGAGGGGAGAAGGGGCAGGTGGCAAAGTCCTCATTCCATGGAGGGTAGCTTCGGGGCCGTACCAGAGGAGGTCGAGGGCAGACGGTTCGCCGGGGGCGGCGCGCTGCCAGGCGGCGGCGTCGGGGTCGTTGGAGATGCGGGCGAGCCAGCCGAGGACCGGGGAGCGCGGCGCTTGCGCATCCGTATCGCCGCAATCGAAGACATCGCCGGAGGGAGCGGTCATGTCGCGGGCGAAGCGCCAGCTTTTGGCAAGCGAAGGCGGCACCCGGTCGATCAGGCCAGCCTCCAGCAGTGCGGCATGGGCAAGCACGGCATAACGCGTGCCGAATTCCCAATAGGAAGGACCTTCTGGATAACCGCCATCTGCGCCATAGGCCGAAAGCCCCGCCGCCATCGCCTCCCGGCAGCGTTCTAGAACCGTGTCGCTGAGCCCCCGTGCTTCCTGCCGCAACACGACAGCGGCGACGATCATGCCGCCGCAGCAGACGGTGTTCCAGTTGTGCCGCGCCGTCACCCAGAAAGCATCGGCGTCAAAGGCCTCCAGCCCCGGGCGCAAGCCTTTGTCGATCAGCGCTTCACGCACCGCCCGCCGCTCGACCTCGCCCATGACCGGGCCAAACCAGAAAAGCCCGAGCGCCACGGCCGCCATCATTTCCGCCGTGTCGAGGAAATGGGTCGGGTTCCAGTCCGGAAATGCGCAGGCTTCGGCAATCTCGCGCCGACCGCGCAACCGGTTGCGCATGCCGCCCGCCAGACAATCGCCGATGGCAAGTGTCGTCACCCGCTGAAAAAGCCGCCGCGCGGTCGGCAGCATGACTTTGCGGCCGGGTTCCATCTCGATTTTGATCAACGGCTCGGCGTGGATGCGCTCGCAATCCGCCAGGACATGGGCGGCGACACGGCGTGTGAAAACCGAGCCCGCGGCGGTGGCGCGGAGCTTTTCGACGTCAATCGTCAGCATTCGGGATCAATAATGGCGAGCAGAGGCTCTATGCGTCGCATGAGCCGCAGTAGGGTTCTTCTTGGCAACCTTGCATTGGGCCGACTGGCTGCCCGAGGCACAGATCGTCGGTCGTCCCGCTTCTGTCTGGCATCCATGCAGCAGGAAAGCCGAGGAGACGAGCGCTGCCATGGCGCCCAATTTCGCGGTGAAATACTTCGTCACTCCGCCCTCCATCGACACCGGTTCATGCGTCTATAGAATAGAGAGCAGTTAAGCTTCACTTATAAAACTTGTCAACAAGACAACTACTGCCGGACGGAAATATCGCCGAAAAGGATTACATGGCGCAGCCGCTTGCCGCGTCGCTTGCCTCCAATCCGGGGTGCCGGCATATTGCAACTGTTGATTCGCTTCCTCGCTCGCGCGCTATCATCGCCTGCATGCCCTTGATCGTCGCCGTGAACGGTGCATGCGCGCAATAAAATCGTGAATTTAGCGGCGCAAGGGTTGCGCGCGCGCATTTATGTCACAATCCTGCCAAGAGGCGGGGGCAAAGCTCGCCCGAAGACGGCGATGCGTCGCGTGCAGTAAAAAACTGCCCCCGCCCGTCGGGATTTTTTGGAAAGCATGGCAATGGATACGGCAGCACATTCACGCGCTCTTGCCGAGGCCGAAGTCGATTCGGCCGACGCTGAGCGCGGCGCAAACGAGACCTCCCCTTCCGCGCACGCCCCCGTGCTTATCGGCAGGGATTTCGACAGGGCCGGCCAAGCCGGCGAGCGCCTCTCGCGCGTCTTCGAAGGCCTGGCAAGGAACTTCGGCCCGGCGACCGCCGTCATCGACAGCGGCCGGTCATGGACCTATGCCGACATGGATGCACAGGCGAACCGTTTCGCGCGCCTCCTGGTCCAGCGCGGCGTCAAGCCGGGCGATCGCGTCGCGCTGCTGCTCGACCGTGCCGCCGAAACCTATATCGCCATTCTCGCCGTCATGAAGGCGGGCGCGGCCTTCGTGCCGCTGGCGCCGGCCTTCCCGCAGGAACGCATGACGCTGATCGTCGAGGATGCCGGCGTGACGCTGGTCGTCACCGTGGCCGGCTATGCCGAGCGCGCCGCCGAATTGCCAGTTCCGCATGTGGTGGTCGACGCCAACAGCGCCGAGGTTGCCGCCCTCTCCGCCGCCGCGCTTGAGATTGCCGAGTCCGCAGACGACATCTGCTATATCCTCTATACCTCCGGCACGACCGGAAAGCCGAAGGGCGTCGCCGTTCGCCACCAGAGCATCTGCAACTTCGTGCGGGTTGCGGCCGAAGCCTATGGCTATCGTCCAGGCGACCGCGTCTATCAGGGCATGACCATCGCCTTCGATTTCTCGACCGAGGAAATCTGGGTGCCGTTTGCCGCCGGCGCCACCGTGGTGCCCGCGCCCGGCAAGCTGACGCTGGTGGGCGAGGAGCTGGCCGATTTCCTGCGCGCCAACGCCATCACCTGCATGGCCTGCTCGCCGACGCTGCTCTCCTCCATCGAAAGCGATGTGCCGAGCCTGCGCGCCATCCTGGTCGGCGGCGAGGCCTGCCCGCATAATCTCGTCACCCGCTGGTCGAAGCCCGGCCGCCAGATCCTCAACACCTATGGCCCGACCGAAGCGACCGTTACGGCGACCATGGGTTACCTGACACCCGAGCGCCCCGTAACCATCGGCGCGCCACTGCCGACCTATTCCATCGCCATCCTCGATCCTGAATCGCCAAAACTCGTCGCGCCCGGCGAGTTCGGCGAACTCGGCATTGCCGGCATCGGCCTTGCCGTCGGCTACCTCAACCGCGAGGATCTGACCGACCAGAAATTCATTCCCGATTTCATCGGCCTGCCCAACAATCCCTCCAAGCGTATCTACCGCACCGGGGATCTGGCCTGCATCAATGCCGAAGGCGAGATCGAATATCACGGCCGTATCGACACGCAGGTGAAAATCCGCGGCTATCGCATCGAGCTCGGCGAAATCGAAGCCGTGCTGCTCGACCAGAAGAGCATTGCGCAGGCCGCCGTCACCACCTGGGAAATCGAGCCCGGCCGCGTCGAACTCGTCGGTTATTACGCGCTGAAATCCGGCATGGCCGCCATTGCCCGTGCCGATCTCGCCAGCGAGCTGAAGCGTCGCCTGCCTGATTACATGGTGCCGTCCTTCCTTGAGGAACTGCCCGCCCTGCCGATGACGGTGTCCGACAAGGTCGATACCCGCAAGCTGCCGAAGCCGACGACGCTGCGCCTCGGCAACGAGCGCAAGGAAATCGCGCCCTCCACCGATGACGAGCATTTCCTGACGGATGCCCTGCGCGACGTGCTGAAGATGGACGACATCTATGTCGAGGACCATTTCTTCGACGATCTCGGCGCAAACTCGCTGCTGATGGCCCGTTTCTGCGCCCGCCTGCGCACCCGCAAGGAGTGGGCAACCACCTCCATGCGCGACATCTATCTCTTCCCGACGGTTGCCGGCCTTGCGCGGCATCTGCGCGGTCCGGAAGAAGTGACGGAAGCCGTGGAAGAGCCGCTGCTCACCCATCGCGCCTCCTCGCTCGCCTATTGGACCTGCGGCCTCTTCCAAGCGATCTTCTACGGGCTTTACAGCTATGTCAGCCTCTGGCTGTTCAACAAGGGCCTGAACTGGGTCTATGACGCGCTCGACGAGCCGGTCAATCTCTACCTGCGCTGCGTGGCGCTTTCGGCGCTCACCTTCTTCGGCATGTCCGGCTTTGCGGTTGCCATGAAATGGCTGCTGGTCGGTCGCTGGAAGCCGGAGGCCTTCCCGATCTGGGGCCTGCGCTATTACCGCTTCTGGGTGGTGCAGACGCTGATCCGCACGGCGCCGGTCGTCCTGTTCCGCGGCAGCCCGCTTTACAGCCTTTACCTGCGCCTGCTCGGCGCCCGATTGGGCCGCAACACCTCGCTCGAATGCCGTTCGGTGCCTGTCTGCACCGACCTGATCTCGATTGGCGAAAACTCGATCCTGCGCAAGGAAACCATGCTCCTCGGCTACCGCGCCGAGGCCGGCTATATCCATACCGGCCGCATCGCCATCGGTCACAATTCCTATGTCGGCGTTGGCTGCATGATCGATATCGATACCTCGATCGGCGACCGCGCCGAGCTTGGCCACGCCTCGTCGCTGCAGCGCGGCCAGCACATTCCAGACGATGCCCACTGGCACGGTTCGCCGGCGGTGCCGACCAATGCCGAATATTCCAAGGTGCCGAGCGTGACGCTGTCCAAGACGCGCCGCATCCTCTATGAAGCCGTGCAGCTCATCACCATGTTCGTCATCGTCACGCCCTTCCCGCTGCTGTTCCACAGCTACTGGCAGAACGTGTCCGACGACTACCAGGAAACCATCGGCATCGTCGCCATCGGCACGACCATCACGCTTGTCGGCTATATCGCGGTGTCGATGCTGGCGGCGCTGGTTCTGCCACGCATGTTCAGCGTCATCCTGAAGCCGGGCAAGACCTACAAGCTCTATGGCTTCCATTTCTGGCTGCAATCGATCGTCGAAGTCTGCTCCAATTCGCGCACGCTGGGCCTTCTGTTCGGCGACAGCTCGGCCATCGTCCATTACATCCGGGCGCTTGGATGGAACCTGAACGAGGTGGTGCAGACCGGCTCGAACTTCGGCAGCAACCAGCAGCAGGACAATCCGCTGTTTTGCGAGATCGGCACCGGAACGATGGTGTCGGACGGATTGTTCATGATCAACGTCCACAAGTCGGCTTCCGCCTTCAGGCTGGAGCAGACCAAGGTCGGCGAGCGCAACTATTTCGGCAACAACATCTTCTATCCGCCGGATGGCCGCACGGGCGACAACGTGCTGCTCGGCACCAAGGTCATGGTGCCGATCGACGGTCCCTTGCGTGAAAATGTCGGCCTGCTCGGCTCGCCGCCCTTCGAAATCCCGCGCATGGTCAAGCGCGACAAGGAACTGATCCAGGGCGTCAGCGAGGACGACCGCCGCGCCCGGTTGCCGCACAAGAACCGCCACAATTTCGCGACGGCGGTGATGTTCCTCGCCTCGCAATGGGCGATGCTCTTTGCGACGCTGGCGATCTGGGACCGCGCGCTCAACTACTACAACGACTGGGCGGAAGTGGCGCTGTTCGCCGCCGTGTTCCTGACGGCCGCGATCACCATTCCCTTCTATGTCTTCGTCGAGCGCGCCAGCCTCGGCTTCCGCAAGCTCAAGCCGCAGATGACCACGATCTACGACACCACCTTCTGGAAGCATGAGCGCCACTGGAAGCTGTCGGATTCGCCGATCACCCGGCTGTTTGCCGGCACTCCGTTCCGCCCGATGATTCTTCGCGCACTCGGCGTCAAGGTCGGCCGGCGGGTCTATGACGGCGGCGCCAACCTGACGGAACGCTCGCTGGTGGAGATCGGCGACGACGTGACGTTGAACGAAAACTGCGTCATCCAGGCGCATTCTCTGGAGGAAGGCGCTTTCAAGTCGGACTATATCCGCATCGGCCATGGCTGCAGCCTCGGCCCGGCCGCCTTTGTCCACTACGGCGTGACCATGGGCGACGGCTCGATTGCCGATGTCGATTGCTTCGTGATGAAGGGTGAGGTTCTGGAGCCGAACTCGGTCTGGCGCGGCAATCCGGCCAAGCTCCATCACTTTGTCCGCCCGGTCAAGGCGGTGTGATGACCAACGACGAAGCCTCCGCGCAAGCTGCGGAGGCCTCTCTTTCCATCGCGATGACGACTATGGTTCCATCGGGCATCGCGGTTGCCTGCCGTTACATCCGTTCAGCTGACGAGGCACTGCTCCTGCCCGACGAGGCGGCGTCCATCCCCGCCCGTCAGCCGTCAACCCGACGCGCCAGTGGCGCCGCAAGATACGCCGCGCGGCAACTTTTCCACGCTTACGGCATGCCTGCGCCCGCCATTGTCCGCGCGGCCTCGGGCGAACCGCTCTGGCCCAACGGTTTTCACGGTTCGCTTGCCCATGATGAGGCGATGGCGATCGCCACCATCACCGATCAGCCTGGAATTGCGGCGCTCGGCATCGATATCGAACCCGCCGACGCGTTACCTTCCGACATCGCCACCCTCGTCCGCCTGCCCGCCGACGACACGGATCGTATCGATGCGGGACTTGCCGACCGATTGCTGTTTTCCGCCAAGGAAGCCGTCTACAAGGCAAGCTTTTCCCTCGATCGCGAAATCCTCGGCTACGAGCATATCGTCGTCGATTTCCCGAACGGTCGAGGCCTGACCGTGCATGGCCGGCAGGCGCGGCTCTACTGGTGTGTTGCGCCACGCATCGTGGTGCTCGCAGTCGTCTAACGGCCCCGTCGCAGGTGATCGCGTCGACGATGGACCGACAAGGGCGAATTCATCGGCGATTGTCGTCGCGGCAATGTCACACGGACTTACGCATCGATCTTGAAGACGTCGTCCTGGCAGAAGACGATCACATAGCCGTTGTTACCTTCGGCTGCGGCGGCCCAATGCCTTAGCTGCGTGCGGTATGGCTCGTTCTTCCAGATTTCCGGATAATCGGGATCGACGAGCACGGTGATCTGCGGCCCCTGCTCGTAGACCATCATTTTCGCCCTTTCGGGGTTCCATTCCTCGCCAAGCGTGGCGTCGGTGCGCCAAAGGCATAAAAAATCGCGACAGACCGCCGGCCTTTCGGCGTAGATAGCGCAGCCTTTCCCTTCGATGCAATGGGTGCACCATGCATTGGCCGGTTTATCGAACAGATCGATCTCGGGCAGACGGCAGCACAGCGTACAGACACCGCAGGAGCGGCCCTCGACGATAGCGGCGGCTGGATGCATCGGAATTTTGTCCGGTCGTTGAAATCCTTTCCGCTGTACAAAGCGGAACACCCGCATACAAGAGTCAATCTCGTAACGCCCTGTTCGCAAGCGGCGCATTGCGCCTCGCGGCGAAGGATGCAAGTTTGCCGGATACAATCGACGCAGTGGCCGATTTTACATGGACATGAATGAGCGCATCTGAAGAGGAAATTGACGGAGCTGTCACATCCGCGCGCGCCATGGATCGCCGCGCGGTCTTTCGCAGGGCATTTCTTTGGCTGGCCTTTCTCGCGCCGTTCTTCTACCTGACCTATGGCATGGCGAACTGGCTGACGTCGCTGAGAACAGAGGTTCCAAACCTCGCCTTCTCTTGGGAGAAGCACATCCCCTTCATTGCCTGGACGATCATTCCATACTGGTCGATCAACGCTTTTTATGCGCTTTCGCTGTTCGTCAACGAGACGCCGCAAGAGGTTAGCCGCCTGGCGCGACGGTATCTGACGGCGCAGATCGTGGCCGTCACCTGCTTCATCGCCTTTCCTTTACAGGCGATCTTCGTGCGCCCGGAGACGCATGGATTGCCGGGTTTCATGTTCGATGTGCTCGGCGGGTTCGACAAGCCGTTCAATCAGGCTCCCTCCCTGCATATCGCCCTTCTCGTCATCATCTGGGATCATTGGCGAAGGCGGCTTGCCGGCGCATGGCGCGCTGGCTGGCATGGCTGGTGCCTGCTGATCGGCATTTCGGTGCTGACGACCTGGCAGCATCATGTCATCGACATACCCATGGGTGCGATGCTTGGCTTGTTCGCAGTCTGGCTTTTCCCCGATAACGGCCCCTCGCCGCTTGCCGGATTCCAGCTGGCGACATCGGCAAAAGCCCGCAAGCTGGCGGCTTGTTACGCAACGGGCACCATCCTGCTTCTGGTCCTCACCATACTGGAAACGCGGCACTCCGGCGTCGGCTTGCTGCTTCTCTGGCCGGTGATCGCCCTTGCGATCGTGGCGCTCGCTTACGCCGGTGCCGGCGCGGCCGTGTTTCAGAAACGGATTGATGGCCGCGTCCGCTTCGCCAGCCGATGGCTGCTCCTACCCTATCGCTTCGGTGTGCGGGCAAATATCCTTTGCTGGACATGGCATCGTGCGCCGGCGGCTGAGATCGCCAATGGCATCTTTCTTGGCCGGATGCCAACCCGTCACGAACTGACAGCCTATCGCACGGTCATCGACATGACCTCGGAATTGCAGGGGCCGATGAGGCCCGGTGTCATTTGGCATTCCTTCCCCAGCATGGACCTATTGCCTCTGCCCGTCACGCGCATACGCGAAGCGGCCTTGGCGATCGAGGCCGCACGGCCGCATGGACCTGTCCTGATCTGCTGCGCCTTGGGTTTTCAGCGTAGCGCAATCGTCGCCGCCTGCTGGCTGGTGCGCGCTGCTCTTGCGGCGAATTCCGAGGAAGCCGTTGCCGCCATCAAGACGGCCGGCCGGCCGATACGCCTGCCGGTTGACGCTTACGCCGCCATCGAGGAGGCGGCCCGTTGACGGATTGGAAAAGCGCAGCCGAGCGCACCTCGAGACGTCTGAGGCGCAACGCTTTCATCGGTGGAGCCATCGCGCTTCTGGTCCTTACCCTGGGGCCGTTGACCGCCGGTGCATACGGGTTTTCAACGCCGCTGGGCTGGATGCTCCTACTTGGCTTCTGCCTGGTGACGCTTGCCTTCTCGGCGCATCTTCTGTTCGACGCCGCGCTTTTTCGCCTTGCTGCTTCCTATGACACGCAACATGCCGGGCTTTCCGCCATTGACGATCTTCTGGCGCGGATGGGGCTCCGCACAAACGATGGCATGATGCGCAGCCTGCCGCAGCGCATGGCCGGTTGCGCTCGCTTGTTATGGCGGCAGCGCATCGCCCTCGTCATCGGTTTAGCGCTTTACATCATCTTGCTGGTCGATGCGGAAAACGCGGCTTGCCTCTGCTGAAGGCGGGGAAGGCGCTTCTCGGCGCCGCAATCAGGTGCGGCCGCCTTGCAGCCTGAAGCGGTCGAGCGCAACGGCGACGATGATGACCAAGCCCTTGATGATATATTGCCAGATATCGGAGACGCCGACGAGGATAAGCCCGTTGGAGAGCACGGCGATGATCAGTGCTCCGACAAGCGTTCCCCAGATCGAGCCGACGCCGCCGACGAAACTGGTGCCGCCGAGGATGACGGCCGCGATCGCATCGAGTTCGTAAGCCTGTCCGAGTTGCAGCCCGTTGGCGGCGTAGAGACGCGCGGCAGACATCACGCCGCCCAATCCGGCCAACAGTCCGGAGGTGGCGTAGACGAACAGCAGAACCAGCGGAACCTTGATGCCTGTCAGGCGCGCCGCTTCGGCATTGCCGCCAACGGCGTAGATCCATGTGCCGAGGACGGTCCGCTTCAAAACGAACCACGATAGGATGATCGTCAACAGCGCAATGACCGCCAGCCACGGAATGCCGAACAGCGTTCCATTGCCGATGAAATCGAATGGCAGGTCGGCATTGAAGATCGTGGTGTCATTTCCCAGAAGACGCGCGACGCCGCGGATGGCCGTCAACGATCCGAGCGTTACGATGAATGGCGGCAGGCGCAGCGCCGATATGATCGCGCCGTTGGCGAGGCCGCAGACGAGCCCGACAGCCAAGGCCGCCGGTATGCCCAACAGTCCGATGCCGGGAAACAGCGAGACGATGACACCGACCATGGCGGCGGCGGCCAGCGTCGAACCGACCGACAGATCGATGCCGCCGGTCAGGATGACAAAGGTCATTCCCGCCGCCAGAACCGTATTGATCGACGCCTGCTGCAGAACGATCGAGAGATTGTTGACGGAAATGAAGCGGCCGGAGAGCATATGGAAGCCGATGATAAGCAGCACAAGCACGGGCAACATGCCCAAGGCCGTCATGGCCGCACGCATATTGGCGCGCTTCAGCTCTCCCGTTCCGCTTGATGTCATCGACATGATCTCCTCCGTCGTCGTTTTTCTTCAGGCCGCCTTCGACGAACCCGTCGACAGCGCCATTATCGTTTCCTGGGATATCTCGCCCGATGCATCGGGGTTGACCTCGCCGGCAATGCGACCTTCACGCATGACAAGCACGCGGTCGCTGATCCCTATGATTTCCGGAAGATCGCTGGATATGACGACGACCGCCACGCCGCTGGCGGCAAGCTCGTCGATAATCCGGTAGATTTCCGACTTGGCGCCGACATCGACGCCACGGGTCGGTTCATCGAGGATGACGATCTTCGGGTTTCCCGCAAGAATTCGGGAAATCAGCACTTTCTGCTGATTGCCGCCTGACAGCGACCCGACATTGAGTGCGGTGGATTTCGTTCTGATGGAGAGGTCGCGCACGGCTGTATCCGCCCGGTCTTTCGACTTGATCCGGTTCAACAATCCGCCCTTTCGCGCATCCCGGGCGATGACGGAAATATTGATGTTCTGCTCGATCGACATGTCCAGGAAAAGCCCGAGACCCTTGCGATCTTCCGTCAGATAGGCAATGCCGGCATCGAGCGCTTCGCGGGGATTGTCGACTTGCGTGGTTTTGCCGGCCACTTCGATGCTGCCGGACACTGTCTTGTCTGCGCCGAAGATCAGCCGGGCCAATTCGGTCCGCCCCGAACCGACCAACCCGGCAATTCCCAGAACTTCGCCTTGAAAGGCATCGAAAGAACAATCGAAAACCCTGCGACCATCGCCGACATTGCGCACGCTCAGCATTCGATCGCCGCGAAGAGAGCGGCCGTGAACTTTCTTGTAGAACGACGTCAGATCCCGGCCAACCATCATCGAGATGAGGCGCTCGGCCGATAGCTCCGATCCGGTGAGGGTGCCGACATACTTGCCGTCGCGAAGCACGGAGACGCGGTCGGCCAGACGGTAGACCTCCTCCATGCGATGGCTGATATAGATCACCGCAATACCCTGCTGTTTCAATGCCGCGATGACGGCGAAAAGCCGCTCGGTTTCGCGCGATGTCAGAGAGGTGGTCGGTTCGTCCATCACGATGATACGGGCATCGGTCGCGAGTGCGCGCCCGATTTCGACCATCTGGCGCTCGCCGAGAGACAATGCCGCAACCCGGTCCGTCGCGGCAAACGTTGCTCCGAGGCGCTGCAGGATCGGCTTGGTTCGCTCGATTATGGCCCGATTGTCCGTCACGCCCATGCGCCGCGGTTCGATGCCGAGGAAAATATTCTGGCCGACCGTCAGGTTGGGCGCCAGAGACAGTTCCTGATAGATGACCGCGATGCCTTGAGAGCGAGACGCGATCGGATTGCCCATCGAAAGCGGCAGGCTTTGCAGAAGGATGGCGCCGCCCGCATCCGGCGTGTAGGCGCCGGAGAGAATCTTCATCAGAGTCGATTTGCCTGCGCCGTTTTCCCCCATCAATGCGTGCGTCTCGCCCGCCGCCACGGTGAGCGAAACATCGCTTAGCGCACGCGTCGCGCCGAAGGATTTGCTGATCCCCCGCATTTCAAGAAGCGGAGTCTCGCTGATGTCTGTTGTCCTCATGGCGATCCTCCCTGCCCCCGCAAAACATAAACGGGGCGACGCCGAAGCGTCGCCCCGCCCGACAGTTATCGCTTGGCGTCCCAGCCTGCGTAATCGTTCACGTTCTCTTTCGTGACCAGCTTGGTATCGAGAAGCGTGATTTCCTGGGCCGGCTTCTTGCCGTTCAGCAGATCGACGGCGAGTTCCGCCGCCATTTTCGCCATGCCGTAGGGGTCCTGGGAGGAAGAGGAAACGATAAGGCTGTTGCCGCTCTTCAACGATGCGACGATATCCGGCGAGCCATCGACGCCGGCGATGATCATTTCCGAGCGCTTGAGCTGCTTGGCGGCAAGATCGGCGCCGATCGCGGTCGGATCGTTGGCGCCGAAGACGGCATCGATCTTATCGAAGCGCGTCAGGAGAGACTGCATGACGGCGAGGCCCCCTTCGCGCGAAGCTTTGCCATCCTGGTTGTCGGACAAAATCTTGATGTCGGGATATTTTGCAAAGGCCTGCTGGCATCCCTTGACGCGGTCCATGATCGAAGAGACCGGCGGTCCGTTGATGATGACGACATCGCCCTTGCCCTTGAGGCGCTCGGCAAGATCGGTGCAGGCCAGCTCGCCGGCCTGGACGTTGTTCGTCATGACGGTGAGATCGGAGCCGGCGGCCGACACGTCCATCGCCGCCACAACGGCGCCGGCGGCCTTGGCCTTTGCGACGAACGGCTTGACCGCGACGGCATCGACGGCATTGAGCATCACGATCTGGGCGCCGCCGGCGATGAAGCTGTCGATTTGCGATGCCTGCTTGTTCAGATCATAGTCGGCGCCGACAACCGTGATGGATGCACCGGGATTCTGCGCTTTCAAACCATCTTCGGCGCCCTTGATCAGAGGCACGAAAAACGGGTTTCCGAGCGTTCCGACCGTGATGCCGGCGGACGTAAGCTTGTCTTGTGCGAATGACGACACGGGAATGCAGGCGACAGCGGCCGCTGCCAGCAATGCTAGCTTCTTCATACGATTTCTCCTCCATAAACCGGACGACTTGTGCGACGTTCTCCGTCCGCATTGTCCGTACAAAACGGACCGTAGGTTCTCTGCAAAAAGATGTCAATCCCATGCATTGGACGAAATCCGTCGGTCGAAAAATCATCCGCTACCGCCTGCGGCATACCCTCGATCAACGGTGGAAATGGCCGCAAGAAGGCTCCTGCGACCATAAAAGGCAGAAATATCGCGGCTTGGAGCCGATCAGTCGTTGAACTTTACGGAGCGGGTCAGCTTCGCGATTTCAGCCAGAGTTTCCTCGCCGGACTTGCGGTCGCGTTGCCAGATATTCCGACCGACAATGACGCCCCGCGCACCGCCGCGCAGCGTCTGCGCAACCGCATCGATCGTCTCCGAAGGCGGACCGGACAACGGGCCACCAGCGATCACCAGCGGGACCTTCAGTTCTTCCGAAAGCCTCTTCGTGCGCTCTTCGCCCGGGAACGCAATCTTGATGATATGGGCGCCAAGGTCATAAGCGATACGGGCGACGCGCTCTTCCTGGGCAATAACTTCTTCGGTGCGCGGCGCGCCCATGATGACCGGTTCGAGCACGAGCGGGATATCCCATTGATCGCAGGCCGCAACCACCTTACCGACACGCGCGCACATCTGCGTGCGTTCATAGCGCGACATGTTCCACGGAAACAGCATCTTGACCGCATCGACACCCATGCGCACGGCTTCTTCGACGGTCGTGATAAGGTCATGCGAGCCGCCGCCGTCCAGTTCGCGAAACTCGTAATAGGTATCGATCGTCAGGACGCGGGACAGCTGCGGATTGGCGGCAAAGAACTTTTCAGTCTGCTTGACCTGTCCCGGGGTCATCATGAAGCCGGTCACGTCATTGTTCGCCCAGGCCGCGAACGGCGCAGACGGCGTTTCAAGGCCCTCGATACGGTCGAAGATGAGGCCGTGATCGACAGGCATGATGATTGCCGCGCGATTGCTGGGGAGCGTACGGCGAAGACGATATTCCATCGACATGAGATTTTCCTACGTTTGGGACGGGCGCTGAAGTCCCGTTGCGTTCCACCCTAGTCTTCCAAATCTTGTACGTACAAGACGGACTATACGTATCTATTCGCCACAAAGTTCAAGTGTCAAGGGCAAATGGCGACTGAAGACAATCAGCCGCCAGCAGACGAGCGCCGAATGCGCGCGAAAACACGCATGCACCGCCTGCTGAAAACGTCGGGAAACAAGGAATTGCCGCTACTGGCCCGCAACTGGCCTCTGGAGCATTTCCAGCAAAAGTGCGGAACGCTCTTTCATTCGGAAATACGTAAAAATAGAGCGATAGAGCATTTCGGCGCGTTCAGTCCTGCTCGCCCGCGCCCTGCACAGCGTCAGCCCGCGCCTCCGCATCGACCGAAATCGTCACGACATCGCTACGCACGAAGGATCGATAGACATCGAATACCCGCCCGAGTTCTGAGCGGGACCTGGATTGGACAAACAGCACCGGGGCGCCGCGCGCCAGACCCAATTGCTTGGCGATTTCGGCTGGCGCACCGACGGCGGCAACTTCGCGCCTGGCGGCGAAGATCGAAAAACCGGCCATCGCAAGTGTATGATTCAAGGAGGCGGTGCCTTCCAGAACCGGCTTGCCGATCAACAATGCACCGATATCGGCGGGAAGATAATTGGTCGAATGGATTGCCGCTTTTCCGTCGATATGGCGAAGGCGTTCCAGCACGAAGCCCTTTTCCCCACGCGGCAGATCAAGCGCATCCGTCGCGAAATCCGGCAAAGTCTCGAAATCCGCCCGGAGCACCGATGTCTCGATGCTTCGATCCGGAGAATGCGCCCCGGCCTCCAGAAAACCTTGCGTGACCTGCAGTTTCCACTGGTTTTCGGAGGGATCGGAGACGAAAGCGCCGCGCCGCGGCACGATCTTGATCAAGCGCTGATGTTCAAGTGTGCGAAGCGTTTCGCGAACGGTCGAACGCGCGAGATCGAAGACCCGACACAGTTCCGTTTCACCCGGCACACGATCCCCCACCGCATACTTGCCGGTTTTGATGTCGGCTTCGATGATGCGGGCGAGTTGGAGATAATACGGCTCGGCGGAGGTCCGGTCGATGTTTTGCATTGCGTTCACCAATCCTGTCCGAACGAAACGTACACCGAACTTTCAGGCTTCGTCCAGCGCCTCGGTGCTTGTCCTCTCCATACGCTCGACTTCGCTCGTAAATCAACAATTTTGCGCGCAGGTGTGCAAGCATCATTCAACACAGCAGCATGCTCGCAATACTCCCAATGGTCGCCGACGGCGACAATCCGGTTGACGGGCAATAAATGAGTTTGTACGTACAGAACATACGTAATGATCGTATGCCTCATGCGACTTGCGTGCGGCCTGATCGGAGAAGCGCAAGAATGCTGGTCTGCGGCGTCGATATCGGGACGACAAATCTCAAGGTTTCAATTGTCGACGGCACAGGCGTCTCCAGATGGACGCGCAGCGTGCCCACGCCACGCAACGCGCCGGCCTCCTCCACCGCGCAGGTCGATGCAAGCGTCCTCGTTTCCGTGATCGAAGCGCTCATCATCGAAGGATGGGCGGCTGTCGGAAAGGGAAAACCCCTCTGCGCCATCGCGACAACCGGCGTCGGCGAAGACGGCGTTTGCATCGACCGAAACCTCGTGCCATCGGGTTATGCGATCCCATGGCACGATCGCCGTGCCGTCGGCGAAGCCGCCGAGATCCGGGCAAGTTCTGCGGCAAGCACGCGCGCCGGCATTCAAATGGAGCACACACGAACCGGCGCGAAATGGCTCTGGCTGCGGCGCAATTCCCCTGAGCTTCTTGCCGACCGAAGCCTCTGGATAGCGCTGACCGACTACCCGTCGACCGTCTGGACGGGACGGCCTTTCATCAGCGAAACGCTTGCCTCCCGCACGGGCTGCTACGATATCGGCCGGCGGGAATGGATCGCAGAACTCCTGCAATTCTGCGGCGCGCCTGAACTTCCAGATGTTTTGCGCGCCGGAGACGTCGTCGGCACGGTCCGCGCCGGCCCGCTCCTGTCGTCGGGCGCGGTCAACGGCAACACGCTCGTCATTGCCGGCGGCCACGATCATCCCGTCGCGGCCGCGATGATACAACGCATCGATGCGAAGGCGCGCGTGGATTCGATCGGAACGGCCAATGTCGTCTACGGCGAGTCAGTGTCATTTGCATTGGATCGCTTCGATCGATATCTCGCATTCATGACCCCGGTTCAGGCGAAGCGCGGCGTTGCCTGCCTCGGCGTGTTTGAATTTGCTTCCGCAGTTGCCGGGTTGAAGGCACGCGACATCGATATCCGCTCGGTCCTGGCGCTTCCCAAGCTGCCTGGCGCGCCTTGCTTCCATGCAAAGGCGCAAGACCTTCCGGCAGACGCCAATGCCCGCTCCATTCTTGAGATGGCAGGGATCACGGCCCGCCGGATGTTCGACCACATGCGTTGGGCAGGCGTGCCCGACGCCGATATCTACGCTACCGGAGGCTGGAGCCGCTCACAAAGCCTGCTGGAATTGCGGGCAAGCATTTTTGGCGTTTCCGTGCGCGTTCTCAGCGAACAGGAACCTGCCGTCGTCGGCGCCGCCCTCCTCGCCGCCGAAGGCCTTGGCGAAACCGTCGATTTCACGACGGGCGTGACAACACAAACGGTTGATCCGGACCCGAAATGGGCCGAATTCTATCAGGACAGTTACCGCGAAGCCTTCGGTGAGGATGACCGAGCGGCAACCGACAATTTGGATCGCTCGCACGTACACGACGGGCAATAGACCATTCAGAGGAGGCAAGCATGAAGAAACTGATCAATGATCCCTCAACCGTTGTCCGCGACATGCTGGAAGGGGTCGTTGCGCTCAGCCCGGCCACTGTCCTGCTCGCTGACGAAAATGTGGTGATCCGCTCCGGTCTTGCGGAGACCGAAAAGCGAAAAGTCGCCATTCTGTCCGGCGGGGGCAGCGGTCATGAGCCGGCGCATGCGGGTTATGTCGGAAAGGGAATGCTGACGGCGGCGGTTGCCGGCGACGTTTTCACCTCGCCGAGCACGGATGCCGTTCTCGCAGGGATCCGCGCCTGTGCCGGGCCGGCGGGCGCGCTGCTTGTCGTCAAGAATTATACCGGTGACCGCCTCAACTTCGGCCTGGCCGCCGAACTCGCACGCGCG
This sequence comes from uncultured Rhizobium sp., assembly GCA_945952045.1. Classification (GTDB taxonomy): domain Bacteria; phylum Pseudomonadota; class Alphaproteobacteria; order Rhizobiales; family Rhizobiaceae; genus Metarhizobium. Next base: position 171,269 of record CAMFHE010000003.1, read on the forward strand.
GAAGGCATTCCGGTCGAAATCGTGGTCGTGGCGGACGATGTCGCCCTGAAAGACACGGTAGGCGTCGATCGCCGTCGTGGTATCGCCGGCACGATTTTCGTTCACAAGCTTGCAGGTGCGGCGGCGGAAAGAGGCTTGCCTCTCTCCGAGGTTGCGCGCGTCGCCCGCTCCGCGGCGGCCAGCCTTTCCACCATGGGAATCTCGCTTGGTTCCTGCACGCTTCCTTCTGTCGGCAAGCCGGGCTTCGTGCTCGGCGAGAGGGAAATCGAGGTCGGACTCGGCATTCATGGCGAGCAGGGCGTGCGGCGCATGGAGATCGCTTCGGCCGATCAGCTGACATCGTTGATCATCGATACGATCGAAGCCGATGGAAAGCTGAAGGCGGGCGACCGGATCGCCCTGTTGGTCAACGGTCTCGGCTCAACCCCGCCGATGGAGCTTTCGATCGTCGCCCGGTCCGCCGTCAAACTGCTGGAAGCAAAGGGAATAGCGATCGAACGAGCCTGGGCGGGAACTTTCCTGTCCGCCCTTGATATGCCCGGCTTCTCGTTGTCGGTGATGCATGTCGATGATGACATTCTTGCCCTGGTCGATCATGAGACCGATGCGATTGCCTGGCCAAGAGGCGGAGCGGTCAACAAACGACGCGTCTTGCCATCGGTCGTCAAGGAATCGCCCCCGTCCTCCATAGGCAGCGTCACCATTGCCGGAACGCGACTGCGCGAAGCCGCAGCTGCCGTCGCAAAGACAATGATCGACGCCGAACCGGAACTCACAGAGCTGGACAGCGTCACCGGCGATGGCGACCTTGGCGCCAGCATGGTGCGCGGGGCCGAAGCGATCCTGGCTCTTCCCCCGGACAGCTTCTGCGATGTGGCGAGCGGTCTCATGGCCATGGCCAATGCGATGCGCAAGGCAATCGGCGGCAGTTCCGGCCCCTTCTATGCCACTGGCCTGATGCGTGCCTCGCGAAGCCTCGCCGGAATAAACGAACCGACCGCAACGCAGATGGCCGATGCATTCGGTCAAGCAGTCCAGGCGGTCTCCGATCTCGGTGGCGCAAGACCGGGTGACCGGACAATGATCGACGCCCTTGTCCCCGCCGCCACTGCTTTTGCCGATGCGCTGGCCGCCGGCAGCCCACCCGCTCTCGCGTGGAAAGAGGCAGTCGATGCCGGCGTCAAGGGTGCGGAAGCGACGCGCTCCATGCGTCCGCGCCTTGGCCGCGCCAGCTATCTGGGGGATCGTGCCTTGGGTCATCAAGACGCCGGCGCAGCCGCAGTCGCCATCTGGCTTCGGGCGATCTCGACGCCATAGGGCATTTCCCGAAAGCGAGCGATCGAGCCGAGGGAATATCTGCAATACGACAAAACCTCCCCACGTTTTTTTCGCGGACGAGGTTTTGTGAGATGAGCAGACTTTACCGGCGCGTAGTTTCGCTCAGATGACGTTGCAGCCGGAACTGATTGCCGGCTGGATCGAAAACTGATCGAAGCGTCAATTCGACGCTGATGCGCCTGATCGGTCCCTGCCGGAGCCGAGCGCCGGCAGGGGGCGGGCCAAGCCCTCTTTTTGACGTTACTTCGCCGGCGGCGCGAGAAGGCCAGTGGCCTTCAGCAGGTTCTGCTGGGCGAGAGCGCTCTGGGCGAGCAGCGCGCGATACCGCTCGACGATCCGGGATTGATGTGCATCGTCCGAGACCGAGGCGAGCGCACCGATGATCGAGGTGATGTTCTCGCTGGCGTTGCGGAGCTGCTCCAGCAATTCCGCATTCGCCGTAACGCGCTGCATGTCGCCCGCAGTCACCAGTCCGATACCGAGCGGCGTGCGCGCGCCTTTCGACACATATCCTTCGGGCAGATCGCCCTTCAGGTTGGTGATGACACGGTTTCGGATGGCATCCACCAGCTGGTCGACGGCCTGCTTGGCGCCCGAAACGCGCGTTGGATGGTCGGTATCGGCTGCGGCATGCGGCAGAAGCTCAAGCTTGTCGGCATGCTTGGGCAGAAGCGACAGGTAGGGCTTCATCGGACCGGTGACGCCATCGGCCGACTTGAAGATATCGGCATCGATGGCGGCATGGCGGACCTTGCCGGACGACAGGGCTGCGTCGAGTGCAGCGACGTCAACGAGTTCGCCACGGTCGTAGTTGAGCAGAACCGCCCGGTCGTTCAATCCCGAGAGAACTTCGCCATTGACGAGACCGGCATTCGAAAAGACGCCCGTTGCCGGATCCTGACGGCCGAGGCCGAGATGGACCGAAAGCACATCCGCGCCACGGGCGGCGGCGGCGGGCGTTTCGGCGTAATCATAACCTTCGGACAGGATGTTGTCGCGATGCGCCGGGCGGGCGTAGATCACCACGCCCATGTGGAAGCCCTTCGCAATCCGTGCAAGCTCGCGGCCGATATTGCCGTAACCGAGGATGGCGATGCGCTTGCCCTCGAGCTTCTCCGTCGGATACTCGGCGAGGTTCTTGCCGGTATCGAAATCACCTTTGACGACACGGTCGTGAAGCGCGCCGACCGGCAGGTCCGGCGTGACCTTCAGGAGCGCCTTGAAGGCCATCTGGGCGGTGGCCCGGCTGTTGATACCAGGCGTGTTCATCAGCGGCGCTTCGCCGCCTTCGCCGTTGCCGCCGCCCCAGGAGGCCGAGCCCATATTGCCCGTACCGGTGCCGATGCGCACGCCGCCCAGCCGGAACTTTGCGCCAGCCGGAATGAAAGTCGCGGCAGCGATGACCGCATCGTACTGACCGTCGCCCGCTTCCGACAGAAGCTCATCGGCGGTGCTCAGATGCGGCTGATAGAAGAAGTGAATCTTTCCATCATTCGCAGCGCCGGCACCCTTGATGGAGCCTTCATGGAAGACGCCGCCCTTTTCGCCGATATAGGAAACGAGTTCGCTGTGATCGAGACGACCATCGGTGCCAAAGCGAAGACCGATGGCATCGGCGATCAGGACATTGACGGTGCCTTCACGAACGCCCTCGGCGGACGCACCACCAGCGGCAGCGTAATCGACCTTGCTGCCGCGACGCTCCAGCTCTTCTTCGAGAACGACGATCTTGGCGCGCAGGTAAGCGTATTTCAGGTTTTCAAGCAAAGCCGTGATATCGGACGGCTCACGGATACCGCCGACCCAGGCGCGATAGTCGCCGGGCGTGCCGGGAAACGCATTGACATAGCGGGCGGCATCGAGGCCCGTTTCATGCTCGCCATTCGGATGCGTGATGCCTTCATAGCCGAGCAGCTGCTTCGAGCGCGCGATGATGCGCGGATGCAGGTCGGAAGCCGAGACAGCGCCGTCATTGACCTTGATAAGGGTAACGGCCGCGCCGCGGCGTGCTTCCTCGCTGACAACGAGGCTGAAAAGCGGGTTGCGGCTGACCCATTCGTTGACGATTTCACGGTTTGCGGCCGAGCGCTTGTTGAGTTCATCGACGGAGCCGACGCGGCGCTCGGTCTGCAGCAGGCCGAAGGTCGTCTCGGCGAAGGCGAGCGCGCTGTAGGTGTTGATCACACCACCAAGCATGCGGTCTTCCTGCGCATCGTAGAACGGACCGGCATCGACCGAGCGCTTGCTGCTGAGCGGCTGCTTCGGATCGAGCGGCGGCGCGATCTTCAGCTGGCGGGGAATGGCCCAGGAGGGGTTGGCCTGGTTCCGCTCGATGAGGGCGAGGGCCGCCGGCGTGAAGGAGGCGACGAAATAGCCGGACACACCGCCGATTGCCTTCTGGAATGGCATGAACAGGCAGCACTTGGCCATGACGGCGCGCACGGTTTCCGGCGACCAGGGCATTGCACCCAGCATGGAAGTCGCGTCGAAGACGGCGTGACGGTTTTCCGGATCGCCGTCGAGCCATGTCAGCAGCTCGTGAATTTCCTCGTCGGTGTAAGAGTTGGCGCCCGTCGTCTCATGGCCGACGCCGACGAAAACCGAAATGCCGAGCTCGGCAAGCGTCTTGGCCGAGGGAATTGCGCCTTCCTTCTGCGCGAAATGGATGCGGCTCTCATCGCCGTTTTCGGCGAAACGATGCATCTCGATCAGCTGCGTCGCCCAGGACTGGCGGAAGAAGCCGGAAGCGCCGGCATCGCTGCCTTCAGGGCGCGGCGTATCGACGTAGACACGCTGGTCGGCTTCGTTGGCATTGAGAAGATGCTGGACGCAAACCGTATAGCCGCTGTGGCCGCCGCCCAGGCCGACGGCGATGCGGTTTGTCTTCGGGAAAAGGAAGTAGCGATGGATCGCCCGCATCATGTCGAGCAGGATTTTGTCGGCCGGATAACCGCGATGCATGCTGCGCGAAAGTTCGGCCGTGGTGAAGGCGCCGATATCCTTGCCGGTATCGTCGAACTTGCGATAGGTCGCTTCGATCCAGCGGTCGAACTCGAAACGGCGAAGCCGGCTATCGACTTCATCCTTGGTGGCATCGGTGATCGGGCCGACGCCGAAGAAGGGGTTTGACGGAATGGCCGGCGCGCCACCCTTGGTCAGATCGAGCGCGGCGCGGCGTTCAGCATGCAGTTCGGTATCCGAAATCATGAAATTCCTCTCTCCCTTTCAGTCGCGCCAAAGACGCAGAAGTGGCTGACATAATGTTGAGAAATTTGTGTCGCGCGCGGTACAGTCACGAAGTCTTGCAGTACGATTGCGACATGGGGGACGGACGGGCCGGCAAACTTCAGGCGTCTACGAATAAAAGTGCCCGCCTCGATAAAAAGACCGGCGCAGGTTTGTCAGCGTGCACGCCGATGCAATGGATTGCGCGACAAGATCGACAGGATCCGATCTCCGTTATCGAGCTTTTTACCCTAGAGACGAAAACCCCTATGCGGGCAGCACAAAAAACCCTGCTGCAAGTCATGCAGCAGGGCACTGGAAAACTGGAGGTATGAATATTACGAATCTATTAAAAACATGAGAGGCCATCAATACTTCCAATGGGTGAGGTGGCAACCTTTCTCGACGACCCGGCGGGCAGCCTGTCGAACGCCCGTTCCGCGACGATTTTTTGTTGATGGTCGGAAGGGGACGACGCCGATGGCGAACATCTGCTGGACAAAAGCGGCCATGGCTGATTTTCGTATGCCATCGTTACGCCCCAACGAGGATTTCATGGCGAAAAAGCCCAAACTCGAGCATTCGGAACTCTCCGGCGAATTCACCGAGGATGACGTAACCGTCCTCGTCGATATCTATCGCCCGGCCGGGACACAGCAGGACTGGAAGCTGGAAGTCGTCACGCAGAACGAAGATCTGTTCGAATGGGAAGAAGGTTTCGCAACCGATCGCGAAGCCTTCGACGAATTCCTGGCGACGGTGGCGCGCGATGGCATTCATTCCTTCCTGGATGACGACGACGTTCCGACGACCCACTAGAAGCGTTTCCACGGCATATGCGGACGGAAAACCGCTTCAGACGGGTTCCGGAACGGCTCTGCTAACGAAACGAGACGGACATTCCATGAAGCCTTGCTGGCTCTTCGCTCTTACTGCATTGTTCCCGCTCTCCGCCGCCGCAAATTGCATTCCGCCATGGCAGACGCTCTTTGCCTGCAACATACCGGAGAAAAACGCACGCGCGGAATTTTGCCAGATCAGCGATGGCGACAGCACTGCCCGGCAAGGTCGCAAGAGCGCATATTATACCTATGCCGTCGGTTCAAACGTAGCCGAGCTCTATTTCGAAACGGACGGCTATTCCTTTTCGACCAAGGACACCGAAGTCGATCATCCGACCGACCTCACCATGGGCATCGGTTTTACCAACAAGAATTACGTCTACGCATTCTTCGTGACCGAGGACAAACGCCTCGACGGGCGAATCCGCGATGCCGATATTCGCGTCTACACATCCGAGAATGCGTTCAGCAGCCAGGAACGGAATACGGAACGTCTACGCCTGCAATGTGATCCGGCGTCAATCATCGCCAATCAGGATAACATTCGCCCGTAGCGGAAAGCGCTCAGCGAAAGTCTGGCGGCGTGACGCCAGCTTTGCGATGGGCGGCGATAACCGTATTGGCCATCAGCATGGCGATGGTCATCGGGCCGACGCCGCCCGGAACCGGGGTGATGACACCGGCAACTTCGGCAACCTCATCGAAAGCGACGTCGCCGACAAGCCGTGACTTGCCCTCACCCCTCTCCGGTGCCGCGACGCGGTTGATGCCGACATCGATGACGGTCGCACCGGGCTTGACCCAATCCACCTTGACCATCTGAGGACGGCCGACGGCGGCGACGAGGATATCGGCGTTGCGGCAAACCGCGGCCAAATCGCGCGTGCGGGAATGCGCAGTCGTCACCGTCGCATTCGCGGCCAGCAGCAACGCCGACATCGGCTTGCCGAACAGGTTGGAGCGGCCGATGACGACCGCATTCAGCCCCGAGAGATCGTCGCCATGGATGCGGCGCACGAAGACCATGGCGCCCGCCGGCGTGCAGGAGACGAGGCCGCCCGCGAGATCGCCCGTCGCCACCTTGCCGGCATTGACGACATGCAGGCCGTCGACATCCTTTTCCGGTCGGATCGACTGGATGATCGGCTCGGCGTTCAGATGTCTGGGCAGCGGAAGCTGCACGAGGATACCGTGGATTGTCTCGTGTGAATTCAGGCTTTCGACGAGGCGGGCAAGCTCGCCTTGCGTCGTCGTTTCCGGCAGCGTGTGCTGGATGGAATTGAAGCCGCATTCCTTCGCCATGCGGCTTTTCGCTCCGACATAGGCATGGCTCGCCGGATCGTCGCCGACGATGACGACGGCAAGGCCCGGCTTGACGCCGGCTTTTCCTTCAAGCGCCAATGTCGCTGACTTCACCGCGTCGATCACCGACGCGGCAACCTGCTTGCCGTCGATAACGGTCATATTCGATAGTCTCCGGCTTTCGGCTTAGCTGAATTCGAGGCTCATGCGCGCGAGTTCGTCCCAAAGGCTTTCGGCAAATCCGCGCAGGACAAGCAGTTCGAAACCGTCATTGTCGATACGCGTCAGGTGGGCCGCGATATGGCCGATCAGCGTCGTCGCGGAGCGTCCGACGGGAAAGGCGGAAAGTGCGAGATCGACGGCCGTTCCCTTGGCCAGCACGGTTGCCGCATTGCTTCCATGCACCAGAATGCGCACCCGGCCATGGCTTTGATCCACGACATCGACATTCGGCTGCAACCCGGCCGCAATCGTTTCCAGCTCGGAATGATGGAGCGCCGAAGCGCCGACGGCGAACCATTGCCCGACCGAAACCGCCCGCAAGGACAATCCGGGGACGGATGGCGCAGCCTCCGCCATTTGAGACCGGGCAAGCAAATGCAGCACCGTGCCTTCGGCCGGAGCATCAAGGCTCACGCCATTGCGGATGACCGGGCGCTCCCGGGCAAGAGCGTCGACATGCGTGATACGATATTCCGACATCTCAGATCTCCTCTCAAGCGTGCAGCTTTTCATTCGCTGGATCGAAAAATACGGGATCGCAGATCCGACCCGGGGTGAACTCGTTTCGCAACCCGTTCCAGATCATAATTTCCTCGCCATGCCGCTCGGGACCGCGACGCACCAGCGCCAGGCCGATCGTCGAACCGAGATGGGGCGAGTAGCAGCTGGAGGTTACATAGCCCTGATCGTTTTCAAGCGACACGACCGCGTCCTTTGCCAGAATATGCGAACCTGTGCGGAAGCTCGTCGCCGGATCGAGCGGGACGATGCCGACAAGCCGCGCGCGTTGCGGCGCATTCAGGCCCTCGCGTTCCAGCATTCTCTTGCCGATGAAATCGGCCTTGGCGGCAGAGACCATGCGGCCGAAACCGAGATCGCCGGGCACCACCGTGCCGTTGATCTCGTTATGCGTGACGTGGCCCTTCTCGATGCGCAGAACCGACAATGCCTCGACGCCGTAAGGCTGGATGCCATGCTCCCGGCCCGCCTGCATGATGGCATCGGCGACGCAATCGCCATAACCGGCCGGGACGGCCAGTTCGTAGGCCAGTTCGCCCGAGAACGAGATGCGGAACAGGCGTCCACGGATTTGGCCTCCGAACAGCGAAACCTCCGCCGCGCCGAGAAACGGGAAAGCTTCGTTCGACAGATCGGCATCGACAATGCGCTCCAGAATGGCGCGCGATTTCGGGCCGGCGATCGCCATCTGCGCCCACTGGTCGGTGACGGAGGCAAGTCGCACGTCGAGTTCAGGCCAGAGAGCCTGGGCGCAGAATTCGAGATGGTTCATCACGCCGGCTGCATAGGCGGTCGTCGTCGTCATGAAATAGCGGTTCTCGCCGAGACGACTGGTGGTGCCGTCGTCATAGATCATGCCGTCTTCGCGCAGCATCAGGCCGTAACGCGCTTTGCCGACCGGCAGCTTCAGGAAGGCGTTGCAATAGACGCGGTTGAGGAATTCGGCCGCATCCGCGCCGGTGATCTCGATCTTGCCGAGCATCGAGACATCGCATAGCCCGGCGTTCTTGCGGACATTGACGACCTCGCGATCGACGCTTTCGCGCCAGCCGTTTTCGCCCTGGCGCGGGAACCAGGAGGAACGATACCAGAGACCCGTTTCGACAAAGACCGCGCCGTTGCGCTTCGCCCATTCATGCAGGGGCGACTTGCGCACCGGCTGAAAATGCTTGCCATGCGACGTCCCGGTCAAGGCACCGAAGGAAACGGGGCTATAGAACGGCCGGAATGTCGTCGTCCCGACTTCGGCCGGAGAAACGCCACGCGCCTCCGCCAGAAGCGCGATGGCGTTGACGTTCGACAGCTTGCCCTGATCCGTCGCCATGCCGTTCGTCGTGTAGCGCTTGGCAAGCTCCACATGCCCATAGCCTTCGCGGACAGCGAGGCCGAGATCCTTGCGATGCACGTCGTTCTGATAATCGACGAAGGCCTTTCCATACACGCCGGGGATCGACCAGAGAGGCTTCACCACGCCGGGCGACAGATCGTCGGCAACCTCGGGAGCCGCCGATTGGCCGGCCGTAAAGCCCAGCGCCTGCGCGCGTTCGGCACCCTTGGCAAAGCCATCCCGCAAGCAGGCGGCCAACCCGTTGATCGTGGCGGCGGCACCCGCGAGCGTCAGGCCTTTCACGCTGGAGGGCGCGCGGAAGACGGCGTGCTCGGCGCTCCATTCCGGCTTGCCGCCCCGATGGCAGGCAAGGCTGATGACCGGATTGAAGCCACCGGACATCGCAAGCGCGTCGACGGACAGCTTTTCCGAGCGGCCGGCGCTCGTAATGGAGATCGACGACAGGCTTTTTCCGCCATGCGCGTCCGAAACGACCGCGCCCTTGATGACCCGGGCCGAGCCGGCATAACGCCCGCCCGCTCCCTCTGCCCTGCTGTCGATGATGACAATGTCATTTGTACCGACGGCCTCAAGATCGCGCGCCAGCGCATAACCGCTGTCATTGGTGGTGAAGATCGCCACCTTCTTTCCGGGAGCAACGGCGTATTGGTTGAGGTAGGTGCGCATCGCGCCGGCCATCATGACGCCGGGAATGTCATTGCCGCCAAAGACCAGCGGCCGCTCTTCCGCGCCGGTTGCCAGGATCGCATCCTTGGCGACGATGCGCCACAGACGCTCGACGGGAAGCCGCTCCAGCGGCGCCCGCACATGCTTTTGCACACGCTCCACCGCGCCGAAGACGTTTCCATCATACCAGCCGAAAACCGTGGTGCGCGGCATGACGGTGACATTCGACAGGGAGCCGAGTTCGGCCAAGGCGCTGGCGACGAAGTGGGTCGCGCTCTCACCGCCGATGCGCGCCGTTTCCGCAAGCAGACCGCCGCCGCATTGGGAATGTTCGTCGACGAGAATGACCCTGGCGCCCGCACGGCCGGCGGCAAGCGCGGCGCCCAGGCCGGTTGCCCCGGCCCCGACGACCAGAAGGTCGCAATGCACCCACGCCTTCTCATAGGAATCCGGATCGGTATCGTAACTCGCGCGTCCGAGACCGGCGGCGCGGCGGATGAAGGGCTCGTAAAGCTTTTCCCAAAGGGCCGCCGGCCACATGAACGTCTTGTAGTAGAACCCGGCGCTGAGGAAGGGCGACAGCAGGCTGTTGAGCGAGCCGATATCGAACTCCAGCGAAGGCCAGCGGTTCTGGCTTTGCGCTTCCAGCCCGTCATACAGTTCCTGCATGGTGGCGCGGGTGTTCGGCTCGGTGCGCCCGCCCTGTCCGATGGTCATCAGCGCGTTCGGCTCGGCGCTGCCAGCCGTGAGGATGCCGCGCGGGCGGTGATACTTGAAGCTGCGGCCGACCAGCAACTGGCCGTTTGCCAGAAGCGCCGACGCGAGGCTGTCGCCGGAGAAACCGCGGAGCGATTTTCCATCGAAAGAGAAGGAAAGCGGCTTCGATCGGTCGATCAGGCCGCCGGAAGGCAGACGAGAGGGCGTCATGGGGTCACCTCGCCGCGACGGTCGGCGGCATCACGGGTCGCGTGGATTTCATGCGTGGCTGTATCGCGATCCACCACAAGCCACCTGCGGCAGCCGGATGTGTGATGCCAATATTCGAGATAGGAACCACGCGGGTTGTCGCGCAGATAGACGAAGTCGAACCACACCGCATCGGAGGCATCCGCGGCAGGACGCGGCAGCGCCGCGCCCTTGACGGTGAATTCTTCCTTCGGTCTTGGCCCGCAATGGGGGCAGGTGACGAGACTGGCCATTTCAGTATCCTTGGTCCGGCAAGCTGCGCAGCGGTTTCGCTGCGGGATTGCCTGGGAAAGCTGTCAGTGAAGATTCGGCTGGGCGCCCTGGCCCTTCTCATCGATGAGATAGCCGCGCTCGAAACGGTCGAGACGCATCTGCCGGGTCGTCGGGTGCGATGCGTCCTTGGCAATCAGATGCGCGAAGCAGAAGCCCGAGGCAGGCGTCGCCTTGAATCCGCCATAGCACCAGCCGGCGTTCAGGTAGAGATTTTCGGTCGGCGTCTTGTCGATGATCGGCGTGCCATCCATCGACATATCCATGATGCCACCCCAGGAACGCAGCACGCGGATGCGCGACAGGCCCGGGATCATCGCCTTTCCGGCTTCAGCCACATGCTCCACTGTCGCGAGATTGCCGCGCTGGGCATAGGAATTGTAACCATCGATGTCGCCGCCGAAGACCAGCCCGCCCTTGTCGGATTGGGACACGTAGAAATGTCCCGCCCCAAAGGTGACGACGCAGTCGATGAACGGCTTCAATCCCTCAGAAACGAAGGCCTGCAGCACATGACTTTCCAGCGGCAGCTTCATATCCGCCATCTGCGCCACGCGCGACGAGTTGCCCGCAGCGGCAAGGCCAAGCTTGCCGCAACCGATGAAGCCTCTGGTCGTTTCGACACCGGTGACACGACCGTTTTCACGGCGGATGCCGGTCACTTCGCAATTCTGGATGATGTCGACGCCGCGGCTGTCGGCCCCGCGCGCGTAACCCCAGGCGACGCCGTCATGGCGCACCGTGCCGCCGCGACGCTGCATCAGGCCGCCCTGGATCGGGAAACGCGCATTGTCGAAATCGAGGAAGGGCAACATCGACTTGATCGCCGCCCGGTCAAGCAGTTCGGCATCCACGCCATGCAGGCGCATGGCATTGCCGCGCCGCGTGTAGGCGTCGCGCTGGGCGTCGGAGTGATAGAGATTGACGACCCCGCGCTGGGAAACCATCGCGTTGAAATTGAAGTCCTGCTCCAGGCCTTCCCACAGCTTCATCGAGAATTCGTAGAAGGGATTGTTGCCTTCCAACAGGTAGTTGGAACGAATGATGGTCGTGTTGCGCCCGACATTGCCTGAGCCGATATAGCCCTTTTCGAGAACGGCGACATTGGTGATGCCGAACTCCTTGGCAAGGTAGTAGGCCGTCGCCAGGCCATGGCCGCCGCCGCCGACGATGATGACGTCATAACGGGGCTTGGGTTGCAGGTCTCTCCAGGCCGGTCGCCAGGAGCGATTGCCCGTCAGTCCGTTCAGAAGGATGGATAAAGCAGAATAACGCATGGTCAGGCCCCGTCGCTCACGAATCCAAACCTAGTTGTTGTTTTCCGCACAGCCTTTCAAAAAAGGGACAAGATGATATAGAATTGGGCCATGATCACGCCCGATACCCGAAAAAATCAGAGGATCGGATTTCTGCTTGTGCAGAACTTCGCCCTGATGTCCTATGCGTCGGCGACAGAGCCCTTGCGGGCGGCCAATCTCATTGCCGGGCTCGACCTTTACAGCGCCGTGCCGCTTTCCGTCCATGGCAGGCCCGTTGCCAGTTCTTCGAATATGAACGTCGAATGCGCAGCGCTCTCCGACCTTGGCGAAACCTGCCACACGGTCTTCGTCTGCGCGGGTGGCAATCCGAAGGACTGGAGCACCGTCGAGGACGCCCATCCGATCCTGCGGCGTCTCGCGCGAAAGGGCGTCCGCATCGGCGGCATTTCGAGCGGCGCTTATGTTCTGGCGGCCGCGGGCCTTCTCGACAATCGCGACTTCACCATTCACTGGGAACATGCCGCCCTCCTGAAGGAATCCTTCCCGACCCTGACGCCCCGTCAGGCGCGCTATGTTATCGATGGCGACAGGGTGACCTGTGCCGGCGGGATCGCCCCGCTCGACCTCATGCATGCGATGATCGCCGACCGGATGGGCGCCCATTTTTCCAGGCGCGTCAGCGACTGGTATCTGCACACGGCCGTGGCCGAATCCGGCGCGCCGCAACGCGGTTCGCTGCCGGAACGCTACGGGACGCATCACCCCGCACTTCTGACCGTTCTCGAGAAAATGGAAGCGACGATCGAAGCGCCGCTCGACCGGGCGGCCATGGCGACGCTCGCCGGCGTCAGCATTCGTCACATCGACCGGCTGTTCGCCGAGCACATGCCGGGCGGCTTTCTGGAGACCTACCGGAATATCCGTCTCGATCATGCACGTCGCCTGCTGGAGCAAAGCCCGCTTTCCGTCGCGGAAATCGCCTTTGCCACCGGATTTTCCGGCGCAGCGCACCTTTCGACCGCATTCCGCAAACGATTCGACGCGACCCCGACAGCCCTGCGGGCAAGATTTTCCTACGAGTGAGCGATATTTTCCTGTAGGGAAGATTTTTTGCGCACGGAGGTGGGATCATGGCCAGCAACAAGCAGAATTCCAAGAAAGTGCAGAACGCTTTCTCGCAGAACCCGCACGCCGTTCGCGAACCGCGCGAAAAGAACCTCGAAATGGCGATCGGTCACGAGGTCCGGGCCTATCGCAAGAAGCTCGGCATCACCGGCGCCGATCTGGCCGCCGCGACCGGCATGTCGGTCGGCGCGCTCTCCAAGATCGAAAACGGCAATGTCTCGCCATCGCTGACGACGCTGCAGGCCCTGTCGAAGGCTCTCGGCGTGCCCTTGACCGCCTTCTTCCGGCGCTTTGAGGAACCGCGCAACGCCACCTTCGTCAAGGCTGGCGAAGGCGTGAACATCGAGCGTCGCGGCACGCGCGCCGGCCATCAATACAGCCTGCTCGGACACATCGACAACAATTCGAGCGGCGTCACCGTCGAACCGTACCTGATCACGCTGACGACCGAGTCGGATATTTTCCCCACCTTCCAACATGAAGGCATGGAATTTCTCTACATGCTCGACGGCGTGGTCGTCTATCGCCACGGCGACCAGCTCTTCAAGATGGAGGCCGGCGACAGCCTGTTCTTCGACGCCGATGCGCCCCACGGACCGCAGGAACTGGTGAAGCTTCCCGCCCGCTATCTCTCCATCATCAGCTATCCCAAGCAGGGAAAATCAGTCGACTAAAGTTGCCTCACACGAAATTTTTATTCCTATGAGTTGATTCCACGGAATCCCCATGGTAGCCATTTGTTACATCGACAAATGGAGGCGCCAATGTGCGGCATTGTTGGGTTATTCCTCAAAGACAAAAGCCTCGAACCGCAGCTCGGAGCGCTGCTGTCCGACATGTTGATCACCATGACCGATCGTGGACCGGACTCCGCCGGCATCGCGATCTACGGGGCGCCGGCTGACGGCAAGGCGAAAGTCACGCTGCAGTCGGCCAGGCCGGATGTCGACTTCCGTGGCCTCGACAAGGACCTCGCCGAAGCCGGCATCGATGCTAGGATCGCGGTCAAGAGCACCCATGCGGTCGTCGAGATCGCCGCAGACGCCATCGCCGCCACCCGCGCCGCCATCGCCTCGATCCGGCCGGACATCCGCGTCATGGGCTCGGGCGACAGCGTCGAAATCTACAAGGAAACCGGTCTTCCCAAGGATGTCGTCGCCCGCTTCGACGTGCGTTCGATGGGCGGCACGCATGGCATCGGCCATACGCGCATGGCAACGGAAAGCGCCGTGACGACGCTTGGCGCGCATCCCTTCTCGACCGGCGCCGACCAGTGCCTGGTGCATAACGGCTCGCTGTCGAACCATAACAATCTGCGCCGCGAACTCATTCGCGAGGGCATGACCTTCGAAACACAGAACGACACGGAAGTCGCCGCCGCCTATCTGACGGCCGAAATGGCCAAGGGCAAGGATCTCGGCCAGGCGCTGGAAGGCGCGCTCGACGATCTCGACGGCTTCTTCACCTTCGTCGTCGGCACCAAATCCGGCTTCGGCGTCGTGCGCGATCCCATCGCCTGCAAACCCGCGGTCATGGCCGAGACGGACCAATACGTCGCTTTCGGCTCGGAGTATCGCGCGCTCGTCAACCTGCCGGGCATCGAAAACGCCCGCGTCTGGGAACCGGAGCCATCCACCGTCTACTTCTGGGACCACGAAAAAGCTGCGTGACCGGCCAACCGAGAAAGCCCTGAAATGCCAGTATTTGACCTCTCCAAGACGCCACTGCGCGAACTCAACAGTGCCCTTCATGCCCTTTCCAAGGGCGCCAACGACACCGCCTTCGAGGTCGTCAACCCGCGCGGCAGCCATGCCGTCGCGGTCGGGATCGACAGCCCCGTCAGCGTCGAGGTCCGGGGCTCGGTCGGCTATTACTGTGCCGGCATGAACGACGGCGGGACCGTCACCGTCAAAGGCTCCGCCGGCCCCGGCGTCGCCGAGAACATGATGTCGGGCAAGGTCGTCATCGAAGGCGACGCCAGCCAGTATGCGGGCGCCACCGGACGCGGTGGCCTTCTTGTCATCAAGGGCAATGCGGCATCGCGCTGCGGCATCTCGATGAAGGGCATCGATATCGTCGTTCACGGCAATATCGGCCATATGTCCGCCTTCATGGGGCAATCCGGCCATCTGGTCGTGCTCGGCAATGCCGGCGATGCCTTGGGCGACTCGCTCTATGAGGCAAAGCTCTTCGTCAGAGGCGAGGTGAAGAGCCTCGGCGCCGATTGCATCGAAAAGGAAATGCGGCCGGAGCATCTCAAGAAACTCGCGGAGCTTCTCGACAAGGCCGGCGTCACCGGCGTCAAGCCGGAAGAATTCAAACGCTACGGCTCCGCGCGCCGGCTGTACAATTTCAATATCGACAACGCCGACGCGTATTGAGGCGAGGGAAAAACATGAGCTATCACAACCCTTTCACCCCTCCCCGCAAGTCCGCGACGTTCGACGACTACACGCTGGCGGAAATCCGCCGCGCGGCGGCGACGGGCATCTACGACATCCGCGGCGCCGGCACCAAGCGCAAGGTCCCGCATTTCGATGACCTGCTGTTCCTCGGCGCTTCGATCTCGCGCTATCCGCTCGAAGGCTATCGCGAGAAGTGCGACACATCCGTCGTGCTCGGCTCGCGCTATGCCAAGAAGCCGATCACGTTGAAGACGCCGATCACCATCGCCGGCATGTCCTTCGGCGCGCTGTCCGGCAATGCCAAGGAAGCGCTCGGTCGCGGCGCGACCATCGCCGGCACCTCGACGACGACGGGCGATGGCGGCATGACGGATGAGGAGCGCGGCCATTCGGAAACGCTCGTCTACCAGTACCTGCCGTCGCGCTACGGCATGAACCCCAAGGATTTGCGCCGCGCGGACGCCATCGAAGTTGTCGTCGGCCAGGGCGCGAAGCCGGGCGGCGGCGGCATGCTTCTCGGCCAGAAGATCTCCGATCGCGTCGCCAATATGCGCAATCTGCCCAAGGGCATCGACCAGCGCTCGGCCTGCCGCCATCCGGACTGGACCGGCCCCGATGATCTCGAGATCAAGATCCTCGAACTGCGTGAGATCACCGACTGGGAGAAGCCGATCTATGTCAAGGTGGGCGGCGCCCGTCCCTATTACGACACTGCGCTTGCGGTGAAGGCCGGCGCCGATGTCGTCGTCCTCGATGGCATGCAGGGCGGCACGGCGGCGACGCAGGACGTCTTCATCGAAAATGTCGGCATGCCGACGCTCGCCTGCATTCGTCCCGCCGTTCAGGCGCTTCAGGATCTCGGCATGCATCGCAAGGTGCAGCTGATCATCTCGGGCGGCATTCGCTCGGGCGCCGATGTGGCCAAGGCGCTGGCGCTCGGTGCTGACGCCGTGGCGATTGGCACCGCGGCTCTCGTTGCCATCGGCGACAACGATCCGCATTGGGAAGAAGAATATCGCAAGCTCGGCACGACTGCCGGCGCTTACGACGACTGGCATGAAGGCAAGGACCCGGCCGGCATCACCACGCAGGACCCGGAGCTGATGAAGCGCCTCGATCCGATCATCGCCGGCCGCCGCCTTGCCAACTACCTCAAGGTCATGACGCTCGAAGCGCAGACGATTGCGCGGGCCTGCGGCAAGAACCATCTTCATAATCTCGAGCCGGAGGACCTCGTCGCGCTGACGATCGAAGCATCCGCCATGGCGCAGGTGCCGCTTGCCGGCACAAGCTGGATCCCCGGCAAAGGAGGGTTCTGATCCCATCGATACCGTCGTCGCCTGATCCTCCCAAGGCAGGCGGCGGCATCACATGAAAGTGTCTGGATAATCCAAAAGGGGAACGCGGTGACACTCGATCTTGCCAATTACGCCAAGGAGAACGGCGTCAAGTTTTTTATGATTAGTTATACTGACCTCTTCGGCAGCCAGCGAGCGAAGCTCGTTCCGGCCGAAGCGATTGCCGACATGCAGAAGGATGGCGCCGGTTTTGCCGGTTTTGCGACCTGGCTCGACCTCACGCCTGCCCATCCCGACCTCTTTGCCATACCCGATCCGTCTTCGGTCATCCAGCTTCCCTGGAAAAAGGACGTTGCCTGGGTTGCGGCCGATTGCGCCATGGAAGACAAGCCCGTCGAACAGGCTCCGCGCGTCGTCCTCAAGAAGCTCGTTGCCGAAGCCGCCAAAGCCGGCCTTCGCGTCAAGACCGGCGTCGAACCGGAATTCTTCCTGATTTCGCCAGATGGCAGCCAGATCTCGGACGAATTCGATACCGCCGAAAAGCCTTGCTACGACCAGCAGGCGGTGATGCGCCGCTACGATGTCATCGCCGAAATCTGCGAATACATGTTGCAGCTTGGCTGGAAGCCCTATCAGAACGACCATGAGGATGCGAACGGCCAGTTCGAGATGAACTGGGAATATGACGATGCGCTGCGCACCGCAGACAAGCATTCCTTCTTCAAATTCATGGTGAAGTCGGTTGCCGAAAAGCATGGCCTGCGCGCCACCTTCATGCCGAAGCCCTTCCAGGGTAAGACCGGAAACGGATGCCATGCGCATATCTCGGTCTGGGACAACGATGGCAAGGTCAATGCCTTCGCCGACAAGTCGATGCCGTTCGGGCTTTCCGCACAGGGCAAGACGTTCCTCGGCGGGATCATGAAGCATGCGTCGGCGCTGGCGGCCATCACCAATCCGACCGTGAACTCCTACAAGCGCATCAATGCGCCGCGGACGATTTCCGGGGCAACCTGGGCGCCGAACACGGTCACCTGGACCGGCAACAACCGCACCCACATGGTGCGCGTGCCCGGCCCCGGTCGCTTCGAGCTTCGCCTGCCCGATGGCGCGGTCAATCCGTATCTGCTGCAGGCGATCATCATCGCCGCCGGCCTGTCCGGCATTCGCTCGCATGCCGATCCCGGCCGCCACTACGATATCGACATGTATCGCGATGGCCATACGGTCACCGATGCACCCAAGCTGCCGCTCAACCTGCTCGACGCGCTTCGCGAATATGAGAAGGACACGGAGCTTCAGGCAGCGCTTGGCAACGAATTCTCCGCCGCCTTTATCAAGCTGAAGAAGAGCGAGTGGAATGCCTACTGCGCCCACTTCACGGCCTGGGAGCATTCGACGACGCTCGACATCTAGTACCTTTTGTTTTGCCGCATTGTCCGACGCCGAAGCGATCCCGCTTCGGCTGGAAATGCTCCAATCCCCGTGCCCATTGTTGTGGCCGTTTTCCCCGCACCATCGGTGCGGGGATTTTTCACTTGCCGTGAGGAGGACCCGATTTGAAAACCTTCGTACTCACCGTCACCTGCCCGTCGACGCGTGGCATCGTCGCCGCCATCTCCGGATTTCTTGCCGATATGGGCTGTAACATCATCGACAGCTCGCAATTCGACGATCTCGGCACGGGCCTGTTTTTCATGCGCATTTCCTTCCTCTCGGAAGAGGGAAAGACGGAAAAGGAGCTGCGCGACGGGTTTAAACCGGTCGCGGATAAATTCGCGATGACGACCGAACTCCGCGACCAGGCAAACCGCATGAAAGTGCTGCTGATGGTCTCGCGTTTCGGCCATTGCCTCAACGATCTTCTTTATCGCACGCGGATCGGCGCCTTGCCGATCGATCTCGTCGGCGTGGTCTCGAACCATTTCGATTACCAGAAACTGGTGGTCAACCACGACATCCCCTTCCACCACATTCCGGTGACGAAGGAGAACAAGCCGCAGGCGGAAGCCCGTATCATGGAGATCGTCGAATCCAGCGGCACCGAACTCGTCGTTCTCGCGCGCTATATGCAGGTCCTGTCCGATACGATGTGCGAGCGCATGTCAGGCAAGATCATCAACATCCATCACTCGTTCCTGCCGAGCTTCAAGGGCGCCAATCCTTACAAGCAGGCCTTCCAGCGCGGCGTAAAGCTCATCGGCGCGACGGCCCATTATGTCACCGCCGATCTCGACGAAGGTCCGATCATCGAACAGGACACCGTGCGTATCACCCATGCGCAATCGGCAGAGGATTACGTCTCTCTCGGACGCGATGTCGAAGCCCAGGTGCTGGCGCGCGCCATCCACGCGCATATTCATCATCGCGTCCTGCTGAACGGCAGCCGGACAGTGGTCTTCCCGCCGAGTCCCGGCAGCTATGCCTCGGAGCGTATGGGGTAATTTCGCGCCATTCGTTCAGCCGAACCTATCGCCATGCCAGCCGGGCGCGGCGATAGGCGTCGGGAATGGACAGGGCCCAGA
Source organism: uncultured Rhizobium sp. (assembly GCA_945952045.1). Classification (GTDB taxonomy): domain Bacteria; phylum Pseudomonadota; class Alphaproteobacteria; order Rhizobiales; family Rhizobiaceae; genus Metarhizobium. The sequence continues at coordinate 190,579 of CAMFHE010000003.1, forward strand.
TGAACAGGCCGCCGGCATGGCGAGCGATGAACGATTGGTCCGGCGTTGTCGTCATGAATGTCAGTATCGAAAACAGCCCGATGAAAAGGACGAATGTCAGTCCGCGTCTGGCATCGCCGATGGCCACATGGCCGGCGCCCGGCAAAACGATCGCAAGCGCGAGGATCGCATAGGGATTAAGCGTGTTTCTCATGCTGTCCTCTTCTCCTGAAAATCGGACTGGGTCGCTGTATCGCTTGCAACGGATCGAAGCGTCGCGGCCAATTCCAGTGCATGAAGTATGGTCTGTGCCGGGATGCTACCGATTGCAAATCGCGCCTGCCGCAGCAGGACATGCGCCGCCCGCTCGCCTTCCGCCGCCTGAACGATCACGCGGATCGCACCGGGTGAAACCACCGCCTCCTTGATCCGGGTATCTGCGACCAGACTTGCAAGATAGTCGGTAAGATCGCTCCATCGCCCATCCTGCGCGGCAAGATCGCCACGCATCAACAAGGGTATCGCGGATGGTGGCGGACGCAGCCAATGCGCAAGACCATGAACGGTGGAATAGTATTCCGATCCCGTTGGCCGTGCGAGCACGCCGACCGAAGACCAGGGTTGGCGCACTTCGTTGTGAACCGTGACCCGCAGCCACAGCTGCGGAAGACGACGGGTGACCATCGTATCGCTGACCAGATCCAGCGTCACGCGACGACCGTCAGCAGCGAAACCGCTGACCACCGGGTGGTGATCAGCGGCAAGCTCCATACGGGAATCCATCAGCAAGGGAATGGCCTCATCCAGAAGGCTTCGGCGTACGCCCATTGCATGGCGATGTTCACGAAACGCCACTGCCGCGATAGCCGCGCATCCCAGGAAAGCAGCGCACAGAAAGATCATGGAAAGTCCTTTTCCGTACGCCTGGGTTTTACGGGTTGGTTATAAACCACGGCCACGTATCAATATCCCTGCGGCCGGGGCCAGGGCATGGTGAACTGATCTCCGCGGCGAACGAACTGGTAGCGGCGGAAGTGGAACCAGAGCGACGCCACGATGTAGAAGCCGATCATGGCGCTCAATTGCGTGCCATAGCCGAGGAAGACCGCGAAATAGGCCGTCGCGCACAACAGCAGCAGAACGATCGTCGGCAGTGGATGGAACGGATGAACATATCCGCGTTTGATGCTGCCAAGCGGCCATTTGTTGCGGAACATCACCATGTTGAAGGTCATGAAGGTGTAGCCGAGCAGGCCGGACAGGATCGAGAAGGTGACGACCTGATCGAGCGGCGCGCCAAGTGCGAAGATCAACGCGATCGGCACCAGGAAGACGATCGACCGGTAAGGCGTGCGATAACGAGGATGCACCGCGCCGAACCAGATCGGCAGATAACGGTCGCGCCCCATCGAGAACCAGGCGCGCGACGCGTCGTTGATGCAGCCATTGGCGGAGGCCAGCGTCGAGAACATGGTGCCGACGAAAAGCAGAACCATCAGGCCGCTATTGCCGGTGACACGTGCGGCATCGAAAAGCGGCGTGCCGGCCTGACCGAGATACTCCCAGGGGATGAGGCCCGAGCAGACATACCAGGTCATGGTTGCCGCGATCAAAAGCGTCATGATGCCCGCCATCGTGCCATAAGGCAGCGAACGCGCCGGCGAGCGCACTTCTTCCGCCGCCTGGCAGGTGCCCTCGATGCCGAGATAGAACCAGAGGCCGAAATGAAGTGCGGCAATAAATCCGACCCATCCATAGGGCAAGGGGTCCGTCGTCACGGCCGAGAAATCGAGCGACACGGCGGAGCCGCCGAATTGCACCGTCAGGAACAGGGTGACGATCGCGATAAAGGCAATCGCCGTGATGACGAGGTTGAAAGTCAGCGTCGCCAGAACGCCGCGATAGTTCAGCCAGGCCAGAAACATGATGGCAAGGACGATGAAGGGCTGCTGGTTCAGACCGCTATGCCCCTGTAGCCCGGCGACCGTATCCAGAAGGAAGCCGATGGTGATGGCGTTGGCCGCCTCCAGCATCGTATAGGCCATGACGAGAAACAGCCCGACATTGAATGCCATGAGCGGCCCGACAATATGCTTTGCCTGGGCATACTGCCCGCCGGCAGCGGCGACCGTCGAGGTCACTTCCGAATCGATCATCGCAACGCAGGTATAAAGCAGGCCCGCCACCCAGCAGGCGACGAGGCCGGCGATCATGCCGCCTTTGCCGACGGAAAAGTTCCAGCCCATATATTCGCCGACAAGCACGATGCCGACACCGAGAGCCCAGATATGCGCAGGCCCGAGGACGCGCAACAATTGTAGTCTTTCCGGTTGCCCGGCAGTCGTATCGGTTTGAGACATACCGCGATCCCCTCAGATTACATGGCGCTCGGACGTGGCTTCGATCTCGCCCTCACGGGACGAGGTCAGCAACTCGTTGTCATAGGTCGTATCGATACGGACCAGATCGTAGAGCATCGCAAGCGCGAAGAACGCGGAGAGAGCCCAGGCCGCGTATTCCAGCACATTCCAGGTATCCATGTTTTCCTACTTCCGCTTGGAGCCAAAACGTTCTTCGATGACGTCGCGATATTCCTTGTCGGACAATCTCACCACGAGAATGAAGTAACCGACGACGAGGATCGCCATGATGGCCAGAGCAGACCAACTGAAGGAATAGTCGAAGCGCGCCGTGACGATGTCGTTGGCGCTGGCGGGATCGGTAAAGCCGAGCGCTGCCCATTGCTGTTGCTCGGTCGCGTTCTGACCCAGGGCTTCCCAAGTGGGATTTTCAACCGGGTTCGGCGTCTTGGCGGCGCCGGCAAGGCCGAGATAGAGAGGGACGTAGAGCGCGCCGACCGTCAGCACGAGCAGCGTCACCACGTCGAAAATCTGGCCGGCGAGGCCTTGTGTCGGCGGTTTATAGGCCATCGCTGCCTCCCTTGCGGCGGCGTGCCCGCATCTCGTCGAGATGCTTCAGGTCGAGGCCGTAGATGAATTCCTTGTCCTCGACGTAATGCCTGAGCATTGCGACGATGGCCGCCGTATTGAAGAGCAGGACCAGCCCGCAAAAGACGGCAAGGATGATGCGAATGGCCGGAACCGCAATGAATGGCCAGACGGTGAAAAGAGCAAAAAGCATCGTGCACCAGAGCACGACAACAAATGCGATAAGTCCGGCCCGATCACGCATATGCATCTGATCGATGCGCCGGGAAAGGTGCGTGCCCGCACCTTCAGCATGCGATACCATGCATTCTCCTCCCCAGAAGAAATTGCCTTTGAGGCAAATAAGTTTCGCAGGAGGAATATGAACCCTGGGATTTCATTGTCAAGCGAAGCTGCGTGAATTTGTCGCAAGACCTTAGCAACAGCAATGTTCAGTGCCTAACGAGCGCGCCGAAACTGGCGCAGAACATCGGCCAACGTGGTTAGCGCGAAGGCCAACTCACGAAAATAGAGGCTATTTCAACCGACCTTAAACCGACCCAAGCCCAGGCTGCGGCGTGCAAGGCGATCTCAAGTTCGAAGGGGCTTAAACGCCAGTCGCGATCGGCATTCCCTCGGGTGCTGCATACATCGCCATGTTTCGACGCGAGAGGTCGAGATGGGCGCGGATCAGGGCTTCGGCCCGATCGGCGTCATGATTGGCGATCGCATCGATGATTTCGTCATGCTGACGCGACGCTTCGTGCAATTCCTCAAGCATGCGCGCATTGTTGGGCTTGTAAAAGATCTTGCCGATGCGCGCATGGTCGATCAGAAGGCGGCGGAGGCTGGGAAATAGAAAGGCGTTGTTGGCGATCTCGCCGATCCGCAGGTGGAACTTGTCGTTCTGGAACACACGTCCGTCGACATCATTTTGGTGAACCGCTTCGCGAAAGCTGTCCTGTATCGCGCGCAGGCCTGCGATATCCGCCTTTGCTGCATGCTCGGCGGCCAACCGCGTCGCTGCGACATAGATCATCGGCGCAATCAGGAAAAAGTCGCGGAGCGATTGATAGCTCATCGACGTCACGCGGGCGGGGCGGTTCGCTTCCAGCTCGATAAAGCCCTCGCCGGCGAGCTGGCGCATCGCTTCTCGAACCGGGGGGCGAGAGAGACCGAATTCTTCGCTCAGAGAAATCTCGTCGAGAACAGAACCCGGGGCGATCTGCATCGTGAGGATGCGTTGACGCAAGGTATTGCCGAGGATCGTTTTTCGGTCCGGTCCACCGCCCTGTTCCGTCGACGTTATGTTGCCCGACATTTTGCACTCCTATCGAACGCAGGATATCTACAAAAAGTAGACATTTCTATAGAATTTAATTCGAGGACCCGCCGGACCAGCAGCGAATGCCGCAATCAAGATATGTTTGGGCGATTATCTCAAATTGTGCAAGGCCTTATCTTGGGACGAAGGAAAACGGAACTGTTTCCGAACAATCGTCCTTGAAGCCTGAAATTTCATATGCGCCCTTTGAGAGCACACGCGCGTATCATCACGCAAGACTTTCGGCCCATTGACAGACTATCATTTGTCTATCTATTGTATTCTACGACAAGCGATCACCAGTGGACCATCTGATCATGACGACTTTTCCCTTCCCCGGCCTGAACCTCGCCATCGCAACGCCCTTCGACTCGGAAGGTCGGATCGATTTCGCCATGTTGGAAGCAAACATCGAGCGTTATCTCGCGCTTGGCGTTCCCGGCTTCGTCCTCAGCTCGGGCACCGGCATGCATGTCTACCTGACAAAGGAAGAATCAGCTGATCTCATCCGCCGTGGCGCAAAGATCATCAACGGGCGCGCCAAGGTCATCGCCCAGACCTCGGCGCTTCTGACGTCCGATGTCGTCGAGCGCACGAAATTCGCCGCCGAATGCGGCGCGGACGGTGTCATGATGCTGCCGCCCTTCTTCGAAGGACCGACGGACGATCAGGGCATCGTCGAATTCTACACCGAAGTCGCCGGTGCCGGCTTGCCGGTCATCGGCTATAATGTCCCGCATGCCGTCGGCGTAACGGTGACGCCGTCACTGCTGAACGAGCTTTGCGCCATCCCGAATTTCTGCGCCGTCAAGGATTCGAGCGGCGATCTCGGCAGGCAGGCGTCGCTGATCCGCACCGGCCGTCCGGTTATGAACGGCGCCGACAATCTCGTGCCATTCGCGCTCTTCGCAGGCGCCAGCGGCCTCATCTGGGGTGGAGCGAACTTTGCGCCGCGCACCTGCCTTGCTCTCGTTGCCGCCGCAACCGCCGGCAAGTGGGATGAAGCGCGCAAGATCTGGGCCGCGCTCGAGCCGGCTATGTCGCTGATCTGGGAAGGCGATTACGTCCAGTCGGTCTACGCAGCAGCCGCCATCACCGGTTATGGCGCCGGCAATCCGCGAAAGCCGTTGCGCGCCTTGCCAGCCGAGCGCGTCGAAACCGTTCGCGCCGCGCTCGACCGCCTCGTCGAGATGGAAGCCTGATCCCATGGTCACGATCGCCAGGAAGGTGTTCGTGGCCACGAGACTCCCGAAAAATACCGGGGTCTCCGCCTGGGTCGCGATGTTGCCCCCGCGCCACGGCAATGGCCGGCTTCAAGGACATGTCACCGCCGATATCGTCATCATCGGCGGTGGCTTCGCCGGCCTTTCTGCCGCGCGCCGCCTCAACGCGCTCGATCCCGGCCTCAAAGTCGCGGTTCTGGAGGCAGGCGTCATCGGCGAGGCGGCGGCGGGCCGCAATTCCGGCTTCATCATCGATCTGCCGCATGAGGTTTCCTCGGAAGACTATGGCGGGGACACGATTACAAAGAACCGGGAGGCAATCGACATCAGCCGCAGCGCGATTGCGCTTGCAAGGTCTGTTGCGGAGGAACAGCGCTGGGGCCGCGATATCTTCGACCCCTGCGGCCGTTACAGTGTCGCAATCAGTGATGAGGGCGACCGGCACCTGATAAAATACGCCCAGGGCCTTGGATCGCTTGGCGAAGAGCACCGGCTGCTGGACCAAGGTGAAATCACGTCCATTACCGGCGTTGAAACCTATACATCAGGTCTCTTCATGCCCGGCACCGTGATGGTGCAGCCGGCCGCCTATATTCGTGGTCTGGCGGACAGTCTTCACGCACCCGTATCGGTCTACGAAAATTCGCCCGCCATTCGGATCGAAGGTCAGGTCACCGGCTGGACAGTGTCCACGCCGCAAGGCTCCATCGACACCGGGAGGATCATTCTCGCCAATAACGGGCACGCGGAGAACTTTGGCTTCTTCGAAAGCAGACTGCTCCACATCTTTACATGGGCGTCGATGACCAAGGAATTCCCGCCCTCCCTGCTTGCGGGCGACCGTAAATGGGCCGCGACGCCGGCGCTGCCGATGGGCACGACCGTGCGTCGTATCCCCGGCGAACGCGGCGACCGCGTCCTCGTGCGGTCCCGCTACACTTACCATGCGAATATCGAACCGGGCAGCGGGACGCTTCGACGCGCCGGCGCGAAACACGACGAAAAATATCGCGCGCGGTTTCCCAGCCTCGCTGGCGTTCCCATGGAGTATCGATGGGGCGGTGCGATGGCCCTGACGTGGAATTCCGTGCCAGCCTTTGGCGAGATCGAGAACGGCATTTTCGCAGCCTGCGGATGCAACGGCGTCGGCGCGACCAAGGCAACGGCAAATGGAATTGCCGCAGCGGACGTCATGCTTGGTCAAAAGACCCGGCTGACGGAGATCTTCTCCCGTTTCGACGCTCCTAAACCGCTGCCAATGCAGCCATTCCGGACAATCGGCGCAAAAGCAAACCTCGCTTTCAAGGAGTGGAAAGCCGGTGCGGAATAGCTGCATTTCAAGTGCACTGCGGCGCGGACTTGCGGCTGCCTTCACGAAATCGGTGCGTATGGGAGAGCCGTCCTGA
>CAMFHE010000004.1 GCA_945952045.1 uncultured Rhizobium sp.
TCATCGCCACGCGCGACTCGCTGTCCGCGCGCTCCTTCAACGCTCCGATGTTCATGTAAGACTTTCTCCTTCACCGGCGCCGCCGGCTCATTCTCATTCGATTTTTGGGTCGTTGCGTCCGTCAATCGTCCGCGCGCATCCTTGCGCGTCCGAAGGTGCGAAGCCGGATGCCCAGCCAGCCCATCAGGGGCAGGAGCGCAAGACCCAATGCGAGCCCGCCTTGCCGGGGCTGGACGACGACGATGTCGCGGGAAAATCCGGGGCCATTCGGCGTGCTTGCGGATATGTCGCCGGATATCGCGGCAGTGGAGGCCGGGGCGGTGATGGCGAAGGCGGTCAGGTCTTCCTTCTCGCCGTCCTTTGCCGGGCGCACGCGATAGCCGAAACCGGAGCCCGCAGCCTGCTCGACCTTGAGCCGCGACAACGACGCCTCCGCTTTCGCTCCCCCGAAACGGATATCGACGGTATCGAGGGCGGCGGGCATGCGCCGTACCCAGATGTCGCGGCCCGGCACGGCCTCGGCCTGCGGCGAAACGACCGGCAGGTAGTCCGCTTCCCTGAAGCGATCGGCGGCGGTGAGCGTCAGGTAGAAGGTCGAGCCGGGCCGCACGAAGATGCGCGCATCCTCCTGATTACTTTGGATCGGCCGGGTCCAGCGCTCCTCCGGCACCACATCGCCGACAACGGCGGCGCGGCCGGCGACATCCACGACGTCGAGGCGACGGGCGGTTCCTTCGACCGGCCTGTCGTTTTCAAAAAGCGTCATCTCGTAGCGGCCGGCGGCAAGCGCAAGGCGATAGGCGGGGACGGGCCTGGTGACGAGCTTCAGGCTGGGCGTCGGCAGATCTTCGGGTGGCGGAACGATTTCGGCGGGCGCTCCCTTCATCCGGGCGGCGCCGGCTTCGACGAGCTTTCTTTCATAGGCCGTCCGGCGTGCCGATGCCTCGGTATAGCGGCGGTTGAAGGATTTCTCCTCCTCCTGATAGGCCTCATAGGCGGAAACGGCGTCCTCTCCCCATAACAGCCTGCCGTCGCCATTGACCGCGCCTTGCGGATAGAGGATCGCATAGGGCAAGGGGCGGATGACCGCAACCTCACGGCCATCCCTGGTGATCTTCAGGATGCCGTCGATATCCTGCCGCTTTTTCTCGAAATCCACATAGACCTGCCGCGAGAGCGGCCAGTAATATTCCTCCGTGTCGACGAAGGAGAGCGCGCTGTCCTCACCCGAAATCAGGTGCAGGGTCGGGGACTGCGACGGCAGGAACATTTCGTGGAAGGAAAATCCGTCCCAGACGCGGCCTGTGACCACGATGGCGTCGCGGCGCTCGGGTTCGATCGCCCCGGCCGACCCTGCCGCCAGCACCGAAAGAAGAAGACCGAGAAGAAGGCGTCTCATGCGCCGGCTCCTTTCATCCGCGCCACTAGCCGGGCGGCCAGCAGCAAGACAAGGGTCAAGACGACCGAAGCGGCCGTCGCCGCCGGCCCGGGAGCGACCTCGGTGAAGACGCCCTGAACGAGCAGGGCAATGCCGGCAACCGGCGACAGGGCATGGATGACGGGCGCGACGCTTTCCAGCATGGCCCGCAGGTAAAGCGCAAAGAGGCTCATCTCGTCGGCGCCCATGCTGCGCAACAGTCCGATCAGGGCTTCATGCACGCCAAGCAGCAAGACCAGCGACAGATAGGCGACGACGGCGCCGCGCACCGATGCGGCCCAGGCCGAAACCAGCAGGCCGAGCCCCATGAGCGGCAGGACGAAGACGACCGACCCCGCCAGCGACGCCAGCATGCCGGGGCGGACGACGCCGGCGCCGAGCGGCTGGGCGAAGAGAAGATAGAGGCAATACAGCGCCATGAGCCCGACCAGAACAGCCAGTTCGGCGAGATATTTCGACAGGACGATTGCCGACCATGAGACCGGGCCGACCAGCAGCACCTCCAGCGTGCCGTGCTCCCGCTCGAAGCTCAGCCCGCCGGCAAGACGCAGACCGAGCACGAGGCCGAGAAAGGCGATGACGGCGGCGTTCAAACCGCCGAGCGGATCGGCGGTGACGATGACGGACTCTGTCTGGAACGTGTTCTGGAAACCGGCGCCATAGAGACAGGCCATCAGCGAGATCAGCGTCGCCCCCAGCCAGAACCAGATCGCATGGAACTTCGCCGCCGTCTCCCGCAGCATCAGGAGCATGGTCTGGCGCATGAAGCCGGGCGGGCTGAGGTTCAGTCCGACGAAGACGGGGCGAACATGTTCCATGGCCGGGCCTCCTACATGACGGTGCGGATGAGACCGCCATCGATGCGCAACGCCGCGCCATTGACGATGCCGGTGCGCGTCGAGCCGAGGAAGGTGACGAAATCCGCCACTTCCTCCGGTCGCGACAGGCGCTGGATCAGCGAGGTCGGGCGGTTTTCGGCGACGAAACGGCGCTCGGCTTCCGGCGTCGGCACGCGGGGGTAAAGGCCGGCGATGAGATCGGCGACGCCTTCGGTGCTGGACGGGCCGGGCAGGACGGAATTGACCGTGACCTCGGTGCCCTTCGTCGTCTCGGCGAGATTGCGCGCCAGCGAAAGCTGCATGGTCTTCGTGGCGCTGTAGGCCGGCATTTCCGGGGCGGGATTGATGCCGGATTCGCTTGCCATGAAGACGACGCGGCCGGCATTTCGCGCCAGCATCTTTGGCAGGTAATGGCGGGCAAGGCGCACGCCGCTCATCACATTGACCTCGATGAGTTCGTACCAGCGATCGTCACCGGCCTTGTAGATATCGACCGCCTCGTAGATGCCGAGATTGACGACCAGCACGTCGACATCGGGGCAATTGGCGATCAGTTCCTCGCAGCCCTCGCGCGTGCCGGAATTCCCGATGGCCGCTTCCAGCTTCGCCGCCGGCACCTCGTCGCGCAGGCGGCGCATGGCGCGATCGATCGTCTCGGCGCTGCGGCCGTTCAGCACCACCGTCGCGCCCTCGCGGGCCATCGCCCGGGCGATGGCGAAGCCAAGCCCTCCGGTCGAGGCGGTGATCAGGCAGCGGCGATTGTCATAACCCAGATCCATCGGGCGAACTCCTTTTTTATATCGCGGTGTGGGCCGGCTGGCGGGCGGCCGGCGTTTCAGGTCGGGTGAGGCCGAGGAAGACGTCCTCCAGCGTCGGCGTATCGGCATCGACGGACAGGACCGTCAGGCCGGCCGCCGACAACAGCGTCACCGCGCGGGCGCGCGCCGCACGCGGATCGCCGGCCGGGGTGTCCAGTCGGAAGCTGACATGCTGCGGGCCGACCGGCCGGGCCTCGGCGATATCGCGGATCGAGGCCATCGCCCGCAGCGCCTCGGCCGCCGTCTCGAAAAACTCGGCCTTGAGCGTGCCCTGCCCCCAGTCTGCCGGAACGATATCCGAAGGCCGGCCGGAGGCGATCACCTCCCCCTCGCGCATGAAGACGACGCTGTCGCAGACGCGCTCCATCTCGGCGAGCTGGTGGGAGGAAAACAGGAGCGTGACGCCATCCGCCTTCATGTCCCGGAAGATGGCGCGCATATCGGCGACGCCGTTCGGATCGAGGCCGAGCGTCGGCTCGTCGAGAACCAGAAGTTCCGGCCGGTGCAGCATGACGCGCGCCAGGCAGGCGCGTTGCTGCATGCCGCGCGAGAAGACGCCGAGCCGGCGGTCGGCGGCCTGGCCCAGCCCGACCCGCGCCAGGGCCTCGCGCACGCGCATTGCCGGATCGGGAACGCCGTAGAGATCGGCGAAGAAGCGCAGGTAGTTCTTCGCCGTCATGTCGGGATAGATGCGCGGCTTTTCCTGGAGGTAGCCAATCCGTGTCCGAACCTCGGCAGGGCTGCTGTCGCGCCGGACGCCGAAAAGCGCGATCTCGCCCGCATCCGGCTTCACCAACCCCATGATCATGCCCATCACCGTCGTCTTGCCGGCGCCGTTCGGCCCGAGAAAACCGGTGATCTCGCCCCGCCCGACGGCAAAGCTCGCATTCCTGACCGCCTGCTTCAAGCCAAAGGTCTTGGCCAAACGGTCGACCACGAGGGCATGCGTCGCCATGGCATCCTCCCTCAATAGATCGCCGGCATCATGTAGAGCCGGGCGAGATTGATCACGATCATGGTGACGCCCGCCGCCAGCAGGAACTCCATGGGCCAGGCAAGCAGCTTGACCCGGTCGTTCCAGACCTTGAGCAGGACGATCACCACGACGGCGGTCAGCGAGGCCGGCCAATGCGAGACATCGCCGGTCATGACCGTGCAGGAGCCGAGCAGCAGCGCCAGAATGGCGCACAGGACGAGTTTTGAATGCATCTCAAGCCTCCTCGGCTTCGGTCTGGCTGGCGGCGGCCTGGGCAATGGTGCGGCCGGCGCCGGTTTCGAAGAGGTAGATCCACTTCGGATCGAAGCCGGCGAACAGGCGGCTGCCCTCATGCTTGGCCAGATGCGCGGTTTGCGTGGTCGAACTGCGGGTGGTGACGGTCACGTCGCCGCAGCGAAGCACGTAGAGATTTTCCGCCCCGGTGGGCTCGAACGAATACAATTCGGCCGGCAGGCCATGGGCGGCCTCCGCCCGGTCGCCGATCGATATGTGTTCGGGACGGATGCCGAGCCGCACCGTCTGCCCGACACGCAAATCGAGGCGGTTGGCCTGCGCCCATGCCTGGTCGAAGGGGATGACGAAGTCTTCCGTCACGGCCGCCAGCCTGTCCTCGATGCGGGCGACGCGCACGTCGAACACGTTCATCTGCGGCTCGCCGACGAAGGTGGCGACGAATTCCGTCGCCGGGCGCTCGAAGATCTCGCGGGGCGTGGCGAATTGCAGCATCTCGCCATCCTTCATGACGATGATGCGATCGGCCATGGTCATCGCTTCGAGCTGGTCGTGGGTCACGAAGATCGTGGTCACGCCGACGCTTTTCTGGATGTGGCGCAGCTCGGCGCGCATCTGGCCGCGCAACTGCGCATCGAGATGCGACATCGGCTCGTCCATCAGGAAGACGTCGGCGTCGCGCACCAGCATGCGGGCGATGGCCACGCGCTGCAGTTGCCCGGCCGAAAGCTGGTCCGGCTTGCGTTGCAGCACCTCCGAGATCTGCATGGTGCGGGCGACCGCCTCCACCTTGCGCGCGATCTCGGCCCGTTCGAGCCGCCGCACCTCCAGCGGATAGGCGATGTTGCCGAACACCGTCAGGTGGCGGTAGAGGCCGTAATCCTGGAACACCATTCCGACATTGCGGTGGCGCGGGCGCAGGAAGGTGACGTTGCGGCCGCCGATGGCGATGCGGCCGTCGCTGGGCATCTCAAGGCCGGCGATCATCCGCAGCGTCGTCGTCTTGCCGCAGCCGGAGGGGCCAAGGAGGAAGACGAATTCGCCGTCATTCACGGTGATGTTCACGTCCTGCACCGCCTGGAAGGCGCCGAACCGCTTCACCAGGCTGTTGATCTCGATTTCAGCCATGACGGCGCTCCCTTGCCTTGCCGGCGCTCTCGCGAATGGGGCTCATTTGCGCACCACCCCCTGCGACAGGCCGCTGATGAACTGGCGCTGCAACAGCAGCACGAAGAGAATGAGCGGCGCGGTGATGAGCACGACGGCGGCGCCCAGCACGTTCCAATGGATGTCGGCGCCGATCGAATAGGCCATGATCGCCGGCGGCATGGTCTTGGCCTGGTTGCTGGTCAGGAAAGTAGCGAAGGCGAACTCGTTCCAGGACAGGATCATCACGAAGATCGCGGTCGCCGTGATGGAGGGCGCCATGACCGGCAGCGTGACCTTGCGGAAGGCGGCGAACCAGGTATCGCCGTCCACCATGGCGGATTCCTCGTAGCGGCGCGGAATGTCGCGGAAATAGCCGGTCAACATCCAGACCACGAAGGGCAACTGCATCGCCGTGTAGAGGATGATCAGCCCGAGAAGCGTATCCAGCAGGCCCGCGGTCTGGAACGTCACGAAGATCGGGATCAGGATCGCGACCGGCGGCATCATGCGGTTGGTCAGCACCCAGAAGGAAACGTCGTCGCGGCCCGGAAAATCGTAGCGCGCCAGCGCATAGGCGCAGAACATGCCGATCGTCACCGAGAAGAAGGTGGAGGCCAGAGACACGACGACGCTGTTGAAGAAGTTCTTCAGGATGCCCTTTTCGGAAATCAGGTAGCTGAAAGCTTCCAGCGAGGGCTTGAAGAACCAGGTCGGCGTCGCCGAGGCGGAGGTGGCGCCATCCATGAAGCCGGTCATCACCACCCAGAGATAGGGCAGGAAATTGGCGACGCAGACGAGGATGAGGACGAGATAGACCCACCAGTTGCGCTGCACCGGCGGCGCATCGGGCGATGCCATCGTGTAGCTGAGCTTTTTCATGGAAACCCCTTATTCGGCGACTTCGGTCTTCGAGCGGAAGACGCGGATGAACACGAAGCTCATGACGATGATGATCATCATCATGATCAGCGACAGCGCGGCGGCCTTGGATGCATCGAAGAATTCGAGGCCGGTCTTGGTGAGAAAGACGTTGAGCGTGGTGGTGGCGTTGCCGGGACCGCCGCGCGTCATGATCACGATCAGCTCGTAGGTGCGGAAGGCATCCATGGTGCGGATGATCACCGCGATCAGGATCGCCGGGCGCAAGAGCGGCATGGTGATCGTCCAGAACACCCGCCAGGAGCCGGCCCCATCGATCTCCGCCGCCTCGTAGGGCTGGCGCGGAATGGAGGCGAGCCCGGCCGAGAGCATCAGGAACATGAACGGCGTCCATTCCCAGACATCGACGAAGACCAGCGTCTGGAAGGCGATGAACGGATCGGACAGGAACGGGATTTCACCGAGGCCCAGCGCCCGCGTGATCCCGCCGACATAATAGGTCACCAGGCCGGCGCCCGGATAGAACATGTAGCGCCAGATGAGGGCCGCGACCAGCGGCGGCAGGATCATCGGAATGAGGATCAGGATGCGCATGACGGCGATGCCGCGCAGCTGCCGCTGGAAGAGCAGCGCCAGCCCGAGACCCAGCCAGAACTCGATGAAGACAGCCTCGACCGTGAAAAGCAGCGTCTTGCGCAATGCGTGCCAGAATTCCGGATCCTGCACGACCGCCTGGTATTGATAGAGCCCGACGAAGAATTGCGGGATATAGGGCTTCGACAGGATGACGTTGTGGCTCGCGATATAGAGCGAGTAGAGAAACGGATAGATGCCGATCGCGAACAGGATGATCAGCGTCGGCGCCATCAGCACCCAGGGAAAGATCGTCCGGTTCGAGGGACCGAAGCGGGACAGGAAACCCCGCTGCCCGAAAGCCAGCGCCGGGGTTGCAGTGGTATGTTCCGAGATCGACATGTCTCAGGCCCCTTGGATTGCGATTGAGAAAAGCGGCACGCCTGGAGGAAGGCGTGCCGACAGCCTGCCCGGGCGCCGACGACGCCCGGACGAGGCCTTAGGAAATCAGTTCCACTTCGACGGCAGGCGGTCGTAGTAGGTCAGGTCGCGCCATTGCTGCTTGGGCAGGTCGGCGCGGCCGGGAATGTAGTAGCCGCCCTTGCGCATCGCCTCGGTCATGCGCTTTTCCATGTTGGCGGCGGCCGTCTTGCTGTCGATCTCGCCGATCCAGACGCGGTTGCCTTCCTCGCCCATGATGTCGGAGATCTCGGCCCATTCCGGCACGCGGATACGCTCGTCCGGGTTGGTTTCCTTCAGCATGAAATCATAGACCACCGGCCACCACGGCTGATATTTGGCAAGCGTCTCGCTCTTGTAGGTGGAGTGGCGCGAGGGGCCGGCGCCGTATTGCGTCGCGCGGGCCTGGATGTCCTTCGAGGTCAGCCACTGGATGAAGGTCCAGGTGGCCTCCTTGTTCTTGGAGTCCTTGGAAAGGCCGAGCGACCAGGCGCCGAACCAGGGGTCGATGACCCCGTTCGGGCCGACCGGCGTGTGGAGATGCACGTTCTTGCCGGCAACCTTCGCCTTGCTTTCGGCATCCTCGAAGAAGCCCTTGACGAAGTCCTGGTAGTTCCAGGTGCCGAAGGCGTTGCCCGTCTGGTAGACGGCCGTCGCCTCGCCGATGCCCCAGTTGGCGCTGTCGGAGGGCATGAACTGCTTGAAGCTGACGAAATAATCGATCGAGGCGACCGTGCGCTCGTTGTTGATCGAGATCTTCCAGTCCTTGTCGACATATTCGTCGCCCTTGGTCTGCGGCGTCTGGAAGGCATAGAGATAGGGCAGATAGGTGACGCCCCAGAACCAGCGGCCCGGAATATTGGCGAAGCCGATCATGTTGCTTTCGGGATTGTTCACCTTTTTGGCCGCATCGAACATGTATTGCGTGGTGAATTCCGGCGAGAAGCGCTCCGGCAGCTTGAAGCCGGCCTTTTCGGCAATGTCGGTGCGGAACGTCGTGCCGACCGGGCCGGCGCCGATCGGGATGGTGAACAGCGTGTCGTTGAAGACGCCGGTGCCGCTGATGACGCGCGGCAGGAAGTCGTCGATGTCGTAATCGGCTTCGGTGAGATCGGCATTCTTCACATAGGGCATCAGGGGTTGGAGGAAGCCGGCGGCGGCGTATTCGGCCAGCCACATCACGTCCACGGCGAAGAAGTCATAGGTGCCCGTGCCCTGCTGCATCTCGACCAGCGATTTCTGGCGGTAATTCTCGAAGGGCACCTCGTCGACGACGACCTTGATGCCGTATTTCTTCTCGAATTCCGGGAAGAATTTTTCGAGCGCAGCGAACTGGGGCATGGATGGGGCAAGGAAATGGATGGTCGTGCCGGCAAGCGCTTTCTGGGCCTCGGTCTGGGCGTGCGCGGGCAGCGCCAGCGTCCAGAGCCCAAGGCCGGCCGCGAACGCGGCCGTGGTTTTCATGACGTTCATTCTCTCCTCCTCAGGTGTTGGTGCATGCATATCCGTCGCCACGCCCGGTCAGGCGTGGAGCCTGGTTTGCCCGTTTGTCGTGAAGCGCGCCTGCCGCACGGTGCGGCCGGCGCCGGCCTCGAAAAGATAGGCAAAGTCCGGATCGATCCGGAACGAGATCGGCGCGCCGATCGTGCGGGGATAGTTCAGCGCCGCGTCGAGCGACGACATGACCCGGATCACCGCGTCGTCGACCTCGATATCGAAGACGACGCGCGAGCCGAGCGTTTCGACCGCAAAGACCGTGCCGTTGACCCGGCAGGCATGGGGGCTGTCGGCCGGGCACAGCGAAAGATGCTGCGGCCGCAGCCCCAGCAGATAGTTTTCGCCCGGGCGAAGCGGCTCGCCATGCCGCATCCAGCCCTTGTCGATCTCGACATAGGCGTCACCGATCCGCAGGAAATTGCAGCCGTTGGATTCCGAAATCGCCGCTTGCATGACATTCATCGGCGGCTCGCCGATGAAAATTGCGGCAAACAGCGTCGCCGGCCGGTCGAAGAGATCCTGCGGGGCGGCGATCTGCTCGATCCGCCCCTTGTTGATCAGCACGATGCGGTCGGCCATGGTCATGGCCTCCAGCTGGTCATGCGAAACGTAAAGCATGGTGGCGCGGAAATCGCGTTGCAGGCGCTTGAACTCGACGCGCATGCGCGCCCGGAGCTGGGCGTCGAGATGCGAGATCGGCTCGTCCAGCAGGAAGACATCGGCATCGCGCACCAGCGCCCGGCCGATCGCCACGCGCTGCTGCTGGCCGCCGGAAAGCTGGCTCGGGCGGCGCTCCATCAGTTTTTCGATCTGCAACGTCTCGGCGACGCCCAGGATGTGGCGTCGGATCGCGGCATCCGCCATCTTGCGGATGCGCAGGGGATAGGCGAGATTCTCGAACACCGTCAGATGTGGAAACAGCGAATGCTTGTCATAGACCATGGCGAGATTGCGCTCGCGCGGGGTCCAGCGGGTGACATCGCGGCCGCCGATCATGATGCGGCCGGCGCTGGCCTCCTCCAGCCCCGCGACGAGGCGCAATGTCGTGGTCTTGCCGGCGCCCGAAGGACCGAGCAGGAACACCGCCTCGCGGTCCGCGACATCGAGCGAGACGCCGTTGAGCGCCGTGAAGCCACCCTTGAAGGCTTTCGCCAGGTTTTCGATCTGAAGGTCAGCCATGATCTTTTCCGGTTCGAAATCAAAGAATTGCGCGGATGGTCCCGCCTTCGGCGCGCATCGCCATGCCGTTGAGGGCGGGCGAGGCGGCGAGATGGACGACGCTCGCCGCCACCTCCTCGGGCGCGATCATCCGGCGGATGAGCGAGGTCGGCTCGGTCTCGTCGAAATAGTCGGAGACCACCTGTTCGCGGGTGACGCCCTTTTCACGGGCGATCTCCTCGTGATAGCGGCGCACGGCCGCGGTGTCGGTCGGCCCCGGCAGGATAGTGTTGACGCGCACCCGCGTGCCGCGCGTCAGCTCCGAAAGCGCGCGCGAGACGCCGAGCAGGCAGGCCTTCATCGCCCCGTAATGCGGCATCCAGGCCTGCGGCTTGACGGCGCTTTCGCTGCTGATGAAGACGACGGAGCCCTCGCCGCGCGCCAGCATGGTTTTCAGGATGAGGCGCGACATACGCACGCCGGTCATCACGTTGACGTCGAAAAAACGGAACCAGTCCTCGTCGCGCGTCTCGAAGAACGGACGCACTTCGAAAATGCCGACGGAATTGACCAGGAAATCGACGGGTGCGGCAGCCTCGGCGAAATCGGCAAGGCGCTTGTCCTCCCCGGCGACCGTGAGGTCGCAGGCGAGACCCTGCGCGCCCTTCCCGAGCTGGGCGACGGCGGCCTCCACCTCGACCCCGGACAGACCGCTGACCGTCGCCCGCGCGCCCTCGGCGACGAAGGCCTGCGCGACCGCCAGACCGATGCCTGTCGCCCCGCCCGTCACCAGCACGTGCCTGCCTTCAAGACCGTAGTCCATTGCCAAAACCTCCCATGGCATGCGGAGCCTCAGGCTCCGGCGCGCCGCCCCTCCAGGCGCTGCGCGCATTCCTCTCTTCTGGCCGGATAGCCGTCAGCCCTTCGACCCAGGAATTCTGCCTTGGCCGATAGAACTAATTTTTTTGCACAAACTTTGCAAGAAAAAAAATTTTACACGATTACACTGCGTTCTGCCCCCAGCGCGTCGAATGCGCGCCGTTGCCGCTTGCGAAATGATGCAGGGCGAAATCGATGAAGGCGGCCGTGCGCGCCGGGAGCCGCCGCCGCGTGTCGCTGATCAGACAGACCCGCGCCGGCGCCGGCTCGAACGGCGCCAGAACCGGCGTCAGCAGCCCCGAAGACAGTTCCGCCTCGACATCCGCGCGCGCCGTGCGCAGAATGCCAAGCCCCTGAAGCGCAAATGCTTTTAGCGTTTCCGGATCGCTCGCCCGGAAGCGGCCGCCAACCGGGACGCTCCGGCCGTTGCCCTGCCCGAAGGTCCAGGCGTCGCCGCCGATCATCGAGCCTTCCAGCCGAAGACATTCATGATCGCCGAGACTGTCCGGACAGACCGGAGCGCCCCGCTCGGCCAGATAGGCGGGCGCCGCAACGGTCGCGGTTTCCATCGCGAACAGCTTTCGGATGGTGAGCCCGGAATCCTTCACCGGACCTGCGCGAAGTGCTGCATCGAAATGAATTTCATGCAGGCTGCCGGGCGGATCGTAACGCAGTGAGAATTTCACATGCGGATGCGTCCGGGCGAAGGCATGCACCAGCGAAAGCACATGGCTGCGGCCAATATCCGTGGCGCAGGAGAGCACCAGCCCGCCCTCGACCGCGTTTCGCCGTCCACCCATCTCGCGTTCGAGATCGGCAAAGCCGGAAAGCACGGGCTCCGCCCGCTCCAGCAGCAAACGCCCCTCCTCCGTCAGCAGCAGCGAGCGCGTCGTGCGCCGCACCAGCGCCATGCCGTAATGATCCTCCAGCGCCTTCAGCCGGCCGCTGATCGTCGCCGGCGCCATGCCGAGACGGCTTGCGGCGCTCGCCATGCTTTGCGAGCGGGCGATTTCCGAAAACATCCTGAGATCGGCCAGGCAATTCATGCGGGGTTCCTCCGTTCAGGCGATCCTGCCCTGAAGGCTCCGCCGGCTTTCCAGACGCCCTTTCGCAAGCGTCCTCCTCTGGAAACCGGGAGCCTTTTTCAAGGAGTAGCACCGCCGCACGGAATCCCGCCGCGAAAATTGGTCATTTCATTGTGGACGCAATTTCACAAATCAATGTGCTGCACCAGATAATCGACGAAGACGCGGATGCGCGGCGCAAGCGGCGACTGGTCGGCATAGATGATGGAGACCGGTTCGCGGTCGCCGGGATTGAAGGTATCGAGCACGGAGACGAGCCTTCCTGCCCGCAGGTCATGTCCGACATGGAACTCCGAAAGACGCGCAAAGCCGATGCCGTCAAGGGCGAAGCGCCGCAGGCTCTCGCCATTGTCGAGGCTGAGATTGCCCTTCACCGCGAGATCGAGCTGGGTGACGGCCCCATCCTGATCGACGCGGAACGGCCATTTGCCATAGCTGCGACTGAAGCCGAGCGTCAGGCAATTGTGCTCCAGCAGGTCGCGCGGTTCGACGGGAACGCCATGCCGCTCAAGATAGGCGGGTGAGGCGACGACATGGCGCGGCGAACTGGCGAGGCGACGGAAGCGAATGGTGGAATCGGTCAGCACGCCGGTGCGGATCGCCACGTCCACGCCCTCGCGGATGAGATCGGCGGTCGTGTCCGACAGTGAAAATTCCAGCGCGATATCCGGATAGGCCTCCAGGAAGCCGGCGACCAGCGGCGCAACGCGATGAATGCCGAAAGGCACGTTGCAACTGACCCGGAGCGTGCCGCCAATCTGGCCGGCGCTTTCGCGCACGCCGCGTTCCAGGCTGGAAATATCCTGCAGGATCTGCTTGCCGCGTGCGAAATAATCCTCGCCCTCGACCGTCAGGCGCAGCTTTCGCGTCGAGCGGATCGCCAGCGGCAGGCCGAGCCGCGCCTCGATACGGGCAACGATCTTGCTGATGGCGGAGGGCGACAGGCGCAGCGCATCGGCGGCGGCGGTGAAACTGCCGGTCTCGACGACCTTGACGAAAACCTCGATTTCGGAAACCCGGCCGGACATCGCCTCCTCCATTCATGACACAGCATCATTTCACTTATGCCAGCATACCGCTTACTGCGACAAGGCGGAAATGGCAGTGCTCTCCTTCGACCCAATTGGAGGAGACGGAAAACATGTATCAGAAACGGGCACTCGTGGCCGGCGCGACCGGCATTGTCGGGCTTAACGTCGCCGAACATCTGCGCGATCTCGGCGGCTGGGAGATAACGGGCCTGTCCCGCCGCCCACCCGTCGGCGCGTCCTACATGAAGACGCACGCCATCGACCTGCTCGACCGCGAAGCCGCGCTGGAAGTGTTGAAGACGCTGCGCCCGACCCATGTCTATTTCTGCACCTGGACGCTCGGCCGCAACGAGGACGAAAATATCCGCCTCAATGGCGGCATGCTGCGCACGCTTCTGGACGGCGTTTGCGCCGCCGGCACGGTGGAGCATGTCGCGGTCGTCACCGGCACCAAACACTATCTCGGGCCGTTCGAGGACTACGGCAAGGTGACGCCGGTGACGCCCTTCCGCGAGGACGCGCCCCGGCTGGAGAAGAAGAATTTCTACTACGAACTGGAAGACGTCGTCATGGACCATGCCGGCCGCCATGCTTATGGCTGGTCGGTGCATCGCTCGCATACCATCATCGGCTATGCGGTCGGCAACCTCATGAACATCGGCGCGACGCTCGCGACCTTCGCCTCGCTCTGCAAGGCGACCGGCCGGCCCTTCACCTTTCCCGGCACGCCGACGGCCTATCACGGCATCAACGACATCACCGATGCCCGCCTGCTCGCCAGGCATATCGTCTGGGCCTCGACGGAGCCGAACGCGCGTAACGAAGCCTTCAACGCGACCAATGGCGACGTGTTCCGCTGGGAGCAGCTGTGGAAGCGCATCGCCGATTATTTCGGCATCGCGGTCGGCGCCTATCCCGGCCAATACAATTCCCTGACCGAGCGCATGCAGGGCCTCGATCCGGACTGGCAGGCGCTGGTGAAACAGCACGGCCTGCAGCCACATGCGCTCGACCGCCTCGCCTCGCCCTGGCATACCGATCTCGACCTCGGCCGCCCGATGGAATGCCTGCATTCGATGGCCAAGAGCCGGGCGCTCGGCTTCCGCGACATCCAGGACACCGAGCAATCCTTCATCGACGTTTTCGACCGGCTGCGCGCGGAGCGGATCATCCCCTAGAGTCCGTCCGGTTCATTCTGAACCAGCCAGCCTCTAGATTCTTTTGTTTTCGTTTATCTTTTCGGGAAAACTGGTTCCCACTTTTCCCTGACAAACTCTAAGCTTTTTCCCTGGATCACAAACAAGAAGAGCGCATCGGGCGGCCGATGCGCTCTTTCTCTTTGCAGGAAAATCCCGCCGTCAGGCGGCGGGATAGGGATGGGCGTTCAGGAGGCCGGCAAGCCGCGACAGCGCCCTTGGCCCCGCCTTCACCTGGTCGCAGGCGACGTCGCTGACGCCGGGCACGGCCATCAGGAAGGTGCGGACAGGGCCGACGAAGGTCATGGCGAGGTTCGGGCAGGCGCGGCAGGCGCCGGTGAGCGCAACGCTGACCACGCCGTTTTCGCTGACATCGGTGATCGCGATGTCGCCGCCATGGCCGAGAATGAGGGGCCGCGCGCGGGCAAGCGCAGCGGCGAGAGCGTCGCGGTCGATCATGCCGCCAGCCCCAGCTCGCGCTTCTTCGCCTCGAGATCGATGCCCATGCCGCGCGCGAAGGCCTTGCCGAGGATATTTTCCTTCATCTCGCGGGTGATGTCCGGGTAGCCGTAGCGATCCTGCAACTCGTCCGGCATCGTCAGGTTGGCGAGCGTGTCGATATAGGTCTGCACATGCGGCCAGATGAAGGCTTCCGAACCGTAGCAGATGCGTTCCGAGCCGACATAGAGCAGCGCTTCGCCCAGCCTTTGCAGCATTTTCCAAGGCTGCAGGTAGTACTGATTGAACCACAGCGGCAGGATCAGATAGATATTCTCGAAACGGCTGGCAATCGAGATCGTCTCGTCGACATAGGGATCGCCGAGATGGTGGATGCCGAAGTTCAGCTCCGGAAAATCGGCCGCCGCATACTGGAGATCGTTCGGCCTGAAGGCTTCGACCGGCCCGAGCTCCAGCGGAAAACCCTTGTGGAACTGCACCATTTTCACGCCGAGTTCGATCGCCTTTTCCCAGAGCGGATAGGCAATGTCGCGGTCGTCGGCCCGCCATGCGCAGCCACGGGACTGATACTGGTAGAACTTGAAGCTCACGGCGCCGAGCTCGTGAACCTGGCGCTCCATCTCCTTCAGGGCCGGGCCGACACCATGATAGGCCGGATCGACGCCCCCGGTCAGCACGATCCGCTTCGGATCCTTGCGGGCGAGCGCATGGCTGAGCTCCACCGGGCCGAGGCCGGCGCGCCAATGCGAAAACAGCGGCACGGAGCAGGCGCAGGCCATGTCCGTATCCGCCTTGCCGAACAGCATGTCCATCGCCCAGTCGAGATCCGGATTGGAAAAGGTCTCGGGCTCCGGCGGCGGGCCGCGCCGGCCGGTCAGATTGATGAAACCGGTCAATTGTTCGCGCAGGATGCGCACGCGCCGGCCGTCGCTGCCGTCCTTGATCTGGCCATCGCTGAAATCCTGGCAATGCACCGCCGCGTCAAAGACAAACATTCCGTCTTTCATTCGCTTTCTCCCATCGATCCCGGGCGCGCGCATGCGCCCCTTTCCGGCTTGAAAAGCCGTTTCAGATCAATAGCATGGGAAGAAGCGCCGCAGTCTTCGAGTTATCCGAAGACTGCCTTCGCGAATGCCGGGATCAGTCGATTGCGAAAAGGCCGGCAAGGCTGCCGAAAAGCTTCGGGCCGCTGGCGAGGACCAGCCCGCCCCGAGGCAGCGCCGTGCCGGGCGGCGGATAGGCCGCGAAACGCCCGCCGGCCGCCTTGATGAGGGCGAGCCCGGCAACGGCGTCCCACGACCACATATGCCGCTCGAAATAGCCATCCACCCGGCCCGCCGCGACATAGGCCAGCATCAGCGCGCCGGCGCCCACCTGCCGGAAGCTGCCGCCGGCGGAAAAGAGCCGTTCGGCATCGGCGGCAAAGGCCGCCGGCGGAACGCGGTGATTGTGCCCGAGGCCGAGGCTCGTGCGGTCGATTCCGTCGGTGGCGCTCACCGCGATCGGCGCGCCGTTGACGCTTGGCGCGATGCCGTCGGCGCCGGTGAAAAGCTCGTCACGCAGGGGATCGTAGATGACGCCGAGGATCGGCTCGCCCTTCGACCAGAGGCCGATCGAGACGCACCAGTTATGGGCGCCCTTCAGAAAATTCGAGGTGCCGTCGAGCGGATCGACGCACCAGACGCAATCCGCCGTTTCCGCGCCGGAAAGGCCGGTTTCCTCGCCAAGAAACCCATCAT
Organism: uncultured Rhizobium sp.; assembly: GCA_945952045.1. Lineage (GTDB taxonomy): Bacteria > Pseudomonadota > Alphaproteobacteria > Rhizobiales > Rhizobiaceae > Metarhizobium. The sequence continues at coordinate 16,428 of CAMFHE010000004.1, forward strand.
CGGGAAAGGCTGGTCGGAGAATGGCGGCGATCGCCTCTTCGGCCTCGCGGTCGGCGATGGAAACGAAGTCGTTCAGCCCTTTCTGCTCGATGACGAGCTGGCTGCGGCGGTCGTAATGGGCAAGCAGCAGGCGGCCCGCCGCGCGGGCGGCCTGTTCGGCGGCGGCGAGGCGCGGCGCCAGCCGGCCGGCGGAAGCATGCATGTCGTCAGGCATGGTCGGTCCTCAATAACGCGTCAGGGCGGTCACGTCGGAGGTGCGCTCAAGCCCCTCGATCGCGCGGCCGAAGTTGCGAACGGCATAAAGCGAATAGAGCACGTCGATGACCTGCAGCTGGGCGATCTTCGAAACCATGGATTCGTGATATTCGCCCGGTCCGACGACGCCGGTGATGGTGGGGGTGAACAGGCAGATATCCGCATGGCGGACAATCGGCGAATCCGGGAAAGAGGTGATCGCCAGCGTGGTCGCGCCCTGCAGCCGCGCCTGTTGCAAACTATCGACGGTCGAGATGGTGCGGCCGGAATTCGAAACGCCGATCGCCAGCGATTTCGGCCCGAGCGTCGAGGTCGAGATCTGCCGGATGCCGAGGTCGCGGAAGAAGAGGCAGCGCTTGCCGACCCGCATGAAACGCAAGAGCGCGTTTTCCACGCAGAGCAGCGAGGCGCCCATGGCGAAGAAGCCGAGCACGTCCGCCTCCTCGATCGCGCCGACTGCGCGCTCCAGTTCCTTTTCCGCAAGGCCGGCGCGGGTGTCCGAAACGGTCATTGCATAACGGGCGGCGACCTTCGACAGCACCGAGGACGTATCGTCCTGATCGGTGATGTCTTCATAGATATGGCGTTCGGTCAGCGGCTCGGCCGCCGCCGTCCCCTGGGAGAGTTCCTCCGCGATGAGGATCTTGAACTGCTGAAAACTCTGCACATCGATCTCGCGCACGAAGCGGGTGACGGTGGATTCCGAAACGTCGCATTGCACGGCAAGATCCTTGATCGAAATCGACTTGATCTCTTCCGGCGCCTTCAGCACCCGGTCCGCGATGCGCCGCAAGGCCGGGTTCATATAGCCGGCCTTCCAGCGAATGCGCATCAGAATGGATTGCCTGTTGTCCGTAGCGTTGTCCATCGATCACGACTCCGACTGTTTGTCGCAATTCTATAGCCGGCAAATCCGCGAGAATGAAATTTCTTTTTTTACCAGACCCTGCATCCGGCCCGCGCATTTTCCCGCATCACGCGCAAAACCTCAAAAGCGGCGCGGGCCGCCAGGCGCGAATCCTCCCATGCTTCGCGCCACAGCCGCACCCCGCCAACGAGCCCGTCGCCGAGCACGCGGGAGGAGAAGGCTTCGACCGTGTAATCCCCCGCATAGCCAACGCTTTCCAGCGCCCGGAAATAGGCCGTCAGATCGAAATGGCCGCCGCCGAGCGCGCCGCGATTGCTGTCGGCGACATGGGCGTAGCCGAGCAGGGACGCGTTGCGGTGGATGGCGGCGGCGATGTCGCCCTCCTCGATATTCATGTGGAACGTGTCCATGTGGATGAAGAGGTTCTCCCCGCCCGAGGCGCGGATCAGGGCGGCCGCCTCGTCCAGCGTATTGACGAGATAGCTCTCGTAGCGATTGACCGGCTCCAGCCCGAGGCGGACGCCAAGTTCGCCCGCTCGACGGTCGAGACGGGAAAGGCTTTCGGCGACCCGCGCCCTAGCCGCCGCCGTCGCCGGGGCGGCGTAGCTGGAAAAGGCGGCATAGGTGATGCCGGAAACGGCAGGCGCGCGGAGTTCCGAAGCGATTTCCAACGCCCGCGCGACCGTTTCTTCGCCGCGCCGTGCAATCGCCGGATCGGCGGAGGAAATGTCGGCCTCGGGGCCGAGCGCCATGCCGAGGCGCAGTTCCAGCCCCGCTTCGCGCACCACCCGCCGGGTGAGCGGGATATCGAGGGCGGCGGGATCGAACATCAGCACCTCGATCAGCTCGAAGCCGATCTCCGCCGCCGCGCGGCAGCTTTCCGCCGCCCGCTCCCCCGACCAGTCGTCCGTGAAGACGAGGCTATGAATTCCAAGCTTTCCGCCCATGTGTTCCTCCAGGAAATCAGCCGAAGATCGAGCGGATCGTACCGCCATCCGCACGGTGGCAGACGCCGTTCATCGCCGCATTGGTCATGAGTTGCACGACGCCGCGCCCATGCAGGGCCGGGTCGATCAGCTTCTGCGTGAGGTTGGAGGGCTGGACGTCGCGGTAGAAATCGGCAAGCGCCTGCTCGACGGTCTTGCCCTGCTGTTTGGCGAGATCGGCGAAATAGGTCTCGACGGATTCCGTCGCCGTCGAGCCCGGCATGTAGCTGTTGACGCGCACATTCGTGCCGCGCGTCAGCTCAGCCAGCGAGCGGCTGAGGCCGAGCATCGCCGTCTTGGTCACCGAATAGGGCGTCATGTTGCCGATGGAGCGGATCGCCGCCTCCGAGGAAATGAAGACGATGCTGCCCTCGTTGCGCGCCAGCATATCCTTCATGACGATGCGGCTGATGCGGATCGCGGTCATGAGATTGTGCTGGAAATACTCCATCCAGCGCTCGTCGCTGACCTCGAAGAAGTCGTTGACGTCGAAGACGCCGATATTGTTGACGAGGAACGAGACCGGGCCGAAGCCGGCGGCGTAGTCGGCCAGCGTCTGCGCCCCTTCCAGCGTCAGGAGATCGGCGACGACGCCGTGGGCCCGCGGACCAATCGACGCCGCAGCCTTGTCGAGCTTGGCCGGGTCGCGGCCGTTGATGATGACGATCGCACCCTCCTCGTGGAAGGTGCGGGCGATCGCGTGGCCGATGCCCGTCGCGCCGCCGGTGACGATGACGATCTTGTCCTTAAGTCCGAAATCCATGGTTTCACTCCCTTGTCCCGTTCGATTGCGCAAAGCGCGCCAGCCGCACGCAGGCCGTGCTGATCTGATCGAAGACGGCCTCGAAGGCGTCCCGGTCCAAACCCCACGGATCGATGATCGTCGTTTCCTCGCCGGGCGTCGCATAGGCGCCGAGGCGGCCGATGCGGGCATGGCTCCGCTGTGGACGAAGCGCCCGGATGGCAGCCATATTCTGGTCGTCCATGCCGAGGATCAAGTCGAATTCCTCGAAGTCAGTCTTCCGGATCTGCCGCGCGACGAGCGTCTCCAGCGCAACGCCGCGGGCGGCCGCGACGGCAATGGTTTCGGCATGCGGCGGCTTGCCGACGTTCCAGTCCATGATGGCGGCGCTGTCGATCCGGTGTCCCGGCAGCGCGGCGCGCAGGATGCCGTCGGCGGTCGGCGAGCGGCAGATATTGCCGCGACAGACGACGAGCACGGAGAGCGGAGGCCGCGCGACCGGGCGGACGCGGTAGGCCGTCGAAACCTCCGCCAGCCGCACCTCGACCTCCGGCGTCAGGACGGCGAGCCGCTGCGCGCCTTCGGCGGGATCGAGCGTGTTGAAATCGAAAAGGCCGAAATGATGGCCGATCATGGCCCGCGCGCCGATCTCGTCGGCAAGCGCCACGGCCTCGTCGAGCGTCAAATTGCCCGGCACGCCATTGGCGGCGCGCAGCGCATCGCGGCCGTTGACCGGCAGCAGGGCCAGGTCGACCCGGAACGGCATCAGCCATTCCGCCAGACCGGAAAAGGGAACGGTGTCGCCCGAATGCCAGAGCGTCACCCCGCCACCGGCAAGCACATAGCCGAGGAAAGGATAACCATCGGCCGTGCGGCACATTTCCTCATGCGCCGCCGGCGTCGCGGTCACGACGACACCGCCGAGATCGACGCTTTCGCCGGCATCGATCAGGGTGAGGCGTCCTTCGGGCACACCACGCTCGATGGCGCGCGCCTTTTCGGCGCGTGGCGCAAGCACCCGCGCCTGCGGATTGGCGGCGAGCAAGGCCGGGATCGTTCCCGGGTCCATGTGATCGGTATGGCCATGGCTGCAGAGCAGCCAGTCGATGCCGGCGAGAGCGCCCGGCTCCACGGGCGCGGGCACCATGCGCCGATGCGGAAACCGGGTCCCTCGGTATTTTTCGGCAAGCGAATCCGAGAGATAGGCGTCGATGACGATCCGCAGGCCGCCCTGCCGGATGAGGAAACCCGCCTGGCCGAGCCAGGCGAGCGTCGCGCCCTCCCCGGCTTCGAGGCTTTCCACCGCCGACAGGGGGTCGGCCTCGATGACGCTCATCGCCGCACCAGATTCTTCAGCAGGTTGTCGACGGCAACGCTTGTCGCGCGATCGACGCTTTCCTCGGTGAAGCCGCCGGCATGCGGCGTGAGGATCACGCGTTCATGGCTGAGAAGCGCGGAGCTTTCCGGCGGCTCGCGATGAAAGACATCTGTCGCCAGCGTCGTCACCCGCCCGCTTTCCAGCGCCGCCAGCATCGCCGCATCGTCGATCAGCTCGGCGCGCGCAGTGTTGACGATGATGACGCCCTTCTTCATGCGCGAAAGCATGGCCTCGTCGAGAATGGGCTTTTCGCCCGGCGGGCAATGGAAGGAGACGGCGTCCGCCGAAAGAAGCGCCTCCTCCAGTTCGGCAAAGCGGAAGCCGGCGCGGGCGAAACGCGGATCCGGATAGGGATCGTGTCCGATTACATCCATACCGACCCCAAGCGCCATATCGACGACTTCGCGGCCGATGGCGCCGCAACCGATGACGGCAAGCGTGCGTCCTTTGACCTCCTGCCCGATCCGCCGGCACCATTCACCCTTTGCCAGATGCTGATGCGACCAGGGGATATGACGATAGGAGGAGAGCAGCAGCCCGACGGCGAGTTCGGCGACGCCACGCGCATTTGCGCCCATGGCCCGCTCCACCGTGATGCCGCGCGCCTCTGCTTCCCTGAGGTCGATGTTATCGACGCCGGTGCCGTTGCGGCTGATGACGCGCAAGCCCTTGGCCGCATCGAGCACACGGGTGCTGATCGGCTCGACGCCGGCAAGCCAGCCGACACAGCCGGGAATGGCGCGCAGCAGTTCCTCCTCCGACGGCGTCTTGCCGGGCGCGGGGTAGACGATCTCGAACCCTTCCTCCATCAGGCGCGAAAGCACCGGATGGCCGGAACCGGAGAGCGAGCGAGGCGTGACGGCGATCCGACCGGGCATGGCGCTGACCGCTCAACCGTTCCAGCGGGGATTGTCGATGACGGTCGGCTTGCCGTCGCGCTCGACCATCAGCTTGCGGAAGCCCTTGCTTTCGATGGTGCCGTAATCGTGCCCGGCATTGCCCGGGAAGGCGAAGAAGGTCACCAGCGGCTCGGTCGGGTGGACGTTGATGGAGCGATGCGCCCAGCGGCCGGGCACATAGACGGCCTTGCCGGGCAGGAACTCCAGCCATTCCGTCTTGCCCTCCGGCGTTTCCATCATCATGTAGCCTTGGCCGCGCAGGCAGTAATAGACCTCGGCGGTGTCGATGACCGTGTGAAAATGGCCCTTGGTCATGTGATATTCGTCGCCGACCTTGCCGGGATAGGTGATCGACGTGCCATAGGCGACGTCCTTCTCGCTGTCCGGCACGCCCATATCGTAGAATTCGTAGAGCAGCGCATCGCCCCTGGCCAGTTGCGCCTCATAGGCCGCCTGGTCGTGGAACATGCCCTTCATCTTGGAGAGCGTGCGGCGAATGGGCTCTCGCGTGGAACTCAGGCCATTGTTGAGGTTGAAATCGTGGAGGCTGGGAAGCATGTCGGTCATTGTGGCGTCCTTTCAGGCAGTTGCGTCGCGGGCGATGCGGCTCAAGGCCTCGAATTCCGGCCCGGACATGGGGATATCGATGTCGAAAACTTCGGCGATCACGCGCGTCCAGCCGTGGATGAAGTAGACCCATCCGTCATGGACCGTGAGATTGCGCACTTGCGCTGCGGCGCGCGCCTGGTCGAGAAAGACGAGATCGCCGCGATAGTTGAATTCCCAGACGAGACCGTTTTGCGGAAACCGCGCGGCATCGGTGAGCGGCGAGCCCGGCCCGTCCTTGCCGAGCCCGGTGGCGTTGACCACCATCGAACCGGCGGGCAGTTGACCGACCACGCGGTCCGCCTCTTCCGGAGTCGGCGCAAGGCGGTATTCGACCGGGATCGAAAACCCGATCTCGCCATGGACATGGCGCATCTCGGCAAGCGAGGCCTCGCGCCGGGCGGTGACGATCATCCGCGCGGGCACGTCGCCGCCGGCCTGCTTCTTGTTGTGCAGGTAGAGCGACAGCGCCAGCGACGACCCGCCGGAGCCGAGAATGCAAAGCGTCGCCCCGGTTCTGGCCCAGTAGCCGTCCGGCACGATCGCCTCGAAACTGGCGCCCGCCGTGATCGGATCCTTGGCATGACCGACGAGGCGGCCGCCGCGCTTCGAAATCGAGCTGATCTCGTGCAGGGTGCGGGCATAGGGGTCGAGGTCGTCGAAAAGATCGCGCGAGGCCTTTAGCAGGTTGACCTTGTGGGTGGTCACCAGCGCGCCAAGCGACAGCGGGTCGGCCTTGATGAACGCGACAGCGCCACGATAGGCGGCCGGATCGGAATTCGGCGCGAAATCGATGCCCTTCATCTCGGCATCGAGGCCGAGATGCGCCGACCAGGCCGGAAACACCTTCATGATCGAGGATTTTCCGGTCGTTACCCCGATGAAATACATCGTGCGCCGGGTTGCGGGTGCGTATGCCATCAAGGCTTCCTCATTCGTGCGCGGCCCAGTCGCGCGACCGGTCGATGGTGCGGCGCCAGCCGTTGTAAAGGGTGTCGGCCGACGCGCGGTCCGTCGAGGGTTGAAATTCCCGGTCGAGCGCGAAGGCGGTGTGCAGGTCCGCCATGTCCTTCCAGTAGCCGACAGCGAGGCCGGCGAGGAATGCGGCACCCCGCGCGGTGGTGTCGATGACCTTCGGCCGAAGCACCCGCACGCCGAGCTGATCGGCCTGGAACTGCAGCACGAAATTGTTCATCGCCGCGCCGCCGTCGACCTTGAGTTCGGCAAGCGCAATGCCGGAGTCGGCCTCCATGCGGTCGATCACGTCGCGGATCTGGTAGGCCATGGATTCGAGCGAGGCGCGGATCAGGTGGTTGCGGTTTGCGCCACGCGTGATGCCGACGATGGTGCCGCGCGCATACTGGTCCCAGAAGGGCGCCGACAATCCGTTGAAGGCGGGCACGATATAGACGCCGTTGGTATCAGGCACCTCCAGCGCCGCAGCCTCGGTCTCGGAGGCGCTGTGGATGATCTTCAGCTCGTCGCGCAGCCACTGCACAACAGAGCCGACGGAAAACAGCGTGCCCTCCAGCGCATATTCCAGCTTGCCGCCGAGACGCCAGGCGACGGTGGTCAGCAACCCGTTATCGGAGGCGCGCATCTGCGCGCCGGTGTTCATCAAAAGCGTGCCGCCGGTGCCGTAGGTCGCCTTGACCATGCCCTCGGCGAAGCAGGACTGGCCGAAGAGCGCGCCCTGCTGGTCGCCGATCGAGGAGGCCACCGGAATTTCCGCCCCGAAGAGATCGGGATCGGTCAGGCCGTAGACCTCGGAACTGTCGCGCACTTCGGGCAGGATGGAGCGCGGCACGTTGAGTTCGGCAAGCAGGCGCTCGTCCCAATCGCCGGTATGGATGTTGAACAGCAGCGTGCGCGAAGCGTTCGAGGCATCCGTGACATGGGCGCGACCGCCCGTCAGGTTCCAGATCAGCCAGGTATCGATCGTGCCGGCCGCGAGCTCGCCACGTTTGGCCCGTTCCGTGGCGCCCGGCGTGTTTTCGAGGATCCAGGCCAGCTTGGTGCCGGAGAAATAGGCGTCGATGACGAGGCCGGTCGTCTCCTTGACATAGCGCTCCAGCCCGCGCGCCTTCAGCTGGTCGCAGACGCCGGCGGTGCGGCGGTCCTGCCAGACGAGGGCGTTGTGCAGGGGAACGCCGGTCTTGCGATCCCAGACCAGGCAGGTCTCGCGCTGGTTGGTAATACCGATCGCGGCAACCTGGTTTGCCTCGACGCCGGCATTGTGCATGACTTCGCGTGCGACCGAGAGCTGGGTCGACCAGATCTCGCTGGCGTCGTGTTCCACCCAGCCGGGCCGCGGATAGATTTGCCGGAATTCCCGCTGTGCGAGCGAAACGATATTGCCCGCCCTGTCGAACAGGATCGCCCGTGCGCTGGACGTTCCCTCGTCCAGCGCCATGACGTAGCGCTCCACCATGTTGTCCTCCTCCCAGACATATGTCAGTCGTTCGGCTTGAACAGGATCTTGTGATACCCGCCGAACCGTCGCTCTTTCAGTGCCTTGAATATGGACGGCGCTTCGTCCAGCGTCGCCCGGTGCGTGATCAGCGGCTCGACCGTCAGGCGGCCGTCTGCAAGCAGGCCGATGATGTCAAACCACTCCTTTCCAGGGAATGGCAGCGAATAAGAATTCCACGACCCGATGACCTCCAGCTCCTCGCGCACGATACGCGCGAAGGCCTTCTCCTCGAAGGTGACGTCGCCATAGGCCGTGCCGTAGAGCATGATAGCGCCCTGCTTGGCGGTGACCATAATCGAGAGGTTGCGTCCCGGCTCGGAGCCTGCGCATTCCAGCGCGACCACCACGCCGCGACCGCCGGTCGCCTCGCGCACCCGGGCAACGACATCGTCACGCGTCGGGTTGAGGCAAAGGTCGGCGCCGACCTGGCGGGCAAGCTCCAGTTTTTCGTCGTCGACATCGATGGCGATCAGCGGCCGCGCGCCGGAAAGCCTGGCGAATTGCAGCGCGAAATAACCGAGCGCGCCGCAGCCGATCACCGCCACCGCATCGCCGAGCGTTATGTCCAGCTTACGGATGCCATGCAGGATGATCGCCGCCGGCTCGATGGTCGCGGCGACTTCATAAGGCACGCTGTCGGGCACTTTCAGCACGTTGGCGGCCGGCGCGCAGAGATATTGCGCAAACGCTCCGTCGCTGCGCGAGCCCATGAAATCGTAGTCGTCGCAGAGCTGGAACTTGCCTGCCTCGCACCATTGGCATTTGCCGCAGGGCATCAGCGGCGCCACAGCCACGCGGTCGCCGGCCTTCAGATGGCGGACGGATGCCCCCACCTTCTCCACCCGCCCGGCGAATTCATGGCCGGGAATGGTCGGGAACCGATAGGTGCCGGTCACCATGACGCGGCCGATATCCGAGCCGCAGATACCGGCGGCCTTGACCTCGACCAGAACCTCGTCCGGCCCGATTTCGGGAACCGGCACGTCCTCGACCCTGAGGTCTCCCGGCGCGTGCAATACCGCCGCTTTCATGGCCGTGTCTCCTCCTGCGGATAGATGATCGTCTTCATGCCCTTGCCGGAAAGCGCGTGATCGAAGGCGGCGACGGCATCGTCCATGCCGAAGCGATGGGTGACGACGTCGGTGACGCGGATCTTGCCGGTCTCGACAAGCTGGAGCGCCCGCGCATAGTCCTCGACGCTGGAGCCGGTGGAACCGAGAAGCTTCAGGCCCCAGTAGTGAACCTTGTTGCTGTCGAGTTCGACGCGCGTTCCCTTGTTGAGGCCGGAGAAGAAATTCATCCGCCCCAGCCGCGCCAGGCAGGCGAGAGCCTGAATTTGCAGCTCCGGCGCCGGCGCGCAGGTCAGCGCCACATCGACGCCGCGACCGCCGGTCAGGCGCATCACCTCGTCGATCACGTCGACCTCGCTCGTATCCACCGTGTCGGTGGCGCCGAGCGGGGCGATTTCCGCCAGCCGCTCGGCCCGGCGGCCGACGACGATCACCTGCCGGGCGTCATAGGCGCGGGCAAGCTGCAGGAACATGCCGGCAATCGGCCCCGTCCCGAGGATCAGCACCCGGTCCTCCGGCGTAACGGCAAGATCCTTCCAGGCGTTGAAGCAGCAGGAGAGCGGTTCGACCAGCGAGGCCTCCTCGTAGCTCATCGCTTCGGGGATCTCGAAGAGATTGCCGCCGGAGATCGCGCCGGCGGTCACCACCATATATTGCTGGAAACCGCCATCGATATCGATGCCGAACGCCTTGTAGTCCGGGCACATGTTGTTGAGCCCCTTGCGGCACATGTCGCAATGGCCGCAGCCGATGTTCGGCACGACGCAAACCCGCTGGCCCGACCTCCAATGGGAGACATTGCGGCCGACCTCGACGATTTCCCCGGCAAGCTCATGGCCGAGCACGCGGGTATCGTTCACCCCGACGCGAAAATGGCCGCCGCGGATGACCTTGAGGTCCGTGCCGCAGATCGAGGCGGCAAAGACGCGGACCAGCACTTCGTCATCCCCGGGCCTCGGGCGCGGCCGCTCCTCGAGGGCGACGCGGCCCTGGCCCTGATAGACTGCGGCCTTCATCGCCTCAGACCTCCATGCCGTAGCGATGGGCCTTGTGGGTCGGGTAGAGCGAGATGGTGGGAATGGTGACGTCGGGCGTGCGGGTGGCGACGTAGAGCGCCAGCCAGGCGACGTTGTCGACATCGATGCAGGAGGCGTGGATGCCTTCCTTGATTTCCTTCTCGTCGAGCCACCCGTCGACATAGGCTTCGAGATCGCCATCATAGAGGCCCTTGTCGATGATCTCGGTCATCGGCGTCTTGACGTGGCTCGGATTGAGCACGGTGACGCCGATCTTCTTGTCCTTGCCTTCGAGCAGGATGTTCTTGGAAAAGCCGAGCATGCCGTGCTTGGAGGCGCGATAAGGGCTGTGGCCGGGACCGGAAGCGACACGCGTCGACGAAGAGCCCATATTGATGATGCGGCCGCCCTCGGGCTGCTTTTCCATGTAGAGGAAGGCTTCGCGGCAGCAGAGGAACACTGCCGTCAGGTTCGGGCCGATCGTCTTGTTCCACTCTTCGAGCGTCACCCGCGTCACCGGCGGGGCGAGGCTGTCGCGACCGGCGGAATTGACCACCACGTCGACCGAGCCAAAGGTGTCGTTCACCTGCTTGAAAAAGGCGCGAACCGTTTCCTCTTCGCAGACATCGGCATAGATCGGCAGCACCGTGCCGCCATCCGCCTGGATTTCCGCTGCAATCCGCTCGAGACGCTCGCGGTCGAAATCGATCATGGCGACCTTGGCGCCGTTCTGCGCATAGATGCGGGCGACGGCCTCGCCGATACCCGAGGCGGCGCCGGTGACGATGCAGGACTTGCCCCTGAGGGACAGGCCCTCTGACAGGGTATTGCTGGCCATGTGAAACCTCCGTGTTGCGCTCCTCCCGGAGCCTTTTCCGTTGTTATTCCCGAGGGTTGGCTCACCGCGTGCGGGTGAGTGCGACGGCCTCGGCCGTCAGCCGGGAAATCTCTTCGAAATTCCCGTCGCGAATGAGCCTGGCATCCACCATCCACGAGCCGCCGCAGGCAAGAACTGCCGGCACCGCCAGATAGGATGCGAGATTGGCGAGGCCCACGCCGCCGGTCGGCACGAAGCGCATGCCCGGATAGGGGCCGGTCAGCGCCTTGATGAAGGACACGCCGCCGCTCGGCTCGGCCGGGAAAAATTTCACGACATCCAGACCGCAGGCCATCGCCTGCTCGACGCCGCTCGGATTGTTGACGCCAGGCACGATCGGCAAGCCCGCCGCCTGCGCCGCCGCGACGATGGCGGGATTGAAACCGGGCGTGACGATGAACTGCGCGCCGGCCGCAGCGGCGTCGGAAAGCTGCTCCTTCGTCAGGACCGTGCCCGCGCCGACCAGCATGTCCGGGACATGCTGGCGGATGCGGGAGATGGCCTCGGCGGCGGCGGAGGTGCGAAAGGTGACCTCGGTCACCGCGAGCCCGCCCTTGCGCAGGGCCTGCGCCAGCGGAACCGCATCCTCGGCGCGATCCAGCACGACGACAGGCAGCAGACGAGCGGCAGCGATGCGCATGTGAATATCCGTTGCAGCCACCATGTTCATCGCCTTTCCAATCGAATTTGATACCGTGGCCAACAGATAGAATGAAATTCGTTATTGCGCAACACTAAAAAAAATGATTTTTATTTTTTATGCCGGCGACAAAAGCTGAGCAGCCCCCTCTCCCGGCCGTCCCGCTTTCGGGCGCCCTTTCTCCCGGAGAGCGGGCGCGGAACAATCACGCGAAACGACGGAAGAAACATGATCAAGGCAGTCTTGTGGGATATGGACGGAACGCTGGTGGACAGCGAAGGCATCGCCGTCGACGCGCTCGCGCTTGCGATGACGGAAGCAGGATGCACGCCGCCGCCGGACCTGATGCGGCGGGTGGTCGGTCGCTCGGCCGACGAGATCTATCGCTATGTCACACGCGAACACGGCCTGCGGGCCGATCCGCTCGAATGGGAGCGGCGCAAGCATTTCCATTATTTCCGGGCCGCGGAGGCGCTGCGCGGCTTCGACGACGCCGTAAAGACATGGCGCAGGCTCGAGGCCGGCGGCATCGGCCAGGCGGTCGTCTCCAACAGCGACCGCACCATCGTCGACGTCAACCTGCGCGCCGCCGGCCTCGTTCGCCCCGGCCTGGTGACGGTGGCGCGCAATGACGTGCGGCAGGGGAAACCCCATCCGGAAGGCTATCTTCGCGCGGCTTACCTGCTGGGCGTCGAGCCGCATCAATGCCTCGTCGTCGAAGACAGCGTGAGTGGGGCCGCTGCGGGCCGCGCCGCCGGCATGGAAACGGTTTTCGTGCCGCACAGCCACAGCCGGGCGCCGGACGGCGTGCGCATGCTGGCCTCGATGGCGGCGCTTGAAGACGCGATTTTCGCCCGCGCATGACCTTTGCGGCCAAGGGAGCGACCGCGATAGGCCCGGGTGGATTTCCATTCGCGCCGCCTTTCTTGCGGTTGACGCCGGCGGCTGCGCCCCATAAAAGATATATGATATATCTTAATATGGGAGGCATGAATGGTTGACTATATCGTAGTGGGCGGCGGCTCGGCGGGCAGCGCGCTGGCGGGACGGCTGGCGCTTGCCGATGCCGGCAAGGTGCTGGTGATCGAGGCCGGGCCGCGCGACAGCAACCCGCTCATCCACATTCCCGCCGGCTTCGTGAAGCTGCTCGATAGCGAGCTGCTCTATCACTACAAGACCGAGCAGCAGGCGGCTCTGAACGGCCGCGCGCCGGTCATGCCGCAGGGCGCTGTTCTCGGCGGCGGCGGCTCGGTGAACGCCGCCATTTATATCCGCGGCCAGCGCCGCGATTACGACGACTGGGCGCGCCTGGGGGCGGACGGCTGGGCCTATGGCGACGTACTGCCCTATTTCCGCCGCGCCGAAGACAATGACCGGCTTTCCGATGCCTATCACGGCACCGGCGGGCCGCTCGGCGTTTCCGACCTTCGCCAGGTCACCGACCTGACCCGCGCCTTCGTGCGCAGCGCCCAGGAGGCCGGCATTCCCTATACGCCGGATTTCAACGGCATGCGCCAGCGCGGGGTGGGCTTCAACCAGACCACGACGCGCAACGGGCGCCGCTGCAGCGCCGCCGTCGGCTATCTGCGCCCGGCGATGAAAACCGGCAATCTCGAAATCCGCACCGATTGCCTGGTCACCCGCATCCTTTTCGAAGGCGATCGCGCGACCGGCGTCGAATATGTCCGCAACGGCAAGGTCGAGACGGCGCTGGCCGACAAGGAGGTCATCCTGTCCGGCGGCGCGGTCCAGACGCCGAAACTTCTCATGCTGTCAGGCATCGGCCCGGAGGCGGAACTGCGCCGGCACGGCATCACGATGCGTCACCGGCTGGAGGGCGTCGGCCAGAACCTGCAGGACCATCTCGAATTTCCCGCCATCCGCTTCTGCACCGGGCGGCACGGCTATTACGGTGAGGACGGTTTCTTCCGCTCCATCCGCAACGGTCTGCAATATCTGCTGTTCAAGTCCGGCCCGGTCATGTCGAACGTCACCGAGGCCTGCGCCTTCGTCAATGTCGACGACATGGAGGCGGAGCCGAACATCCAGATGCATTTCGTGCCGATCGTCTTCATGGACAGCGATCAGGAATCGATCAAGCGCGCCGGCGCCACGGTGAACCCTTGCGTGCTGCGCCCCGAAAGTCGGGGCGAAATCCGCCTCAAATCCACCGATCCGGCCGAGCATCCGGTGGTCGATCCGCGCTACCTCTCGGCCCCGGAGGATATGCGTCTTTCCGTCAAGGCGCTGAAGCTTGCCCGCGAAATCCTGGCGCAGCCCTCCTTTGCCGGCTATGTCGAGACGACCGAGGCCTATCCCGGCAAGGCGATTGCCGACGAAGCGGCGCTCGGGGCCTATATCCGCTCGAAGGGCAAGACGGTCTATCATCCCGTCGGCACCTGCCGCATGGGCCGCGACGACATGGCGGTGGTCGATCCCGAATTGCGGGTGCATGGCCTGCGCAACCTGCGTGTCGTGGACAATTCGGTGATGCCGACACTCATCTCGGGCAATACCAACGCAACCGCGATAATGATCGGCGAGAAGGCGTCGGACATGGTGCGCGGCCTGACACCCCTTGCGTCGTCCAACGCGTGATGCACATTGTCGTTCCGACAGTTGCATGTCACAACCGCTGAAAGGCCATGGAACGACAGATGAGCCAGTTGCCGAAGATCAACAAGGGAAACCTATCCGAACAGGTCTATGCGACCATCCGCGCATCCCTGATGGATGGCCGCTACGAACCGGGCGAACGGCTGACCATCGCAAACCTCGCGGAGCAACTGGGCGTGTCGATCACGCCCGTCCGCGAGGCGATCTTCCGGCTGGTGACGGAGCGCGCGCTGGAGATGCGCGCCGCGACATCGATTCAGGTCCGCAGCATGACGCCATCGGAACTGCGCGAAATTCAGCTCATCCGCCATCATCTCGAAGGCGAGGCGGCCGCGCAGGCCGCCCTCAAGATCTCCAGGCAGGAACTTGCGACGCTCGAGGCCATGCAGGCCGATTTCACCCGGGCTGCGGCCAGCGATCCGCTGGAAGCCTCGCGCGTCAACCGCGAACTGCACTTCAAGCTCGCCGAGGCCGCGCAGATGCCGATGCTTTACGCGACGATCGAAGGCATGTGGGCGCAGATGGGTCCGCTCATCCATCTCTATCATCTCAACACGCCCAAACGCGTGCTGGCGAGCGGCGATCATGGCCATTACGACCTGCTGCGCGCCTTGGCCGCCCGCGATCCGGAAGCCGCGCGCCGCGCCATCCAGGCCGATATCGGCGTCGGCGTCGTCATGGTCGAATGGCTGGAAGCGAAAGAGGCGGCCGAAGCCGCCTCCTGAGAATTCAAAGCTCGATCCAGGTCGTCTTCAGTTCGGTATATTTGTCGAGCGCGTGCAGCGACTTGTCGCGGCCGTTGCCCGATTGCTTGAACCCGCCGAAGGGCACCGTCGCATCGCCGTGATCGTAGCAGTTCACCCAGACCGTGCCGGCCCGAAGCTTGCGGGCGATCTTGTGGGCGCGCGACAGGTCGCGGGTCCAGACGGCGGCGGCAAGCCCGTAGGACGTGTCGTTGGCGACACGCACAGCTTCCTCGTCGTCCTCCACCGTGATCGTCGACAGCACGGGACCGAAGATTTCCTCGCGCGCGATGGTCATGTCGTTGCGGACATCGGCAAAGATCGTCGGATTGACGTAGAAACCATCCGGCGTGTCGCCCGGCCGGTCTCCCCCCAGCACCAGCCGCGCGCCTTCCGCCTTGCCCTTGGCGATATAGCCTTCGACACGGTCGCGATGGCCGCTCTCGACCAGTGCGCCGAGCCTGGTCGCCGGATCCAGCGGATCGCCAGGCCGGATCGAACGGGCGGTATCGACGACGATATCGAGGAACTGGTCCTGAATGCGCTTTGACAGGATCAGCCGCGACGGGGCGACGCAAACCTCACCCTGATTGAAGCAAATCGCCGTCGCCGCGCGCTCGGCGGCGACGCGCAGTTCCGGCACGTCGTCCAGAATGATGTTCGGCGACTTGCCGCCGCATTCCAGGAAGACGCGCTTCATGTTGGACTGGCCGGCATATTGCAGGAACAGCTTGCCGACGTCGCCCGAACCGGTGAAGGCGAGGCAATCGACGTCCATATGCATTCCCAGCGCCTTGCCGGCGGTCGGGCCGAAACCCGGAACGACGTTGAAGACGCCATCGGGAATGCCGGCTTCGGCTGCCAGTTCCGCGAGCCGGATCGCCGTCAGCGGCGATTGCTCGGCCGGTTTCAGCACCACCGAATTACCCATGGCCAGCGCCGGCGCGAATTTCCACGTCGCCATCAGCATCGGAAAATTCCACGGCACCACCGCGCCGACGACGCCGATCGGCTCGCGGGTGATCATCGCCAGCTGGCCGGGACCGGTCGGCGCGATCTCGTCATAGAGCTTGTCCGGGCATTCCGCATACCATTGCAACGTATCGAGGACGACGTTGACGTCGATGTTGCGGCTTTCGGACACGGGCTTGCCCATGTCGAGCGTTTCGAGGACGGCGAGTTCGTCCATGTGCTTTTCGAACAAGGCCGCGAAACGCTGGAGCACCTTCTTGCGCTCCTTCGGCGACCGGTCGCGCCAGACGCCGGCCTCGAAGGCGCGGCGTCCCGCCTGTACGGCACGGTCGATATCCTCGCGGTCGCAGGCGGCAACGCGGGCGATCGCTTTTCCGTCGCGCGGCGAGATGTCCTCGAACGTCTCCCCCGAGGCGGCATCGGTAAAACGGCCGTCGATGAAGGCCTGGCCCTTGATGGCGATGCGGTCGCGAATGGCGGCCACATCCGCCTTTGTCAGTGCAAGATTCACGTTCTCCTCCAATTTTTGTCCGTGACATATATCATATATCATGTTACATGGCCGTCTCGCAAGGAGTTGTTGCCGCCCGTTCGGCAAATCAGAGGAGGAGCGCGTGACGCAGCCGATGAGAAACGATTTTCACCCCACAGAAGCCGAAATTGCCCGCCTGAGAGACCGCGCTCAGTTCATTCGGCTGGAGACCATCCGGCTGATCGAGATCGCCAAGGTGGGGCACTACACCTCGGTCTTTTCCGCCGCCGAGATATTCGCCGCGCTTTATTATGACGTGATGCGACTGTCGCCCGATCCGAAATGGCCGGATCGCGACCGCTTCCTGATGGGCAAGGGCCATGCCGCCGTCGGCCTCTTCCCCATTCTTGCGGAGCTCGGCTATATCCCGACGGAAGTGCTGGACGGCTATACGCGGCTCGGCAATCCGCTCGGCGACCATCCCGACATGCGCAAGGTGCCGGGCATCGACTTCTCCTCCGGTTCCATCGGCCATGCTTTGTCGAACGGCCTCGGCATGGCGCTGAATGGCCGCCGCCAGGGCCGCGACTTCACCACTTTCGTCATGCTCGGCGACGGCGAGATGCAGGAAGGCCAGGTCTGGGAAGCGGCCATCGGTGCGGCGCATCACAAGCTTTCCCGCCTCGTCGCCATCGTCGACCGCAACGGCTATCAGCTCGACGGCGCCGTCGACGACGTCATGGGCATCGAGCCGCTGGACGAGAAATGGCGCGCCTTCGGCTGGGAGGTGCATGTCGTCGACGGTCACGACATCGCCGAACTGACCGCGCTGCTGCGCCGCGTCAAGGCCGATGCCGCCCGCGAAAAGCCCTGCTGCATCATCGCGCGCACCCTCAAGGGCAAGGGCGTTTCCTACATGGAAACCGAGCCCGGCTGGCATCTCGGCTATCTCGATCCGTCCGACGCCGAAGCCGCCCGTCAAGAAATTCTTTCCAAGGTGATCTGAGATGAGCATTGCCAATCTGCGGCCGAATTCGCCGAATTCCTGGCACTACCGCGAACTGAACATGAAGAACCCCGGCCTGGACCACCTGTCCAACGGGCTGATCTCGCTGGTCGAGGCCGGCCGCGACGTCATCGCCGGCTCCGCCGACCTGCAATATTCAAACGGCCTCAACCGCTTTGCCGCGCGCTTTCCGGATCGCTATTTCAGCTTCGGCATTTCCGAGCAGAACATGGTGTCGGCCGCCGCCGGGATCGCGACCACGGGCACCATGCCCTATGTCGCGACCTTCGCCTCTTTCCTCGGCCTGCTGACCTGCGAGCAGATCCGCATGGACGTCGCCTATTGCGCCCTGCCCGTGCGGCTGATCGGCCATCACACCGGCATTTCCATGGGGTTCTACGGCACGTCGCACCATGCGACGGAGGATATCGGCACGATGCGTTCGATTGCCGACCTGACGATCGTTTCGCCTGCCGACGGCCCACAGCTCGAAGCGGCGATCCGCGCCTCGGCCGATCATGACCGTCCGATCTATTTCCGCACCGGTCGCGGGCGCGAGCCCGATCTCTACGACCCCAAGGCCGATTTCACCTTCGGCAAGGCCATCGAGCATGCGCGGGGAGAGGAGCTGACGATCATCGCCTGCGGCCTTCCGGTCCATCCCTCGGTGCAGGTCGCCAGGAGATTGAAGGCGGAAGGGCGCAGCATCGGCGTCATCGACATGGCGACGATCAAGCCGCTCGACCGCGACGCCATCCTCGCCGCCGCCGCGCGTTCGAAGGTTATCCTGACCATCGAGGAGCACAACATCCTCGGCGGCCTCGGCGCGGCCGTCGCCGAAGTGCTGGCCGAGGAGGGAAGCCCAGCGCGGCTGGTGCGCCACGGCATCCGCGACGAATACGCGCTGATCGCCCCGCCGACCCATCTTTACGCCCATTACCGGCTCGACGAGGCCGGCATCGAAACGGTTGTCCGCGAGATCATCCGCTGACAGGCGCCGTCGCGCGCCGGGAGGGCGCGCGACCCCACATCGAACGTCAACAGAGGGAGAGAGACCATGAGGTTCCTGAAATCCGCATCGCGCATGCTTTGCACCGCAGCGCTGGCACTGACCGCGACGACGGCGATTGCCGCCGACAAGCACGACATCTACAAGCTCCTGCCGAATTCGGCCCTGTCGGGCGTCATCGACCCCGCGATGAACGACCGCTCCGGCGTTACCAAGGCCCTGCCGACCACTGCGCGCGATCCGTCCAAGAAGCTGGTCATCGGCTGGACGGAGATCACGCTCGGCAATCCCTGGTTCGTCAGCGTCGTCGATACCGCCAAGGCCAAGGCGAAGGAATACGGCTACGAACTCGACGTCCAGGTCGCCGATGGCGATCCGGCCAAGACCTCGGCCCAGATCGACGCCTTCATCGCCAAGAAGGTCGACGTCATCGTCATGGATCCGACCGATCTTGCCGCCGCCGCCGCCGATGCCCAGCGCGCCGTCGATGCCGGCATTCCGGTGATCGCGCTCGGCACCGTGCCGGATGACAGCCCGATCGTCACCACCGTCCTCTTCAATCCCTATGGCAACGGCTTCGAGGCCGGCCGTTACGTCGCGCAGCATTATGGCGCGAGCAATCCGATCACCGCCGCCGCTATCCTCGGCACGGTCGGCAACTCCACCTCGGAAAGCCGCGTCAACGGCATGATCACCGGCATCATCTACGAGCGCTCGCAACAGCTCGGCCTCAACCTCTCGAAGGAAGACGCCATGCTCGCCGGCTTCAACAAGTTCCAGGAGCTGAAGACAAGCGGCTCCTTCGACTATCCGGAAGCGAAGTTCAACGTGGTTGCGATGGGCGTCGGGCTGTGGACCGAGGAAGGCGGCCTCAACGCGGCGGAAGACATCCTTACCGCCCATTCCTCCAAGCTCGACCTCATCCTTGCCGAAAACGACTTCATGGGCATGGGCGCGCTGCGGGCGCTCGAAAACCAGGGGCTCAAGGGCAAGATCGCCGTCGCCAACGCGGCGGACGGTTTCCGCACCGCGCTCGATCTCGTGAAATCCGGCGACATGCTGGTCACCGGCCTGTGCTCGGGCTCGCATACCGGCGAAGGCGTCATGACCCTGATCAACCAGATCTTCGACAAGGGCTTCGACGCCAACAACCTGCCGCTTGGCTCCTATTATCCCTCGCAGATCGTCACGCAGAAGAACGCCGACGAGTTCATCGATCCCGACACGGCCAACCCCTTCTTCCGCTACGCCGTGCCGCCTTTCAAGACGATCGGCGAGCTCAAGGGCTGACCGCGTGAAACGGCGGGCCTCCCCGAGGCCCGCCCCATCGGAAAGGAGGATCGGATGGACCGCCTGGACATGCGGGAGATTTCCAAGGAATTCGGCGGCATTGCCGCCCTGAGCGGCGCGCGGTTTTCAGCTCGCGCCGGAGAAGTCCATGCGCTGATGGGCGAAAACGGGGCCGGCAAGTCGACCCTGATGAAGATCCTTGCCGGCGCCTACACCCATGACGAGGGCGAAATCCGCATCGACGGCGCCCCCGTCGGCATCGCCAGCCCGCAGGATGCGATCCGCAAGGGCATCTCCATCATCTACCAGGAGTTTTCGCTGGCGCGGCACCTGACGGTGGCGGAAAACATCCTGATCGAGCGGCTGGGCCACGGCCTGTTCGTCGATACCAAAGCGATGCGGGCGCGCGCCGCCGACCTGCTGGCCGGAATGGGGTTCGACGACATCGATCCCGGCGAGATCGCCGGCAACCTCACCGTCGCCCACCAGCAGGTGGTCGAGATCTGCAAGGCGCTGTCGCGCGACTGCGCGATCCTCGTGCTCGACGAGCCGACCGCCGTTCTCACCAACCACGAGACGGAAAAGCTGTTCAGGCTGGTGCGGCGGCTGCGCGCGGAGGGCGTCTGCATCGTCTACATCTCCCACCGGCTGGACGAGATCTTCAGCCTGTGCGACCGCGTGACCGTGCTGAAGGACGGCGCGACCGTCGGCACCTGGGATACCGCCGCGCTCGACCACAAAAGACTCGTCAACCTGATGATCGGCCGCGAACTCAAGGACTTCTTTCCCACGCGCGACGTCACGCCCGGTCCGGTCGCGCTTGCGGTCGAAAACCTGGCGACGGGACCGCTGGTCTCCGGCGTCAGCTTCGAGGTCCGGCGCGGCGAAGTGCTCGGCATCGGCGGCCTTGTCGGCGCGGGGCGGACGGAGGTGCTGCGGGCGATCTTCGGCGCCGATCCGCTGGCGGGCGGCGCGGTGCGCCTTAACGGCAAGCCGCTTGCCATCCGCAGGCCCGGCGAAGCGGTGCGCGCCGGCATCGGGTTGCTGCCGGAGGACCGCAAGCACCAGGGATGCCTTCTCGACATGCCCATCCTCGCCAATGCGATGATGACGCCGGTCAATCCGCATCTCGGCCTTCTCGGCCTGCTGCGCGGCCGCCGGGAGCGCGGCGCGACCGAAGGCCTGCGCCGGCAGCTCAACCTGAAGGCCGCCAGCATCGACGCAGAGGCAGGCACGCTGTCCGGCGGCAACCAGCAGAAGGTGGCGCTGATGAAATGGCTGGTCTCCGGCTGCGAGGTGCTGCTGCTCGACGAGCCGACGCGCGGCGTCGATGTCGGCGCCAAGGTCGAGATCTACCGCGTCATCAACGAACTGGCGGCCAACGGCGCCGCCATCATCATGGTCTCCTCCGAAATGCTGGAACTGATCGGCATGTGCGACCGCGTGCTGGTCATGCGCGCCGGACGCATCGCCGGCGAATTGTCCGGCGCAGATATCACGGAGGAAGGCATCATCGAACTGGCAATGGGGCGCAAGAATGTCCACTAATCCGAAGGCTGCAAGCCTCGTTTCCACCCTGGTAAGCTACAATATCTACATCATGCTGGCGGCGCTGATCGTCGTTTCCACCCTGTTGTCGGAACATTTCCTGACGCTGCAGAACATCTACAACCTGCTGCGCCAGCTGGCGCCGCTTGCCCTGGTGGCGATCGGCATGCTGCTGGTGATCCTGACCGGCGGCATCGACCTGTCGGTCGGCTCCGTCGCGGCGATCGGCGGCATGGGCGTGGCGATGGTCATGCCGGCGCTGCCCTTCGACGGCGCGGGCGCGCTTCTCCTGTGCATCCTCGGCGCGACCCTGTTCGGCGCCGTGCTGGGCGCAATCAACGGCATCCTCGTCGCCGGTTTCGGCATGGCTTCCTTCGTGGCCACGCTGGCGATGATGACCATGGCGCGCGGCCTCGCCTACATGCTGTCCAACGGCCAGCCGGTGCGTTTTCCCCGCGACCTGCCAACCGCGCAGGTGCTGACGGAGTTCGGCAGCAAGGGCATGCCCGGCCTCGGCCTGCCCTGGCCGGTGCTGACGGTACTGCTTTTCATCGCCCTCTTCATCTTCCTGTTGCGGCGGACCAACTGGGGCCGCCTCACCGTCGCGACCGGCAGCAACGAAAGCGCCGTGCGCCTCGCCGGCCTTCCCGTCTGGCGCTACAAGTTCCTCGCCTTTGCGCTGTGCGGCGCGCTTTCGGCGCTGGCCGGCGTCTTCGTTACCGCGCGCACGGCGGTCGGAACGCCGGTGACCGGCATCGGCCTCGAACTCGACGCCATCGCGGCCTGCGTCATCGGCGGCGCGCTGCTCTCCGGCGGCAAGGGCAAGGTGACCAACACGATGATCGGCGTCCTCATCCTCGGGCTGATCGGCAACATCATGAACCTGATGAGCGTTCCGGCCTATCCGCAGCAGATCATCAAGGGCATCATCATCATCCTGGCGGTGCTGATGCAGGGCATCGGCGCCCACGCCAGGAGACGCGTCTGAACCGCCCGGGCGATGCAGCAGGACAGGGGGAGTGAGGACTTCCGGTGTTCACCGGAAGTCCTTTTTGTCATTTGAGGAAATCGACGAGCAGGCGCACCTGCTGCTCGATCATATGGATACCCTTATGGACGCGGCACCCGCGCGCCTCGGCCGCAACCAGCAATGGCGTCATGTCGGGCTGCATCACAACTTCGGCAACGATGCAGCCCGCATCGAGCCGCCCGGCATCGACCGGCAGGGCGTCTCCGGCATGCATGCCCAACGCCGTGCCGTTCACGACGAGATCGTAACCCGCCGGATCGGCCGCCCCCGCCGCGATCCGCGCCTGCGGAAATGCCATCGCGAGTTGGCTTGCGAGATGGTGCGCCTTCCCGGCCGAGCGGTTGGCGATCGTCAGCTCGACCACCCCCGCCTGCAGAAGCGCATGGGCGACGCCGCTTGCCGCGCCGCCCGCGCCGACCAGCAGGGCGCGTTGGCCCGCCGGCTCATATCCCCGATGCCTGAGCCCGGCCACGAAGCCTTCGCCATCGAACATGCCGCCCGTCAGGCTGCCATCCGCCTCCCGGCGCACGATGTTGCAGGCGCCGACAAGGCTCGCCGCGCCCACCAGCCGATCGCAGAGCGCCGCAACCGCGCCCTTGTGGGGAATGGTGATCACCATGCCGGCGAGATTTTCCACCTCCCGCAGGCTGGCGACCGTGCGCTCCAGCATATCGGGCCGCACATCGAGGGGCGCCATCACCATGTCGAGACCCTGCCGCAGGCATTCGGCATTGAATGGAGACGGCGTGCGCACATGGCGCGCGGGGTGGGCGAGCAGGGGGACGAAACGGGTTTTCCCGGAAATCATGCGGTTCTTCCTTGAAATTGGTCACAAGGCGCTTGCAGGCGCATAATAATCATATATCATATATGAAAATCTTCTGAGAGTAAAAATGCCTGATCCCCTCACTATTTTCGACGACCGGCTCACCGTCTTCGGAGCGCCCTCGCGCTATGTCCAGGGCCGCGGAATTCTCGGCCGGATCGGCGGCTTTGCCGCGCAGATCGGCACGAGCGCCGTGCTCGTCGCCGATATCCATATCCTGCCTCTCGTCGAAACGGGTTTGCGGCAATCGCTCGAAACTGCCGGCATCCCCCTGATCATCCTGCCGTTTCAGGGCCAGCTCGGCCCTCATACGGCGCAACGACTATCAGCCGCGCTGGGTAACGCCACGCCGGACATCGTCATCGCCGCCGGCGGCGGACGCGCTATCGATGCCGGCAAGGCCCTTGCCGACCTGCGCGGGCTCAAACTGATCACCGTGCCGACCGTCGCCTCCAACGATGCGCCGACCAGCAAGAACTACGTGCTCTACGACGAAAACGACCGCCTGCTCGAGGTCAGGCATCTCGCGCGCAATCCGGATTTCGTCGTCGTCGATACGGCTCTTCTCGCCGGCGCGCCGCAATCCATGTTCGCGGCCGGATTGGGCGATGCGCTGTCGAAGAAGGCCGAGGCGCTCGCCTGCGCCGCCGGTCGCGGCGTCACCATGTTTCGCGCCCGCCCGACCCGGCTTTCCGGCGCGATTGCCGCGCTCTGCTACGAGACGCTGATCACGAACGGCATCGAAGCCTATGACGCGGCCGGCTCCGGCGTGCCGACCGAGGCTTTCGACGCGGCCGTCGAGGCGATGATCCTGATGGCGGGGCTCGGCTTCGAAAGCGGCGGCCTTTCGGTTCCGCACGCCCTCACCCGCGGCCTGCCGCAGGTTCCGGGCGTCGGCGCAAAGCCGCACGGCTTTCAGGTTGCCTATGGGCTCGTGGTGCATCACCGGCTGTTGGGCGAGGCTTTTCCGCCTGCCCTCGTCGACCTCTATCGCCATACCGGCCTGCCGCTGACCCTTGGTGCGCTCGCCGGAGCCCCAATCGAACCCCATCATCTCGTCGCGGTCGCACAGGCATCCATCGCCGTGCCGCACATGCTGAATTTTCCACGCCCGCTGACCACGCAAGACTTGGTGGACGCGATGCGCGCCATCGAGGCCGCATGACAGCGGACGAACAGAACAGACAGGAGGACAGAATGCCCAGTGAAGACCCCGCAAAACCCCTCGCCGTGGTGACCGGCGGCGGCACCGGCATCGGCCGGGCCGTTTCGGAGCTTCTTGCGGACAGCGGCTACGCGGTCATCGCCCTCGGTCTCGACCAGGATGCGGATCTCGGCCCGGCCGTCGCCTTTCGCAAGGTCGACCTGACCGATACGGCCGCAAGCGTCGCCGCGCTGCCGGAAGGGCGGCCGGTCGCCGGCCTCGTCAATTGCGCCGGCATGCTGCGCCACCAGCAGGAATGGGAAACCGATGCCTTCGAACAGGTGATGCGCGTCAATGTCACGGCCGGCTTCGCCTTTGCGACCGCCTTGCTGGAGCGGTTGCAAGCCGCCGGCGGCGCTGTCGTCAACATCGCCTCGATGTGGGCGATCTTCGGCTCTCCCGGCGCACCCGCCTACACCGCCAGCAAGGGCGCCGTCGCCGCCATGACCCGTTCCCAGGCCGTCGCCTGGGCCGGTCGCGGTATCCGCGTCAACTCCGTCGCGCCTGGCTGGGTGGAGACGCGCATTTCCGAAAAGGCCCGGACCGATCCTGAGCGGGCCGACCGCATCGGCGCGCGCATTCCCATGGGGCGCTGGGCGAAACCTGCGGAAATCGCAACCGTCGTGCGCTTTCTGCTGTCATCCGACGCCGGCTACGTCACCGGCGCGATGATCCCCATCGACGGCGGTTATTCGATCTGCTGAGGAGCATGCCATGAAAGCTTGGGTTCACGACAGGACCGGCGACCCCGATATCCTGCAACTGCGCAACATGCCGAAACCACGCCCGGGGCGCGGCGAGGTGCTGGTTCGCAACCGGGCGATCGGCCTCAATCCGGTCGATTGGAAATTCATTCTCTGGGGCCACGATGCCTGGTCCTGGCCGCATATTCCCGGCGTCGACGGCGCCGGCGAGGTGGAGGAGATCGGCGAGGGCGTCAGCCGCATCGGCGTTGGTGCGCGCGTCGCCTATCACAACGACTTGCTGCGCCCCGGCTCCTTTGCCGAATACACCGTCATCCCGGCGCGAGCGGCCATTCCCCTGCCCGACAGCCTGCCCTTTGCCGCCGCCGCTGCAATTCCCTGCCCGGGCCTGACTGCGCAACAGGCGATTGACAAGGTTCCCCTGCGGCCCGGCGCCCATGTGCTCGTCACCGGCGCGTCCGGCGCGGTCGGCGGTGCGCTTCTGCAATTGGCGCGCGACAGGGGCTGGATCGTCCACGCCGTCGCCTCCGCTTCGCAGAGCGACCGCCTGCTGACGCTCGGCGCGGCCACCGTCACCGATTACCGTGACGACGGCTGGAAAGAAGGCTGGAAGCGGCGGACGCAGCACCAGCCGCTGCATGGCGTCTTCGATATGGTCAGCGGCGCCCACGCCGCCAGCCTTGCCCCGTTGTTGACCGCCAACGGCCATCTCGTCTGCATCCAGGACCGGCAGGAAACCACGCCGCTGCCCCCCTTCACCACCACGATCTCCCTGCACGAAGTCGGCCTCAACGCCATGCACGCCCATGCCTGCGACCACCAATGGGGCCGGCTGGTGGCCGCCGGAGCAGCGATCGCGCAACAGATTTGCGAGGGAACGTTCGACCCTCAGCTTATCGAAGCCGTACAATTCAACGACCTGCCCGCAGCGCTTTCGCGCCTCAAGGAAGGCCCAAACCCCGGAAACCGCGTCGCACTCCTCTGAGAGGAAATTGTCGATGGGTGCAAAGAAGGTGGTTGGCGCGCTTCAGCGAGATATTATCGGTTTGCAGCCATGCCACGCAATCTGGTGTGTTGAATGGAGATGAATTCACGACATCCCATTCGAGACGCTGAATGACCGACAAATCTTGATTTCAAGACATAAATTTCATTCATGAATCGACACGTCGGATCAAGGATTTTTCTCATCAAGCCTGCGGCGGCCTCGGGAGACGCTTTCGGGCGGGCCAATAAGAGGCACATTTCCGCGACCTTGCCGGGACAGTTGATAGCAGCAGCACGATCAGCTCGCCTTCCGCTGCCAGGTTCGCCTTCCGAGCGTAGCGCGGCATGTCCAGTCGATGCAGAGGCTGCCATTATGCCGAGTTGACCCGTGAAACAACCAATCTCCACCAACCGCCCAGGCCCAGACCACATCCATTCCACCGGAAGCCTTTAAAAAAGGTAGCGGCAGTGGCGAGCAACTTCAGCTCCGCCGAAAGTTTCAGTCGTATCAAATCATTGCAGGAAAAATGGTGCCGCTTACGTGACTCGAACACGTGACCCCGTCATTACGAATGACGTGCTCTACCAACTGAGCTAAAGCGGCCCTTGGGGAGGTGGCGAAGCGCCGTTCCCGTTTGCAAGCGGGCTGATACAGGGGTTGGGAAAGGAATGCAAGCCGGTTTTGGAAAAAAGTGGAAGGCGATGCGTGCCGGCGGGGGATGAGAGGCGGGCGCGTTTTATGAAAGCCGGATGACGGTCATCGGGATGGCGATATCTGTGGGCGGGCGCATCGGGAACAGGCGCGACGATAAGGCGGGCTTGCGAATTTCACCGCTTATCGTTACCGAATCCTGAAGCATGGCGGCAGCGAAAACCGGGCAAGGCTGGCGAAACCGCCGGCGCCGGCCGGAATTGCGCCAAAACCATGGGCTACAGTCGAATTTGGCGACAGCGAATGCGTGGCGCCGGTACCAGAGCGGCCAGCGGCGGCCCGGACGCCCTCAGGGCGACCCGGCCGGATTGCGGCACCGCTCGCGGAAAAGCGCATCTCCTCGTCGATTCGGGGAATTGCGCAGTGGAATGACAATGATCCAGCATGGCTGGAGGATATTTCGGGCAGACGGTCTTTCGCCGGCTCGACGGCAGGGTTGAAACGGCAGGACGGCATCGGGCCCGGCGACGGAGCCAGGCAGGCAATGAAGGACCGCGTGTGAACGGGATAGAAACGGCAATCAGAAATGCCCTCGACAAGAGCGACCGCAGCGATCCCGATGCGCGCGCCCGCATCTATCGTTCGGCCCGCAATGCCGTCGATGTCGGCCTGCGCAAGCAGGGCGTCACCGATCCCGACGTCATCGCCGCCCAACACGACTATCTCGAAAAGCTGATCGAAGGCATCGAGGCGGGCGAGCGCAATGCCGCCGTCATCGAAGCGGTGACGCCGGCCACGGAAGCCGGCCGCCTCGACCTTGCTCCCGGCGCGACGCCAAAAGCACCGCCGGTCGCGGCGGCGCCCTCGCTGGACATGCCGGCCGATCCGGCGCGCAGCGCCCCCGGCGCCGGTGCGGGCGATCTCGGCAGCCTCGGCGCCGAACGTCTCGACATGCGCCGCTCGGCGCCCACGCGCGGGCGAATCGAGCCCGAGATCGACGACACGCCCGTTGCCCCCGCCCTGAAGGCGGAGCCGCAGGAAAAACCGCGCAAACGCAAGGCGGACAAGGCCGAAAAAAAGGCCGAAAAGCCGCAGAAACCGAAAAAGCGGCGCGGCGCCGGCATCATCGCCTCGCTCTTGATCTACGGGCTGTTGCTGGCGGCGCTGGGCGGCGGCGGCTGGTGGCTCAGCCGATCCGGCCTGATCGACCAGGCGCGCGCCCTGATGGACGGCACGGCGGCGCCCCGCCCGGCGCCCGCGCCGACCGACGGTTCGCAATTCCGCGGCCTTCGCACTCTCGATCCGCGCAACGGCTTTGGCGAGGACTGGCTGGAGGTGCTGAACCCCAAACAGGTGGAGCGCATCAAGGGCGGCGGCGCCGAGGCGGTTTCGACCAATGAAGGCCCGGCAATCCGCGTGCTGTCGGAAGGCGGCGAGGATTCGGCGCTGGAAATTCCGGTTTCGACTTTGCAGGCCATGGCCGGGAAGTCCTCGACCATCGCCATCACCCTGCAGTCCAGCGGCGAAAAGCCGGTGCAGATCGCGATCGAATGCGGTTTCGGCACCCTGGGCGGCTGCGGCCGCCATCGCTTCAACGTCACGCATGACAAGATGGATATCCTGCTGCATGTCGTCTTCGATCGCAACGCGACGCCGGACAAGCCCGGCCGGCTGCTGATCGATCCCGATCTGTCGTCGGGCGGCGGCGGCATCGATCTCTTCGCGGTGCGCATCCTGCCCGGGCAATAAGCCACCGACGCCTCACGCAAACGGGGCGCTCTTGGCAAGCGCCCCATCAAAGCAGGTTGCAAACACGCCCTACTTGAGGATCTTCGGCCCCTGGCCGAGGATCTTGTCGTCGATTTCGCCGATGGCGTCCTTGTCCTTGCCGTCATAATCGAGCGTGTGCAGGATATGGCGCACGAGGTTCAGCCGGGCGCGACGCTTGTCGTTGGCGAGGATGACCGTCCAGGGCGCGGCGTCCGTATGGGTTTCCTTCAGCATCCGGTCGCGCTTTTCGGTATAGTCGTCCCATTTCTTCAGCGCCGCGATATCCATCGGCGACAGTTTCCATACTTTCAGCGGATCGTGCCGCCGGTCGTGGAAGCGCTTGAGTTGCATTTCGCGGCCGAGATCCAGCCAGAATTTGAAGAAATGGATGTCGTCCTGAACGATCATCTTCTCGAAACGCGGCACCTGCTTCATAAACAGGTCGTATTCCTCCGGCGTGCAGAAGCCCATGACCGGCTCGACGCCGGCGCGGTTGTACCACGAACGGTCGAACAGCACGAATTCGCCGCTGGTCGGGAAATGCGAGACGTAGCGCTGGAAATACCATTGGCCGTGCTCGGTCTCGGTCGGCTTGGTCAGCGCCACGATGCGCGCCGTGCGCGGGTTCATGTTGGCGCGGGTGGCCGAGATCGCCCCGCCCTTGCCGGCGGCGTCGCGCCCCTCGAACACCGCCATGATGCGCTTGCCGGTCGCCTGCTGCCAGAACTGAACCTTGACAAGCTCGATCTGCAGCTTCTTCAGGTCGTCGGAATATTCGTCCTCGTCGAGCTTCTTCTTGTAGGGGTAACCACCCGATTGCAGGGCCGCCTCGTCGATCCATTTGGGCAGCACGGGATCGTCGACATTGAACGTCCGTGTATCGTCCCCGAATTTCAACTCGACCGTGCGATCCTGTGTCTCGTCCGCCATGGACATCTCCCGAACTGTTTGCAATCCTGTCGTCAATGGTGGAGGAGGCCATATCCGGGCGTCGATTACAAGCGCTTCGCGATGCCGCGGGTTGCATCGTTTTGTCATCGAATCCGGGTAAGAACGATATCCACCCCAGGCAGGCGTATCATGACGGCAATGGACGAATCGACAATGCAGGCACAACCGCTGCGGCGCCTCCTGGCGCGGCTGGGGCAGGAATGGCCTGTGCTGGCGACATCGACGGCCATCGCCATCGTCGCGCTGATTTCCGGCGGCGATCGCGTGGCGGTGATCGGGCTTTGGGCGCTGATGGCGCTGGTGACGCTGCTGCGCCGGCCGGCGCGCATCGTCGTCGAGCGGCCGGTCGCCATGCCCTTGTCGGCGCAACCCTCGCCGCAGGCTTCGCTGCGCGCCGTCTCGGCGGCGCTGGGCGGGCTGGATGCGCCGGTTTTCGTGCTCAATCGCGAGGAACAGATCCTGTTCCAGAACGGCGCCGCAGAGCAGGCCTTTGGCGGCGTGCCGGAAGGCGTCCATATCAGCGCCCGGCTGCGCGCGCCGGCCGTGCTCGACAAGGTCGGCGACACCATCGCCACTGGCCGGCCAAACCGGTTCGAACTGTCGGAGCGCCTTCCCTCCGAGCGGGTCTACGGCGTGCTGATCGCCCCGGTCGAAATGCCCTATGGCGATGGCGGGCGCGAAACGGTCTACATGCTGTCTTTCCGCGATCTCTCGGAATCGCGCCGCATCGACCGGATGCGCACCGATTTCGTCGCCAATGCCAGCCATGAGCTGCGCACGCCGCTCGCCTCGCTGCGCGGCTTCATCGAGACCATGCAGGGGCCGGCCCGCAACGACGAGAAGGCGCGCGAGCGTTTTCTGGCCATCATGCTGGAACAGGCGACCCGCATGAGCCGCCTCGTCGATGATCTCCTGTCGCTGTCGCGGCTGGAGTTGAAGGCGCATCAGGCCCCGGCGCAGACGGTCGATCTGGTGCCGCTGCTCGGGCACGTGCGCGATGCGCTTCTGCCGCTGGCCGAGGAACTCGACGTCGAGATCGCGCTGCACCTGCCCGATGGCGCGGCCGAGGTCGAAGGCGACCGCGACGAACTGGTGCAGGTCTTCGAAAACCTGATGGAGAATGCCTGCAAATACGGCCAGGAAGGCAAGACTGTCGATGTGACCTTGACCGGCGGCGAAGGCCGGCCGGTGGAGGTGACGGTCAGCGATCGCGGCCCCGGCATCGCCGCCGAGCATGTGCCGCGCCTGACGGAGCGCTTCTATCGCGTCAATGTCGAGGCCAGCCGCTCGAAGAAAGGCACCGGCCTCGGCCTTGCCATCGTCAAGCATATTCTCACGCGCCACAGGGCAAGGCTCGTCGTGCGCTCCCAGCTCGGCAAGGGTACGGACTTCACCGTCCGCTTTTGACAGGGCCTGCCTTTCGGCACGCTCCCCTCTTTGACATGAAAGGGCGCCGCGGAACCGGCGTCTAAAATTTTTATTGTTAAATTACAATCACTTGTCCTGTCATAAATGTTTCACCGAACTGACATAAAACAGCGGGCATACGAGGTCTAAAGAGAGGCCAGCGAAGGCAGGCGCTGCCGGCCTCGTGACACAAAAGTTTCACTTATGCCCCCAACTCATGCCCATGACGGGAGATCTTTCATGAACGTTCTCAAGCTTTCCGCCGCGGCCCTGGTTGCCTCCGTGGCTTTCGCTGGCGCCGCTTCCGCCCGCGACCAGATCCAGGTCGCCGGCTCCTCGACGGTTCTGCCTTACGCCAAGATCGTCGCCGAAAGCTTCGGCGAGACCTTCAGCCAGTTCAAGACCCCGGTCGTCGAGTCGGGCGGCACGGGCGCCGGCCTCAAGGAATTCTGCAAGGGCGTCGGCCCTGACACCATCGACGTTGCCAATGCCTCGCGCAAGATCAACGAAAAGGAACTGGAAGCCTGCAAAGCAGCAGGCGTCACCGACATCCAGGAAGTCAAGATCGGTTATGACGGCATCGTCTTCGCAACCGACGCCGGCAATGCCGACCTGAAGCTCGTTCCGACGGACCTCTACAAGGCGCTCGCCGCCAAGGTCGTCGTCGACGGCAAGCTCGTCGACAACCCCTACAAGAAGTGGTCGGAAGTCAACCCGTCGCTGCCGAACGTCGAAATCGCCGCCTACATCCCGGGCGAAAAGCACGGCACGCGCGAAGTTTTCGAACAGAAGGTTCTGGAAGCCGGCTGCAAGGACTCTGGCGCTCTCGACGTCATCAAGGCTGCCATCAAGGAAAAGGCTGACCAGACCAAGGCTTGCGTCGGCGTTCGCAAGGACGGCCTCGCAGTCGACATCGACGGCGACTATTCCGAAACGCTGGCCCGCATCGGCGCCAACAAGAACGGCATCGGCGTCTTCGGCCTGTCCTTCTTCGAAAACAACGCCGACAAGCTGAAGGTCGCCACCGTCAGCGGCATCGTTCCCTCGGCTGCGACCATTGCCGACGGCACCTACCCGGTTTCGCGTCCGCTGTTCTTCTACGTCAAGAAGGCTCACCTCGGCGTCATCGCCGGCCTGAAGGAGTACGTCAACTTCTTCGTCGCCGACCAGATGATCGGCCCTGACAGCCCGCTCGTCGAATACGGCCTCGTTGCCGCTCCGGATGCCGAGCGCGAAGCGATCCGCAAGTCGATCGAAGAAGGCAAGACCATCTAATCCTCCCAAGGAGCCGGCGCGGGCAACAGTCCGCGCCGGTTTTTCCGCTTGCTGCACAATTCCTCAGACCGGGGATGATTGAGCGTTTGTCCGGAAAAGTGGAAACCGGTTTTCCGAAAAGACAAACAAAAACAATGAACCTAGAACCTATCTGGTTCTTTGGGAACCAGATAGGTTCTAGGAATTCTGCAGTCAATTCATTTTGTCGCTGCGTCCTTCGCCGTCCGATCCGCGGCGCCGGCGCCGCCAGGGGAAGCGAATGAGCACGTCTCTGATCCTGATACTATTGTTGATTATCGGCGCGGGGGCCTATGTCCTGGCCGCGTCGCGCGCCACCCGGCTTTCCGGCGGCAAGCTTTCCAACCTGCACTCGCGCCCGGGTTACTACGGCGCCTATGCCGCCATCTGGGCCATCCTGCCGGCGGCGCTCGTCCTCGCCGTCTGGCTGATCGTCAGCCCGATGCTGATCGAAAGCGCCGTTCGCGGCGGTTTCCCGGAAGAGGTCAAGGCTCAGCCGATCGCCGAGCAGAACCTCAATTACGGCGTGATCTCCG
The DNA here is from genome assembly GCA_945952045.1 of uncultured Rhizobium sp. Classification (GTDB taxonomy): domain Bacteria; phylum Pseudomonadota; class Alphaproteobacteria; order Rhizobiales; family Rhizobiaceae; genus Metarhizobium. Next base: position 49,254 of record CAMFHE010000004.1, read on the forward strand.
CCATCGCCCGCGGCCTGCCGCTGCTGTCGGCTGAGGATGCCGCCGGCATCGCGTCCGGTTCGGTCGACGTTCGCGCCAAGCTCGCCGAAAAGGGCGTTCCGCTGGCCAGCGACGTCAAGCCCTACATGCTCGACCGCGCCAATGCGCTGATGACCAAGACGGCCACCAGCCGCCTGTTCATGACCGTCGTCGTCGGCCTGCTGGCACTTGGCGGCGCAGCCTTTGCGTTTCGCGCCATCGCCCCGCGCTTCCGCGCCAGAAACCGGGTGGAACGCGTCATTCTCTGGAGCCTGCTCGCAGCCTCCTCCATCGCCATCCTGACCACGGTCGGCATCGTCCTGTCGATGCTCACGGAAGCGGCGCATTTCTTCAAGGAAATCCCGGCCTGGGAATTCTTCTTCGGCACGGTCTGGGATCCGCGCTTTGCCGGCGCAGGCTCCGCCTCGGAAGGCCAGTTCGGCCTGATCCCGCTGCTGGCCGGCACGCTCTATATCGGCTTCGTCGCCATGCTGGTGGCGGTTCCGGTCGGCCTGTTCGCCGCCATCTACATGGCCGAATACGCCTCGCCGAAGGTTCGCTCGCTCGCCAAGCCGCTGCTGGAAGTTCTGGCCGGCATCCCGACCATCGTCTACGGCTTCTTTGCGCTCATCACCGTCGGCCCGTTCCTGCGCGACCTCTCCATGCAGGTCAACGGCCTGCTGACCGGCAACTATACCAACTTCATCCAGGCACAGAGCGTTCTGACCGCCGGCATCGTCATGGGCATCATGCTGATCCCCTACGTCTCCTCGCTGTCGGACGACATCATCACCGCCGTGCCTCGGGCGCTGCGTGACGGTTCGCTCGGCCTCGGCGCCACGCGCTCCGAGACGATCAAGCGGGTGGTTCTGCCCGCCGCCCTGCCCGGCATCGTCGGCGCGCTGCTGATGACCGCGTCCCGCGCCATCGGCGAAACCATGATCGTGGTTCTTGCCGCCGGCGTCGCCGCCCGCATGCAGATCAATCCCTTCGAGCCGATGACGACGGTGACGGTCAAGATCGTCAACCAGCTGACCGGCGACCTGGAATTCACCTCGCCGCAGACGCTGGTGGCCTTCGCGCTCGGCATCACGCTCTTCGCGATCACGCTCTGCCTCAACATCTACGCGCTCTACATCGTTCGCAAATATCGGGAGCAGTACGAATGACCAACGCCATCTCTCCCGCAGACGCCACCGTCATCTCCCGGGCGCCCGCCCGCCGCGATATCGGCATCAAGCGCCGCTACGCCGCAGAACGCCGCTTCCGCGCCTATGGCATCGCGGCGCTGTCCTTCGGCATCATCTTCCTGTTCCTGCTGCTGTCCACCGTGGTCCGCAACGGCTACACCGCCTTCCAGCAGACCGCGATCACCGTTCCGATCGAATTCACCGAGAAGGTGATCGACCCGAACAACAAGCGCGCCACCGACCCCTCGGTGCTGATCGCCGCCAACTACGCCAACCTTGTCCGTGACGGAATCGTCAAGGCGCTCGGCGTCGATGCCGCCAACAAACCGATGGTGCGCGAAGCCAACGCCATGCTCTCCAAGGGCGCGCCCATCCAGCTGCGCGACATGGTCGTCGCCGATCCGAGCCTGATCGGCAAGACGGTCACCGTCAGCTTCCTCGCCGACGCCCAGATCGACTCGGCCAACAAGGGCCAGATCGACCTGACCGTGCCGGAAACCAACCGCAAGGTCTCCGACCGCCAGGTCGGCTGGATGCAGCAGCTCACCTCCTCGGGGGCGATGGCCAAGCAGTTCAACACCGGCCTGTTCACCTCCGGCAACTCCTCGCGCCCCGAAGCCGCCGGCCTCGGCGTCGCGCTGGTCGGCTCGCTCTACCTGATGCTGATCGTTCTCGTCCTCTCCCTGCCGATCGGCGTCGCCGCCTCCATCTATCTGGAAGAGTTCGCGCCGAAGAACCGCCTGACCGACCTGATCGAGGTCAACATCAACAACCTCGCGGCCGTTCCCTCCATCGTCTACGGCCTGCTCGGCCTCGCCGTCTTCATCAACTTCGCCGGCCTGCCGCGCTCGGCGGCGCTGGTCGGCGGCCTGGTGCTGACGCTGATGACCCTGCCGACGATCATCATCGCCACCCGCGCCGCCCTTCGCGCCGTGCCGCCGTCGATCCGCGCCGCAGCCCTCGGTCTCGGCGCCTCGAAGATGCAGATGGTGTTCCACCATGTGCTGCCGCTCGCCATGCCGGGCATCCTGACCGGCACCATCATCGGCCTTGCCCACGCGCTCGGCGAAACCGCGCCCCTGCTGCTCATCGGCATGGTCGCCTTCGTCGCCGACGTTCCCAGCACGCCGCTGGAACCGTCCACCGCCCTTCCCGTCCAGATCTACATGTGGGCGAACGAGGCAGAACGCGCTTTCGTCGAGCGCACCTCCGGCACCATCATCGTGCTCCTCGTTTTCCTGATCGTCATGAACCTCGGCGCCATTCTCTTGCGCCGCCGCTTCGAGCGCCGCTGGTAAGGAGCCACCGCCATGAATATGTTGTCTGAAGTCGCAGTCGAGAAAGTATTGGAAAAGCCGATGAATATCGTTCCCCTGAAAATGGTCGGCAAGGACGTTTCCGTCTACTACGGCGACAAGCGCGCCCTTTACGACGTCAATCTCGACGTCCGCGAAAACACGGTGACGGCGCTGATCGGCCCTTCCGGTTGCGGCAAGTCCACCTTCCTGCGTTCGCTCAACCGCATGAACGACACGATCGAGGGCTGCAAGGTCACCGGCCGCATCGCCCTTGACGGCGACGATATCTACGACCCCTCCATCGACGTGGTGGAACTGCGCGCCCGCGTCGGCATGGTGTTCCAGAAGCCGAACCCCTTCCCGAAGTCGATCTACGAAAACATCGCCTACGGCCCGAAGATCCACGGCCTCGCCCGCTCCAAGGCGGATTTCGACCAGATCGTCGAGGCAAGCCTGCAGCGCGCCGGCCTGTGGAACGAAGTCAAGGATCGCCTGCATGAAGGCGGCACCGGCCTGTCCGGCGGCCAGCAGCAGCGCCTGTGCATCGCCCGCGCCATCGCCGTCAGCCCCGAAGTCATCCTGATGGACGAGCCCTGCTCGGCCCTCGACCCGATCGCCACCGCAAAGGTCGAGGAACTGATCCACGAGCTGCGCGCGAATTACACCATCGTCATCGTCACCCACTCGATGCAGCAGGCCGCCCGCGTCTCGCAGCGCACGGCGATGTTCCACCTCGGCCATCTGGTCGAAGAGAACGACACCGACAAGATGTTCACCAATCCTGACGACCAGCGCACCCAGGATTACATCATGGGCCGCTTCGGCTGATCCTGGCGCAACGGTTCTCAAAGGAAACTCACATGGCATCCAACCACATCTATTCCGCCTACGATTCCGAGCTGAAGTTCCTGGCGCGGCGCATTTCCGAAATGGGCGGCCTCGCCGAGCAGATGGTCAGCGACGCCGTGCGCGCGCTGGTTCAGTCGGATTCGGCGCTCGCCCAGCGGGTCATTTCCGAAGACGCCATCCTCGACGCCGCCGAGCGCGAGATCGGCGACAAGGCGATCGTCATGATCGCCCGCCGCCAGCCGATGGCAGGCGACCTCCGTGAAATCATGGGGTCCATCCGCATCGCCGCCGACCTCGAGCGCGTCGGCGATCTCGGCAAGAACACCGCCAAGCGCGTCATCGCCGTTCAGGGCTCGGGCGTCACCCGCAAGCTGGCGCGTGGCCTCGAACACTTCTCCGAACTGGCGCTGATGCAGCTCAAGGAAGTGCTCGACGTCTACGTCAATCGCTCGGCCGAGAAGGCCCAGTCGATCCGCGAGCGCGACGAGGAAATCGACGCGATGTACACCTCGCTGTTCCGCGAGCTTTTGACCTACATGATGGAAGATCCGCGCAACATCACAAGCTGCACGCATCTCCTGTTCTGCGCCAAGAACATCGAGCGTATCGGCGACCACGCCACCAACATCGCCGAGACCATCTACTACATGACCACGGGCGCCCAGCCCGAGGGCGAACGCCCGAAGGACGACACCGCCAACACGGTCGGCGCCGTCAACGAATAAGGCGCCTCCCCTTTCGATTTGGACGCAGGAGCCCGCCGGCTTGCCCGGCCGGCTCCTGCCCATGATCCAGCAACGAGCCGGACGAAGATGTTACCCAAGATTGCCGTCGTCGAAGACGAAGAAGCCCTCAGCATCCTGCTGCGTTACAATCTCGAAGCCGAAGGTTTCGAGGTCGACACCATCCTGCGCGGCGACGAGGCGGAAATCCGCCTGCAGGAGCGCACCCCCGATCTCCTCATCCTCGACTGGATGCTGCCCGGCGTCTCCGGCATCGAATTGTGCCGCCGCCTGCGCATGCGTCCCGAAACCGAGCGCCTGCCGATCATCATGCTGACGGCGCGCGGCGAGGAAAGCGAGCGCGTGCGCGGCCTGTCCACCGGCGCCGACGACTATGTCGTCAAGCCCTTCTCCACGCCGGAGCTGATCGCCCGCGTCAGGGCCATGCTGCGCCGCGCCCGGCCGGAAGTGCTGTCCTCGGTGCTGCGCTGCGGCGATATCGAGCTCGACCGCGAGACCCATCGCGTCCATCGCAAGAGCCGCGAAGTGCGCCTCGGGCCGACCGAATTCCGCCTGCTCGAATTCCTCATGCAGTCGCCCGGCCGCGTCTTTTCGCGCTCGCAGCTGCTCGACGGCGTCTGGGGCCATGACATCTATGTCGACGAGCGCACCGTCGACGTGCATGTCGGCCGCCTGCGCAAGGCGCTGAATTTCTCCAACATGCAGGATGTGATTCGCACCGTTCGCGGCGCCGGCTACTCGATGGAGAGTTGAAACCCCATTCAACCCAAGCGTTTTCTGCCGCATTTCAGGCTTTTTCCACAAAAATCCTGTTTGCCCTTGCAATCGCTGCAAAATACGCCATCTTATGGGTACAGAGCAGGATGGTTAACCGGAAATTAACCTTTCAGGACCACCATCCTCTTACACAGCCGATCGGAGGCGGGCTTGCAAGGGCCCCGGAGCAAAGATCGGCGTGAAGACATCATCGTTTCCGCCTGTGACCACGGATGTACTGGCACGGCGTCGAAACGAGAGCGAAAGGTCGGGCTTGCCCGGCCTTTTTGTTTTTTCGGGATTTTTTTCTCCCCACACTCTTCTCCCCTACCGCGTTTTCCGGATCGATCAGACCTCTCGGAGACGATTGTGCGCCGCTCGAATATAGGGTATACCCCTATACTATGTCTCATATCTCGAAGAACAAGACCAAGCTGCTGGCCCGCGTGCGCCGCCTGAAAGGCCAGATCGAAGCCATCGAGCGGGCGATGGAAACCGATGTGCCCTGCGCCGAGGTGCTGAACCTCGTCGCTTCTATCCGTGGCGCGGTGACCGGCCTGACGGCGGAGCTGATCGAAGACCATATCCGCGAGCATGTTTCCAACCCCGACAAGGACGACGACCCCGCGCGCGCGCAAGGGGCGTCCGAACTGATCGACGTCATCAGGATGTATATGAAATGACCGAGCACGCCGCCCGCCTCGCCAGCCCGCACGACCACGTCTTCCTCGGCGACGACCATGCCCGCAACGAGCGCCGCACCTGGCTGGTGATCGCCATCACCGCCTCGATGATGGTCGTGGAAATCGTCGCCGGCACGGTCTACGGCTCGATGGCGCTGGTCGCCGATGGCTGGCATATGTCGACCCATGCCGCCGCGATGCTGATCGCCGCCCTTGCCTATCTCTATGCCCGGCGCAATGCCCGCAATCCGCGCTTCACCTTCGGTACCGGCAAGCTTGGCGATCTCGCCGGCTTCGCCAGCGCCGTCATTCTGGCGCTGGTCGCGCTGCTGATCGGCTGGGAAAGCCTGTTGCGGCTCTACGATCCCGTCGCCATCGATTTCTCGCAGGCGATCACGGTCGCGGTCATCGGCCTCGCCGTCAATCTCGTCTGCGCCTGGCTGCTGCGCGGCGATCATCACCACCATCATGGTCACGGTCATGGGCATGGGCACCATCATGACCATGATGACCACCACGACCACGACGGCGATCACAGCCATCATGGCGATCACGCCCATCATGGGCGCGACAACAATCTGCGCGCCGCCTATCTGCATGTGCTGGCCGACGCGCTGACCTCGATCCTGGCGATCGCCGCGCTCGTTGCCGGCCGCACCTATGGCTTGAACTGGATGGACCCGGCCATGGGCGTCGTCGGCGCCCTGGTTATCGCCAACTGGTCATGGTCACTCATCCGCAATGCCGGCGGCGTGCTGCTCGATTATGTGCCGGAAGGTGAAAACCTGCCGCAGCAGATCCGTCAGGCGCTGGAAACCGGCGATGCGAAGATCGCCGACCTGCATGTCTGGCAGCTCGGCCCCGGCCATCACGGCGCGATCATCGCCATTCAGGCGCAGACGCCGCAGCAGCCATCCGACTACCGCCGCAAGCTCGCCCATCTGCAAGACCTCTCGCATGTGACGATCGAGGTCGAACGCGCCGCCTGATGTGGCGGCACGCCCGTCCATCCGTCATCCTCGGCCTTGTGCCAAGGATCTGATCGCGCAAGCCAAGCCATTGACGATAATGAATTTATTCGACGTCAGCAGATGCTCGGCACAAGGCCGAGCACGACGATGGAGAGGGATTGGTCTTGAGTGACAGCGGACTGCCGCGCCGAACAAGCGCGGCTTTCCTGTTTTTACTTCAGCCCATCCAGAATCCGCACCCAGGACCGGATGCCCTTGTGATAGGAAGTCAGGTCGTATTTCTCGTTGGGCGAGTGGATGCGGTCGTCGTTCTGGGCGAAGCCGACCAGCAGGGAGTCCATGCCGAGCATGGTCTGGAAATCGCCGACGATGGGGATAGAGCCGCCCATGCCGATGATGACAGCGGGCTTCGGCCATTCCTTCGACAGCGCCGTCTTGGCCTTGGCGAGCACGGCGGAATCGTACGGCAGGTGGATCGCCGGCGAGCCGCCATGGGGATGGAACTCGACGCCGCAATCGGCCGGCAGCTTCGAGCGCACATAGGCGCGGAAGGCGTCGCGGATCGCTTCCGGGTTCTGCTTACCGACCAGACGGAACGAGACTTTTGCCGAGGCTTTGGCAGCGATGACGGTTTTAAAACCTTCGCCGGTATAGCCGCCGGTGATGCCGTTGAATTCGGCGGTCGGGCGCGCCCAGATCAGTTCGAGGATCGAGCGGCCGCGTTCGCCGGACGGTAGCGACAGGCCGACTTCGCCGAGGAAATCGGTATCGTTGCCGGCAAGCGTCTGCCACATCGCCTTGACGTCTTCAGGGGTTTCCTCGACGCCATCGTAAAAGCCCGGCAGCGTCACGCGGCCGGTCTCGTCATGCAGGCCGGCAAGGATATTGGCGAGGATGCGGATCGGGTTGGCGGCGACACCGCCATACATGCCCGAATGCAGGTCGCGCTTGGCGGCGGTGACCACGATCTCCTCGCCGACGAGGCCGCGCAGGCTGGCGGAAATCGCCGGTGTCTCGCGGTCCCACATGCCGGTATCGCAGACCAGCGCGTAATCGGCCTTCAACTCCGCGGCATTGGCTTCGAGGAAAGGCTTGAGCGACGGCGAACCGGATTCTTCTTCGCCCTCGAACAGGATGGTGACGCGGCAGGGCAATGACCCATGCACGTCCTTATAGGCGCGGCAGGCCTCGACGAAGGTGAGCAGCTGGCCCTTGTCGTCGGAGGTGCCACGCCCGGTGATGACCTTGCGGCCTTCCTCGTCCTTCAGCGACGGCTCGAAGGGATCGGTTTCCCAAAGCTCGATGGGATCGACCGGCTGCACGTCGTAATGGCCGTAAAACAGCACATGCGGCGCATCCGGGCCCGCGCCTGCATGATGGGCGACGACCATGGGATGGCCGGGCGTATCGCGCACCGAGGCGTCGAAACCGATGGCGGAAAGCTCGCCCACCAGAAATTCCGCCGCCTTGCGGCATTCGGCCTTGTAGGCCGGATCGGTGGAGATCGACTTGATGCGGATCAGGTCGAAGAGCCGCGCCAGGCTGGCATCGAGATTGGCATCGGCGCGCTCGAGCACCGGGTTCACATCGGTCATATCGTCTTCCTTTCGCATGTCAGTCGTGCGGCGGACGATAGAGCATTTCTGGCCGGAGCGGAATCGCGGTTCGGCGATGAATTTTATGCGGTGCGTCTGGAGCCCCCGCCACCGTCGCCGCCTATAATTTTCGCGCGTTCTCGATGGCCCAGCGCATGTATTCCAGCATCAGCTCGCGCTCGAAGCGGCGAAAGCCCTGGAAGAGGGCGTCGTCGGCCTCCTTGGCGGCGGTGATGGCTTCGGTTTCGAGGTTTTTGCCTTTTTCGGTGAGGAAGATCAGCTGGGCGCGTTTGTCGCTCGGGTGCTGGCGGCGCTCGACGAGGCCGTCCCGTGCCATGCGCGACAGCGTATTGGCCATGGTCGCCTGCTCGATATCGACGCGCTGGAGAAGCTGGGTCTGGGTCAGGCCGTCCTCGGCCCACAATTCGATCAGCACCGGAAACTGCCCCGGCGAAAAGCCGAGCGCCGCCGCACGCTTGTGCAGCGAGCGGGAAAATCCCTTGGCCAACTGGCTGGCCAGATAGGCCGCCGAATCCATGCGCTCATACCCCATGGCCCCATTGATAGCCGGTTTGCGGCCGGAGACAATCGATAAATCGAAGACGATGCATCGTGCGATATTCAAATTTTCGGCAGAGAAAAGCCGCCATGGCCTGGAGGTGCGCCATGGCGGCTCGAATGAGGGGGACAAAGGCCCGGAGAGGGGATGAGGCCTTTGTCCAGACCTGACGCGGCGGGGGACGAGCCGGCTATCAGGCCTCGGCGTGATCAATCGCCGGTGACTTGGATTTGGGGGTCAGATTGTGGTTTTTCAAGGGAAATGCCCGAACCGCGAAATTACAAATTGGTAACGTTTCGGTGAGCCTTCTTCCGCACAGAAAACTGGGGGCCGGCAATGGACCTTGCCCGCGCCCCGCGCTATCCATAAGCCCATGAAAAACGGCGATCACCTCTTCCTCATCGACGGCTCGGGCTTCATCTTCCGGGCCTTCCATGCGCTTCCGGCGCTGACGCGCAAATCCGACGGCCTGCCGGTCGGCGCTGTCTCGGGCTTCTGCAACATGTTGTGGAAGCTGTTGACCAATGCGCGCGACACCTCCGTCGGCGTCACGCCCACCCATCTCGCCGTCATCTTCGATTACTCGTCGAAAACCTTCCGCAAGGAGCTTTACGACGCCTACAAGGCCAATCGTTCGGCGCCGCCGGAAGATCTGGTGCCGCAATTCGGCCTGATCCGCGAGGCGACCCGCGCCTTCAACCTGCCCTGCATCGAGGTCGAGGGATTCGAGGCCGACGACATCATCGCCACCTATGCCCGCCAGGCCGAAGCCGTCGGCGGCGACGTCACCATCGTCTCCTCGGACAAGGACCTGATGCAGCTCGTCACGACCAAAGTCCACATGTATGACAGCATGAAGGACAAGCAGATCGGCATTCCCGATGTCATCGAGAAATGGGGCGTGCCGCCGCATCAGATGATCGACCTGCAGGCGCTGACCGGCGATTCCACCGACAATATTCCCGGAATTCCCGGCATCGGCCCGAAGACGGCCGCGCAGCTTCTCGCCGAATACGGCGATCTCGACACGCTGCTGGCCCGCGCCTCGGAAATCAAGCAGCAGAAGCGCCGCGAAAGCATCGTCGCCAATGCCGATCTGGCGCGGCTGTCGCGCACGCTGGTGACGTTGCGCCTCGACACGCCGCTGGACCTGCCCCTGGACGCGCTGGTGCTGGAGCCGCAGGACGGGCCGAAGCTGGTCGCCTTCCTGAAAGCCATGGAATTCGGCACGCTGACGCGCCGCGTCGCCGATGCCTGCGGCTGCGATGCCGGCGCCATCGATGCCGCGACCGTCAAGGTCGAGTGGGGCGACAGCGCCCATGGGCCGGATCTGGATGTCGGCGAAGCCGTCACGCCAGAAGGCGTCACCGTGCTCGGCGATGCCGTTACGGGTGCCGCCGAGGCGGCCCCCGATGCCCTGCCCGCCGACAAGCCAGGCCTGGAGGGCACCACGCCCGCCGATCTCGCCAGCGCCCGCGCCGAATTCTTTTCCAAGGCCCCTGTCGAGCATGCAGCCTACGAGACCATTCGCGATCTCGCCACGCTCGACCGCTGGATCGCGGCGGCGCGTGACACCGGCCTCGTCTCCTTCGATACCGAAACCACCTCGCTGGATGCGATGCAGGCCGATATCGTCGGCTTCTCGCTGGCGCTCGCCGATGACAGCGACGACCCGACAGGCGGGCGCATCCGCGCAGCCTATGTGCCGCTGTCCCACAAAAGCGGCGCCGGCGATCTGCTCGGCGGCGGCCTCGTCGAGGGGCAAATCCCACTCGATGCAGCCCTTGCCCGCATCAAGGGGATGCTGGAAGACCCGTCGATCCTCAAGATCGGCCAGAACCTCAAATACGACTACCTCCTGATGCGCCGCTACGGCATCGATATCCGCAGCCTCGACGACACCATGCTGATGTCCTATGTGCTGGACAGCGGCAATGGCGCGCATGGCATGGACAGCCTGTCGGAGCGCTGGCTGAACCACAAGCCGATCGCCTTCAAGGATGTCGCCGGCTCCGGCAAGACCGGTGTTTCCTTCGACATGGTGCCGATCGATCGCGCCACGGCCTATGCGGCCGAGGATGCCGACGTGACGCTGCGCCTGTGGTTCGTCCTGAAGCCGCGCCTCGCCGCGCAGAAGCTTGCCACCGTCTATGAGCGGCTGGAGCGGCCTTTGCTGCCGGTTCTGGCGCGCATGGAAGAGCGCGGCATCACCATCGACCGGCAGATTCTCTCGCGTCTCTCCGGGGAACTCGCGCAAGGGGCGGCGGCGCTGGAGGACGATATCTATCAGCTCGCCGGCGAGAAATTCACCATCGGCTCGCCCAAACAGCTGGGCGACATCCTGTTCGGCAAGATGGGCTTACCCGGCGGCGCAAAGACCAAGACCGGCCAATGGTCGACCTCGGCGCAGGTGCTGGAAGATCTGGCCGCCGGCGGACACGACCTTCCGCGCCGTATCGTCGACTGGCGCCAGCTCACCAAGCTGAAATCCACCTATACCGATGCGCTTCCCGGCTATGTCCATCCGCAAACCAAGCGCGTCCACACCTCCTATTCGCTGGCCTCGACGACGACGGGACGCCTCTCCTCCTCCGAACCGAACCTGCAGAACATTCCGGTGCGCAATGCCGAAGGCCGCAAGATCCGCACCGCCTTCATCTCGACGCCGGGCCACCGCCTGCTTTCGGCCGATTACAGCCAGATCGAGCTTCGCGTGCTCGCCCATGTCGCCGAGATCCCGCAGCTTCGCCAGGCTTTCGAGGACGGCATCGACATCCATGCGATGACGGCGTCGGAAATGTTCGGCGTACCGGTCGAGGGCATGCCGGGCGAGGTGCGCCGCCGCGCGAAAGCCATCAATTTCGGCATCATCTACGGCATTTCCGCCTTCGGCCTCGCCAACCAGCTGTCCATCGAGCGTTCCGAGGCCGGCGATTACATCAAGCGCTATTTCGAGCGTTTCCCCGGTATCCGTGACTATATGGACCGGACGAAGGCGGAGGCGCGCGACAAGGGTTACGTCGAGACCATCTTCGGCCGGCGCATCCATTATCCCGATATCCGCTCCTCCAATCCTTCCGTGCGCGCCTTCAACGAGCGCGCGGCGATCAATGCTCCGATCCAGGGCTCGGCCGCCGATGTCATCCGCCGGGCGATGATCCGCATGGAGCCGGCTCTCACCGAAGCCAAGCTTTCGGCGCGCATGCTGTTGCAGGTGCATGACGAACTGATCTTCGAGGTCGAGGAAGCGGAAGTCGACAGGACCATCCCGCTGGTCATTTCCGTGATGGAAAACGCCGCCATGCCCGCCGTCGATATGCGCGTTCCGCTGAAGGTCGATGCGCGCGCCGCCGGAAACTGGGACGAGGCGCATTGAAAAGAAAAGCCCCGCTGCGAAACGTCGAGCGGGGCGAATAAACCCTTGGGTCGGGTTGAGGGAACGAAGGCTAAAACGCGCGAGGCGCGCATTGGTTCCGTGGCTCGTCAGGATGAGCGATCAATAAATCCCGATTTCATCGCCACTGAAGCCACCCTCTTTCAACATTTTCCGGAATGTCGGCAAGTTCGTCGATATTTCGGAATTGGGTTGATAGGAGTTGTCGGGATTGAAAATGCCAAACTCCAATATATGCGGCTCCGGTCCCAGATACTGCGAGAGGAGGTCTGCTACATCCAGCTGAACCTTGTCGAAAATATCAGGGCGAATTTGCGTCGTACCCTGCATTCTTGTAATGGACCGAAAAACATCTAAAGCGTTATCCTGCTTTTTTATTTTTGCTATCCAGTTTTTTCCGACAAGATCGATTTGCCTGTTGGTCTCTTTGACAACACTTTCTCTTCTCGAATCTTCGATATTCGCGTCACCTAGGAAGAGATGGTACTTCGGAAAATTTCTTATAAAATCATCCGACTTTTTAACTACTATATAGTTCTCATTGATGAATGTCGCCTGCCGTTTTCTTCCAGAATGACGATATGCCTCGATCAGAAGAAACAAGATCGCGTTTGATCCATTATATGTCTTGCATGCAAAGTCGAAGAAATTCTTTCTCCGCAAACGCGTATTGGTGCAACCGCGAAAATATTCTACAAAATTCTCCATCGACAGTTCCTTGCAACGGGCCAAAACCCGATCTGAATCACTGGCGCGTATTCTCGCGCCAACCCCTGGAATTGCGAATAGCCAATTCTGTGCAGATATTTGATGATCGCTTGCACGCATGCCTCGCGCAGCCTTGCCATGTCATGGTCGGCCGAATCGCCGGCGGCCTCGTTGGTCGACGACATGAGGGATGACGGAGACGAGATGAGACAGAATTGGGCGATTGCGGCCCTGGCCGGCGCTGCGATCCTGGCGTCCGGCTGCACCCGCACCAGCTATTACGTGCCGCCGCATGGTTTCATCGATGCGGAATCGGCGCAGTGCCGGGGCATGTCGAGCAAGCAGAACTACGATGCCTGCATTATCGCCGGCCGCACCGGCATGTCCTATCCAGACGTGCGCCGGCAGTTGCGCGGCCCCGAGGTCGCGCCGCCGCTGGAGCCGCAATATCCCGAAGGCTTCGAGCCGAGCGACGAGGAAGACCTGCCGACGCTCGAGCCCGGCCACCGCCAGCCCCACAAGCCGCGCACACCGCCAAAGACGATCTGAACGACCGGAAAACGAAAACGCCCTCCCTTCCACGAAGAGAGGGCATTGTCTTCGGTCCAACAATCAGCGCTGGCGCGCCAGCAGGTCGGTCGCCAGCGCATCGGCGGTGCGGATGGCGTCGGCGACGATGCGGGCGGTCAGCGTGCGCGGCACGGAATGGATGACGCTCGCCGGGTTCATCGCGGTTTCGCCGACCCGCAGCAGGTCCGCATTCGAGACATCGCCGAGACCGAGATCGGCAAGCCGCACCGGCAGGCCGATATCGGCGCAGAAGCGGATCGCCTCGGCAATCTCCTGCGGGTCGCGGTTTTCCAGAACCAGCAGGCCGATAATGCCGAAAGCCACCTTTTCGCCGTGGAAGAAGTGGTGCGTCGGCTCCAGAACCGTCAGCGCGTCATGGATGCCATGGGCGGCCGATACGCCGCAATTTTCGAAACCGAGGCCGGAGAGCAGCGTATTGGCTTCGATGATGTTTTCCACCGCCTCCGTCAGGCAACCGGCCTTGGCCGCCAGATAGGCGGCGCGGCCGTCGCGCATCAGGGTTTCATGGCAGGCGCGCGCCACCTGCGCGCCGACGATGGTCGGGGCATAGCCGTCGGCGATATAATTGTTCGAGCGGCTCTCGAAATTCGAGCGCGCCTCGAACCAGGTCGACAGCGCATCGCCCATGCCGGCGGCGAGGAAGCGCACCGGCGCGCGCAGGATGACTTCGGAATCCACCAACACGACATCCGGGTTGCGATAGCAGCGCTCCACCCGGTCATAGACGCCTTCGGCCGTGTAGATCACGCCGATGGAGCTGGTCGGGCTGTCGGTGGAGGCAATCGTCGGCACGGTGATGATGCGCGCGCCGACGTCGCGGGCGGCGATCTTGCCGGTATCCAGCGTCTTGCCGCCGCCGACACCAATGACGACATCGACGCCGCGCCCGAGTTCGGCGCAGCGCTTCACTTCCGCATCGGTGGATTCACCGCCGAAGACGGTCGAGACGGTCTCGACGCCGGCCTTGAGGAGCGAAGCGCGCAGCGCCTCGCCATAGGTCTTGTCGACGAAGGCGTCCGACAGCAGCAGCGCCCTCTTTCCAAGGCCTGCCGCATAGGTCCCGAGATCGGCCAGAACTCCCGGTCCCTGCACATAGCGCAACGGGCCGCCATATCCGCGAGTCAGCATAATTTATATCCTTTTCGTTCAGCGCAGCGTCAGGCCGCCATCGATGGTGATGATTTCGCCGGTGGTGAAGCTGGCGGCATCGGAGGCGAGGTAGACGGCGGCGCCGACCAGTTCCTCGACGCGGCCGATGCGGTTCTGCACCGCGCCCTTTTCCCAATGGTCGCGCACCACGTCGGGATGTTCCTTGATGACCTCGTCGGTCAGCTCGGTGCGGATATAGCCCGGCGCAATGGCATTGACGCGGATGTTGTGCTCGGCCCATTCGGTCGCCAGCGCCTTGGTCAGCATATGCACGCCGGCCTTGGAGACATTGTAGGCGGCATGGCGGAACGGCCAGTTGACGATGCGGCCCGACATCGAGCCGATGGAGATGATCGAGCCGGATTTCTGGGCGATCATCTGCCGGCCTGCGGCGCGCGAGACGAGGAAGACGCCGTCGAGATTGACCGACATGGTGCGCCGCCAGGTGTCCAGCGAGCAATCCTCTGCCGCCGCCGGCAAGACGATCCCGGCATTGTTGACGAGGATATCGACGCGCCCGAAGGCGGCGACCGTCTCGGCGATCAGCCGGTCGGCATCGGCCTCCACCGATATATCGGCCTGGATGGCCTTCGCCTTGCCGCCGGCCGCCTCGATGGCCGCGACGACCGCATCGGCCCGCCCGGCCGCCGACTGGTAGTTGACGACGACGCTTGCGCCCTGCGCCGCCAGCCCCTTGGCCAGCGCCTCGCCGATGCCGCGCGACGCGCCGGTGACGATGGCGATTTTGCCTGTGAGGTCGAACAGACCTCCGTTGACAGCATTCATGGGTATCCTCCCGAAACGGTGCGGCGGTTCAGGCCGCCGTGCTTGCCTTGAAAACGTTGGATGTGATGTGCTCGGCCGTGCGCACCGCCTGGGCGACGATGGTCAGCGACGGGTTGAAGCCGGTGGACGAGGGCAGGAAGGACGCGTCGACGACATAGAGATTGTCGACGTCCCAGACCTTGCAGGTGGGATCGAGCACCGACGTCGCCGGATCGTTGCCGAAACGGGCGGTGCCGCATTGATGCATGGAAACGGTGATATCCATGCGCTGGGTGATGATGATCGGATAGCCGATGGAGCGCATGATGCGCGTCCAGTGGCGCACCAGCTCGTTATGCGAGGTCAGGTTGTTGGGCGTATAGGCGACGCGGATGGTGCCGTCGCTGTCCAGCGTCACGCGGTTGTTCGGATCGGGCAGATCTTCCGACATGATCCACCAGTCGACCGAGCGCTCGGCGAAGCGGTCCATCAGCCATTCCGGCAGCCATTTGACATTTGCGGTCAGCATGCCGCCCTGCAGCTTGCCCAAGCCCTGAACATTGCCCATCGGCCAGGGCCTGTGGGCATTGGCGAGATAGAAATCGTTGATCGCCATGGATTTCTGGAAGGTCACCCGGTTCTTGCGGAAGGGGTGGATCGCCATCATCGCGGTGTTGTTATGGGCCATGTAATTGCGGCCGAGCTGATCGGAGGTGTTGTTGCCGAGCCCGCCCGGATGCTTGTCATTGGCCGAGCGCAGCAACAACGCCGTCGAATTGATCGCGCCGGCCGAGGAGATGAACAGGTCGCCGGAGATTACCTTCACCTGCCCGTCCTGCTCCACCTCGATGCCGGTGACGCGTTTTCCCGAGGCATCGGTCAGCATGCGGCGCACCTTGGTGTCGAGCACCAGATCGACGCGACCGCTGGCAAGCGCGGGCGCGACGAGGCGCACTTCGGCATCGTTCTTGGCGCCGAGCTTGCAGGCGAAACCATCGCAGGTGGAACAGCGAATGCAGGCCCCGCCCTTGTGGCGGTCGATGGCGATCGGCAGCGGGAAGGGCCGCAGCCCCTTGGCGCGCAGCTTTTCGGCAATCGCCTCGATTTCCGGCTCGTGGCCGATGGTCGGATAGGGCATCGGGCCGGAACGCGGCGGCTCGATCGGATCGGCGCCGGCCGTGCCATGCGTGCCCATCAGCCGCTCGGCCTCGTCGTAATAAGGGGCGAAGTCGGCGTAACGCACCGGCCAGGCCGGCGCGACGCCGCCCTCATGCTGCAGATCCTCGAAATCCTCGACGCGGAAACGCACAGTGGCGGCGCCGAAGAATTTCGAATTGCCGCCGACATAATAGAA
Organism: uncultured Rhizobium sp.; assembly: GCA_945952045.1. Classification (GTDB taxonomy): domain Bacteria; phylum Pseudomonadota; class Alphaproteobacteria; order Rhizobiales; family Rhizobiaceae; genus Metarhizobium. The sequence goes on from CAMFHE010000004.1 coordinate 65,877, forward strand.
GGTCGAGGGGTGGAAGGGTTTGCCGTCCTTGTCGCGCCAGGTCTCGTTGGCGGTATATTTGCGGTCGTGGAAAACCGCCTTCACCGACCAGTTGTCGGCCTCGCGCGGCAGGTAGTTGCCGCGCTCGATCATCAGCACGCGCGCGCCGGTCGCAGACAGCCGGTTGGCCATGGCGCCCCCGCCGACGCCGGCGCCGACGATCACCACGTCATAGTGGGTGTCGATCGTGTTCATCGCAAATCTCCTCCTGCCCGCCTGGAGGTCCAGGCAGGGAAAAACGTCTTGTTCATGGGCTCAAACTACCCGGCGATCGGCCGTCACATGACGGCGCCGACCTGCCAGGGCACGAATTCATTGTCGCCGTAGCCGAAGGCCTCGCTGCAGGTCTCCTTGCCGGACGCCGTATCGATCATCAGCTCGAAGATGCGCCGGCCGAGCGCCTCGATGGTCTCGACGCCGGTCACCACCGTGCCGCAGTCGATATCCATGTCCTCGACCATGTGGCGATACATGTCGGAATTGGTGGCGAGCTTCAGCGTCGGCGCCGGCTTGAAGCCGGAGACGGAGCCGCGCCCGGTGGTGAACGCGATCAGGTTCGCCCCGCCGGCCACCTGTCCGGTGACGGCGACGGGATCGTAGCCCGGCGTATCCATGAAGACGAGGCCGGGCTCGGTGACCTTTTCGGCATATTCATAGACGGCGTTCAGCCGCGACATGCCGCCCTTGGCGACCGCGCCCAGCGATTTCTCGAGAATGGTGGTCAGGCCGCCCTGCTTGTTGCCATGCGAGGGGTTATTGTCCATCTCGGCATTGTTGCGGCTGGTATAGTCGCGCCACCATTCGATGCGCTGCAACAGCTTTTCGGCGACGGCGGGGCTGACGGCGCGCCGGGTCAGCAGATGTTCGGCCCCATAGATCTCAGGGGTTTCGGCGAGGATGACCGTGCCGCCATGGCGCACCAGGAGATCTGCGGCGAAGCCGAGGCCGGGATTGGCGGAGATGCCGGAATAACCATCCGAACCGCCGCATTCCAGCGCCAGCGACAGGCCGCTGACCGGCTGCGGCGTGCGTTCGATGGCGCCGGTGAGCGGCATCATGTCCTCGACGGCGCGAATGCCGGCCTCGATGGTGCGGCGCGTGCCGCCCACCTGCTGGATGGTCATGGTGCGCAGCCGGTCGTTTTCGCCAAGACCCTCGCGCTTGAGCAGCGCCGGGATCTGGTTGGTCTCGCAGCCAAGCCCGATCATCAGCACGCCGCCGACATTGGGATGGGTGGCGTAACCGGCGATGGTGCGGGTCAGGTAATCGTAACCCTCCGCTTTCGTGTTGAAGGCGCAGCCGCCGCCATGGGTCAGCGCGATCACCCCGTCGACGCCGGGATAACGCTCCATGACGCCGGGCGCCGAAAAATGCGCCGCGACCGCCTTGGAGACGGTGGCGGAACAGTTCACCGAGGAGATGACGGCGATGTAGTTGCGCGTGCCGACGCGGCCATCCGGGCGGGCATAGCCCATGAAGGTGGCGCGCTCCGGCTCCGGCACCATCTCAGGCGCCACGGCATCGGCGCACATGGCGTAGTCGCGAGTGAATTCGCCGACGGCGAGGTTGTGGCTGTGCACATGCTGGCCGGCCTCGATATCCTCGCTGGCGAAACCGATGGTCTGGCCGTATTTGGTCACCGCCGCGCCGCGGGCAATCGGCGACAGCGCGATCTTGTGGCCGCGCGGAATTTTGGCAAGCGGCCGCAGCCCCTCGATATCGGGCATGACGGCCGGATCGATCTGCTCGCGGGCAACGGCGACATTGTCGCCGGGATTGAGCCGGATCAGCGGCGAGATGTAGTTGCTTGCGTCCGCCATCAGGGCGCTTCCTGTGAAAACATGCTGGTTCTTTCCTGATAGAGCTTGGCCATGACGTCGAAGGACGATTCCAGGTGGATGCGCATGGCGAGTTCCGCCTGATCCGGCTTGCCGGCGCGGATGGCGGCGACAATGGCCGCATGCTGCTCCGTCACCATGGCGAGATGGCCCGGAACCGGGGCCGAAAGCTGTCGCATGCGATCGAGATGCACCTTTGCCAGCGTGATGAATTTCCAGATGCGCGGCATGCCGCTCATCTGCGCGATCTTGGCATGCAGCGCGTCGTCCTCGTCGAGATAGCGCTCCAGCTGCCCGGTTTCGATCAGGCCGCGCATGCGCCCGACCAGCGCGTCGAGTTCCCGGCCGCCCGCCTCGTCGAAACGCTGGGCGGCGCGGCGCACGCTTTCGATCTCCAGCGCCCGGCGGATGACGAAACCTTCCTCCGCCACCTGAAACGAGATGTGGCTGACATAGGTGCCGGAATGGGGAATGACATTGACCAGCCCCTCTTCCGCCAGCTTCTGGACCGCCTCCCGGACAGGCGTGCGCGACACGGAAAGCTCGGCGCAGATGTCCTTTTCGACAATCGGCGCGCCCGGCTGGATCTCCAGCATGATGATCGAGTGCCGCAGCAACTCATATACCTGATCGGCTTTCTGTGTGGGTTGTTTGAGCATGCGTGTTTCCTCTCCTGCCTGTAATTACGCATATTTTATGGGGTGTTGCAATTATTTTTTCGGAGTCGGTTGACAAACTCATATATCTGTAGCCTGTATAACTCATATATGAGCTACCGCAGGGACCGCAAGCGATCCCGCGGCGCCATCAGGGAGAAGACCATGACAAAGCGCATCGGCGCCACGGTCTCGCAGGTGCGCCTGTGAGCACGATCAACTATTTGACGCGCATCGAATTCGGCGAAGGCGAGATCGCCCGCCTGCCGGAATTTCTCGCCGCGCTGAACGTCAAGCGGCCGCTGATCGCAACCGATAAAGGCCTTTCCGCTTCGGGACTTGCGGGTCGTGTGGCCGCCCTTCTCGGCGACAGCGCCGTGGTGTTCGACGAGACCCCGGCCAACCCGACGGAAGAGGCCGTGGTCGCCGCCCATGCGCTCTATGTGAAGAGCGGTTGCGACGGCATCGTCGGGCTTGGCGGCGGCTCGTCGCTCGATCTCGCCAAGGCCGTGCGCCTGCTGACCGGGCATGAGGGACCGCTGGAGCAATATACTGCCGTGTCCGGCGGCGTCGCCCGCATCCATGGCAATATCTGTCCGATGATCGCCGTGCCCACCACCTCCGGCACGGGTTCCGAAGTCGGCCGCGCCGCCGTCATCATTACGGCGGACGGGCGCAAGCTCGGCATTCTCTCTGGCTTCATGCTGCCTTCGATTGCGCTGTGCGATCCCGAGCTGACCTATGGCCTGCCGCCGCGCCTGACGGCCGCCACCGGCATGGACGCCATCTCGCATTGCCTGGAAACCTACATGGCCCCGGCCTTCAATCCGCCGGCCGAGGCGATTGCGCTCCATGGCCTGGATTGCGGTCTCGGCGCCATCGAGCGCGCCATGGCCGACGGCACCGACCGCAAGGCGCGCCGCGACATGATGGTCTGCGCGCTGGAAGGCGCCATGGCTTTCCAGAAGGGACTGGGGGCCGTGCATGCGCTGACCCATCCGCTCGGCGCCATCCGCGAACTCAACCTGCATCACGGCACGCTGAATGCCGTGCTGATGCCGGCGGTGCTGCGCTTCAACCGCGAGGTGATCGGCGGCAAATGGGACGTGCTGGCGAGCCGCATGGGCGGCCAGCCCGATGACGTCATCGCCGCCCTCAATATCCGTCTCGGCATGCCCTCGGGGCTGAAGGAGATGGGCGTGACGGAAGCGATGATGGAGCAGGTCTCGCATGCCGCGCTGAAGGACCATTGCCACGCGACCAATCCGCGGATCGCCAGCCAGGCGGACTATCTCGACATTCTGCGCCACGCCGCCTGAGGCGATTGGCGTCTGGAACGGCCGGACGGGGGTTCCGTCCGGCAAAGGCATATCGAACCGGGCCTGGAGCGCCCGATCTTGGGAGGATGGAAATGACTGAAGACAACAAGCAGCCGGAATTCGTCGACAATGCCGGCGGCTTCCGCCTGACGCGGCGCGGCCTGCTTTCGGCAGCCGCCGCGACCACCGTCGCCGCCGCACTGGCCCGCCCGGAATTCTCCTGGGCGCAGAATGCCGAAAAGACCTTCTGTGCCTCGCTCGGCTGGACCGTCTGGGAATCCGGCCGCCACATCGTCAACGGCTACAAGGACGCCGTCGAGCGTCTGGGCGGCAAGCTGACGATCGCCGACGCCAATTACGACGTCAAGAAGCAGGCCGACCAGATCCTCGCCTTCGTCGAAGCCAAGCCGGCCGCGATCTTCATCACGCCTGCCGATGCCGCCGCGATCTCGCCGGCCGTTCAGCAGGCGGTTGCCTCCGGCATTCCGATCTTCGTCGGTGACTCTTACGTGCCCAACGTCACCGTGACCTCGACGGCGATGTCGAACAATTTCGGCCTCGGCGCCCATCCGGCGCAATATATCGCCGACCAGCTGGGCGGCAAAGGCAAGGTGGCGCTCGTGTCGCTGCCCTCGAACGAGAGCTGGGACCAGCGCACGCTCGGCGCCAAGTCGGTCTTCGTCCGCTACCCCGACATCAAGATCGTCTCGGAAATCGCCTTCGCGCTCGGCGGCTCGACCACGCCGCGTCAGGTCGTCGACCAGATCCTCACCGCCAATCCGGAACTGGACGCCATCTGGTGCGCCTGGGATGGCGCGGCCTCCGAAGGCACGCTCGCGATCCGCGCTTCGGGTCGCCCGGTGATGATCACCGGTATCGACGGCGGCCAGCAGTCGTTCGAATACATCAAGGCGGATTCGCCGTTCAAGCTGACCATGGCGCAGAGCTTCTACGAAATGGCCTATATGAACGCCTTCTATGCCCAGGAAGTCGCCGCCGGCCGCCAGGCCCCGCGCTTCGTCATCACCCCGTCCTACGCGGTGACCAAGGCCTCGCTCGACCCGCTGCCGAACATTCCCGACACCTATGACGTGCCGGGCGAAGCGGCAAAGCTCGGCTGGACGCGCGTTCTCTAAGGGCATTCGGCTCTTTCGCCCATCCCCTCGCCTCGCGATGGCAGGACAAGCCTGCCTCTGGTTCCCTTCTCCCCTCGGGGGAGAAGGGAAAAAACGAAAAAATTCCTCCCCCAGCGGGTGGCGGCAGGCGTCGCCGCCCGTTCCGGGAGGCGGATCGAATTTGGGAGGACCCGGCTGTGGCTGGTCAAACGGGCACGATCCTCGCGATGCGCGGGATCCAGAAACGCTTCGGCGATGTCAACGCGCTTGACGATGTCGAATTCTGTCTTGGGGAGGGCGAGGTCCATGCCCTGCTCGGCGTCAACGGCGCCGGCAAGTCGACGCTGATCAAGATCCTCTCCGGCGTCTATTCCAAGGATGGCGGGACGATCGAGATCGCCGGAAAGGCTTACGATCTGGGCTCCCCGCGCGCGGCAATCGAGGCGGGCGTGGCCGTGGTGCAGCAGCATCCCGAACTCGTCGGCGACCTCACCGGCGCCGAAAACATCTTTCTCGGCCATGAAAGCGCAAAGCCCGGCCTGTTCTCGCGCATCGACCGCTCCGGCATCGCGGCGCGCGCGCAAGCCATGTTGTCGCGCTTCCCCATCGATATCGATCTCGGCCGCCGCGTCGCCGACATGCCGGCGGTGGACCGCGAAATCGTCGCCATCCTGCATGCGCTGAGGCTCGAAAACGCCCGCATCCTCATCCTCGACGAGCCGACCTCGACGCTGACCGAGCGCGAAAAGGCCTCGCTGTTTTCGATGATGAAGACGCTGAAGGCCGCCGGCATCGCCATCATCTACATCACCCACCGCCTCGAAGAGGTGTTCGAGATCGCCGATGCTTTCACCGTCTTTCGCGGCGGCCGCAATGTCGCGACGCATACGGTCAAGGAAGCGCGCGAGAAGAAGATCTCGATCCCCAACCTGATGCTGGATTCCGACAAGGGCCTGACATTCCCGCCGCGCTCGCAAAAGACCGATGGCGACATCGTGCTGGAAGCGAAGAACCTCTCGGCCGAAGGCCTGTTCCGCAACGTCTCCTTCGCCGCCCGCAAGGGCGAGATCCTCGGCATATTCGGCCTGGTCGGCTCCGGCGTCGACGAACTCTCCAAGGCGCTGTTCGGCGTCGTCGCCCCGAACAGCGGCGAAATCCATCTCAACGGCCGCGCCGTCCGCTTCCGCTCGGCGGCGCAGGCCCTGCAGGCCGGCATCTTCCTGGTGCCCGGCGACCGGCGCAGCGAAGGCCTGACCATGGATGAGGATGTGGTGTTCAACACCACGCTCGCCAATCTCGGCCGCGCCTCGCTCGGCGGCATCCTGCGTTTCGGCGACAACCGCAAGCAGGCGGCGGCGCTCGCCGCCAAGGTCGATCTGCAGCCGCCGAAGCTCGACCGCGCCCTTCGCGGCTTTTCCGGCGGCAACCAGCAGAAGGTGGTCATCGCCAAGGGCCTCTATCGCCAGGCGGAGGTCTATATCTTCGTCGAACCGACCGTGGGCGTCGATATCGGCGCCCGTTCCAAGATTTACAGCCTGATGCGGGAAATCTCGCGCGATGCGGCCGTGATCGTCATCTCCTCGGATTGCGACGAGGTGCATGGCGTGGCCGACCGCACGGTGGCGCTCTACAAGGGAGCGCCCATCGGCGCGCCCGACCGGGAGACCACCCGCGACCAGCTTCTTTCCGCAGGCATCATGGGGGAGATGACGGCATGATTTCCGGCCGCCTGATCATTCGTCTGCTGGCCTTCGTCGCGCTCGTCGCGGTCATCGCCGGCCTGTTCTGGACGCAGAACGCCGCCTTCCTCTCCGAGGGCAATATTCGCGCGCTGATGCGGCATATGTCGGTGCAGGGGCTGGCCGCACTCGGCCTGACCTTCGTCATCGTCGTGCGCCAGTTCGACCTGTCCTTTCCCGGCGTCGCCTCGCTCGGCGCCATGACGCTCGGCTGGCTGATCGCGTCAGGCATGCCGCTGTCGGTCGCGGTCTGCGGCGGGCTTGCGGTCGGCATCGCCTTCGGCCTCGTCAACGGCGTCGCCGTCGCCCGCCTCGGCCTGCCCGATATCGTCACCACCATCGCCACCGGCGGCCTCGCCATCGGCTTTTCCTATTTCTATTCCAACGGCACCTCGATCTCGCAGAACTTCTTCATGTCGGGCATTCTCGACCTGAACGACCGCAAGATCCTCGGCCTCGACATGCCTTTCGCCATCCTGATGGCGGCCGCCATCGTCGGCTTCGTGGTGCTGCATGCCTCGCGCTTCGGCCGCGGATTTTATGCGACGGGTGAAAACCGCATCTCGGCGCGCTTTTCCGGCATTCCGACGCGCACGCTGATCGTCGCCGCCTTCGCCATCTGCGGCATGATGGCCTGTCTGTCGATCACGCTGCTGGTCGCGTCCTCCGGCGCTGCCAACGTCACCGCCGGCAACCAGCTCCTGATGCCCGCCTTCGCCGCCGTCTACCTGGGCGCCGCCCTCTTCGGCCGGCCGTCGGTCGGCGCCACACTTGCCGGCACGCTGATGATGTCGACCATGCTCAACGGCTTCACCCTGCTCGCCATCCCCTATTATTATTCGGACGCCATCGTCAGCACCGTGCTGATCGCGGCCATCGCGCTGTTCGATCCGCGCGTCTCCGGCCTGTTCCGCACCCTGGTCGCCAAGAAGGACAAGACGGCATGACGGACATCACCGCCTCGCTCTCGCCCGCCCGCCAGCCGGCAAAACCCCACCGCCATGGCGGCGTCTTCACCCGCTACGGCTTCTTCCTGCTGGTCATCGCCGTCTTCATCGCCTTCGCCTGGCTGCGCCCGACCTTCATCGCGCCCGGCAATATCCATGGCATGCTGATGTCGGCATCGATCGCGGCGCTGATGTTCCTCGGCCTGACATGGATCGTCGCCGCCGGCGAGATCGATGTCAGCTTCATGTCGGTGGCGGCGCTGTCGAACATGATCGTCGCCGGCCTCGTGCAGGCAGGCAGCGGCTGGGCCTTGGCGACGCTGGGCGGCCTTGCCGCCGGCCTCGTCTTCGGCCTGCTGAATGCCGGTCTCGTCGCCGGGCTTCGCCTGCCGGCGCTGGTCATCACCATCGCCACCGGCGCGCTCGCCGCCTCCATTGCGGCGGCCATCGGCTTGGGCACCTCGATTTCGCTGTCCAATACCGGTTTCGTCGGTTCGATCCTCAACCTGCGCCTCGGCGTCGTGCCGCTGATCGGCGTCATCGTCGGCCTGCTCTACGCCATCTCCTGGTTCGTGCAGGAAAAGCTGACCTTCGGCCATTACATCTATGCGCTGGAGCAGAACCGCGCCGCCGTCGTCGAAGCCGGCGTGCCGGTCAACCGCATGCTGTTCATGCTCTACGTGCTGTCCGGCCTCGTCTCGTCGCTGGCGGGCGTGCTGCTGGCGGCCAATCTTTCCTCCGGCCAGCCCTATCTCGGCACTTCCTATTTCCTTGATGGGCTGACCTCGGTGCTGCTCGGCGGCATGGCGCTGAAGCTCGGCAAACCCAATGTGCTCGGCACGCTGGCGGCGGTGATCTTCCTCATCGGCCTGCTGAACGGTGCCGCCCTTCTCGGCTGGACCGACAGCGAGCGCCAGATCGTGCGCGGCAGCCTGCTTCTGATCGGCGTCGGGCTTGTGGTTTTCGCCAGAAGCCGCAATCGTGGCCGCGCCCATACCTGAAGGAGCCAAGATGACCCTGACCGCCACCACCCGCCGCAAGGTCGCCAAGACCGGCCTCGAAGTCACAGCACTCGGCATCGGCTCGGCCCCGCTCGGCGGCCTCTATGCCAACGTGCCGACCGCGCAGGCGCTGGAGATGCTGAATGCCGCCTGGGATCTCGGCATCCGCTATTTCGACACCGCGCCGATGTACGGCCTGACACGCTCCGAACACCTCACCGGCCAGGTGCTGCGTGAACACGACGGCAGCAATGTGCTCTCCACCAAGGTGGGACGGCTGATGACCACCGAGCGCGCCGGCCGCAAGCTGCCGCCGGCGCCGCCGAAAAACCCGCTCGATCCCGGCTGGTGGAACGGCCTGCCCTTCCGCGAGGTCTTCGACTACAGCTATGACGGCGTCATGCGCAGCTTCGACGACAGCCAGCAGCGGCTTGGGATGGACAGGCTCGACATTCTCTATGTCCACGATATCGGCCGCGTCACCCATGCCGATCTGCACGAGCATCACTGGGGCGCGCTGACCAGGGGCGGCGGTTTTCGCGCGCTGCAGGAATTGAAGGCGGCCGGCGATATCAAGGGCTTCGGCCTCGGCGTCAACGAATGGGAGGCCATCCGCGACGCGCTGGAGGAAACCGATCTCGACGTTTCCATGCTCGCCGGGCGCTATTCGCTGCTCGACCGCGATGCCGGCGAAAGCTTCCTGCCGCTGGCAGAAAAGCGCGGCATGGCGCTGGTTCTCGCCGGCGTCTACAATTCCGGCATTCTGGCCGCGCCCAAGGGCGGTCGCAAGAAGTTCAACTATGCGGATGCCGATCCCAAGGTCGTCGCCCGCGTCGAGGCGCTGCGCGGCGTCTGCGACGATTACGGCGTGCCGCTCGCCGCCGCCGCCATCCGTTTTCCCATGCGCCATCCGGCCGCAACCTGCGTCGTCATCGGCGCCAAGACGGCGGCGCAGCTGAAGCAGAATGTCGAATGGTTCGACACCGATCTGCCCGATGCAATCTGGGCCGATCTCGATACCGCGCTGGCGAAAGCCGGCTGAAATCCGTCTGGAATGAAGAGGACACCATGCTGAAATCCATCAATCCGTTGCTGACAGGCGAACTCCTGGCCATCCTGTCCGACATGGGCCATGGCGACGAGATCGTCATCACCGACGCCAATTTCCCGGCCGATGCGGTGGCGCAGCGCCTGGTGCGCCTGCCGGGCATCAGCGCGACGGATGTGCTGGAGGCGGTTCTGTCGGTGCTGCCGCTCGACGATTTCGTCGACCAGCCCGCCGCCGCCATGGATGCGCCCGGCGAACGCCCGGCCATCTATCCCGAATTCGAGGCGCTGCTCGAAAAGGCCGAGGGCAAGGCGCTCTCGCTTGACGCCATCGACCGCTTCGCCTTTTACGATCGCTCCAAGGAGGCCTATGCCGTGATTGCCTCCGGCGAGCGCCGGCTCTATGCCAATATCATCCTGAAGAAGGGCGTGCTGCGCACGTAATGGGTTAGGGAACAAGACATGCTCGACGCGCATCACCATTTCTGGGCCGTCGCCCGCGGCGATTACGGCTGGATGACGCCGGACCTGAAACCGCTGCTGCGCGATTTCGGACCCGAGGACCTCCGGCCGCTGATGCAGGCGGCCGGCATCACCCGCACCGTTCTGGTGCAGGCCGCCGAGACCGAGGCCGAAACCGATTACCTGCTCGATATCGCTCAAAAGACCGATTTCGTCGCCGGCGTCGTCGGCTGGATCGACATGCTCAAGGAGAATTTCTCCGCCCGCCTCGATCATTACGCGGCGCAGGACAAATGGATCGGCCTGCGGCCAATGCTGCAGGGCCACGATCCCGCGCTGATCGCCGATCCGCGTTTCCGGGCCTCGCTTTCCGACGTCGCCCGGCGCGGCATTCCCTTCGATATCCTCACCTTTCCCCGGCATCTGCCTGCGATGGTCGAGGCGCTGAAGGCGACGCCCGGCCTGCATGCCATCGTCGACCATATTTCCAAGCCCGACATGACAGGGCCGATGGATGCCGGCTGGGCGGATGGCATCACGGCGCTCGCCGCCATTCCCGGCCTGCATTGCAAGGTGTCCGGGCTGGTGACCGAGGCCGGGGCCGACTGGTCGGCGGAGCGCATCCGCCCCTTCGTCACCCATGTCGCCCGCGCCTTCGGTCCGGAACGGCTGGTGTTCGGCTCCGACTGGCCGGTCTGCACGCTGGCCGCAAGCCACGGGCAGGTGGTCGATCTCGCCCGCGATCTGCTCGGCGCGCTGTATGGCGCCGAGGAAATGCAGGCGATCTTCGAAACCAACGGCCTGCGTTTCTACCGTCTCGGCTGACGCCCCCTTGAAGACCGCGACCGGCGGTGCGATGGAAACAGGACGCCATCGCGCCGCCGGAGTTTTCCATGCCTGACGCCTCTTCGCTGCTGACCTTCATTCTCGCTCTGCTGGTGCTGGAAATCACCCCCGGCCCGGACATGATGCTCGTTCTGGCGCGCGGCATCGGACAGGGACGGCGCATCGCGCTTCTGACCGTGGTCGGCATGGTCTTCGTCGCCGGCCTGATGCAGGTCGGCCTGCTCGTTCTCGGCGTCGCCTCGCTGCTCAAGGCCTATCCGGCAAGCCTCATGCTGCTGCAATGGGCGGGCGCCGCCTATCTGCTTTATCTCGGCGCGCGCATGCTCGCCTCCAGCCTGCGCGGCAAGGCGAAGACGGCAGCGCCGGCGCGTGCGGTTTCCGACTGGACGGCAATCCGCGAGGGCACGATCAACAGCCTGACCAATCCGAAATCGCTGCTGTTCATGTTCGCCTTCCTGCCGCAATTCGTCGATCCCGCCGCCGGACCGATCTGGCTGCAGCTGGCGATCCTCGGCACGCTTCAAAAGCTGGCCGGCATCCTGTCGCTGGGGTCGGTGGCGCTCGCCTCCGGCACGGTCGGCCAGTTCCTGCGGCGCTGGCCGGGGCTGCTCGCCTGGCAACAGCGCTTCACCGGCCTCGTCATGGTCGGGCTCGGCATTCGCCTGCTGGTCTCGGCGGCCTCGCCGTCCTCGGCGCGCGCAGCGGTCTGAGAAAAATTATCGCCGCTTGGGTGCAGCGGCGCGTTCCTCGTCGGCCAGCATGTGCTCGACGAGGGCCGAAAAGGCGCGCAGGTCGCGCAGCGGCTTCTTGGAGCGCTGGATCGGGCGGGTGGCGCGCTCGACCGGGCGGATGCGGCGCAGCCAGCCGATCGCGCCGCTCCAGATGTTGCGCAGGTCGAGCTTGCGGTAATGCAGGAGCGCCGCGTCGATCTGCGACGCGGAACGGCTGCCGACGGCAAAGCCGCTGAGCCCGAACATCAGGAGATCGAGGATCTGGGCGCGGCGCAGGTTCCTGACGACGCCGAACATTTCCAGATCGATGAAGGTGACCTTCTCGCCATCCCAGAGAATGTCCTTGAGATTGGGGCGGCCATGGGCGAGCCCGGCCTCATGTATGCGATGCAGGGCGCTGGCGGCGGCCAGCAGCGCGCGGCAGCGCTCCTCGTCATCAAAACAGGCGCTGCGCACCACCTCGGACAGGGGAATTCCGGCGTCGCGGGTAACGAGATAATCGGCGCCCTCATGCACGAGATCGGCGACCGGCAGGCCGAGGCGGCGCATGGCGTGCAGGCCCTGGCGCTCGCGCTCCAGCGCGCGGGCCGGATCGCCCTTGCGCAGCCGCCAGAACAGGGAATGGCATTCCGGCCGCTTCACCCAATAGACGACGCCGCCATGCTCGATGCGCTTCACCCGCTCGTCGCGTGTCTGTTTCACCACGATCGCGCGCAGGTTCTCCGCAATGACCGACTCGAATCCCCCCATAAATCCTTCTGCCCCGGAACACATGTGACAAGTCTGTGACAATGCACGCCCCGGCTGATTTTCTCAACCCCGCAACACCCCGTTTGCGGCAAATCCACGCCGGATTTCGGGCATATGTATGGTTTAGGTCACTCGATGCGTTCAGCCGTCTGTCAGCTTGGCCCGGCAGGAGGGGTAAAAAGAAGCAGATCCGGAAGGAAATTTCATGCGCGAAGACAGCCACGCCAAGCGTCGCTGGCGGCCGGAGCTTGGCTCGGTCACCCTCAGCCTGCTGACGGCGGCCTATCTGCTCGCGCTGACCAATGCCAGTTTCTGGAGCAAGGGCTGGCAGTATCTGAACGGCAAGCCAGCGTCCTTCGCGGCCATCGTCGCCGGCATCGCCTGCCTTTACGCGGCGATCTGCGTCGCCGTCTCGGTGAAATACGTGATGAAGCCGATCTTTGCGGCGCTGATCCTGTCGGCCGCCGCCGGCGCCTGGTTCATGGATCGCTTCGGCGTCATCATCGATCTCGAAATGATCCGCAATGCCGCCGAGACCAACACCGCCGAGGCCAGCCATCTGCTGACCCCCGGTTTCGTCGCACATATGCTGGGCTTCGGCGTCCTGCCCGTGGCGCTGCTCTTCTGGGTGAAGGTGCGCCACCGGACGTTTTTCGGCAAGCTGCGCGGCAATCTCGCCGTCATCGTGCCGATGCTTTTAGTGGCCATGGTCGCCGGGCTTGCCAATGCCCGCGTCTATGTCGCAACCGCGCGCGAACATCACGACTGGTTCGAGACGCTGAACCCCTTCGTTCCCATGGCGACCGCCGTCCATTTCGCCGCCGGCCAGTCGGCCGAGCGCGATGTCGTGGCCGCCTCGCTCGGCGAGGATGCGCGCATCGACGATGCGCCGCCTGCCCGCCGCAAGCCGCGTCTCACCGTCGTGGTCGCCGGCGAGACGGCGCGGGCGGAAGATTTTTCGCTGAACGGCTATGGCCGCGACACCAATCCGGAACTGGCGACCAAGGACATTGTCTATTTCCCGCAGACCACCAGTTGCGGCACGGCGACCGCCGTCTCGCTGCCCTGCATGTTCTCGGTCTATACCCGCGACACCTATTCGCATCGCAAGGCGCTTGCGACCCAGAACCTGCTCGACGTGCTGACCCATGCCGGCATCAACGTGGAATGGTGGGACAACAATACCGGCAGCAAGGACATCGCCGACCGGGTGAAGGAACGCTCCGTCATCGAGGGCGGCGATCCCGCCTATTGCTCCGACGGCGAATGCCAGGATCAGGTGCTGCTCGACACTCTCGACCGCTGGATCGGCTCGGTCGGCAAGGACACCGTGCTGGTCATGCACCAGATCGGCAGCCACGGGCCTGCCTATTACCTGCGTTATCCCGAAGCCTATCGCCGTTTCCAGCCGGATTGCCGCAGCGCCGAATTCTCCGATTGCAAGCCGGAGGAGATCGTCAACGCCTATGACAACACCATCGCCTATACCGACCATATCCTCGCCAGCGTCATCGAGCGGCTGCGCAAGGAGCAGGATCGCCTGGATGTCGCGATGGTCTACATGTCGGATCATGGCGAATCGCTTGGCGAATACGGGCTCTACCTGCATGGCACGCCCTATATGATCGCGCCGAGCCAGCAGACGCATGTACCCTTCCTGCTCTGGCTCGGCCGGGACGCCAAGGCCGCCTATTCGGCAAGCTGCCTCAACGCCCAGACGCAGAAGCCGCAATCGCACGACGTTCTCTTCCACACCGTGCTCGGCATGATGCGGGTGTCAACCGGCGTGCGCGACCCCGCCCTCGACCTGGTTTCGTCCTGCCGGCAGGGCGGGGAATTGCTGAGTTCCAATTAAACCGGCTGGATCAGGATCGCGCGAAAATCGTTGACATTGGTGCCGGTCGGGCCGGGCACGAAGAGATCGCCAAGCGCATCGAAAACGCTCCAGCTGTCGTTGCGGGCGAGATAGTCGGCGGCGTCCTTGCCCTGATCGGCAAGCCGCGCGACGCTCGTTCCATCCGCGAAAGCGCCGGCATTGTCCTCGGACCCGTCGATGCCATCGGTATCGGCGGCCAGCGCCGAGATGCCGGCCAAACCGTCGATGGCGCAGGCGAAGGCGAGCAGGAATTCGCCGTTGCGGCCGCCCTTGCCCTTGCCCTTGATCGTCACGGTCGTCTCGCCGCCGGAGAGGATGACGACCGGTTTTTGGAACGGCCGGTCGCGGCGCACGACTTCGGCGGAGATCGCCGCATGGACGCGGCCGACCTCGGAGGCCTCGCCCTCGATGGCGTCGGAGAGGATGACCGCCTCGATGCCGGCCTGACGCGCGGCTTCGGCCGCAGCCTCCAGCGATACGGCGGCGGAGGCGACGAGCCTGACCTCGTTTCGGGCAAAACGGCTGTCGTCCGGCAGCGGCGGCTCGTCCTTGCCGTCGCGAATATGGCGCATGACGGCCTCGGGCAGGTCGAGGCGATAGCGCTCGATCAGCCGCAGCGCGTCCGCGCGGGTGGTGGCCTCCGCAATCGTCGGGCCGGAGGCGACGAGGGCGGGATTGTCGCCGGGAATATCGGAAACGACGAGCGAGACCACGCGCGCCGGATGGGCAAGCGCCGCAAGCCTTCCTCCCTTGATGCGCGAGACCTGCTTGCGCACCGCGTTCATGGCGCTGATCGGCGCGCCGGAGGCCAGCAGCGCCCGGTTGACGGCGATCTCGTCTGCAAGCGTCAGATCGCCAGCCGGCGCGGGCAAAAGCGCCGAACCGCCGCCGCAGACGAGCGCCACGACCAGATCGTCCTGCGTCAACCCGCTGACGGCTTCGCTCAGCCGCGCGGAGGCCGCAAGGCCGTTTTCATCCGGCACAGGATGGGATGCTTCGAGAACCTCGATGCGCTCGCAAGGAACCGCATAGCCGTAGCGGGTGACGATGACGCCGGTCAGCGGACCATCCCACAGGCGCTCGAAGGCGCGCGCCATCTGCGCCGCGCCCTTGCCGGCGCCGATCACCACGGTGCGACCCTTCGGTTTTTCCGGCAGATTGGCGGCCAGCACCTTGTCCGGATCGGCGGCGGCAACCGCGACATCGAAGAGCTGTTCCAGAAAGGCGCGCGGATCGGCAATCGGCATGGGTTTCCTCCGGTATCGAAGCGCCCGGCCAGATCGGGCGCCTGCAGTGCTCGTGGTGTTATCGCATGTGCATGCCGCCGTCACTGGCATTTGCGCAGCAATCGGTTCGCCCGGCGAAAGGAAATAGCCGGGCGGGGCTCCCCTCCCCGCCCGGCCAGGCCGTCGTCAGGCGACGGCGTGGTTCGCCATGCGCTCCAGCGCCTTGACGAGACCGGAATGGTCGAGGCCGGCTTCGCCATGGGCGGCGCACTGGTTGAAGAGTTCCTGCGTCGAGGCGGTGTTGGGCAGCGAAATGCCGAGCGCCTTCGCCCCCTGCAGCGCCAGATTGAGATCCTTCTGGTGCAGCGAGATGCGGAAGCCCGGCTCGAATGTGCGCTTGACCATGCGCTCGCCATGCACTTCGAGAATGCGCGACGAGGCGAAGCCGCCCATCAGCGCCGCGCGGACGCGGGCCGGATCGGCCCCGGCCTTGGAGGCGAAGACGAGGGCTTCCGACACCGCCTCGATGGTCAGCGCCACGATGATCTGGTTGGCGACCTTGGTCACCTGCCCGTCGCCGCAATCGCCGACCAGCGTGATGTTCTTGCCCATCAGCTGAAACAGCGGCAGCGCGCGGTCGAAGCTTTCCTGCGACCCGCCGGCCATGATCGACAGCGAGGCGTTCCTGGCGCCCACCTCGCCGCCCGACACCGGCGCATCAACATATTCTGCGCCGGTCGCCCGGATCTTTTTGGCGAATTCCTTCGTCTCGATCGGCGAGATCGAGCTCATGTCGATCACCAGCTTGCCGGCCGACAGCCCCTCGGCGACGCCGTTTTCGCCAAACAGCACCTCCTGAACCTGCGGCGTATCCGGCAGCATCAGGATGACCGTATCGACGGTCTCGGCGAGCGCCTTCGGGGTGGCGACGATCTCCAGCCCGTGATCGCGCAATTCCTGGCGCGGCGGCTCGATATGCCGCGAGGTGAAGAGGGTGTGGCCGGCATTTTGCAGGTTGCGGGCCATCGGCGTTCCCATGATGCCGAGGCCGATGAATCCGATATGTGCCATGATGATGTCTCCCGATTGTCTCAACGATTGCGGCAGGTTTCGGAAAGCCATCCGAGGCCTTCCTGCGTCGTCGTCCGTGGTTTGTATTCGCAGCCGATCCAGCCCTCGTAGCCCAGCGCATCCAGCGTTTCGAAGACGAAGGGCCAGGCGATCTCGCCGGTGCCCGGCTCGCCCCGGCCGGGATTGTCGGCCAGCTGAATATGGGCGATCTGCGCCTGATGCGTGCGGAACGTGCCGATCAGCTCGCCGCCGGTGCGCTGCTGGTGATAGAGATCGTACTGGATGAACAGGTTGTCGCTGCCGACCTGCGCGATCACCGCCGCCGCCTCGGCCGGCGTCTGCAGGAAGAAGCCGGGAATATCGAAACGGTTGATCGGCTCGATCAGCAGCCGGATGCCATGCTTGCCGAGTTCGGCGGCGGCATAGGCGAGATTGGCGACGAAGGTCACCCGCGCCTCGTCTTCGCTGAGACCGGCGGGAAGGATGCCGGCGAGGCAATTGACCTTGGTACAGCCAAGCGCCTTGGCATAGGTGATGGCGGAGGCGACGCCGCGCCTGAAATCGTCAATGCGATCGGGCAGGATGGCGATGCCGCGCTCGCCGCCGGCCCAGTTGCCGGCCGGCAGATTGTGCAGCACCTGGGTCAGCCCGTGGCGGTCGAGTTCGGCGCGGATGGCGTCGCGGTCGAATTCATAGGGGAAGAGAAATTCCACCCCTTCGAAACCGGCCTTGGCGGCCAGCGCGAAGCGCTCAATGAACGGCGCTTCGGTAAACAGCATGGTGAGATTGGCCGCAAATTTCGGCATGGCAGTTTTCCTTCTAATCAGTCGAGCAAAGCGGCAAGCGTCGCGGTCGGGGCGTCCTCGCCGCGTTCGGCCAGTTCCTCGAATTCGACGACGGCATCGATATCGGCGCCCATGGCGATGTTGGTGACGCGCTCGAGGATGAACTCGATGACGACGGGAACCCGGTGCTCCTCCATCAGCGCCCTGGCGGTGGCGAAGGCCTCCTGGAATTCATTGGGGCTGCGCACCCGGATCGCCTTGCAGCCGAGACCCTCGGCAACCGCGACATGATCGACGCCGTAACCGGCCTCGGCATCGGCTGTCGCATTGATATTGTCGAAGCCGAGCGAGACCTCGAAATCCATGCTGAAGCCGCGTTGCGCCTGGCGGATGAGGCCGAGATAGGAATTGTTCACGACCACATGCAGATAGGGCAGCTTGTGCTGGGCGCCGACCGCCAGCTCCTCGATCAGGAACTGGAAATCGTAATCGCCCGAAAGCGCCACGATCGGCCGGTCGGGATCGGCGGCGCGCACGCCAAGCGCTGCGGGCAGCGTCCAGCCGAGCGGGCCGGCCTGGCCGCAATTGATCCAGTTGCGGGGCTTGTAGACATGCAGGAACTGCGCGCCGGCGATCTGGCTCAGACCAATGGTCGACACATAGCAGGTGTCGCGGCCGAAGGCCTTGTTCATCTCCTCGTAGACGCGCTGGGGCTTGAGGGGCGTCTGGTCGAAATGGGTCTTGCGCAGCATGGTGCGCTTGCGCGCCTGGCATTGCTCGCTCCACTCCGACCAGTCGCGCAGCTTGCCTTCCACCTTCCATTCGGTGGCGACGTCGAGCAGCAGCTTTAGCGCAGCACCCGCATCGGAAACGATGCCGAAATCGGGTGCGAAGACGCGGCCGATCTGGGTCGGCTCGATATCGACATGCACGAAGCGGCGGCCTTGCGTATAGGTCGAGACATTGCCGGTGTGGCGATTGGCCCAGCGATTGCCTATGCCGAGCACGAAATCGGAGGCCAGCATCGTCGCATTGCCGTAGCGATGCGCCGTCTGCAGCCCGCACATGCCGGCCATCAGCGGATGATCGTCGGGGATCGTGCCCCAGCCCATCAGCGTCGGCACGACGGGAACGCCGATGATTTCGGCAAATTCGACCAGCAGATCGGAGGCATCGGCATTGATGATACCGCCGCCGGCGACGATCAGCGGCCGTTCCGCCTCGTTGAGCATGGCCAGCGCCTTTTCCGCCTGAGCGCGGGTGGCCGTCGGCTTGTAGGCGCCGAGCGAGGCATAGGTGTCGATGTCGAACTCGATCTCGGTGAGCTGGACATCGACCGGCAGGTCGATCAGCACCGGACCCGGACGACCGGAGCGCATGGTGTGGAACGCCTTCTGGAAGACATAGGGCACCAGCGCCGGCTCCATGACCGTCACCGCCCATTTGGTGACGGGAGCGGCGATCTTGGCGATATCCACCGCCTGAAAATCCTCCTTGTCGAGCCTGGCGCGCGGCGCCTGGCCGGTGATGCACAGGATGGGGATCGAATCCGCCGAGGCCGAATAGAGGCCGGTGATCATGTCGGTGCCGGCAGGGCCCGACGTGCCGATGCACAGGCCGATATTGCCGGCCTTGGCGCGGGTATAGCCTTCCGCCATATGGCTGGCGCCCTCGACATGACGGGCCAGCACATGGCGGATCGAGCCGCGCGCCTTCATCGCCGAATAGAAGGGATTGATCGCGGCACCGGGAACGCCGAAGGCGCAATCGATGCCTTCCTTTTCCAGAACCAGCACAGCTGCATCGACAGCACGCATTCTTGCCATGTCTTGTTTCCTCCGTCTCTGGAACCCAGCCTAGCGCATTCGCCGCGCCACACAACATAGAAATGGAAATCAATCCCATGATGTGGAAATAAACATTTTCAAGAAAACTGGTGCAATCGCCGCCGGCCGGTTATGAGACAGTGACGAAAACGAAAAGGGCGGACATGGCCGGACGGCAGGAAACGACGAGGGGCAAACCGGGCCGCAAGGCCGGCGAGAATGCGGCGCCCTCTTCCGTGCAGGTGCTGGACCGCAGCCTGAAACTGCTGGAGCTGGTGGCATCAGCCGATGGCGCTGGTCTCACCGATCTCGCCGACGGCTCCGGCATGGCGCCCTCCACCGTTCACCGGCTTTTGACCTCGCTGGCCGGCCACGGCATGGTGACCCACGACGCCGAGACCGGCGCCTGGACCATCGGCGTCAAGGCCTTCGAGATCGGCACCGCCTACCTGCGTTTCCGCAAGCTCGGCACGATCAGCCGGCCGTTTCTGAAACAATTGATGGAGGGATGCGGCGAAACCGCCAATATCGCGATCGAGGACGATGGCGACGTGGTGTTCATTTCGCAAGTGGAAAGCCATGCGCCGATGCGCGCCTTCTTCCGCCCCGGCCGGCGCGGGCCGATCCATGCATCTGGCATCGGCAAGGCGATCCTCTCCACCTGGGAGAACGCGCGCATCGAGGCGCTGCTGACCGGCCGCACATTGCAGCATTTCACCGACAAGACCCGCGACACGCTGCCGGCGCTTCTCGACGATATCGCCGACATCCGCAAGCGCGGCTGGTCGCTCGATGACGAGGAGCACACGCTCGGCATGCGCTGCGTCGCCGCCCCGATCTTCGACGAATACGGCGATGCCGTCGCCGGCATCTCCGTCTCCGGCCCGGCCGTGCGCCTGCCGGACGACAAGGTGGAAGCGCTCGGGCCAACCGTCATGGCGGCGGCGGCGGAGCTGACCAAGGCGATGGGCGGGCGGGCGAAGGGCAACCGCCGATTATAAGGCAGATCATGGCCGCAGCTCCCCTTCTCCCCCGACGGGAGAAGGGGTTTTGGGGCAACAGCTTCATTGCATCCGCGGAACGCTGCCATATGCGGAAAAGATCAAGCCGTTTCCAGCAGCCTCTTCGCCGCCGCCGAACATTTGGCGGCCCTGGTCTTCATCGGCTTGCCGGCGACGTAGGTTTCGGCGATGCAGCGGTCGTCGCCCATAGTCTGGAGGATGAAGAGTTCCTCCGCCAGCGACGTTGCGGTGCGCATGCGAAACTCCATCGCAGGCTTGGCCGAGGAATCCAGGATGACGATGTCGGCATCGGCGCCTGCATGCAGCGAGCCGATCCTGTCTTCCAGCCCGAGAGCGCGCGCATTGCCGAGCGTCATACGATAGAAGGAATTGAAGGGCGTCAGCTTCTGGCCGTTGAGGTGCAGCACCTTGTAGGCCTCGCCCATGGTTTCAAGCATGGAAAAACTGGTGCCGGCCCCGACATCCGTCGCCACCGACCAGCGCGCGCCGGCGGCATCGAAACGGTCGCGGTCGAACAGGCCGGAACCGAGGAACAGGTTCGAGGTCGGGCAGAAGACGCCGACCGCGCTGGTTTCGGCCAGCACCGAGATCTCCCGGTCGCTGAGATGGATGCAATGGCCGAGCAGCATGCGCTCGTTCAACAGGCCATAACGCGCATAGATATCGGTGTAATCCTTGGCCTGCGGATAGAGCGAGGTGGCGAAGGCGATCTCGTCGTGGTTTTCCGAGAGATGCGTCTGCACGTAGCAATCGGGATGCTCCGCGACCAGCGCCTGCGCCATCGCCATCTGCTCCGGCGTCGAGGTGATGGCGAAGCGCGGGCTGATGGCATAATGGGCGCGGCCGCGACCATGCCATTTTGCAATCAGCGCCTTGGTCTCGTCATAGCCCTGCTGCGGCGTGTCAGTGAGTGCGTCGGGCGCATTGCGGTCCATCATCACCTTGCCGCCGATCATGCGCATGCCCCGCGCCTCGGCCGCCGAAAAATAGGCGTCGACGCTTGTCGGATGCACCGAGCAATAGGCGACGGCGGTCGTCGTGCCATTGGCGATCAGCTCGTCCATGAAGCGTTCGGCAACGGCATCCGCATGGGTGCGGCTGGCGAATTTCTGCTCCTCAACGAAGATATAGGTGTTCAGCCATTCAAGAAGCTGGGCGCCATAGGAGGCGATCGCCTGCGTCTGCGGAAAATGCAGATGCATGTCGATGAAGCCTGGCAGGACGAGATGCGGGCGGTGATCGGCGATCTCGACATCGCCGCCGGCCCTGGCGAAAAGATCGGCATACTCGCCCGAGGCGACCACCTTGCCGTCGCGCACCAGAACGGCGCCATCCTCGACATAGGCCCAGGCGGCGGTGTCGTCGATTGCCTTCGGTTCGGCCAGGAAGGTCAGCACCCGGCCACGGATCAGAAACGTGTTCATTCGGTCTTCTCCCCGTTGACGGCGCTTTCATACCAGGCGACCAGCAGGCGGCGCTCGTCGTTGGAAATCTGGGTGACATTTGCCGGCGGCATGGCGTGGCTGCGGCCGGCCTGCAGGTAGATCTCGCGGGCGTGGGCGGCGATATCGCCGTCCGTTTCCAGCGTCACGCCCTTGGGCGGAACCACCAGCCCTTCCCAGCCCGGCTCCTTGGCATGGCACATGGAACAGCGCCCGAGAATGGTGTCGCGCACCTTGGGAAAGGCTTCCGCCGTGACGAAGGGCTGTTGCGCGGCCGAGATCTTCGCCTCATCTGCTTCTCCGCTCAAAATCTTCGGAACGGTCGAGAGCCACATGATGACGATGAACAGCAGCACGGTCGCCAGCCACGTCCAGGTCGGATTGCCGGCATTGGCATGGCGGGTGTTGAAGTAATGGCGGATGGTGACGCCCATCAGGAAGACCAGCGAAGCGATGATCCAGTTATACTGCGTGCCGAAGGCCAGCGGATAATGGTTCGACAGCATCAGGAACAGCACCGGCAGCGTCAGGTAATTGTTGTGCGTCGAGCGCTGCTTGGCGATCTTGCCGTATTTCGGATCGGGCGTGCGCCCGGCGATGAGGTCGGCGACGACGATGCGCTGGTTCGGCATGATGATGAAGAAGACGTTGGCCGACATGATCGTCGCGGTAAACGCGCCGAGATGCAGGAAGGCGGCGCGGCCGGTAAACAGCTGCGTATAACCCCAGGCGACGGCGACGAGGATGAAATAGAGCGCCACCATCAGCCGCGTATTGTCGTTGCCGAAGGCGGACTTGCAGATCAGGTTGTAGGCGATCCAGCCGAAGGCGAGCGAAGCCAGCGAAATCGCGATGGCCACCGGCTTGGTGACGTCGAGCACATGCGGATCGATCAGGAACAGATCCGCGCCGGCATAATAGACCAGACACAGCATGCCGAAGCCGGAGAGCCAAGTAACGTAGCTTTCCCATTTGAACCAGACGAGATGCTCCGGCATGTTGGCCGGCGCCACCAGATATTTCTGGATGTGATAGAAGCCGCCGCCATGCACCTGCCATTCCTCGCCATGGGCGCCGGGCGGCAGGTCGGGATGCTTTTTGAGGCCGAGATCGAGCGCGACGAAATAGAAGGACGAACCGATCCAGGCGATCGCCGTGATGACGTGCAGCCAGCGGACGGCGAATGTCAGCCAGTCCCAGGCGATGGCGTATTCATACATAGGGGACCTCCCAGTCTTTATGGGATCCCTCTTGCCATCGCGCGATTGGCTTAGAAATGGCGCGATATCACCAACACTTTCAAAAAAATCTTTAAGATCGCGCCCCCTGTGCTCTCAATGCCAGTGTGGTAAAAGGGGCGATGTCCTATCTCGATAATGTCCGCGTCTTCGTTCGCGTGGTCGAACTCGGCACGCTTTCGGCAGCGGGACGCGACCAGCGCGTCACCCCCGCCGTCGCCAGCAACCGCATCAAGGAACTGGAGCGCCATCTCGGCGTGCGCCTGTTCAACCGCACCACGCGAAAACTCTCGCCGACCGAGCACGGAAGGGTGTTCTACGAGGGTGCGGTGAAGATCATCGAGGCGGTGAACGAGGCCGAAGCGGCCATTGCCGACCTGTCGCGCAACCCGAAGGGATCGCTGAGGATCACCGCGCCGCTCGGCATCGGCAGGCGGCTGATTGCGTCGGGCATTCCCGAATTCCACGACAAATATCCCGATATCGAGGTGCGCGTGCGCCTCTCGGACCACAATGTCGATATCCTGGCCGAGGGCGTCGACGTCGCCTTCAAGCTCGGCGTGCTCGAGGATTCGAACCTGCGCATGCGCGGCATCCTCAATTGCGAACGCGTGCTCTGCGCCGCCCCCGACTATCTCGCGCGCCGCGGCATGCCCGGCAATGCCGACGCGCTGATTTCCGACCGCCACGACTGTCTGCTGCTGCGCTATCCCGGCTCCAAGGAATATTACTGGACGCTGATGACGGCGGAAGGCCCGCGCAAATTCGAGATCGGCGGCCCCTATGACAGCGACGATGGCGATGTGCTGACCCAATGGGCGCTGGAGGGACGCGGCATCATCAACAAGCCGCTCTTCGAGGTCAAAGCCCATCTTGACGAGGGCAGGCTGGTGGAGATCCTCAGGGACAACCCGCCCGCCGCCGTCCAGCTCGCCGCCATCTATCCGCACAAGCGTTTTCAGGATCCCAAGGTCCGGCTGATGATCGACTTCATGTCCGAACGCTGTCAGCGGCTGATCGGGAAGCTGCTGGAGAGCAAGGTGGTCGCGGAAGAGACAGAAGCGCAGGCGACTTGAAGGGAGATGCGAAATCTAGTATATTTAGAAAAAATGTACTAGATGGATGCTGTCGATGCGTTTCACTTACATGACAAGCGCCGCCTTCAACCAGAATCCCAGCAAGGCGAAGAAGCAAGCGGACGAGCAACCTCTCGTCATCACCGAGCACGGCGAGGCGAGTTATGTGCTCGTGCGCTACGCGGATTTTCAAGACAACTGGCGCAAGCCCAAAAGTCTTTACGAAGCGCTGGAAGACAAGAATTCCAGCTTTGACGAGGATTTCACGCCTGAACGGGCCGATGTCGGCCACCGGGATGTCGAGTTCTGATGGCCTATCTCCTGGATACGAATGTCGTATCGGCGTCTCGCCGTCCGGATCGCCAGACAGAGGAATTCCGCGCTTTCATGCGGGAATTCGATGTCGACAATGCTTTCCTTTCGGCAATTACAGTGATGGAAATCGAATTCGGCATCGAGCGGGAGCGCAGCCGCAACCAAGCCTTTGCCGAGGATCTCTCACGCTGGTTCACAACCGTGGTGCTGCCTGCTTTCAAGGGGAGAATCCTGCCCTTCGACGAGCAGGCGGCAATCCTGACCGGTCGCCTGCCAACGGCGGACAAGCGCCCCACCGCCGATGCGATGATCGCAGCGACGGCACGTCATCACGGCCTTGTCCTCATTACCCGCAATCTTGCGGATTTTAAGCCATTCGGCGTCGTATGCATGAACCCATGGGATGGGTCGCCGGCAAATTGAACGTGTTCACCCCCTGCCCCTCACCATCTCCTGCGGCTGCATCCGCCACATCAATGCGGCCGTCATGATTTCCGCAGCCGCCAGTGTTGCGATCACCGGCGGTCGCTTGTCCTTCAGCGCAGTGGCGCCGATGGGGCAGACGAGGCGGTCGAAGAGGTCGGCGCGGCCAATTTCGCGGCTCAGCCAGTTGCGGAAGGTGGCGCGCTTGGTCTTCGATCCGATCATGCCGACATAGGCCGCGTCGCTACGCTTCAGCGCTTCGGCCGCGATCAGGAAATCCAGCGCGTGATCATGGGTGAGGATGACGAAGCTGCTGCCTTTGGGCGCGGCGCGCACCACGGCTTCCGGCATGGCGGTCAGGCAGGTTTCGATGCGCGGCACGGCGCAGGCGGTCAGTTCCTCCTCGCGCGTATCCACCAGCACGACCCGCAGCGGCGCCAGCGACAGCGCCATGGTGAGCGCATCGCCGACATGGCCGGCGCCGAAGACATAGACATGCGGCCGCTCGGCCATTTCCCGGTCGCTGCGGGCGATGAGATCGTCCGAAAGGACGGGATTGACCGCCGTGAAGGCGAGGCCCACACGCCCGCCGCAGCATTGGCCGATTTCCGGCCCCAGCGGCACGTTCATCGGCTCGGCCGACAGGCCGGAGCGGATGGCGCGCCTGGCCTGATCGATCGCCATATATTCGAGCTGGCCGCCGCCGATGGTCGCGAAGATCGCCCGTTCCGACACCAGCATCCAGGCATCGGTATCGCGCGGCGTCGATCCCGCCGCGCCCGTCACCTCGACCAGGACCGAGGCCGGCTCGCGGCGCAGGAAATCCCGGATGTCTTCACGAACCGCGCTCATGGCAGCCTATCCTTTCCTGTCCTTCTTCAACCGTTCGATGGCCATCAGCACCCGCTCCGGCGTCGCCGGCGCGTCGAGGCGCGGACAGACCGTGTGATCGGCCACACTCGCCACCGCATCCGAGAGCGCATGCAGCACGGCAAGCCCGAGCGGCAGCGGCGGCTCGCCCACCGCCTTGGAACGGTGGATCGTCGGCTCATAGGCCTCCGACCAATCGGTCAATGCCACATTGAAGATTTTCGGGCGGTCCGAGGCAAGCGGTATCTTGTAGGTGGAGGGCGCATGGGTGCGTAAGCGCCCCTTGCCGTCCCACCACAATTCCTCGGTCGTCAGCCAGCCCATGCCCTGGATGAAGCCGCCCTCGATCTGGCCGATATCGATGATCCTGTTCAGGGAACGGCCGGTATCGTGGAGAATGTCGGTGCGCTCGACCACATATTCGCCGGTCAGAGTATCGACCGACACTTCCGAGCAGGCCGCGCCGTAGGCATAATAATAGAAGGCATGGCCGCGCCCCTTCGAGCGGTCCCAATGGATTTTCGGGGTCTTGTAGAAACCGGCGGCCGAAAGCTGGACGCGGGCGATATAGGCCTTCTTCACCAGATCGTTGAACGGGATCTCCGTTTCGCCGATGCGCACCCGGTTCGGCAGGAAGAGCACGGCTTCGCGCGGCACTTGATACGTCTCGGCGGCAAAGGCGATCAGCCGCTTCTTGATCTGGCGGGCGGCATCCTGCGCGGCCATGCCGTTGAGATCGGCGCCGGAGGAGGCGGCGGTCGGGGAGGTGTTCGGCACCTTGGCCGTCGTCGTCGCGGTGATCTTGACCCGCTCCAGATCGATCTGGAATTCCTCCGCCACCACCTGCGCCACCTTCAGGTGCAGGCCCTGGCCCATTTCCGTGCCGCCATGGTTCATGTGGACGGAACCGTCGGTATAGACATGAACCAGCGCGCCGGCCTGGTTGGATTCGGTCTTGGTGAAGGAAATGCCGAATTTCACCGGCGTCAGCGCCAGCCCGCGCTTGACCACCCGGCTTTTGGCGTTGAATTCGGCAATCGCCTTGCGGCGGCCGGCATAATCGGCGCTGGTCTCCAGCTCGGCGACGATGCGCTGGATGATGCAGTCCTCGACCTTCTGGTGATAGGGCGTGACGTTGCGGGTGCCCTCGACGCCGATGGCGTCATAAAAATTCAGCTTGCGGATATCGAGCGGATCCTTGCCGACCGCGAACGCCACTTCGTCGATAACGCGCTCGGCCCCGACCATCCCCTGCGGCCCGCCGAAACCGCGAAAGGCGGTGTTGGAAACCGTGTTGGTATAGAGCGGCGCGGATTTCGCATGCACATGCGGGAAGAAATAGGCGTTGTCGCAGTGAAACAGCGCACGGTCGCCGACCGGGCCGGAGAGATCGGCGGAAAAGCCGGCGCGAAGCGCAAAGGTGTAATCGACGGCTAGAATGCGGCCCTCGTCGTCGAAGCCGACATCGTAATCGATGGCGAAGTCGTGCCGCTTGCCGGTCGCCACCATGTCTTCGTCGCGGTCGAGCCGGACTTTCACGGCGCGGTTCAGCCGCTTGGCGGCGATGGCGGCGAGTGCTGCGCACTGGTTCGCCTGTGTTTCCTTGCCGCCGAAACCGCCGCCCATGCGGCGCACTTCCACGGTGACCGCATGGCTGGGGACGCCAAGCGCATGGGCGATCATGTGCTGCGTTTCGCTCGGCCCCTGCGTCGAGCAATGGACCAGCACCTCGTCATCCTCGCCGGGCACGGCGAGCGACACCTGGCCTTCGAGATAGAAATGATCCTGCCCGCCAAGCCGCATGCGGCCGGTCACCCGGCGCGGCGCGGTTTCGAGTGCGCCCGCCGCATCGCCGCGCTTCAGCGTCAGCGGCGTGAACACCTGCCGATGCGTCGCCACATCCAGATCCCAGATGTCGATATCGGCCGGCAGCTCTTCATACTCGATCTTCGCCAGTCGCGCGGCACGGCGGGCCTGCTCGCGGGTTTCGGCAATCACGCAAAAAATCGGCTGGCCGTGGAATTGCACCTTGCCTTCGGCGAGCACCGGATCGTCGTTCATGCCGGATGGCGAGATATCGTTGACGCCGGGGATATCCGCGCAGGTCAGCACGTCGACGACACCCGGCGCGGCGCGCACGGCATCGAGATCGACGGATTTCAAAATGCCATGGGCGACGGTGGAAAGGCCGAGGCCGGCATGCAGCGTGCCGGTCGGTTCGGTGATGTCGTCGATATAGACGGCGGTGCCGGCCACATGCTTGTGCGCGGAATCATGACGGGGGCTCGCATGCACGCCGCCGGTGATGGTTTCGGACTTGAGATCGCCCGTGAAATGCGAAGTATGCTTGTTCATGGCTCACGCAGCCTCATATCTGGACACCTGCGCCGGTGCCGCATTCGACGTCGTTTCCAGGTAGAAACGCAGGAGAAGGTTTTTCGCCACCAGCGCCCGATATTCCGATGTGGCGCGCATGTCGGTCAGCGGCGAGAAATCTTGCGGATATTTTTCCATTGCCGCTTCCACTGTGGCCTCCGTCCAGGGCTGGCCGAGAAGCGCGGCCTCGACGACGGAAGCCCGCTTCGGCGTCGCCGCCATGCCGCCATAGGCGATGCAGATGGAAGCCACCGTGCCGTCTTCGGCCAGCGTCATGCGGAAAGCGCCGAGCGTCGCGGTAATGTCCTCGTCGCGGCGCTTGGTCACCTTGTAGACGGCGAAGTGTTCGTGGCTTTCCGGGATCGGGATATGCACGGCCTCGACGAATTCGCCGGGCTGGCGATCCTGCTTGCCATAGGCGATGAAGAAATCCTGCAGGGGAATGGTGCGCCGTTCCTGACCCTTGCGCAAGGTCAGCCTCGCGCCCAGCGCAATCAGCGCCGGCGGCGTATCGCCGATCGGCGAACCATTGGCGATGTTGCCGCCGATGGTGCCCATATTGCGCACCTGCTGGCCGCCGATGCGGGCGATAAAGGGACCGAGCGCTGGAATATGCCGCCCCAGCGTCTCGATGGCTTCGGAATAGGTGACGCCGGCGCCCATGGAAATGACGCCGTCCTCGACCGCGATGGATTTCAGTTCGTCCAGCCCGGCGATGAACACGACGGGCGCGATATCGCGCATATGCTTGGTGACCCACAGCCCGACATCGGTGGAGCCGGCGACCACGGTCGCGGTCGGCGAGGCCTCGAGCACGGTGGCAAAATCGTCAAGCCCGGCCGGCACGACGAAGCGATGCTTGCTCGCGCCGATCTCGACGCGCACACCATCCTTCAGGCCGTTGAGACGGGCGATCATCGTCTCGCGCTCGGAAAGCAGCGGATCCTTTTCCGTGCCGCCATAGCTGGAAATGGCCCGCGCGGCGCGCAGGATCGGCTCATAGCCGGTGCAGCGACAGAGATTGCCTTGCAACGCCGTCTCGATCTGGCGGTCATCGGGGTTCGGCGTCTGCATCCACAGGCCATAGAGCGACATGACGAAGCCCGGCGTGCAGAAGCCGCATTGCGAACCGTGAAAATCCACCATCGCCTGCTGCACGGGATGCAGATGCCCGTCCTTGGCCGCCAAATGCTCGACCGTCACCACATGACAGCCATCCAGCGAGCCGAGGAAGCGGATGCAGGCATTGACGCTTTCATAGACGAGGCCGCCCTCCGGCGTCAGCCGTCCGACAAGCACGGTGCAGGCGCCGCAATCGCCCTCGGCGCAGCCTTCCTTGGTGCCTTTGAGCGCGCGGGTCAGGCGCAGCCAGTCGAGCAGCGTCTGGTCGGGCGCGACATCGTCGAGCCTGACATCGCGGCCGTTGAGGATGAAACGAAGATGCGAGCGGATGGCGGCGTCTGCCATGACTTAGCTCCCGCGATAGGTGGAATAGCTGAAGGGCGAAACGAGAAGCGGCACATGGTAATGCGCGCCCTCGTCGGCAAGGCCGAAGCGGATGGGAATGACATCGAGGAACATCGGCCCTTCGCCGGTGCGCCCGAGATAATCGCCGGCATGGAAGCGCAGTTCGTAGGTGCCGGGTTTCATCGCCTCGCCCGCGAGCAGCGGCAAATCGCAGCGGCCGTCGTCGTTGGTCGCGACCGATTTGACGAGATGATGCACCTCGCCCTCGACGCGGTAGAGATCGATGCGCAGGCCCTCGGCCGGCTTGCCCAGCGCCGTGTCCAGCACATGCGTCGTCAGACGGCCGCCCGATTGCGCGTGAGATTGCATGCCTTGTTCCTCCCGAACGACGGAATGTCGTGTTTTCGCGCAGGGTCGGCGGCAAATGTATCATGCTGCCTTGCCGGAATCTGCGCATTCTCCTGCCCCCACTATCGGTCATGGTCTTTCCGCTGAAAAGCAGCGGGGATCCTTCGAGACTTTCAAATTTTCCAAGGGGAATGGCGCGCGCGATTCTTGAGGTAGAAATCCGCCATCGATCAGGACTGGAGGAGCATTCCCATGCGATATTGCCGCGACGTGCACGGATATGGACAAACGCCGCCCAAGGCTGCCTGGCCGGGCGAGGCGCGCGTCGCCGTGCAATTCGTGCTGAACTACGAGGAGGGCGGCGAAAACTGCGTGCTGCATGGCGATGCGGCCTCCGAAGCCTTCCTCTCCGAAATCGTCGGCGCCGCGCAATGGCCGGGCCAGCGCCACTGGAACATGGAATCCATCTATGAATACGGCGCCCGCGCCGGCTTCTGGCGCCTGCATCGCCTGCTCACCGAAAAGTCCGTGCCCGTCACCGTCTATGGCGTCGCCACCGCCCTGCAGCGGTCGCCCGCACAGGTGGCGGCGATGATAGAAGCTGGCTGGGAAATCGCCTCGCATGGCCTCAAATGGGTCGAGCACAAGGACATGCCGGCGGAAGAGGAGCGCGCGGCGATTGCCGAGGCGATCCGCCTGCACACGCTGGTGACGGGGACACGCCCGCGCGGCTGGTATACCGGCCGCTGTTCGGTCAACACCGTCGATCTGGTGACGGAAGCCGGCGGCTTCGACTATATCTCCGACACCTATGCGGACGACCTGCCCTACTGGCATGAGCATGACGGCCGCCAGCAGCTGATCATTCCCTATACGCTCGACGCCAACGACATGCGTTTCGCCACGCCCCAAGGCTTCAACAGCGGCGACCAGTTCTTCAGCTATCTCAAGGATTCCTTCGACGCGCTCTATGCCGAAGGCGAAGCCGGCAGCCCGAAGATGATGTCCATCGGCCTGCATTGCCGCCTGATCGGCCGCCCCGGCCGCGTCATGGCGCTCGCCCGCTTCATCGATTACGTCAAGAGCCACGACAAGGTGTGGATCCCCCGCCGCGTCGATATCGCCGAACACTGGGCGAAGACCCATCCGCCGCAGCCGCTCGCCGAGCGCCCGTCGCAAATGTCGGAAAAAACCTTTATCGAGCGTTTCGGCGGCATTTTCGAACATTCCGACTGGATCGCGCGGCGCGCCTTTGCCGGCGAGCTTTCGCCCGCCAATGATACCGCCATCGGTCTGGCGGCGGCGCTCACCTTCCAGTTCCGCGCCGCCAGCGACGAACAGCGCCTCGGCGTGCTCGTCGCCCATCCCGATCTCGCCGGCAAGCTGGCGGCGGCCAAACGCCTGACGGAAAGCTCGACGCAGGAACAGGCCTCCGCCGGCCTCGATGCGCTGACCGACGACGAACGGCGCCGCTTCACCGAACTCAACGAAAGCTATGTGAAGAAATTCGGCTTCCCCTTCATCATCGCCGTGCGCGACAATACCAAGGCCAGCATCCTCGCTGCCTTCGAGAAGCGCATCGCCAACGACCGCGACACCGAGTTCGCAACCGCCTGCAAGCAGGTGGAGCGCATCGCGCTGCTGCGCCTGAAGGCGCTGTTGCCGAACTGACGTCAAAAGACCGCCGGCGCGACGGGGGCCTCCCCTCCCCGTTGCCCGGAAATGCGCAAGACCCCACGCATGACCAACCGACATTTGCCGGCTCATCCGGCATGTCCATCAAGGGAGGAATGACATGAAGACCATCGATATCCAGCCGCTGACCCGCGAGGCCTTTGCGCCCTTCGGCCAGGTGATCGAGCAGGACGGCGCTCACAATTTTCCGATCAATGCCGGCAAATGCACCCGCTTCCACGATCTCGCCCATATCGAGACCACGGGCGAAAAGGCGCGGCCGATGATCAGCCTGCTGCGCGGCGAGCCCTATCCCCTGCCGCTGCAACTGACCATGGTCGAGCGCCACCCGCTCGGCAGCCAGGCCTTCATCCCGCTCGGCGACAGCGCCTTCCTGGTGGTCGTCGCCGCAGAAACGGAAAACGGCCCCGCCACCCCCATCGCCTTCCGCACCGCCCCCGGCCAAGGCGTCAATATCGCCCGCAACGTCTGGCACGGCATCCTCACCCCCCTCGACACCACCTCCGACTTCGCCGTCATCGACCGCGGCGGCGAGGGCGTGAACCTCGAAGAGCATTTTTACGAGGAAGGGTTTTTGATCCGCTGAGGGTTTGGGGGCGCAACGAGAAAGGGCCGCGTGAGGAACGCGGCCCTTTTTGCGTTTCATTGACAAAATGCGTAATTTACGTATTTTACGCAAAACGAATGGAGCTTCGTCATGGCGCAGAAAATCCAGGTATCCGCCACCGAATTCGCTCGCGGCTTCGGCCGCTATCGCGACGAGGCCTCCTCCAACGGCATCATCGAAGTCACCTCGCATGGTCGCGTCATCGGCGGCTATCTCAGCGCGCGGGAACTCGAACATTACAGACGGCTCAAGAGCAAGGAGCGCGAGGTTTTTCGCGCCGCCGATTTCGATGCGGACATGCTGGCGGAACTCGAAGCGTCCGAATATGGCGTCGTCGGTAAGTGAGGCTACCCGATCCGGTCCCCGGCCTTGTCATCCGGTATAATTACCTCTGGCACGACGACAAGATGAAAGGCCTGTCCGAGGGAGCGAAAGACAGGCCCTGCGCCATCATCATCGCATCCCGGCAGACCGGTGCGGTAACCGTCGCTCCAATTACCCATTCCTATCCCGAACCGGGCGAAGAGGCGCTCTCCGTCGCCATCCCCGCCGATATCGCCAGACAGATCGGGCTCGATGACGACGTCAATTACGTTCGGCTGGAGGTCAACCGGTTTGAATGGCCGGGCGACCACCTTCGGCCCTTGCCGCAGGATCCGGAGAGGATCGATTACGGCATGGTTCCGAGAGAGTTCTTCGAAACCCTGCGCCACCGGTTCATCGACGTGGTGAGACAAAGCCTGCTTCGCGAAACCAGACGATAGGCGGCTGCCCCGAACACAACAAAAAGGCCGCGCTCCTCACGCGGCCTTTTCCCCCTGCTCCTCCGCTTTCCTCACTCCGCGAAAAACGCGAAGCGGATGATGAAGAGGATGGCAACGATGAGGGTGGCCGGGTGGATCTGGCGCCATTTGCCGGTGCAGAGTTTCAGCACGACATAGCTGACGAAGCCGAAGGCGAGGCCGTTGGCGATGGAGTAGGTGAAGGGCATGGCGAGCGCGGTGAGCGCGGCCGGTGCGGCGTCCGTCAGGTCGTCCCAGTCGATTTCCGTCAGTTCGCGCATCATCAGGCCGGCGACGTAAAGCAGCGCCGGGGCCGTCGCATAGGTCGGCACGGAGCCGGCCAGCGGCGAAATGAACAGGGCGGCGAGAAACAGGATGGCGACGGTGAAGGCGGTGAGACCGGTGCGGCCGCCGGCCTGCACGCCGGATGCGCTTTCGACATAGGCTGTCGTGCTGCTGGTGCCCATCAGCGAGCCGGCGACGATGGCGGCGCTATCGGCAAGCAGCGCCCGTCCCAGGCGGCTCTTTTCGCCTTCGCGGATCAGATTGGCGCGCTTGGCGACGCCGATCAGCGTGCCGGTGGCGTCGAAGACTTCGACGAGCACGAAGACGAGGATGACATGCAGCAGGCCGCCATGCAGGGCGCCGACGATATCGAGCTGCATGAAGGTCGGCATCATCGACGGCGGGGCCGAGACGACGCCGCGGAATTCGCTGACCCCGAAGATCCACGAGAGCACGGTGACGACGAGAATGCCGATCAGGATCGCGCCCTTGATGCGCAGCGCATCGAGCACGGCGATGACGAAGAAGCCGAGGATGGCGAGCAGCGGGCCGGTGGCCTTCAGGCTGCCGAGGCCGACCAGCGTCGCCGGATTGTCGACGACGATGCCGGCATTCTTCAAGGCGATGATGCCGAGGAACAGGCCGATACCGGCGGCGATGGCGCTTCTCAGCGAATGGGGAATGCCGGCGATCAGCCAGCTGCGCACGCCCGTCACCGTCAGGAGGACGAAGATCAGACCGGAGATGAACACCGCGCCCAGCGCCTGCTGCCAGGTGAAGCCGAGGGCTGCGACGACCGTAAACGCGAAGAAGGCGTTCAGCCCCATGCCCGGCGCCATGCCGATCGGCCAGTTGGCGACCAGCGCCATGACCATGGAGCCGAGCGCCGCCGCCAGACAGGTGGCAACGAAGATGGAATCGCGATCCATGCCGGTCGTCGACAGGATGTCGGGATTGACGAAGATGATATAGGACATCGTGAGAAAGGTCGTCAGACCCGCAACCACTTCGGTGCGGACGGACGTGCCGTGCTCACTCAGCTTGAAAAGCCGTTCAAACATAATTCCTCCCCAGGGCGGCCCGTCGGGGCCGCGCGCACGAATGGCCGGCCCGCCGCTCCTCCAGCATCGGTCCGGTTCGCGGATGTTTCCGCCCTGCCGCGCCGCGCCGAAGGGCCGCGTCGCATCGACAGTGTCGCCATCTTGCGCATTCCGACACGCGCGCGCCAGACGGGTATTGCCGTCGATTTGCGCGAAACTCTTTCAAGATTCCCCCGACGGCGGCCGCGCGCGCGCGAGGGTTTTATCGACGAAAACCGGCCCTGCCAAAATCTGCGATCCCCGTTTGCGCCGGAATGCTTTAGGTATAAAACAAATCCGCCATCCGGCCGACGATTTCGAGGAGACATCATGCGCGACGCCTTTATCTGCGATTATATCCGCACGCCGATCGGCCGCTTCGGCGGCGCGCTGGCCTCGGTGCGGGCGGACGATCTCGCCGCCGTGCCGCTGAAGGCGCTGATGGCGCGCAATGGCAATGTCGACTGGGAGGCGGTGGACGATGCCATCCTCGGCTGCGCCAACCAGGCGGGCGAGGACAATCGCAATGTGGCGCGCATGGCGGTGCTGCTCGCCGGCCTTCCGGTTTGCGTGCCCGGCACCACCATCAACCGGCTCTGCGGTTCGGGCATGGATGCCGTGCTCTATGCCGCGCGCGCCATCAAGGCGGGCGAGGCCGAACTGATGATCGCCGGTGGCGTCGAAAGCATGAGCCGCGCCCCCTTCGTCATGCCGAAAGCCGAGACCGCCTTTTCGCGCGCTGCCGAAATTCACGACACCACCATCGGCTGGCGTTTCGTCAACCCGCTGATGAAGGCGCAATACGGCATCGATTCCATGCCCGAAACCGGCGAAAACGTCGCCGCGGACTTCAACGTCAGCCGTCAGGATCAGGACCTCTTTGCGCTGCGCTCGCAGGCAAGGGCCGCCGCCGCGCAAGACAATGGCCGGCTGTCGAAGGAAATCACCCCCGTCGCCATCCCGCAGCGCAAGGGCGACGCCATTATCGTCGAGCGCGACGAGCATCCGCGCGCCACGACGATCGAGGCGCTCGCCAAGCTCGGCACCCCCTTCCGCAAGGACGGCACGGTCACCGCCGGCAACGCCTCCGGCGTCAATGACGGCGCAGCCTCCCTGATCGTCGCCTCGGAAGCGGCGGCCAAAAAGCATGGCCTCACCCCCATCGCCCGCATCCTCGGCGGCGCGACCGCAGGCGTCGAACCGCGCATTATGGGCATCGGCCCGGCCCCCGCCTCGCAGAAACTCATGGCCCGCCTTGGCCTGACCCAGGCCGATTTCGACGTCATCGAGCTCAACGAGGCCTTCGCCTCGCAAGGGCTTGCGACGCTGCGCCTGCTCGGGATCGCCGATGACGATCCGCGCGTCAACATCAATGGCGGCGCCATCGCGCTCGGCCATCCCTTGGGCATGTCGGGCGCCCGCATCACCGGCACCGCCGCCCTGCAACTGTCGGAAACCGCCGGCCGCCGCTCGCTTTCCACCATGTGCATCGGCGTCGGCCAGGGAATTGCGCTGGCGCTCGAGCGGGTTTGAGCGGGGCGCCTTGGCGGGAGAGCGGTAAATTCACGAAAAAAACCGTATCCGGCTGCGCCTTTTGCGTCGGATGCGCGTTCTTCTGCCATGGTCCGCTTGCGAGACGAAGCGGGAGCGATAAAGTTGCACGGCGATTCGTCGCCTGGAGGAAAAATGCGTCAGCAGACAAAGCCGTTTATCGTTGAAATCAAGCAATCGCGAAAGCTGAAGGCCGACGGCCGGAAGACATCGATCTGGGGATCGCTGGATCTGACGCTCTCGGACGAGCCCGTCGCCCATGCGGCCCCGGCTGTCGAGCCGGCCGTCGCCGAAAGCGCCGACCGGGCCTGATCCTTGCATTTCTTCCGCCGACCCGTCTGACCGAGCCTGCGGCTTGCGTGCAGGAGCATGGACGGGTGAGGCGAACAGGTTTTCCCTGCCCGCCCCGTGATCCGCCTACTTGCGGTGATGCACCGGCTGCAGGCCGTAGACCGGCGTCTGCAGGCCTTCGAAGCGGGCTTTCAGCTGCAGCGAGAGATATTGCGAATAGTGGCGCGACTGGTGCAGGTTGCCGCCATGGAACCACAGCGCCTGCTGCTGCGTCGGTTTCCACATGTTGCGCTGCTCGCCCTCCCAGGGACCGGGATCCTTCGGCGTATCGGAGCCGAGCCCCCAGACCTTGCCGACCCGGTCGGCGGTCTCCTGGTCGATGAGATCGGCGACCCAGCCGTTCATCGAACCGTAGCCGGTGGCGTAGACGATGACATCGGCGGGGATCTCCTTGCCATCGGCAAGCTTGATCGAATTCGCCGTGATCTCCTCCACCTGGCCGGCGGCGAGCTTCACCTTGCCGTCGATGATCAGCTGCGATGCGCCGATATCGATGTAATAGCCGGAGCCGCGCCGCAGATATTTCATGAACAGGCCCGATCCATCCGAACCCCAGTCGAGCTGGAAGCCGGCCTTTTCCAGCGCCGCATAGAAATCCGCGTCGCGCTCCCTCATCTTGTCATAGAGCGGGATCTGGAATTCATGCATGATCCGGTAGGGCAGCGAGGCGAAGATCAGGTCGGCCTTGGCCGTGGTCACGCCATTGGCCAGCGCCTGTTCTGAATAGAGCGCGCCGAGCCCGATATCCATCAGCGTATCGGATTTGACGATATGGGTCGTCGAACGCTGGATCATGGTGACGTCGACGCCGGCCTCGTAGAGCGCGGCGCAGATGTCATGGGCCGAATTGTTCGAACCGATGACCACGACCTTCTTGCCCTTGTATCCATCCGGCCCCGGATGGCGGGAGGAATGGTGCTGGTCGCCCTGAAAACCGTCGCGGCCCTTGAAATCCGGGATATTGGCCTTGCCGGACATGCCGGTCGCAAAGACGAGCTGCTTGGGCCGGAGCACCACTTCCTCGCCGTCGCGGTCGACGACGACGGTCCACTCCCCGGCCGCCTCGTCCCATTTGGCGGATTTGGCGGTCGAGCGCGTCCAGTAGTTCAGCTCCATCACCCTGGTATAGAATTCCAGCCAGTCGCCGATCTTGTCCTTCGGCGCAAAGACCGGCCAGTTCTTGGGAAAATCGATATAGGGCAGATGGTCGTACCAGACGGGATCGTGCAGGCAGAGCGACTTGTAGCGCTTGCGCCAGCTATCGCCCGGGCGGTCGTTCTTTTCGAGGATGATGGTCGGCACGCCGAGCTGGCGCAGGCGCGCGCCAAGCGCAATGCCGCCCTGCCCGCCGCCGATGATGACGACATAGGGCTGCTTGTCGTAGCCGAGCGTGCGCTCCTCGTGTTCGCGCTCCTCCTTCCAGGTCATGGCGCCGAGGTTCTGGCCGTGCTTGGCGCCGAGCGGGCGGGTGAAGCCGGATTTTTCCTCATGGCCCTTGAGTTCGGCCAGCGCCGTCAGAAGTGTCCAGACGAGGCCGTTCTTGAAGCGGACGAGGCCATAGCCGCGCCCGGTCGCCGTCTCGAAGGTGATCCAGCTTTCCAGAACGCCCTCCGCCTCGGTCGCCTCCTCGCCGGCGGCGACGCGCCAGTTGGAAGGCTTGGCGGTGGAAAGCTGCGATTGCAGCATGTCGCGCACCTGATCGCGACCCTCGACGGTCTTGATGTTCCAGGTGAAGGCGACGAGATCGCGCCAGTAGCACTCCTCGGAAAAGAGATGGACGGCATCCTCGATGCGGCCGGTTTCGAGGGCGGCGCCCAGCGTATCGAGTAGCGCCTGGACGCGGCTTGTGGGGGTCTTGTCGAGCATCGTTTTCTCCTCCTGCTCGGTTGGGGATGGGGCGGCTCCTCAACCGCCCCGCTGGAACGGATCGGCCTATCGCGACAGGTCGATCAGGATCTTGAGATGCTTGCCGGCGGGATCGAGCAACTGGTCGAACCCTTCCGTAACAGCTTCGCTCAGCGCCACATATCTGGTGACGATGCGGGCGGCGGGGATCTGGCCGCTGGCGATCAGGCGCGCGACACGCGGCCAGTAATGGGTGGGATAGGCCCAGGACCCGCGGATATCGATATCCTTGAAGGTGACGTCGAACCAGTTCAGCGGGTTTTCGCCGGGATGAAGCCCGGTCTGCACGACGACGCCCTGCTTGCGCACCGCATCGGCGCAGGTCTTCAGCGCATGTTCGTTGCCGACGCATTCGATGGCGACATCGCAGCCGACGCCGCCCTCGGTCTCGGTGCGGATGACATTGGCGACGTTTTCCGATTTCGGATTGACGGTGCGCACATCGCCCAGCGCCTCGCGCGCCAGCGTCAGGCGCGTCTCGTTGAGGTCGGAGAGGAAAATCGTCGACGCGCCCGCCGCCCGCGCCGCCATGGCGACGAGGATGCCGATCGGCCCGGCGCCGGTGACGAGCACGCTGTTGCCCGCCGTCACGCCGCCGCGATCGCAGGCATAGACGGCAACCGCCGTCGGCTCGATCAGCGCCGCCTCCTGGTCGCTCAGCGCATCGGGGATGGGCTGGACGTTGTAATCGTTGAGAAGGGCGGCCTCGGCCATGCCGCCGGAATGCCAGGAGAGGCCGGCAAGGGCCAGTTTTCCGCTGAGATGAAACAGGCCGCGATCGGCATAATAATCGCCCTGGCGCGGCATGATCAGCGGCTGGATCGAGACGCGGTCGCCCGGCTTCACATGCTCGACGCCGTCGCCGACCGCCTTGACCACGCCGCCGAATTCATGGCCGAGGATCTGCGGCCCATGCGCGCCGGTGAAGGGATGCGGCTCCTTCGGCACGAAGATCGGCCCATAGGCATATTCATGCAGGTCCGTGCCGCAGATGCCGCAGAAGCGGTTTTCGACCAGCACCTGGCCGGGCCCCGGCTGCGGCGGCGCATCGACGGTCTCGATGCGCAAATCCTTGGCGGCGTGAAAGCGCAATGCCTTCATGGGTATCTCCTCCTTGTGTTTTCTTGCACAGGAAAGTCAGCAAGCGCCGTGCCAGACTTTCGGCATGGCTGTTTACTCAACGATTTCAGGGGATTTACGAGAGGTATCCGCGCCGCCTCTCGCGGATGCAACAGCGGCCATGCAACAGGTGTTGCAGGCGTTGCGTCAGTTGAGGCGCTTCAGCCGGCGGTGGATGGTGGAGCGGTTGACGCCGAGCTTGCGGGCGAGCGCCGAGACATTGTCGCCGCATTCGCTGAGCGCGCGGCGCAGCGACGCGTCGTCGTCGCCGCTGTCAGTCACGGGTTCGCACAACAGGTGATCGGGCAGGCAATCCGGCGTGATCGCCCCGCCATCAGAAAGGGCGGCGGCGACGCGCAGCGCGTTCGACAATTCGCGCAGATTGCCCGGCCAGCCATGCGCCAGAAGGGCGGCCCGCGCCGCCTTGTCGAGACGATAGGTCTCGCCATTGTCCTTTTCGATGCGGCCGAGAAGCTGGCCGATCAGCCAGTCGAGATCGGCCCGCGCGCGCAGGGGCGGCAGGCTCAGCGTCGCGGCGTTGAGGCGATAATAGAGGTCCTGACGGAAGCGGCCTTCGCTAACGAGATCGCCGAGATCGCGATGCGAGGCGGAGAGAACCCGTAGCCGCACCGCGCGCGCCTTCAGCGCGCCGACCGGCTGCACCTCGTTTTCCGAAAGCACCCGCAGCAGCCGGCTTTGCAGGGCAAGCGGCATGTCGCCGATCTCGTCGAGGAACAGCGTGCCGCCGCTCGCCTCCTCGATCAGCCCGCGTTTGCCCTTGGCGCTGGCGCCGGTGAACGCGCCGGGCGCATAGCCGAACAGCTCGGATTCGATCAGATGCTCGGGGATCGCCGCGCAATTGACGGCGACGAAATTTCCGGGGCTTTGGCAACTGTCATGGATGGCGCGGGCGAGGAATTCCTTGCCGCTGCCGGTCTCGCCCTGGATGAGGATGGGAATATCGCGGGCGGCGAGCTTTGCCGCGCGCGCCTGCACCCGCTCCATGGCCGCATCGCCGCCGCTGAGATCGCGAAGCGCACGTGGCAGATGCGGCGCGGGCAGGACGGGCGCGGGCGGCGCGATGCTGCGCACATTGACGGCGGGCGCGATGGCGCTGGCAAACAGCACCAGCCCGTTGCGCGCCTGGATCAGCCGCTCGCCGTTCGGGCGGCCGCGCATGAAGCGCGGCAGGTCGTCGACGTCGATATCGAAGACCTGCGAGATCGGCCGGCCGAGGAAATCGCGCGTCGACAGGCCGCGCAGGTTCATCGAGCGGGCCAGCGCCCCGAAACCGCCATGGGTCATCCCGGTGATGCGGCCGCTCCCATCGAGCGCGATCGCCGCATCGGGATCGACATCGAGAAATTCCGGCGAGCGGGCAAGGCGCAGCACCCAGTCGTTGCGGGTGCGCGACATCAGGTTGGCAAGCTCGATGCGCCGCGCGGTGGAGGCGACGAGATGCAGCGCCAGTTGCTGGCTGGCCTTGATCGTCGGCGAGCGCAATTGCGAAATATCGAGCACGGCAGTGAGGTCGCCCAGCGTATCGAAGACGGGGGCTGCGGTGCAGGTCAGGCCGATATGGCTGGTGTCGAAATGATCGTCCTGATGGATGATGACGGGTTCGCCCGAGACGAGGCAGGCCCCGACCGCGCAGGTGCCCGCCCGGTTTTCCGACCATTCCGAGCCGAGATAGAGCCCGGCGCGGCGCAGCTGGTTGTCGAAGGTGGGGTCGCCCATGAAATCGACGGTGACGCCGCGCGCATCCGACAGCAAAAGCACGTAATTCTGGCCGGCGACCTGATTGAACAGCGCCTCCAGCCCGGAACGGCCGATGCGGATCAGCTCCTCCGCCTGCTCGCGATGCTCGCGCAGCTTCAGTTCGGGAACGATATAGGCTTCCTGCGCCACGGTCGGATCGAGCTTGTAGTCATTGAGGCAACGCAGCCACGATTGCACGACGGCCGCATCGCGCGGGCTGGCCGCGCCCATGCCGACGCCTTCGATCTCGCGTATGTGCGACAGTGTGGTGCGCACCATGACTTCCTCCCGGGCGGGATGCTGACACAAAAGCGTTGCGACAACAAATGTTTTGAGGCCATGCTGCCGGCCGCGCCCTTCAGGGACGATCATGGGGAACCAACCGCAGCCGGTTGCATTTTAGGATCGAGGGAGGCCGGACGAGGACCGGTGGAAGCAACCGATATGCCGACAGCCTGCATTCGCGTCATCGATCTGGAAACCGGCGGCAACGGGGCAAACGACGTCTGCGAGATCGGCTGGCAGGATGTCATCCTCGATGGCGAGGGACGCTGGCAGGTTTCGGAAGACCGCGGCGCGGCTCTCGTCAATCCCGGCCGCCCGATCTCGCCCGAGACGATGGCGGTCCACCACATCATCGACGACGAGGTCGCCGGCGCGCCGTTCTGGAAGGAGGTCGCGCCCGATATTCTCAAGCCCCCGCATGCGCTTGCAGCGCTTGCCGCCCATCGCGCCGCCTTCGAGCAACGCTATTGCACGCCGCGCCTGACCGGCGGCACGCCGTGGATCTGCACCTGGAAATGCGCGCTGCGGGTCTGGCCGGAACTGCCGCGCTTTTCCAACCAGATGCTGCGGTATCTGCGCCGGCCGGCGGGTCTCGTGCAC
Source organism: uncultured Rhizobium sp. (assembly GCA_945952045.1). Lineage (GTDB taxonomy): Bacteria > Pseudomonadota > Alphaproteobacteria > Rhizobiales > Rhizobiaceae > Metarhizobium. The sequence continues at coordinate 107,745 of CAMFHE010000004.1, forward strand.
GAGATCGGCCTTCCGGCCCATCGCGCCATGCCGGATGCCTATGTCACCGCCCATCACCTGCGCGATCTCCTGAACGCCGCCTCGCTGCCGCAACTGCTGCAATGGAGCGAGGAGCCCGGCCTTCTGCCGCGCGTGCCGACCGGGCCGGATCGCGGCAAGAGCTGGGCGCGGCTGCCGACCCCGGCGCTCAGCGCCTTTCTCTCGGACCGGGATGTCGATGTGCGCTTCAGCGCGCAGACCGAGCTTGCCCGCCGCGGCGGGACGGCAAGCGCCGAGACCGCCGAACCCGATCAGCGCAGCCTGTTATGAGCGAGATGGCCGCGCATCCGACGACACCGGACGGTCGCTATTTCCTCGTGCGCGGCAGGCTGTGGCGCTGCTCCAACCCGGCCTTGCCGGCGGAAACGCGCAGCGCCCTGGTCGCCGAATTGATGGCCGCGCGTCGGGCCGTGCGCGCGGCCAAGGGCGAGCCCACCGCCCTTGCCGATGCCCGCCGGCGTGTCGACCGCGCCAAGACGGCGCTCGGCGAGCGCGGTCCGGTCTGGTGGCAGGACGGCGCCCCGGATTTCAACCGGCATATGGCCAGAAACAGCCCCTATGCCGACTGGTTTCGCCAGATCGAAAGGTCGCCCCCTTGAAAACCCGCCTGCCCCTGATCGTCACCGCCCATGTCGCGGCGGAGGATATCGCAGCCTTCGATCTGTTGCGGCAGGCGCATTTTCCGCCCGGGCGCAATTTTCTCAGCGCCCATCTGACGATGTTTCACCGCCTGCCCGGAGAAAATAGCGAGCGCATCCTCGGCCAGCTTCGCTCAGTCGCCGATGGGACGGAAACGATTGCGGCCGAGGTCGGCGGCCTGCGGCATCTGGGGGCCGGCGTCGCCTATGGGATCGACAGCCCGGCGCTCCATGCTGTGCGCGACAGGCTGAAGGGCCATTTCGCGTCCTGGCTCGGCCCGCAGGACCAGCAGGCGTGGAAACCGCATATCACCCTGCAGAACAAGGTGTCCCGCGAGGCCGCCGACAGGCTCTTCCGGCAGTTGAGCGAGGGTTTCACGCCCTGGCGCATCGGGATCACCGGGGTCGATCTCTGGCGATATCTCGATGGTCCCTGGGCGCATGTCGGCTTCCTGCCGTTCGGGGACCATCGGTAGCCTAGATCGTCCCGAACAGCAGCGAACGATGCAGGCCGGCGCCCGCGAGGCTGCCGTCGCCGACGGCAAGCGCCACCGAGGCCATCGGCCTTGCGGCGTCGCCGCAGGCAAAGACGCCGGCCATGCTGGTTTCCTTCATCGGATCGGTGCGGATGACGGCGCCGACCGGCCCCTCCTCCAGATCGAGGCCAAGCTGGCAGGCGATCGGGCTTGCCAGTTCGAACCGGGCCAGCGCGAACAGGCCGGCAAAGGCAAGCACGCGCCCATCCGCCAGCCGGATATCGGCATGACCGGCGATCGCCTCGATGGGGCTGCGCTCGACGGTGACGCCGCGCGCGGCAAGCGAAGCAAGCTCGTCGGCATTCGGTTCGAAGGCATGGTTGAGCAGAAAGGTGGTCGGCCCCCAGTCGGGCAGCATCAGGCCGTGATGCATCGACATGGGCGAGGCGGCGATGACGCCGATCCGGCCCTGGTCCAGCTCATAGCCATGGCAATAGGGGCAATGGAAAACGCTTTTGCCCCAGCGCTGCGCCAGTCCCTTGATCTCGGGAAGAATGTCGCGCACGCCCGTCGCCAGAAGCAGGCGGCGCGCGAAATGGCGCTCGCCGCCCACCGTCACCTCGAAGGCCGCGCCTGCGGCGTCAGCCGTGTCCAGCCGCCTGGCGGCATCGGCGCGGGCGGAGAGAAATTGCACGGTCGGATAGGCGAGAACCTGCGCCCGCGCCTGCGCGGCGATGACGGCCGGGTCCACCCCGTCCTGCGTCAGGAAACCATACGAATGCGAAGCGAAACGATTGCGCCGCAGGCCCTCGTCGATGATCAGCACCTTGCGGCGCGCACGCCCCAGCTGCAGGGCGGCGGCAAGTCCGGCATAGCTGCCGCCGATGATGATGACGTCGTGGATGGTGTCGCCCATGTCTGGCTCCTTTTCTTTCGCCACAACATAAGTATCATGAGACAGCGCCGTCAAGCCTCACGCCACTTTTATTGTGACGAAAGCCACCGATCCATGCTAGGGAGATGCTGACAAAGATGTTTCAACGGAAGGAATGGATGGCATGAGGCAGGACAGTCGGCTTTCGCGCATGCTGCATGTCCTCATCCACATGGGCCGTCACGATGGCGCGATGACCTCGGACATGATCGCCACCATGCTCGACGCCAATCCGGTCGTCATCCGCCGCACCATGGCGGGCCTGCGGGATCAGGGCTATGTGCATTCGGTGAAAGGCCATGGCGGCGGCTGGACGCTTGCCCGGCCGCTGGAGGAGCTGACGCTTCTCGACATCCACCGCGCCGTCGGCGAACCCTCGATCTTCGCGGTCGGCCCGGCCTATGACATGCCGGGTTGCCCGATCGAAAAGGCCGTCAACGCCGTGCTCGAAGATGCCTTCGCCGATGCCGAACAGCGGCTGATGCAGCGCTTTGCCGGCGTCACGCTCGCCGATATCGCCGATGGCTTTCCGGCGAAACAGGGCGAAAGCTGTCGGGTGGAGCCGGAGGCGAAACCGGAGGCGCCGTGAGGGCCGCCGCTCACGCGCCGTCGCGATCCTCCGATGTCGACAGGAAGGTGGCGATGGCGTGGCCCGCCAGCGGCCTGCTGATCATGTAGCCCTGAATGCGGTCGCAGCCGAGATCGCGCAGCCGGCGCGCCTGGCCTTCCGTCTCCACGCCCTCGGTGGTCACCTGCATGTCGAGATCATGCGCCAGCACGATGATCGAGCGCACGATCGCCTGGCTCTTGGCGTTGGTTTCGAGATCGGAGATGAAATATTTGTCGATCTTGATCGTATCGAAAGGGAAGTTCTTGAGATAGCTCAGCGACGAATATTGCGTGCCGAAATCGTCCAGCGAGATGCGGATGCCGAGAACGTTGAGCGTATTCAGCGTATCGAGATTGTTGACCGTGCGCTCCAGCAGAACGCCTTCGGTGATTTCCAGCTCCAGCCGTTCGGAGGGCAACCCGACCTCGTCGAGCGTCTGCGAAATGCGGTCGGTCAGGCCTTCGGAGAGGAATTCGGCCGGCGAGACGTTGATCGCGACGGTGAAATCCTCCGGCCAGTCGAGCGCGTCGCGGCAGGCGCGCTCCATCACCCAGGAGCCGATTTCCGGCATCAGGCCGTCGCTCTCGGCCATGGGAATGAAGACGGCGGGCGGGATATTGCCCATCAGCGGATGTTTCCAGCGCAACAGCGCTTCGAAACCGACGACGCGCCCCTCTTCGACGATCGGCTGGTACTCGATGGAAAACTGCTCTTTTTCGAGCGCCACGCGCAGGCTGCGGCGCAGCAATTCGCGCTGCTCGATGATCTGCAGCATATCGGGATCGAAGGTGCTGATGCGCCCGCGCCCCTCGGTCTTGGCCGCATAAAGCGCGACGTCGGAGGCCTTCATCAGCTTTTCCGGATCGTCGCCATCGTCCGGCGCAAAGGAAATGCCGACGCTCAGGCCCACGAAGACGGCGATGCCGTCGAGGGTGAAGGGTTCCTTGAAAGCGCTGACCAGATGCTCGCCAATCTCGACGCTGCGCTGCGGCAGGCCCGCTCCCAGCGAGATGATGGCGAATTCGTCGCCGGCAAGCCGATAGGCGCGGTCGTCGCCAGTGAGGCAGCTCTTTATGCGGTTTGCGGCAAGCTGCAGCAGTTTGTCGCCGGCGGGATGGCCGAGCGTATCGTTGACCGGCTTGAAATCGTCGAGGTCGAGTTGCATGAGCGCGATCATCTGGCCGCTGCCCTCTATGTTCCTCAAGCCCTCGGAGAGATCGCTGGCGAATTGCCGGCGATTGGGCAGGCCCGTCAGCGCATCATGCGTCGCCTGATGCAGGAGCGCGGTGCGGTCGTCGGGATCGGCGGCGCGCTGCGATTGCACGATGCCGAGGAGATCGCCGAGCGCGAAGACGGTCAGTTCCCGCACCTGGCCGTCGCCGAGATCGTGCAGGAATTTCAACGGTTCGGGATTGCCGGAATCGAGATAGTCGATCAGCATCGTCCGGTCGAGATAGGGATGCAGCTGCTCCAGCGAAATGCCGGGGGTGATCGTGAAAGCGCCCGCAACGGCCGACGGCAGCGCCGCCAGCCGGAAATCCCGGTCGAAGACGAACACGCCGTTGGGACGTCGTTCCACCGTTGCCTCGGTCAATGCCGAAGCTTTCCGGCTGGATAAATGTTCTTTCATGCGTCATAGCCTCTGTAGCTGGCTCCGAGCCTAAAGAATTTTAGGGGTTTTGCACGGCCAAGGCGATCTACGAGATTAGGTCTCCCACCTTAAAAATATGGAAAGATTTTTCGAGAACGACGAATTTCTTCGCATGTCGTTCAAATGACTTTGAAAATCCGTTCCGGCGCGGCGTGCGGCATGGCGCATTGCGGGAACCATGCGGCTCCCTTGCGCATTCTGATTGCGGTTCGAACGCGAGACCGCCCGCCATGGCCGATACCCTGTCCACATACCGCACCAAGCGCGACTTCAAGAAGACGGCCGAACCGAGCGGCGATATCGCGGTCACGGCATCCAATCGACGTCGCTTCGTCATCCAGAAACACGATGCGACGCGCCTGCATTACGACCTGCGCCTCGAACTCGACGGCGTGTTCAAATCCTGGGCCGTGACGCGCGGGCCGTCGCTCGATCCCGCCGACAAGCGGCTTGCGGTCGAAGTCGAGGATCATCCGCTCGATTATGGCGATTTCGAGGGCACCATTCCCAAGGGGCAATATGGCGGCGGCACGGTGATGCTCTGGGATCGCGGCTATTGGGAACCGGAGGGCGACCAGACGCCGGAGCAGGCGCTGGCCAAGGGCGACCTGAAATTCACCCTTGATGGCGAGCGGCTTCACGGCAGCTTCGTGCTGGTGCGCATGCGCCGCAGGGAGGGCGAGAAACGCACCAACTGGCTGCTGATCAAGCATCATGACGGCAGCGCGGTGGAAGACAACGGTGCGGCCATTCTCGACGACAACGACACCTCCGTCGCCTCCGGCCGGTCGATGGACGCGATTGCCTCCGGCAAGGGCCGCAAACCCAAACCCTTCATGACGAAGGGCGCCGCCGTCGAGGCGGATGCCGTCTGGGACAGCGATCACGGCCTTGCCGCCGATGAACGCAAAGGGCGGCAAAAGCCCCGCAAACCGGCGCGCGCCAAAGCCATCTCGTCGAAAATGCCCGATTTCATCCCGCCGCAGCTGTGCGAAAGCCTGCAGCGCCCGCCGGCGGCGGCCGGATGGGTGCATGAAATCAAGTTCGACGGCTACCGGGTGCAACTGCGCATCGAGGACGGCGCGGTCAGCCTGAAGACCCGCAAGGGGCTGGACTGGACGAAGAAATTCCCCGCCATCGCCCGCGCCGCCGCCGCCCTGCCGGATGCGATCATCGATGGCGAGATCTGCGCGCTGGATGACAGCGGCGCGCCGGATTTCGCAGCGCTTCAGGCTGCCCTTTCGGAAGGCGAGACGGAGGATCTGGTCTATTTCGCCTTCGACCTGCTGTTTGCCGGCAATGACGACCTGAGGGACCTGCCGCTGACGCAGCGCAAGCAGCGCCTTTCCACCCTGCTGTCGCAGGCCGGCGACGATCCGCGCCTGCGCTTCGTCGAGCATTTCGAGACCGGCGGCGACGCCGTGCTGAAATCCGCCTGCAAGCTTTCCCTCGAAGGCATCGTCTCGAAAAGGGCCGATGCCCCCTATCGCTCCGGGCGAACGGACAGCTGGGCGAAATCGAAATGCCGGGCGGGCCACGAAGTGGTGATCGGCGCCTATGCGACCACCAACGGCAAGTTCCGGTCGTTGCTGGCGGGCGTCAACAGCGGCAGGCATTTCGTCTATGTCGGGCGCGTCGGCACCGGCTTTGGCGCAAGCGTCGTGGAAAAGCTGCTGCCGCGGCTGAAGGCGCTGGAAACGGAGACCTCGCCGTTTACCGGCATCGGCGCGCCGAAGAAGAGCGCCGATATCGTCTGGCTGAAACCGGAGCTGGTCGCCGAGATCCAGTTCGCCGGCTGGACGACCGACGGGCAGGTGCGCCAGGCCTCCTTCAAGGGCCTGCGCGAGGACAAGCCGGCGCAGGAGATCGAGGCCGAAACGCCGGCCGCCCCCGATGAGGCCGAGACCCCCGATCCGCAACCCTCATCCGCCAAACTGTCGCGGGCGCGAAAGGGCGCGAAGGTTCAGGTCATGGGCGTCCTCGTCTCCAGCCCCGACAAGGTTTTGTGGCCGGCCGAGGGCAAGGCGAAACCCGTGACCAAGCTCGATCTGGCGCGCTATTACGAGGCGGTCGGGTCCTGGATGATCGATCACCTCAAAGGCCGCCCCTGCTCGGTCGTGCGCACGCCGGACGGTATCGGCGGCGAGCAGTTCTTCCAGCGCCATGCCGGGCGCGGCACCTCGAACCTTCTGGAACAGGTGACGGTCGAGGGCGACCGCAAACCCTATCTGCAGATCGACCGCATCGAAGGTCTGGCGGCGATCGCCCAGCTGGGCGGCACCGAGCTTCACCCGTGGAACTGCGCGCCGGATCGGCCGGAAGTGCCCGGCCGGCTCGTCTTCGATCTCGATCCCGGCCCCGGCGTCGATTTCGATCGGGTGATCGAGGCGGCGCGGGAAATCCGCGACCGGCTGGAGGCGCTCGGCCTCGTCGGCTTCTGCAAGACGACCGGCGGCAAGGGTCTGCATGTGGTCACCCCGCTCGCTACCCCCAAGGGTAAGAAGACGAGCTGGGACGACGCCAAGGCCTTCGCCCGCGAGGTCTGCCAGCGCATGGCGAGCGACAATCCCGATCTTTACCTGATCAAGATGGCCAAGGCCGAGCGCGACGGCCGCATCTTTCTCGATTATCTGCGCAACGACCGCACCTCGACGGCGGTGGCGCCCCTGTCGCCGCGCGCTCGGCCCGGCGCCACCGTGTCGATGCCGCTCCACTGGACACAGGTGAAAACCGGCCTCGATCCAAAACGCTTCACTATCCACACCGTCCCCGGCCTGATCGGCGACGGCATGGCGTGGCAGGATTATGCCGACAGCGGGAAACCGCTCGATCAGGCGATCAAGCGGCTGAAGAAAGGCAAGGCGTAAGCGGCACGTCAGCCGGCCTTCCGGGCCTTCAGCTCCTTGGCGACGGATTTTTTCAGCGCATCCATGATGCTGACGACATTGCCGGGCTTGCCCTTGCTTTCGCCCTTGGCCTCATCGGTGGATTTCGAGCTTTTGGCCGGCTTGCGCGCCTTCTTCTTGCGGGCGATCAATTTGAGCAGGCTTTGCTGGATCGGGTCGGAGACCATGTCGGGCGACCAGCGCTTCGTCCGCTTCCGGATGACCGCCTCGACGGCCGAGACGCCCCTGGCGTCGGACGTCTTGTCGATCTCCTCGAAATAGTCGGCCTCGGGCCGCACCTCGTCGCCGAACCGCAGCGTCCAGACGATGATGCCCTCGTCGCGCGCCTCCAGCACCACGGCGCGTTCGCGCCGGCCGAGCACGAGGCGCGATACGCCCAGCACCTTTTCCGCCTTCATGGCGTCGCGAATGACCGCAAAGGCCTCGTCGCCGATCCGGGCATTGGCCGTCAGGTAAAAGGGCGTATCGAGATAGACCCAGTCGATGCTGTCGCGAGGGATGAATGTTTCGATGTCGATGGTGCGGACGCTTTCCAGCTCCACCGTTTCGAGATCGGCATCGGTGAGGATCACATAACCCCCCTCGCCGCGCTCGTAACCCTTGGCCTCGTTGGCATCCTTCACCGGCTTGCCGGTGACGCTGTCGACATAACGCGAGACCACGCGGTTGCCGGTCTTCCTGTTCAGCGTGTGAAACCGCACCTTTTCGGAGTCCGATGTCGCCGGCGTCATCTCGACCGGGCAGGTGACGAGCGACAGCTTCAGATAGCCTTTCCAGTAGGGGCGTGCGGGGGCCATGATCTCAGCTCGCTTTCTTCTGCGCGGCTTTCGCCTTGGGCTTTGCGGGTTTGCCCTTGACGTCGCTCTTGGCGTTGGCGTTCGCCGCCTTCGGCTTTTTCGCCGCGCTCTTTCCCATGCCCGCGCTGTCGCGCAAGGCCTGCAGAAGGTCGCCCGGCTTGGAGACCTTCACCGGCCTCGGCTTCGGCAGGGATTTGCCCTCGGCCTTGGCCTTGATCAGCGCCTGCAGTGCCTCCTCATAGCGGTCGTCGAAAGCGGCGGGATCGAAATCGCCCGTCTTGGTGGCGATGATATGCTTGGCGAGGTCGAGCATTTCGCCCTCGATCTTGACCTTCCGGACATCCTCGAAAGCCTCTTTCGAGGAGCGGACCTCGTAATCATAGTTGAGGGTGGTGGCGATCAGACCTTTCCCATGCGCGCGGATCAAGAGCGTGCGCATGCGGCGAAACAGGACGGTGCGCGCAATGGAGACCGTATCGGTCTTGATAAGCGCATCGCGCATGCCGGCGAACGCGTCCTGGTCCTCCGCCTCGACCGGCACCAGATAATAGGGCTTGTCGAAATAGATGTCGTCGATATCGCCGCGCGCAATGAAGGCTTCCGCCTCCAGCAGCTTGTCGGATTCGGGAATGACCGCCGTCACCTCCTCCGGATCGATCATGATGTAATCGCCGCTCGACGTCTCGAAGCCCTTGACCTGCTGCTCGCGCTCCACGACCTCATCCGTTTCGGGATCGATGAATTCGCGCTTCAGCCGGTTGCCGGATTTCCTGTTGAGCATGTGGAAGCCGATCCGCTCGGCCGTCGACGTCGCGGTGTAGAGCCCGATATTGCAACTCAGGCCGCCGATCTCCAGCCGGCCCTTCCACTGGGCGCGATGTGCCGCCATTCCGCATCCTCCAAGGGGTCGAAGCGTTTAACGGAAACGCGGGACGGCTGGTTCCCCCGGGCGGCATGAATTTGCGCATCGTCACCTCGGGTTTGCGGGCAGGCTGCCTGCGTCATGCCCCTGCCGGCAGCGGCACATCGGGATGGACGAGGCCTTCGCCACGCAGATCCGACCAGAAGCCGGCCGGAATGGCGGCGGTGAAATGCGCCACGTTCGCCTCGACTTCGGCGGGCTTGACCGCGCCGAACACGACGGCGGCGACCTCGGATGCGGCCAGCGGAAACTGGAGCGCGGCCGCCGGCAGGGCGACGCCATGGGCGCGCGCGACCCGGGCCAGTTTCTCGACCCGCGCGACGATCCCCGCCGAAGCCGGGCCATATTCGTATTTGGCGCCCTCGACCACGCCGGTCGCGAGGATCCCCGAATTGAACGCGCCGCCGACGACAAGGCTGGCGCCGCGCCGTGCGGCGCGCGCGACCTCGTCGAAATAGATGTCGTGCTCCAGAAGCGTGTAGCGCGAGGCGACCAGGAACACGTCGAGATCGAAGCGCTGCAGGAAGCGGTCGATCATGCCGCGCTCGTTGATGCCGGCGCCGATCGCGCCGATGTCGCCGCTGCGCTTCAATTCCTCCAGCGCCCGGTAGCCGCCCTTTTCGAGATCGTCGAGCCGGGCCGTCAGTTCCGCCTCGCTGCGGAAATAGCCGCTGTCGAGATCGTGGATATAGAGCGCATCGACGCGGTTGATGCCGAGACGCTGCAGGCTGTCCTCATAGGAGCGCATGATTGCGTCGTAGGTGAACAGGTGATGGGCCTCGAAGGGCAGCGCGCCGGCCCAGTTCGGCGGCCGGAACGATGCGCGCTCGCGCGGCGCCTTCAGCACGCGGCCGACCTTGGTCGTCAGCCTGTAGCCGCCGCGATCCTGCTCGAAAAGCGCGCGGCCGGTGCGGTGTTCGGCCTGTCCAAGGCCATACCACGGCGCGGTGTCGTAAAAGCGCAGGCCGCTCTTCCACGCCGCCTCGAAGGTGGCGCGGGCCGTTGTCTCGTCGATTGCCTCATAGACGCCGCCGAGCGGGCATGTGCCGAGACCGAGCACGGGAAGATGGAGGTCGGTGCGGCCGACGCGCCTGACTGTATCGAGTTGCATGGTGGCTTTCCTAAAGCATTTCCAGCCGGAGCGAGATCGCTTCGGCGTTGGACAATGCGGTCAAAACAAAGGGATAGAGCATTGCGAGTAAGCACATGCCCTACAGCGTTCTGGCATCGACGACGCGGCCGCTCTCGGCGGAGCGATAGGCGGCTTCGGCCAGCGCATAGGTTTTCAGGCTGTCCTCGGCCGATGTCTCGAAACCCGTTCCGGCGCGCAACCTGTCGATGAAATGCTGCTGCGTGCGCGGCACGCTGTCCTGGATCTGCGTCCAGGGCGACGACGTCCACGACCGTTCGTCGGCCGCAACCGTTTCGCGCCGCTGCTTGCCATCGGAATGGATCACCAGCACGCCGCCCTCGACGATCTCGATCGTCCCGAGCCGGCCCTCGATTTCGCCCAGCGTCTGCGGAAACGGATCGGGATAGCGATGCGCGGCATAGCTGACATCGACGATGGAGGTCGCGCCATTGTCGTGGCGCAGCAGGATCGTCGCCGCATCCTCGCCCGCCAGCCCCGGCCGGACCGACTGGGTGAAGCAGGAGACGTCGCCGGCATCGCCAAACAGGAAACGGGCGAGGTCGAGCATATGGATGCCCACGTCCATGATCATGAAGCGTCTGGTTTCCACCACGTAGGGCTGGTTCGTGTAGACATCGACCGCATTGCGCCAGGAAAGGCGGCCGAAGGTGAGATCGCCGATTTCGCCGCTGTCGAGAATGGCGCGGATGCGGCGGAAGATCTTCTGGAAGCGAAAATTCTCATGCACCATCACCGGCACGCCGGCCGCGGCGGCATAGGCTGCGATGCGGCGGCAGGTGTCTATATCGGGCGCGAACGGCTTCTGGACGATGACGGGCACGCGGTTATCGACGGCGAGCGCCACCAGTTCCTCATGCGTTTCCATCGTTGTGCAGATATCGACGAAATCGAAGGCGCCGGACGAAAGCGCAGCCGCCGCATCCTGCCATGCGGGCACGGAAAAATCCGCGCCGTAAGCCTGCGACCGCGCCGCATCGCGGTCGCAGACAGCGGCAATCCCGGCCCCGTCGATCTCAGACCAGGCGTGAAGATGGTTGCGGGCGAAGAAGCCGCAGCCGACGAGCAGTCCCTTGAGATGGGCGGTCATGGCAATAATCCGTAGTCGAGATGAAGAACGCCATAGGCGCCGATGCGGGTCGCCCCGCCAAAAGGCTGCGGCGCGGTGAAGGCTTCGCGGTCGAACGCCGCCATCGCAAAGCTGTCCTCGCCCAGAAGCTGGCCGGTGATCGCGCCCTTTCCGGAGAGGTCGATGACGAGGGGGTCTGTCGAAAGATTGGCGTAAAGCGCCTTGCGCCGGCCGTGTTTTTCCCAGGCGACATGCGCCACAGCGCCGTCCAGGCCGGCGGAAAGCACACGCCCGCCGGCGGCCTCGGAAATCCAGCGGGCGACGTGATAGAGCGGATAGACCGCGCCTTGCGCCCGCGCGTCCCATCCGTCGCGCGCATAGGGTTGCGGCGAGGAGATCAGCCCGAAGGGACCGGTCGCCGCCCCGAAGGCGAAGCGCTCGACGGGGCCAAGCGCGATCTGCGCGAGATAACCGACATGCCAGGCGGCCGCGAAAAGCCCGCGCTGTCGCGGATCGCGCGCCGCCATGCCCTCACGGCTGTCAGGCGCATTGTCGACCGGGGCCGCGCCGTAAGGGTTCAGCCGCGCGCCGATACCGACGGGTCCGATCGACAGCGGCCGGCCGCCGGTAAGCGCCCTGGCGGAATGCAGGATATGGGCGAGCGCCTGCAGCGTTTCGACGACCGAGGCATCGTCGGCCGCATGCACCACCGGCGTCGTCGCGAAGGTGAGATAGTCGGCGTTTTCCGGGTCGGGCCGCTTGCGGTTGAACTCGGTGAAGAAGGCCGGCGAACCCGATCCGCGACGGCTGGCGGGGAATGTGGCGGCCAGCGCTTCGGCGAGGATGTCCTGCGCCAGATGCGGCGGGCGCGGTTCGCCCGGCTGGAAGGATTGCTCGTCGATCCTGGCGAAGGCCGCGATATGGGACACGACGATGCCGGCATCGGCAAAGGCTTTCGCCAGCGCTTCCAGCAGATGACGGGCCGCGACCGCATCGTCGCCATCGAGAACGACCTGCACCTCCAGCGCAGCCCCCGTGCGACGCAGGAGCTCGGCAAGGTCGGCCGTCGCCGCAAGCGTGTCGCCGCGCGCCGGATCGTGGCGCAACAGCAGGCGCGCGGGCTTCAACCCGGCCAGCGCATCGGCGAAGAAAAGTGCCGCGCGCGCATCCTCCAGCCTGTCGAGCGGCAGCGCATAGTCCGGCAGGACCTGTCCCGTCGCCTGCGGCGGCGAGATCGGTTCGGCGACCGCATGGGCGCCCCCCTCGTCCGATATCGTCACCGTCACCGACTGGCGGACCGGCTGGCCGGGTTCCAGCAGATAGGGATAGGGCAGGCCGATGGGGCGGCTATAGGTCTTGAACGAGGCGTCGGACCAGTTGCGATGGTCTTCCATCTCGAAGACGTCGCCGTCGAACCGCGTGGAAACGAGCAGCCCCGCATGCGGCCGATGGGCAATCGCCCGGATGTCGAGAACCGGCTGGCCGGGGCTGATCGCCAGCGGGATCGTCAGCGTCCGCTTCGGCCCGGATGCGTGCTCGACCTCGACCTCACGGCCGGCAAAGCCCTTCAGGGGATGCAGGATGACGAAGCCGGTGCGATTGGTCTCGAAGGCAATATCGGCGTCGATCCCGGCTGTGGCCGTGAGGTGGCCGTCGGCGCGCGCGCAAAATCGAATGGCGGCGCGCACGCCCCTGCCCGCTTCGCCATAGATCGCCTCGTATCGCACGTCGAAGCCGGCCGCGTTCTCCTCGATGTGAACGTCCCCGATGACCGGCGCCGGCGTGCCCCAGCCGGGCGTGCGCAGCAGAAAGGCGATGCCGCGCAGGATTTCCACGCCGCGCCAGGATATCCAGCGCAGAGCGCCCGCATCGAAGGTCGCCGTCAGGCCGCCGGCCCGGAGGATGCGTTTTGCCGGCTCTTCGATGGCCGTGCCGGTGAGGATGACGGAGGTGTTCATCGCGATTGCCTTTTCACGAAACTGTCGAACGCGACGGCGGCGACGATGATCAGCCCGACCAGGATCTGCTGCACGTAGGGCGAGACGTTGAGGATGACGAGACCGTTGAGCAGCACGCCGGTCAGAAGCGCGCCGATGACCGTGCCGGCGATGGAGCCGGTGCCGCCCTGCAGGCTGGTTCCGCCGATGACCACGGCGGCGATCGCCGTCAGTTCGTAGCCCGATCCCGCCACCGCCTCGGCCGAATTCAGGCGCGAGGCGAGCATGAAGCCGCCAAGGCCGGAGCAGAAGCCGATCACCGCGTAGACGGCGACGGTCACCCGCCGCGTATCGATGCCGGAAAGCCGCGCCGCGTCGGGGTTCGATCCGACCGCGTAGACCGCGCGGCCGAAGCGCGTCTGCGTCAGCACCAGATGCGCGACGAGCGCCACCACGCCGAAGACGATGACCGGCACCGGCACCGGCCCGATCATGCCGCGCCCCCACCAGCCGAAGGCCTCGTCGAAGCCCGAGATCGGGCCGCCATTGCCGATGGTCAGCGCCACGCCGCGAAACACCGTCATGCCGCCGAGCGTGACGACGAAGGCCGGCACCGAGAGCCTGGCGACGGCAAGCCCCTGCAGATAGCCCGCAAGCGTACCGGCGACGATGGCGGCGACAACGGCGAGCGGCCAGCCATATCCCGTCGCGTCGGCACTGAGCGCAAACCGCCCCTCGATGCCGCCCTTGGCGACGACGGCGGCCACAAGGCCCGCCATCGCCACGATGGAGCCGACCGAAAGATCGATGCCGCGCGCCAGGATGACGAAGGTCATGCCGACGGCGATGATGCCGTAGATCGAGACCTGCCTGAGAATGTTGAACAGATTGAGCGGCATGAGAAAGCGCGGCTGCAGCGCGGCAAACAGCACGACGAGCGCCAGCAGGAAGATGAGCGGCGCGACGCGGCCGAGAAGCGCATAGGTCTGCGCGCGGCGCGGCATTGTCAGGGAGAGGCTGGACATGGGGATTTTCCTTGGAGTTTGCTCAATCGCGCCGGGTCATTCTTGCCATCAGCGCTTCCGGTAAGGCCGATGCGCCCGGCGTCTCGAAGACCGAGCGGCCTTCGCGCAGGACGACGATCCTGTCCGACAGCACCATCAGTTCCGGCAGATCGGAGGAGATGACCAGAACGGCGACGCCCCGTCCGGCGATATCGCGCAGAAGAGCATGCACATCCTCCTTCGCGCCGATATCGATGCCGCGCGTCGGCTCGTCGACGATCAGCAGCCTCGGCTGCCGGGCGATCCAGCGCGACAGGATGACCTTCTGCTGGTTGCCGCCCGAAAGCGTCGCGATCGGCGCCTGGAGGGAGCTGGCGCGAATGCCGAGGCGCTGGACGAAGGCGCGGAACAGTCCGTTTTCGGCGGCGCGGTCGTTCAGCCAGAAAAGCCGCGGCGGACTTGCGCCGGCGAGCGCGAAATTCTCCACCACCGGCCGCTGCGGCAGGATCGACTGGCCCTTGCGGTCTTCCGGCACCAGCCCGACGCCGGCGCGGATCGCAGCCGCGGTCGAGGACGGCGCGAAACGCTCCCCGCCGAGCCGGATCTCGCCCGACCCGACGGGATCGGCGCCGAAGATCATCGCGGCGGTTTCCGAACGCCCGGCGCCGACAATGCCGGCGAGGCCGACGATCTCGCCGGCGCGCACCTCGAAGCTGACATCCGACACACGGGCAGGCGCGCGGCCGGCGCGGCGGCTCGCCAGGTTGCGGACCTCGAGAACGACGTCGCCGAAGGCCGCCGGCGGGCGCCGGACGCCGATTGCGACATCGCGGCCGGCCATTGCCCGGATCAGTTGGGCATTGTCGACCGCGGCGACCGCGCCCTCCTCGACCATCTTTCCGTCGCGCAGCACGGTGTAGCTGTGGCAGAAGGCCCTGATCTCGTCGAGCCGATGGCTGACATAGAGAATGGCCACGCCCTCGCGCGACAGCCGCCCGATGATCTCGCCGAGATGGCCGACCTCTTCCGGCGACAGCGACGCGGTCGGCTCGTCCATGATCAGCAGGCGCGACCTGCGCGTCAGCGCCCGGGCGATCTCCACCATCTGCTGCTGCGCGATGGACAGGCTGGAGACCGGCCGGCGGACATCGAGATCGGCAATGCCGAGCTGCGACAGCGCAGCGCGCGCCGCTTGCCGCACCTGCCTCCAGTTCACCATGCCGAAGCGCCCGACCGGCAGGTGCCCGGCAAAGATCGCCTCCGCGACCGAAAGCTCCGGAAACAGCGACAGTTCCTGGCGGATGACGCTGATGCCCAGACGGTCGGCGGCGCGCGGCGCGTCGAACACGGCTGCGACGCCGTCGACCTCGATCCGGCCCGCATCGGGGGCAAAGACGCCCGACAGCAGGTTGATGACGGTGGATTTTCCAGCGCCGTTTTCGCCGAGCAGCGCCCGCACTTCGCCGGCGCGCAGCGACAGCGACACGCCGTCGAGAACGGTGACGCCGAAGAAGCGTTTGACGAGATCGACCGCGGCTACAAAAGCTGCGGGGCGCACCAGGCGCCCCGACGTTTCGACATCCACGGTCCCGGGTCGTGGATGGATCGTCATCCGTTGATCAGCCCGACGCGCTCGGCCTGCTGGAGATTGTCCGGCGTGATGGCGACGGGCGCAACCAGCAGGTTGTTGCTTTCCGGCTTCTTGCCCTCGCGGATGAAGTCGACGATCGTGCGGATGGCGACGCGCCCCTGCTTGCCGGGGAACTGATCGACGGTGCCGGCGAGATTGCCGTCCTTGACGCCCTTCAGCGCGCCTTCGGAACCGTCATAGCCGTAGATCTTGATCTTGCCCTTGAGGCCGCGCGCTTCCGCCGCCTGTGCGGCGCCGAGCGCCATGTCGTCATTGGCGGCGACGATCACATCCGGCACCTCGGCAAGGCCGGTCAGAATGTTTTCGGTGACCGCAAGCCCCTTGTCGCGGGAGAAGTTGGCCGCCTGTTCCGAAACGAACTTGTATTTGCCGCCGGCCGCGTCCAGCACCTTGTGAACGCCGCCATTGCGGTCGTTGGCGGTCTTGTCGCCGGGAATGCCCTGGAGATTGACGATCGTTGCGCCATTGGGGAATGCCTTGGCGACGGCATCGCCCTGCGCCTCGGCGCCCTTGAAATTGTCGGCGGCGACATTGGCCAGAACCTCCGGCACGCCGTTGACCGGGCGATCCACCGTCACCACGGTGATGCCGGCGGCAATCGCTTCCTTGACGACCGGCGCCAGCGCATCGGCTTCCACCGGCGACAGGATGATGCCGTCGACGCCCTGGACGATGGCGGCCTCGAGGTCGGCGATCTGCTTGGGCGCCGAGAGCTGGCCGTCGGCCTTGACGATGGTCACGCCGCCGATCTTCTTCGCCTCGTCCTCCAGCTGGTCCGTCAGGAAGACGAAATGGGAGAAGGCGAAGGTCAGCGGCGAGACGAAGACCGTCACGGGCGCATCCTTGCCCTTGGGCGCCGCGTGCAGCGTCGAAACGCCGGCGGCGAGGAGAGCGAGGCCGGAAACGGCGGTCAAAATAGTCTTGCGAAACATGCTGGTGACTTCCTTTTTCTGATGCTTCGAGGCTAGCGGCGCAGCCTGTCCGATCCAAAGGCCAAAGCACCAATTTCCATCGCGAAGCGGGAAATTAAATCTGCCGCAATCCGCTTTCGCAGCAAATTTTATCTACTAATTTTATAGATATAATCTATTTTGCGACCGACGCGACATTGCCGATGAAAATCAGGCGGTTGCGGCAACAGGAGCATGCATGACCATCGACGCCTCAAGCGTGAAAACGCCGGGAGCGGTCGGGTATCGGGAAGGAATTCGATGTCGCAGTATCTCTCTTCACTCTTCTCGCTGGACGGCAAGACGGCGCTGATCGCGGGCGGCGCCGGCGCCATCGGCTCGGCGATTTCGCTGGCCTTCGCCAAGGCCGGCGCGCGCGTCCTCGTCCACGATCTCTCCTCCGAGCGGCTCGCCGCCCTTGAGGCGCGTTTCAAGGAGGAGAACCTGCCCTTCCATGGTATCCAGGCCGATCTCTCCGGCGAAGCCGCCTGCAACGATCTCGTCGAACGGGCGCGCCCGGCGACGGGACGCATCGATATCCTCGTCAATCTCCAGGGCACCAATCGCCGCAAGCCGATCGTCGAGGTCAGCCAGGACGATTTCGACGCCATCACGGCGGTGAATTTCCGCAGCGTCTATTTCCTGTCGAAGGCTGTGCAGCCGGTCATGAAGGCGCAGGGCGGCGGCAAGATCCTGCATTTCAGCTCGCTGTCGGCGAACATCTCCTTCGACACCATCTCCGTCTATGCGGCGACGAAGGCGGCGGTGACCTCGCTGACCCGCTCGATGGCGCATGAATGGGCGGGCGACAATATCCAGGTCAACGCCATCGAGCCAGGCTTCGTGAAGACGGAATTCACCCGGCCGCTCTGGGATGACGACTATCGCGGCCGCTGGTTCGCGGACTATATTCCCGCCGGCCATCTCGCCGTGCCGGAAGACCTGATCACCACGGCGCTCAGCCTCGTCGCGCCGGCCTCGCGCTATATCACCGGGCGAAACGTGGTGGTCGATGGCGGCGTGCTGTCCGGCGATTCCTGGGTGGAAAAGCAGGGCCGCCCTTCCGCCTATCCTTGAGCATCCGCGGCGCAACACGACGAAACGCAGGAAGAACCGCCATGACCGACTGGCTCATCCAGACCGAAGACCTCTCCTCTCTCCTTGCTGACCGGCCCGGCAACCTCGTCGTGCTGGATTGCTCCTGGTATCTGCCGGAGGCGGGCAAACATGCCTGGGACGATTTCGTCGCCGGCCACATTCCCGGCGCGCGCTTCATCGATCTCGGCGATATCTCCGACCCGGATTCGCCCTATGTGAACATGCTGCCGACGGCCGATCTCTTCGCGCGACAGGTCGGTCGCCTGGGGATCGGCAACGATACCGACGTCGTCATCTATGACGCCGGCTACGTGTCCTGCCGCCTGTGGTGGATGTTCCGCACCTTCGGCCATGCGCGCGTGCGCATCCTCGATGGCGGCTGGCGCAAATGGAAGGCGGAAGGCAGGCCGATCGAGACCGGCGAGGCAAAGCCGGCCGAAGCGCGCCGCTTCGACGCGCGGCCGCTCGCCGGCCGGGTTGCGACGCTGGACGACGTCCGCGCCGCCATCGAGACCGGCTGCGCAACGATCGTCGACGCCCGCACGGCGGCGCGCTTCGACGGGCTGGAAGGTTCGGGCTATCCGGGCGTTGCCTCGGGCTACATGCCCGGCGCAGTCAACACGCCCTGGGCGCGCTTCTTCGATGCCGAGCGGAATTTCCAGTTCGTCAGCCCCGAAAAGGCGCGCGCCGTGTTCGAGGAGGCGCAGGCCGACATCGACGGCGATGTCATCACCACCTGCGGCTCGGGCGTGACAGCCTGCATTCTCGGCTTCATGATCGAGCGCGCCGGCAATCCGCACTGGCGTCTTTACGACGGCTCCTGGCATGAATGGGGCCAGCGGGAGGACGTGCCGAAACGCGTCCGGCAAGCGGCACCCTGATCGTCGAGGTCGGGAAGAAATCGAGGGGACCGCCATGTCGCAAGACACGGGGGTAACGGCGATCCCCTTGGATCACCGAAAGGGAAAACGGTGATAAGGAGGCCTTAGCGTATTGACCGGCCGGCGTCAACGCCAGCCGGATTATCGGTTCCCCGGATTATTTTTGCGAAAGGTCGTTCAGATCGAAGCGCAAGGCGGCGGCCATCCGGCGGATGCGGGCCTCGTCGTGATCGTCGTTGTTCTCGACCTTTTCGATTTCGATGGCCGTCAGGCCGGAGGTCTCGGCCAGGTCGTCGATACTGTAACCGACATTTTCCCGGGCCGTCTTCAGAATGTGGCCGATGCACGCGACGTCGGCAGTTTCAATGGTTGAACCCGAAAGTTCACGTATGGATAGCGTCAATGCGCCACTCCTTCTAAAATCCGCGCGAAACTGAGCGCGTTAGGGTGGTCTATCACCATTTCGGAAACACGGTGGAGAAGTCCACCGAGCGGCGAATATAGACGATGATGCGGCAGGTTCAAGGCAGGCATGTGACAGCGGCCCACGCCGCCCTGCCCCGCAAGGGGGCGAATGCCCGCCGCAACGCCTCTCTTTTGCCTGCTCCACATGCTTTTTGCGCGATTGTCTTGAACCTTCAATGATCCGATGTCACGATTGCCGCCATGACCCCGCAACGATTCTCAGAATGCCTGCTTCACATCCGCTGGACGCCGATCAACCTCGCGTCGGCCCTGCAATGCGACCTGTCCTGGGTGGAAGCCCTCGAGGTCGGCAATGAAGAGGTGCCGAAGGAGCTTGGCGAATGGCTGGAGGCGCTCGCCCAGGCGCATGAGGCCCTGCCGCCGCTGAAGATGTTTCGCGGCCGGCGCACGGCGCTGTAGCGGCGTGACCGCATTGCGATCGACAAACCGGCGCGACAGCACATGGGACACGGTTGAATGGCGGTTCTGACGGATATTCTGATTGCGCCCGAACACGACGTTCCGGCCATCGTCGCGCAATGGCCTGGCGCCAAAAACTGGCCGGCCTTGCAGACGACGGGGCTGGACTGGCTGATCCTTGCCGAACTGGCGGAGGCGCTCGACCAGGCGCCGCTGGCGCAGGCGATGGAACAGCTCGACCCCGCCTTGTCCGCCGACGAGGTGAACGGACCCTGGGTCTATGTCCTGCCGATGCCGCTGCGCGATACCATCGCCGCGCTTGGCCCGGACCGGCTCGGCCCGGTGGCGAAGGCCTGGGCCGGCCGCGAGGAGGCCGATGCCGCCGGCCTGACGCCAGCGGATGCAGAGCGCCTGTTGCGCGACATCCATGCGCTGGCGATCCGGGCGCGCGACGAGGGCAAACCCATGCTGCTCTGGATTTCCCTGTAACATCGGCGTCGCCGGCGCGCCGCCTCGCCCAAACCCGTCACGCCCGGATATCGCCGGCCGGCGAAGCATGGCTATGTGGTTGGCGAACGTCCATAGGCCTTTCAAAAACGCACCCGCCCGCTCGCCGTCTGCGGTGCAACCACCCTGCAACGGATTGCAAAAGTGGCGACGGCGATTGATCGCGCGAAGGGAGACCGCGTGTGGCGCGAAACTGCGCCCGCCGCCACCTGTGATGGCATCTTTAGATCGAATGCCATCTTTTGGCGGTGGCGAGCCATTAATCAATCCATGGTAAGAAGCCGGTTCGGTTCCATGGGAACGCCCACGCCTTTCCGGGGAGATTTTGCAGAATGCGGATCGGGACGATCACCAATCTGGCCTATGTCGCCACCGTGCTTCTGACCATGCTGGCCGGCCTTTCCTTCATTCTCTCGGCGCAATCGGCCGGGCGGGAGCGGCTGGCGGTCGAGCAGCATCTGGCGCTGGGCGAGCTGATCGACGATCTCGACATCGGCGCTGAAAACCGCACCGACGATATCCGTCTCTATGTCATGCGCGGCGCTGAAGACGAACTGGCGGCATTTTATGTCGACGAGAAGGACGAGCGCGGCTTCGAGGCGGCGGCGGCGCGGGCGAAAACGCTGGGCGCGACGGCGGACGAAATCGCCATTCTGAACCGCATCGTCACCGAGGCCGAGGCGCTTGACGGCATCGAGCGCGCCGCCGTCGCCGATTATCGCGGCGGCCGGCAGGAGCAAGCCCGGCAAGCGGTGTTCGGCCCTGCCCATGATGCGGCCCACACGACCCTTCGCGACAGCGTCGGCCAGGTGCAGCAGATGATTTCGGAACGCACCGGCGCCGAACTGACCCGCGCCAAGGCGCGCAGCGATCTCTTCGACATCATCGCCAAGTCGATGCTGGCGCTGACGGCGCTGGTGTTTCTGGGCGTGCTCTATTTCGTGCTCAAGCGGCGCATCACCACGCCGATCGTCGCCATGACCGGCATCATCAACCGTCTGGCGAAGCAGGATTTCGATGTCGAGGTGCCGCAAGTGGCGCGGCGCGACGAGATCGGCGAGATGACGGCGGCGATTGCCGTGTTCCGCGCCAACGGGCTGGAGCGCGAAAGGCTGGCGGAAGAGCTGCGCCGCGACCAGCGCATCAAGGATTTCATCCTGCAGATGATGCATCGCCTGCAGGCCTGCCAGACGCAGAGCGAGATCGCCGGCGTCGTCACCCTGTTCATGCCGCAGGCCTTTCCCGGCCTTGCCGGCAGCCTCTACATGCATGACGAGGCGCATCGCTGCCTGCTGCCGCGCGGCGGCTGGAACGCGCCGGAAACCAGCCCCGCCGCCTTTCCCGCCGACCAGTGCTGGGCCTTGCGCCGCGGCCGGCCGCATCTGAGCGACGCCAGCGATCACGATGTCGTCTGCCCGCATCTGGAGCATGGCCACCGCGCGACGCTGTGCGTGCCGCTGACGGCGCTCGGCGAAACGGTCGGGTTGCTGCATCTGGAATCGACCGCCCTCGACCTTCTCGAGGAGGCGCGCCTCTATCTCGAACTGATCGCCGAAAATCTCGGCCTCGCCATCGCCAATCTGCAATTGCGCGAGCGGCTGACCGGCATGGCGATCCGCGATCCCTTGAGCGGCTTGCTCAACCGCCGTTCGCTCGACGAGGCGGTCAATCGCATCGCGAAAACCGCAGCCGCCGGCCCGCATGCCTGCCTGATGATCGACATCGACCATTTCAAGCGCTTCAACGACGAATTCGGCCATGATGCCGGCGATGCCGTCATCCGCCATGTCGCCGACATGCTTCAGGCGGCCCTGCCCGAAGGCGGCCAGGTGTTCCGCTTCGGCGGCGAGGAATTCACCCTGCTGATCGAGGGCGGCGACGAGACGGCGGCCCGGCATCTCGGCGAAACGCTGTGCGCGCGCATCGCCGCCGCGCCCCTGTCGGACCATGGCCGCTTCCTCGGCACCGTCACCGTTTCGATCGGCATCGCCGCAGCGCCCGGTGACGGGCCGGTGGCGACCCTTCTGGCGCGGGCCGACACCGCCCTGCTCGCCGCCAAGGCCGCCGGCCGCAACCGCGCGCTCACCGTGTCCGCGCTGGCCGCGCACGGGTTTCCGACGCAAGCGGCAGCGGGGTGAGGCTTTACCCGCACGTCATTTGTCAATGACGGCCATTTATCCTATATAGAAACGAGGCATTTCTATAGGAGAATGCGATGTCCTCTACAGTCTCGGCCAATGTCGATGGCAAGACGGCCACCAAGCTGAAAATGGTGGCGTCGCTGGAGAACAGATCCGTTTCGAATGCGGTTTCAAGCGCGATCACGGTGTTTGTCGGCCTTCCCAAGGGCGTGCGCGACTTCCTGCTCGAACTGAACGCTGAGAACGATCAGGACACGATCAACCGTCTCGGCCGCGAAATGATGGCGGCGGCCGCGCGGGTTCGCCTCGAAAAGGCAACCACCGACCTTGCCTGCGAACATCGTTTCGGCGGACCCGGCCATGTCTCCAGCGAGATCGACATTCTGGAAGAAGCGACGATCCTCAGCCGTGAAGCAGCACGCGGGAAATAGGGCATGAAACGCCCTGTGCGGGTTTTGCTCGATATCAACGTCTTCGTGGCAAACATCATCGCGCAGGATCGCGGCCACGCGAAAACCGCAACCCAGACCCTTGTCTCCATGGTTGCCGGCCAAAGATGGGGCCTTGCCGACAGATCGCAACTGGTGATTTCGTTCGAGATGATCGAAACCCTCGAAGCGGTTCTGCAACGGCTGAAATTTGCGCCGGACCGTATCAAAGCCTATTCCGACGCCATCATCGACATCATGAAATATGGCCCGGATGCGCTCGACCCTTATCTCATTCTGGGCGGGGAAGAGCGCTTCACTCTGCCGGACGCGGAGGATGCCGGCGTTCTGGCCACGGCAATCGGCGCCGGAGCCGACATTCTCGTGACCGACAATCTGGCGGATTTCACCGCCAAGGATGCGGCCGTCGTCGATACCCAACGCATCTTCACCACGTCTTCCGGGCAGCGGACCCTGCAGGCTCTGCGATATGAGATCGCCGGCGCGGATCTGATCGTCGCGCACCCGTTCGACGTGATGGAATGGATGCGCCTGGGTTACGATTTCACGCCTCACATCCTCTGGGATTCTCTCCGCAACTCCCGAAAAGAGCCTTGCAAATAGGTGCTTACGCCGGTCTAGCGCTTACGCGAGGCCGCCCTCAAACCACCCCCGCCAGCCAATCCCGCGCCAGAACGCCATCCTCGGCGGAAAGTCCATGGCCGGCGTCGATGCGTTTTGCGGTCACTGTCGCGCCGCAGGCGGTCAGCCAGGCTTCCAGCCGTTCCGCTTCGCCGACGAAGGCGTCCTGCGTGCCCGCGATCGACAGAACCGACGTTCCCTTGAGGTCGACATCCGGCAGCTCCGCCAATACCGGCATGGCGCGCAGCAGGATGGCGCGGCGGATGAGGCCGGGGTGAAGGCCCATGACGGCGGCGAGGAAATTCGCGCCGTTGGAAAGGCCGAGATAGGTGGTCTCGGCCGGGTCGATCCCGTAGCCGGTCTGCGCGCCCTCGACGAAGGCCTCGAAGGCTTCCGCCTCGCTGCGGATATCGGCCTCGTCGAAACGCGTCTGTTCGAAGCGGCGGAACCAGCGGGCGATGCCTTCCTCATGCGAGCGGCCGCGCAGGCCGAGCAGCGTCGCCGAGGGCGCGATCCGGTGGGCGAGCGGCATCAGGTCGGCCTCGTTGCCGCCGCTGCCATGCAGAAGCACGAGGGTTTCGTCGCCGGGGTTTTCCGGCACATGGAAACGATGCACGAAAGGCAGGTCGCGGCGCGGCATGCGCGGCTCTCCCGGCAGCGAGAATTGCGGCATCAGCACCTTTAGATCCGCGGCGCGGCCGGCATCGTGATCGGGCACGAACAGGGTCTTGCCGAGTTCGCCGGGCGCCTCGTCGATGGCAAAGCCCGGGCCGTCTGTGGCGTATTCGATCAGCGTGCCGCCGGGCTCGCGCACATAAAGCGAGGTGAAATATTTGCGGTCATGGACATTGGTCGGCGCGGAATTCAGCCGGGCAAACCCACGCTCCGCCGCGCTCACCGCCGCGACATCGGCGGCGCGGAGGGCGACGTGATCGGCCGTTCCCGTGCCTGGAATGCCCGGCACGTAACCGCTGGCATCGCGCACATCGACGATATCGGTGTCCGAGAGCAGCCGCTGCACCGAGCCGGACACCGGCCCCGGCCGATAGCCGAAGCGGGTGACGAAGGCCGCCGTCTCCTCGGCCACATCAGTCAGCAGCGTCACGCCGCGCAGGCGGATGACCGCCGTCTCGTCGCCGGGCGCATCGACGCCGACCAGCTTGACGATGACGCCATCGGGATCCTTCAGCCGCAGCACCGGCTCGTCGAATTCGCGCGACGGCCCCTCGACCGCAAGCCCGCGCGACAATGCCCGCGTCAGCCAGCCGCCGATCGAGCCGCGCGGCACGGCAAGCGAAATTTCCGAGACCTGGCCATTGCCGACCCGCCCGGGCGCCCCGTCTTCCCAGACGAGAAAGGTGATCAGCGTGCCGGGCGAACCGGCCGCATCGCCATAGAACAGATGCAGCTGCTCGGCATCCTCATAGCCGCCGGTGCGCTTGACGAGGCTCAAGCCCAGAAAGCCGACATAGAAATCGACATTCGCCTGCACGCGGGCGGTGATGAGGGTGACATGGTGGATACCGGTCGTGGCGCTGTCCATTGGCTGATCTCCGTGCATTGACTTTGATTGGCTGTAGCATCGGCGGCCGACCGCCGGAACAGGCAAGGCTGTTGACGCACCATTCGAAAAAATGAACACCGAACGTTTTCATGCCGAAAATTGTCGATTATCTTGCAGAAAATTGTCGTCAAACTATCGAGCCCGGCGACATCTGGCGTCAAACAGGCTATGGACAGGTCAGCCGGCCTTCCCGCCCCTCTTGCGCGCGGGAATTTCTGTATAAGGCGCGGCGAGACTCAAAGGGTAGATCATGTCCAAGAAGAGCTATTTCTCCGCCGTCGGGGGCCATCCGCCCCAGTCCGACCTGCTGACCGGCCGCGCCGTCTTCACCGAAGCCTATGCGGTCATTCCGCAAGGGGTGATGAAGGATATCGTCACCAGTTACCTGCCCTTCTGGGACAAGACCCGCTGCTGGGTGATCGCCCGTCCGCTCTCCGGTTTTTCCGAGACCTTTTCGCAATATATCATGGAGGTCGCCCCCGGCGGCGGCAGCGACCGGCCGGAGCCGGATGCGGGGGCCGAAGGCGTGCTGTTCATCGTCGATGGTGAGTTGCAGCTGACGCTTGCCGGCAAGACCCACACGATGACGCCGGGCGGCTATGCCTTCATTCCGCCGGGCGCCGCCTGGTCGGTGCGCAACACCGCGCAGGCCGATGTCCGTTTCCATTGGGTGCGCAAGGCCTATCAGGCTGTCGACGGTCTCGACCATCCCGAGCCGCTTGTGCTCAACGAGCAGGATATCGAGCCCAACGCCATGCCCGGCACCGAGGGCCGCTGGGCGACGACCCGTTTCGTCGATCCGGCCGACCTGCGCCACGACATGCATGTCACCATCGTCACGCTGCTGCCCGGCGCGGTCATTCCCTTCGCCGAAACGCATGTGATGGAGCATGGTCTCTACGTGCTGCAGGGCAAGGCCGTCTACCGCCTCAACCAGGATTGGGTGGAAGTCGAGGCCGGCGATTTCATGTGGCTGCGCGCCTTCTGCCCGCAAGCCTGCTACGCCGGCGGCCCCGAACCCTTCCGCTACCTGCTCTACAAGGACGTCAACCGCCACATGCCGCTGCGCCTCGGCGGCGGGGCGCGGTAAATGACTTGACAAGCCAAATGAAGATTCACATATCTATCTTGGCTAGTAAGGCCACAACCTAAACCGGAGGCTGGTGAACACATCATCGGCGTCCTAAGCGCGGTGTAAACGCGCGGAAGTTTGGCATAGCCAAGAATTTGATCAAATGGCCCCGCATGGGGCCATTTTTTTTAAGGTGATCGCGTGGGCAATGCTTTGGTTCTTCTGGACGAAAGTGGGGACTTGGGATGGAAACTCGACCAGCCCTATCTCGAAGGCGGATCCAGCCGGTATTTTACCATCGCGGCAAGTGTCGGGGTCAATGGCGATCACCTGAAGCCGGCTCAAGTCGTTCGCAAGCTGTCCAAGACCTATGGCTGGACGAGCAAGAACGAGAAGAAATGGAAGACACTTGGCTCGCAGGTGAAGAAGACCTTTGCCAACCTTACGGTCGAGATGCTCAAGAGCAATCCCAACCTGCATCTCCTCGTTTCGGTGATCGACAAATCAAAGGTTCCCGACCATGTTCGCGGCCATCATCACCTGCTCTACGCCTGGGCAGCCTCAAGTCTCATAGCCCCGGCCATCCGCACCCTGCGCCAGTCGTCTGTCTGCCCGGACGAACTCAATGCCGGGTCGGATAAACTGTTAGAAAGCGTTTTGCGGAAGGACCTCTGGTTTCATCTGCGATCAAGGACGATGGTAAACCGGATCGGGCGAAACAAATCGCTCGAAGATGGACTGGCCTTTTGCGATTACCTTGCAGGCTCCATTCAGTTTCACTTTGAGAAAGGCGAATCCGAGCCCTACAATATCCTCAGGGAACATATTTACATTCAGTTTCCCTGGACGTGATCGCTCGATGGCAAAAACATAAGCCCCACATACGAAAGACAAAACCAATGAGCCGAGACGAAATTTCCGGGCGGGAATGGGCCGATCATGCCGTGGGCCTGATCGAGGCGGATCAGCGGCGCTCGGCCGATACGCATCTGTTGAAGCTCGAAACCGGCTTTTCCGGCGTCGATATCTATCTCAAGGACGAATCCACCCATCCGACCGGCAGTCTGAAGCACCGGCTGGCGCGGTCGCTGTTTCTCTATGCGCTGGTCAATCGCAAGATCCGCGAAGGCGTCGCCGTCGTCGAGGCGTCCTCGGGCTCGACGGCGGTCTCGGAAGCCTATTTCGCGCGGATGATCGGCGTTCCCTTCTATGCCGTGATGCCGAAGACCACGTCGGCCGAAAAGATCGCCACCATCGAACATTATGGCGGCCGCTGCCATTTCGTCGAGCCGGGCGTCTCGCTTTACGAGGCGGCGGCGCGGCTGGCGGCGTCTCTCGGCGGTCATTACATCGACCAGTTCACCTTTGCCGAACGCGCCACCGACTGGCGCGGCAACAACAATATCGCCGAATCCATCTTCGACCAGCTGTCGCGCGAGCGCCATCCCGTGCCGCGCTGGATCGTGATGAGCGCCGGCACCGGCGGCACGACGGCCACCATCGGCCGCTATATCCGCTACAAGCGGCTGGCGACCCGCCTGCTCGGCGTCGATCCGGAATTTTCCGCCTTTTTCGATGGTTATGCCGGCAATGACCGCGCCGTCACCTGCGACAAGCCTTCGCGCATCGAAGGCATCGGCCGGCCGCGCGTCGAGCCGTCCTTCATTCCGGAAGTGATCGACGAGATGGTGCGCGTGCCGGACAAGGCGGCCCTGGGCGCCATGCGGGCGCTGTCGCAGGCGCTGGGGCGGCGTGTCGGCGGCTCCACCGGCTCGAACATGTTCGCTTTGTGCTGGAAGGCGGCGGAGATGATCCGCAAGGGGGAGCAGGGCTCGCTGGTGTCGCTGATCTGCGATAGCGGCGAACGCTATTCGCGCACCTATTACGCGCCGGACTGGCTGGCCGGTTGCGGCCTCGACTGCGCGCAGTCCGAGGCCGATATCGAGGCGTTTCTGACAAGCGGCGTGCTGACCACCCCGCTCACATCGGCCCGCCAGGATTGAGACGGGCCGTTTGCGTTTGCTGAAGCCGGATCAGTTGAACAGGCTGCGGGCGACGCAGTGGGATTTCTGGCCGAAACCGCTCGGCGAGCAGATGAACGGGCCGCGGCCATAGGCGGCGACTTCGGTGACATTGGCCATCTGCACCTCGAAGGTGCGGGTCTTCGGCTTGGCCGGCGGCTTGGCGGCGGCGACGCTTTGCGCTGCGACGCGCGATTGCTTGGCGGCGGCGACCTTGTGGGTCGGCTTATGCACGTTCAGCTTTTGCGTGGATGGCTTGGCCATGGCGGTGGCGGCCGGACGCTCGACGAGCGCGTTGTCCAGAGAACAGGAGGTCAGAAGCGCGGAGACGGCCAGAACACCGGCCACGAGAACACGGCGATACCCCCACGATCCGGATGTGGCTCCGGACCTTGCAGAATGCGATGACATGAATGCCCCTTCAAATGGTTGCCTGGCAATCGCCAGGGCATCCCGCGCGCGTCGACCGGACGTGTAAAGGACGCCATAACGATCAGAATCTGCCGCACATATCCGCAAGCCCCTCGGCCCATACGGAACAGAACACCAGACTCGCATGAATAGATTAAAGAAGCGCTACGTTACACGGAAAGGCGCTTGCAGGCCATCAGCGCGCCGCCAGCATTCCTGTCTCGGAATGGGCCAAGCCGATGGGTCGTTTCCAGCCCTGCATACTAAAGGCCGCCGCCCCGCACAATCCGTTTTTTTGGCAACGGGCCGCGCAATCCACGGCCAGGAACGCCACACGGGCGGCGCCCTTCGCCAAGGCGCGCTTAGGGCGGATTAGCAATTGCACAATAATGAGAACGGATTAGCTCGAAGGCGGATAAGCCGGTCCAGGCGCTTCACCCGCGCATGGAAACCCGCGAAATTTTTTCGCCCGGCCGGGTTAAAGCGGCCGGAAAACCGCTCACCCCAAGCCGCAAGTGCCCTCCCCCTGCCGGGGAAGGGCGTGGAAAAACCGAATCAGGTGCGGCCGAACTCGTCGACGATGCGCACGATGTCGTCTTCGCCGAGATAGGAGCCAGTCTGCACCTCGATCAGCTCCAGCATGATCTTGCCGGGATTGGCCAGACGATGCATTTCGCCGAGCGGGATATAGACGGATTCGTTTTCGCGCAGCATCTGCACCTTGTCGCCGACGGTCACTTCCGCCGTGCCCTTGACGACGATCCAGTGCTCGGAGCGATGGTGATGCTTCTGCAGCGACAGCTTCTTGCCCGGCGTCACGAAGATGCGCTTCACCTGGAAACGGTCGCCGTTGCAGATCGAGGTATAGCCGCCCCAGGGACGGTAGGAGGTCGGGTGCAGCTCGGTCAGCTTCGAGGTCTTGGCCGACTTGGCGAGCAGCTTGACGAGGCTGCCGACATTCTGGCTGTCCTTGAGGTTGCCGACATAGACGGCGTCCTCGCTGGCGATGACGGCGACGTCTTCCAGGCCCTGAACGGCCAGATGCACGCCATGGGTCATGACCAGCGAATTGCGGGTGTTGACGACGGTGGTGTTGCCGGTCGCGACATTGCCGTCGGCATCGCGATCCCCGGATTTCCACACCGAATCCCAGCTGCCGAGATCGGACCAGCGGAAGGGCGAGGGAACGACCGTCGCGTTGGCGGTCTTTTCCATGATGGCGTAGTCGATGGAAATGTCCGGGCTTTTCGCAAAGGCTTCGGCATCGAGGCGGGTGAAGTCGAGATCGTTGACGGCGGCGCGCACGGCTTCGTTGGCGGCGCGCACGACCTCGGGGGCGAATTCGTTCATCTCGGCGAGCAGCGTCGAGACCTTGAACATGAACATGCCGGAATTCCAGTAGAAACCGCCGGCGGAAAGCATCTCCTCGGCCTTTTCCACGACCGGCTTCTCGATGAAGCGCTTGACGGCGAGGATGCCCTTCCCGGCCTCAGCGCCGCCTTCGATATAGCCATAGCCGGTGGCAGGCTCGGTCGGCGTGATGCCGAAGGTCACCAGCTTGCCGGCGGCAGCGCCTTCGGCAGCTATGCGCACACAGTCGAAATAGGTCTGGTTGGCGTCGATTTCGTAATCGGAACCCAACACATGGATGACGGTGTCGGCATCGAAACGCTCGGCGACGACGGCAGCGGCGGCGGCAAGCGCAGGCGCGGTGTTGCGCGCCATCGGCTCCAAGAGCACGGTGGAGAGCGCCACACCGACTTCACGGGCCTGCTCGGCGACGAGGAAGCGGAATTCCTCGTTGGTCAGCACGATCGGCGCTTCGTAGACGGCGGTGTCGGAGACGCGCATCAGCGTTTCCTGGAACAGGGTCTGGTCGCCGACGAACTGGATGAACTGTTTTGGCGCGGTGGCGCGCGACAGGGGCCAGAGCCGGGTGCCCTTGCCGCCGGCCAGAATGACGGGAACGATTTTCTTGCTCATCTCTGCACTATCCTCAAAACTGGCGGCCGGTTTCGCCATGCCGGTCGAGACGACCGGGCAGGCTTCATCAAAAAGCCCGCGGCGTCTTTTCCGGTCATGCCCGGCGGAAGGTTCGTCGGCCCTGCCGGCGGCCCGCCTTCAAGGCCGCGCGAGGGGTTCTACAGCATAGGCCGGCAAATCGGAATTGATTTCTGCCCCGCGATACACGTCATTTTGGGGTAGATGCGGCCTTGCGGACACAACCGGCTCCCGGGCCGGGGCGTCTCAGCCCACCCTTGCGGCCAAACCGCCATCGCCGCCATCCCGCACCGGGCCGGCGAGGCCCCCGGCGCTCTGCCCTCCAACGTTTTGCCCTCCAGCGCTCTGCCCTTGGGCGCTTTGCCCTTGGGCGCTCTGGCGGATGGCCTCGGCCATGACATCGCACAGACGATCGTCGGAACCCGCCCTGCGGATCAGGGCGACGTCGAGATGCTCGATGTCCGGCAATCCGTCCGCCGCCAGCTCCGTCACGCTCGGCGGCGCCGACATGCGGGTGACGGCGGCAATCGCAAGGCCCGCCTCCACCACGGTCAGAAGCGCCGACAGGCTGAAACTCTCATAGGCCGGCTGGAAGCGGATGGCGCTGCGCGCCAAGGCGGCGAGCACGACATTGCGCGCCTGGCTTCCCGGCTCGAACAGCGCCACGGGCAGCGGCCGCCTTTCCAGCGCGATCCGGTCGCGCGAGGCGATCCAAACCATCGGCTCCTGCCGCAGGAGTTGTCCCTCCACGCCCCGCGACCGGGTGACGATGGCGAGATCGATCTCGCCGCGCTCGATCTGCGGCGCGAGCACGGTCGACTGGGCGCAGACAATCTTGATCGTGACGCGCGGAAACAGTTGCCCGAAACGCCGCAGCACCGGCGGCAGAAGATGCGAAATATAATCGTCCGGCGCGCCGATGGTGATCGAGCCGGCGAGATCGGGCTTGCGGAAGGCTTCCACGGCCTCGTCATGCAGCCTGAGAAGGCGGCGCGCATAGGTTTCCAGCTGTTCGCCGGCCTGCGTCAGCGCCAGGTTGCGCGTGTCGCGGAGGAACAGCGGCGCGCCGATCCCCGCCTCCAGCCGGGCGATCTGGGTCGAGACGGTCGCCGGCGACTTGTGCACGGCAGAGGCCGCCCGCGTAAAACTCATCGCATCGACGCAGGCGATAAAGGTGCGCAGCAAGGCAGGATCGAGATCCATGATTGTTTGGAAACTCCCAAAAATAGGTTCACATTATATCGTTTGCGCAATGAATTGCCAAGGCTATCCTGATGCCCGCAACAAGGGCGTCGGGAGCAAACGGCATGAACAGGCGGATTCAGGGTATCGGCGGCGTGGCGTCCGCCCAGATCCTGCTGGGAACACTCGGGCTCTGTGTGCTGGAAAGCGGCGCGGACCCGCTGTCGGTCACCTTCTACCGATGCCTGGTCGGCGGTCTCGCGCTCGCACTTTATTGCGGGCTCCGGGGAAGCCTTGGCGGGCTGCTGCGCCTGCCGCCACGGGTTCTGTGGCTTGCGCTGGCCGGCGGGTTGCTGATGGTCGGCAACTGGGTGCTGTTCTTCACGGCCATGCAGCATATCGGCATTGCCGTCGCCACCATCGTCTTTCACGTCCAGCCGTTCATCCTGGTGGTGCTCGGCGCGCTGGTCTTCCGCGAGCAATTGCATGCCGCCACCTTCGCATGGATCGCCCTGGCGCTGACGGGGCTTGCCTTGGCCACGGGCTCCGCGGACGGCCTGCTCGAAGCCGATTCCTCCTACCTGATCGGCATCGCCTGCGCGCTCGGCGCCGCCTTTCTCTATTCCGGGGTAACGATCATCGCCAAGGGTCTGACAGGCATTTCCGCGCCGCAACTGGCCCTGGTGCAATGCCTGTGCGGCGTGGTGCTGCTGGCGGCGGTCGCGCCGATCGGCCCGCTTGACGTCACGTCCCGGCAATGGGGCTGGTTCGCCCTGATCGGCATCGTGCATACCGGCGGCGTCTACATGCTGCTTTTCAACGCGCTGCCCAAACTGTCCACGCCGCTCGCCGCCGTGCTGCTGTTTTTCTATCCCGCCAGCGCGATCCTCGTCGACGCCGTCGTCTATGGCCATCGGCTGGGACCGGCGCAATATGCCGGCGTCGCCTGCATCCTGATCGCCAGCCTCGGCGTCACGCTGAAATGGGGCGTCGGCCGCAAAGACATCGGCCCTGTCGGCGCGACAAACGCCCGCTGACAGCGCAACCGGGCGCCTCGACCGGCGCTTGGCCGCCGAAACCGCCGCCACCCATTGACGCGAACCGCTTTCACCGCGATAGGTCAGGCCGAAGAACACGGCCAGACCAAGACAGGAGTGCAAGCGTTGAGCGAACCGACCGTAGCAGAGGCAACAGACCGCATCTATCAATCGCTCCAGGCGGACAATGCCGATCTCGACACGCATATCGCCACCCTCAAGGCGGCCTTGGCGCGGGCGGGCCAGAAAGAGGCCGTCTTCGATCCGGCCAAGCTCGTGCAGAACAACCGTTCGGGCCGCAAGCTGATGCAGGCCTATTTTCGCCAGCGCGGCGTGACGGTGGCGTTCTCGGCCGCCTGACGCCCCGGCCGGCGCGCGGCCGGCATCAGGTCACGAAGGGCATGATGTCGACGCTATCGCCGGGAAAGACGGTGATATGCGGATGGTCGACGAAAAGCGCCGCGGCGGCTTCGGCCGTCTCGGCCTCGACCACCAGATAGCCGCAGAAAGGGTTGACGGCCTTGGCGATCCCCTCCCGGGTGACGCGCGTCGTCTTGCCGACCATGCCGCCGCCATCGAGGATGACGGCTGCGTTTTTCTCCTCCCAGGCGGTCCATTGCCTGACGCCGATGGCGTCGACCGCGTCCTGCTCGGCTTTCGGCATGCTGCGAAACGCCGCCACGTCCTCGGGCTTGATGGTGTAGACGGCAAGAAAACGGGGCATAAGGCCACCTCCAGGATGTCTTCAGCCCGCAATCCTACACGCAAATCCGTTTGAAAGCACATGGGCGCAAGCCGCGCCCCGCTTTGGCGTCGGACGATGCGGCAAAAACAAAAGGATAGAGCATTTCGGGTGAACCCGTGTTCGCCGGAAATACTCTAGCTGTCCGTCTCGCCGGGTTTGGGCGGGGCGGTGAAGAGGTTTTTCAGGGCGCTGGTCTTGGTCTTCTGGGCCTTGCTCAGCTTCAGGGCGCGATTGGCGGCGGCGGCCTGTTCGAGCATCATCTCGATCTGGATCTGCTGTATCTCGGTCAGCCGCTCCCATTGCCGGTTCAGGAGGTGATCGACCTTTTCGTGCAGGTGGCGGATTTCCAGTTCGGCCTTGAGATTGACCTTGTAGTCGTTGAGCGCGCGCAGGCGGTCCTTCGATTCCTGGCGGCGCTGGCTCATCATGATGATCGGGGCCTGCAGGGCGGCGATGGTCGAGAGAATAAGGTTGAGGAGGATGAAGGGATAGGCGTCGAAAGCCGTCTGTTCGCCCATCAGCACATTGATGCCCATCCACACCGCGAGGAAGAGGCAGAAGGAGATGATGAAGGTCCAGCTGCCGCCGAAGGTGGCGACGACATCGGCGACGCGGTCGCCGAGCGAACGCTTTTCCTCGTAATCCTCTTCGATGTTTTCGGCCAGCGTATCGTGGCTTTTCAGGCTCTCCACCACCTCGTCCTCGAGGTTGGAGAGTTCGCCGCGTTCGTCGCGCAGAAGCTCGGCGATGTACTGGCCGCGATAATCGTCGACCACCTTGCGGCTGATATAGTCGTCGGAGCGCAGGCCCGGATGTTTCTGGCGCATGAATTCGGCAAGCGAAGGGCGCATGTCGTCGAAGTGGATCGCGTCCTTCTTCTTCAGGGTCGCGCCGGTGATGGCGTCGACGAGACGCACGGACTTCGCCTTTGCCCGCGCCAGGCTGTCGCTGTAGTCCTTCATCTCGACGGTGGCGGCCTCGCCGTGCCCGGCATCGAAATCCACGATCCCGCCCGCGAAATCCAGGGCTTTTTCTTCCGACATCCCGACGATCCTCTCTGCCGATTTCAGCGCTCTAATCATCAATTCGAACAGGATTGTGACACCGCGCGGCGATTCCCGTAAGGCCTTGGCGTCGCGCTGGCCTTGCCAAGCCGCCCGCGCGGGCCACATCCTTCCTCTAACGCCCCTCAAGCGCAGAAAGAGGTCCCATGAAAGGCTTTCGCGACAGCCTGTTTTTCCCGGTGATGCTGATGTTTGCCGGCGTGGCCGTGTTTTTCCTGTTTCTCTTCGCCACCGGCCACGATCCGGACGAGCGGCCCCTGACCGTGTTCCATTGGATGCTCGGCGGCATGCTGATCGGACCGGGCTTCTTCTATCTCATAAAGTGGCGCAGGCTGCGCGACAGCCGCAAGGCGCAGGCGGATTGAAACGGCGCGGTCAGCGCCGCTCGCGCAAAGACAGGTAAAGCGGCAGCGCCAGCGACAGGCCGACGAAAAAGCTCGCCGGGAGAACCAGCCACCAGCGAGCGACGCCGTTGCCGGCCGCATCGCGCCACGACCAGACCCAGAAGACAACGATCGTGATCAGCACATCGGCCGAAAAACCGCCGGCTGCGCCGTTTGCGAACAGGGAATGCAGGAAAAGCGGAATATCGAACCCGTTCAGCGTGAAGAAGGAGCCGAAGAACCACCAGGGAACCACCGTTCCGACGATAGCCATGGCCAAATAGAAATTCCTGACGCTCATATGTCTTTTCCTTGATCGAAAAAATTGAATATC
Organism: uncultured Rhizobium sp.; assembly: GCA_945952045.1. Classification (GTDB taxonomy): domain Bacteria; phylum Pseudomonadota; class Alphaproteobacteria; order Rhizobiales; family Rhizobiaceae; genus Metarhizobium. Next base: position 142,875 of record CAMFHE010000004.1, read on the forward strand.
GAAACGGTTTTCTCCTAGAGTCCGTCAGGTTCATTCTGAACCAGCCAGCCTCTGGATTCTTTTGTTTTCGTTTGTCTTTTCGGGAAAACCGTTTCCCGCTTTTCCCTGACAGACTCTAGCCGGCGTTGCCCGGCCTTGTCTTTGAAAATCGGGGTGACGTGAGAAAAACAACTGCCATATTCGCCGCATCCGGCGGCGGATCAAAAGATCAACCGCTCCGGCGCAAAGGGCTTGCTAGCGAATGCTGTCGCAACCGACGAGCAGTCTATCTTTTGACAGGAAATGTCGGCCATTGCTCCTGTGAAAGGTGGAATGGAGCCAAAAGCCATGGACATCGAACAGGTTGTCATTTGGGATCAACAAAAGGGGCATCGGCTGGTCCGAACGGTAGTTTTCGGCAAAGTGTTTCGCATCTTCCAAGTTAGGCAGTTCCAATACGGCGCTCTCAAATCCATCATTTCCTTCGAGACGGTAGCGCTTCGCATCGCTTTCGAGCCGAGTAAGCTTGAACCGCATCGGAAGGAGATGCAGGAAAACGCATGTATTCGCATCATTGCATGCAGCTTCGGCGGAGCAGGACCATGGCGGAGGTCCAGGTGGAACCTGTGCCATCCCCGCCGATGCCGGCAAAAGAGATAAAAGCAATAGTATCGATCGCATTAGCGACATTCCTCGACAAGATCAGTTGAAACGAACAGATCGCCCGCCAAAAACTGCGAAACGCAGCGGCTGCGAAATTGCCCTGATTTCAACTGTTCTCCAACGACAAGATAGCGCCCATTGACGCATAAACGTCGCATCGCTTGCCAGAAAGTATAGTTGCCCGATAATATCTTCTGATGGCCGACGACGCTGTCTCTAATCCGCAAACAGCCGCTTGGCGATCGTCGCCATGATCCCGAACGTCATGACGTCGCCGATCTGGCGGCTGACCCTGCCCCATTTCAGCTGGGTCGGCATGTATTGCGCATTGACGATGTACAATGCGCATCCGCGCTGCTCAAGCTTGCCGTCCCGGCTAAACCTTTCCATGTTATCGGAAAGGCTCTGATATCGGTCGTTGCTGCCGATTTTGATGCCTGTCGTTTTATGGATGCCGCGTCGAATTGCCAGGCTCGTGTTGAAGCCCACCGTGCCGACGCCGGCGGTAAAGGCGTTCGAATAGGTGGTGCGTTCGTGCTCCCAGGCGATCGACATGGCGGCGAGGTTGCTTTCATCGCGGGTTCTGAGAAAATACTCGCGTTTCCCCTTCGTCTTGCCGCTGTCGTTCAGATATTTGAAACCGCGGATAAGCGTTTCGGAATCTTTCGCATAGAAGGCGATGCCATTTTCCGCATCGGGAACGACGACCTCCAGCGGAGCTATTTTGGTAATCAGCGGCGCATCGTCGACGAGAACTTTCGCGGGTGCGACGCCAATATGGACTTTCAGGCTTTGCGCCGGATCCTGGCTTTTCAGCACCCAGTTCGGCAGGACGTGCGTCTGCATTATTCTCATGATAGCCCCTCGATTGCCTGTCCCGAACCGCAGCTGATCGCACCCTGCCGCAGGACATGCGGGCAGAGCCCGCAGGTCGCGTTTTTCGCGCGCGGTCAGCTTAAGTTCTTCTGTTGCCTTGGTCGTGGACTGTCTGAACGAAATGGTGCGCCAGTCAAGACGGCAAACGATTGCGTGGACGCTGGGATAAGTATTTGGGACGCGGAGTATAGAGATCTGCTGGCGGCGTCGGGAGCGTCAACTTTCGGCTGTGTATTCGATGCCTCCTATGGCTGCATCGGCGTCGCGACGCCCGCCGGCCAGCCGGGAATGCGCCGCCGTCCGGCCGCCTTTTTGCACGCAGATTTGCCTTGGCGCATGTCCAGCCGAAGCAGCCCCGCTTCGGCGTCGGGCAATGCTCTCTGCTTACGCCTGAACCTCGATGTCCGCTTCCTGCGCGGCGGCGATGAACGCGGCCCTGGCTTCCTCGGGCGTCTTCTTGCCCTTGAGCGCGGCCTCGATGATCAGCAGCGCGCGATCGAGCGCTTCGCCATCCTCCGTCGGCCAGTCCTCGATCAGCGCCCAGGAGGCCTCCTGCAGCGTGGTGATCGTGGTGAATTTGCCGGGGCCTTCCAGCGCCAGCGTCACGCCCTTGGTCCAACTCTTGCTCACAGGCCTTGCCTCCTCGAAACGGATTTTTTGACGCTGATAGCATCGAAAAGCGGACTTGATGAGAGCCCTCCCCTGCCCTCCACACGCAAAAAACCCTCCGCGACGACATCGAAGCCGTCGCGAAGGGTTTTTTCGGTCTGCCTTATCCGCCCTGGGCTGCCTCAGGCGGCGTAAGCCATGGTGCGGTTCTGCCGGGGCGACGCGGGCGCGCCGTCGAGGCGGAACTGGGCAAGCAGGGCGGCAAGCTCGGCGGCCTCGCTCGCCAGGCCATGGCTGGCGGCCGTCTGTTCCTCGACCATGGCGGCGTTCTGCTGCGTGCCCTGGTCCATGGTGTTGACGGCGGTGTTGATCTCCTGCAGCCCGGTCGCCTGTTCGCGCGTCGCGGTGACGATGGCGTGAACATGGGCGTTGATTTCCTGCACCTCGCGCACGATGACTTCCAGCGCCTTGCCGGTCTGGTTGACCAGATCGACGCCGGCGCGCACCTGATCGCCGGAGGTGGTGATCAGCGCCTTGATCTCCTTGGCGGCCTTGGCGGAGCGCTGGGCAAGCTCGCGCACCTCCTGGGCGACGACGGCGAAACCCTTGCCCGCCTCGCCGGCGCGGGCGGCTTCGACGCCGGCATTCAACGCCAGAAGGTTGGTCTGGAAGGCGATGTCGTCGATGACCCCGATGATGCTGGAGATCTCGTCGGACGACTTTTCGATGCCCTGCATGGCGCCGACGGCGCGCTGCACGATCTCGCCGGACTGCTCGGCGCCGGCCCGGGTGCGGGTGACGAGCTGGCCGGCATCTTCGGCGCGGCGCGCGCTGTCGCGCACCGTCGTGGTGATTTCCTCAAGGGCTGCCGCCGTCTCCTCGACGGAGGCCGCCTGCTGCTCAGTGCGATGCGCCAGCTGGTCGGCGGAGGAGCGGATCTCATTTGCCCCGCCATCGATCGCCATCGCCTTCTGGCCGACGGTGTTGAGCGCCTTGTGCAGCTTGGAGACCGAGCCGTTGTAATCGACGCGCAACCGGTCGAGATCGCCCGCAAACGGCGTTTCGATGCGGTAGACGAGGTCGCCATCGGCCAGCCGTCCGAGCGCGTCGGCGAGCGTGTGCGTGGCGAAGGTGACGGTTTCGGTCTCGCGCGCCTTCAGCGCCTCGCGCTCGCGCCGCTCGGCCTCGGTCAGCGCCTGGTTTTCCTCGGCCTGACGGGTGAGACGGCCGCGCTCGACGATATTGTCGCGGAAGACGGCGACGGCGGCCGCCATCTGGCCGATCTCGTCGGTGCGGTGCGCCTCGGGAATGGCTTCCGAGACGTCGCCGCGCGCCAGCTTGCTCATCATGCCGGTCATGCGCACGACCGGGCGCACCACCATGCGCGACAGGAGAACCGCGAGCACGCCGACCATGGCGATGACGCCGATGATGGTGGCGATGGTGGCGGCGATGCGGAATTCGCCGATGGCGGCATAGGCCATGTCGCGATCGACGATGACGCAGAGATACCAGCCCTGAACCGGCAGGTTGGGCAGCGGCACGAAGGAGACCAGCACCGGCTTGTCGGCCAGCTGGGTCTGGGCGATGCCGGAGCCGATGGCCGGCGTCGCGGTCGGGAAGATATCGGTCAGCGACTTGGCGAGCAGGGCGTTATCGGGGTGGATGAGCACCGTTCCGGCCTTGTTGACCAGGAAGGCCGAGCCCATGCCGCCCATGTCGATGGCGCGGATCATGCCGAGCAGGCTGGTCAGCGAGAAATCCGTGCCGGCGACGCCGGCCAGCTGCCCGTCACGCTCGACCGGCGTTGCGACGGAAAGCACCAGCTCGCCCGAGGCCGCATCGGTATAGGGATCGGTGAGGATCGGGCCCTTGGCGGAGACCGCATCCTTGTACCACGGGCGCACGCGCGGATCGTAGCCCTTCGGCATTTCCGAGGCCGGCAGGCGCGTGAAGGAACCGTCCTGCTGCGAGCCGAAATAGACCATGGCGAATTCATGCGCCATCAGCGGATTGTCGAAGCCCTTGAGCATCGCTTCGTTCGAGGCCGCCTTGCCGGCGATATCGCCGGCGAACTGGGTCAGCATTACGCGCGCGTTCAGCCAGTTGGAAATGCCGGTCGCCGCAAGCTCGCCCGAGGAGCGGATATTGCCCTCGATGCTTTCGCGCGTGCTCTCGCGCTGCAGGCTGTCGATATAGACCGAAAAGCCGGTGAGCGAGGCGATGACCACCAGCGACGCCACCAGCAATATCTTGGTCATGAGGTTGAAACGTGTGCCCAAGAAAGAACCCCCCGTGGGTCTGGCCGGCCGCCGTTTTTCGACAGCATGCGGCCGGCTTCGTATTTTTGTGGAAGATGATCGCCATCATGGCGGGGGCTGCGGCGCTTGGCCGCTCCTGCCTGAAAACGCTAGGTCAAGATCGTTAAAAACGCCTGAATCCCTTGAGTTTCGGGGGGCTGCCACGGGTGGCGGGACAGGCGCGACGATGGCGCGCACAAAAATGGTCGCTTTGCGTTAACTGTCTGTTTTCCTTTGCACCGGGCAAACATGGATACGTTTCCACTCAGCGCGCATGGCCTGTCTCAGCCGTCTCCCCTGCCCGCATAAAAATTTGCGGATCGGCAATTTTTTTCGACAGGAAGCGTCGAAACGGCGCTCAGAAGCGCGCCGCCTCGCGCGCCACCGCATCGGAAATGAAGGTGGCGACCACATGGATGCGGCGCAGCGTGCGCACCGATTCATGATAGGACAGCCAGTAGGCGCGGCGGATGGTCTTTTCCGGCAGCACGGCCACGAGGTCGTCATGACCGCTGGCGATGAAGGCATGCAGGATGCCGATGCCCGCCCCCGCCCGCACCGCCTCCACCTGCCCCAGCGCGCTCGAGATCTCGAAGGCCGGCTTCCAGTCGCGGGTGATGTCGGGCGCATAGTTCAGCGAGGGATTAATGACGAGATCGTCGACGTAGCCGACGAGGCGATGACCGGAGAGATCCTCGATATCGGCGGGCGGCGGATGGTCGGCGAGATAGGCGCGGCTGGCATAAAGTCCCAGCGAATAATCCACCAGCTTGCGCGCCACCGAGCGGCCCTGATCCGGCCGCTCGACGGTGATGGCGATATCGGCCTCGCGCCGCGACAGCGAGAAGGAGCGGGGCACCGGCACGAGCTGGATCTTCAGGTCCGGATAGCGCGCCGTCAACTCGCCGAGGCGCGGCGCGAGGAAGGCGACGCCAAATCCATCCGGCGCGCCGATGCGCACCGAGCCCGCCACCGCCACATCCTCATCCCCCAGCGACGAGCGCACCGACAGCATCTCCGCCTCCATGCGCTCGGCCGAGAGCAGGAAGGCCTCGCCCGCCGGCGTCAGGTCGCAGCCATTGGTGCGCCGGGTCAGGAGCCGCGTCTTCAGCGCCTCCTCCAGCGCGCTCACCCGCCGCGCCACCGTCGCATGGTTCAAACCCAGCCTGCGCCCCGCCGCCAGAATCTGCCCGGCCCGGGCGACCGCGAGAAAGATGCGCACGTCATCCCAGTTCATGGTCGATCCCCTGCATATGGAGCGTAACCGCCACCCCGGAACCCCTTATCCCCTCGGGGGAGAAGGGAATTCCGGCGCCGTCGCACCTGACAAGCAACAGCCCCGCGGATGAAACATCGTCAGCCTTCATGCCATTTCACCCCTCCCGGCTACGATTTTCGCACAACGGATGCGCCAAACCTCGTCTTGCAATGATTATTTTTTAAAGCCATGATCCGCCCATCACGTCAACTGAAACATGACAAGGGAGGCTAGACCCATGCGGGAAGTCGGACATTTCATCGGCGGCAAGCACGTTGCCGGCACGAGCGGCAAGACGGCCGAGATCTTCCAGCCGATGGACGGCACCGTTCAGGGCACGGTTGCGCTGGCAACCTCGGCCGAAGTGCGCGCCGCCGTCGAAAACGCCAAGGCGGCGCAGCCGGCCTGGGCCGCGACCAACCCGCAGCGCCGCATCCGCATCATGCGCAAGTTCCTCGAGCTCGTCGAAGCCGAATATGATTCGCTCGCCGATCTGCTGGCCCGCGAACACGGCAAGACCGTTCTCGACGCCAAGGGCGATATCCAGCGCGGCCTCGAAGTCATCGAAGTCTGCCTGGGCGCCGCCCACATGCTCAAGGGCGAGTTCACCGACAATGCCGGTTCGGGCATCGACACCTATTCCATGCGCCAGCCGCTCGGCGTCGTCGCCGGCATCACGCCGTTCAACTTCCCGGCCATGATCCCGCTGTGGAAGGCCGGCCCCGCCATCGTTTCCGGCAATGCCTTTATCCTGAAGCCGTCCGAGCGCGATCCGGGCGTGCCGATGCGCCTCGCCGAACTCTTCATCGAAGCCGGCCTGCCGGCCGGCATCTTCAACGTCGTCAACGGCGACAAGGAATCGGTCGACGCCCTGCTCGACGATCCCGACGTCAAGGCCATCGGCTTCGTCGGCTCCACGCCGATCGCCCAGTACATCTATGGCCGCGCCACCGCCAACGGCAAGCGCGCCCATTGCTTCGGCGGCGCAAAGAACCACCTGATCATCATGCCCGACGCCGACATGGACCAGACCGTCGACGCGCTGATCGGCGCCGGCTACGGCTCGGCCGGCGAGCGCTGCATGGCGATCTCGGTTGCCGTTCCCGTCGGCAAGGACACCGCCGAACGCCTGATCGCCAAGCTGGTGCCGCGCGTCGAAAGCCTCAAGGTCGGCCCCTCCACCGATGCCTCGGCCGACTTCGGCCCTGTTGTCACCAAGCAGGCACTGGAACGCATTAAGGGTTACGTCGATCTCGGCGTCCAGGAAGGCGCCGATCTCATCGTCGACGGCCGCGGCTTCAAGATGCAGGGTTATGAAAACGGCTTCTACATGGGCGGCTGCCTGTTCGACAACGTCACGCCGGATATGCGCATCTACAAGGAAGAGATTTTCGGCCCGGTTCTCTCCATCGTCCGCGCCGAAACCTATGAAGACGCGCTCGCCTTGCCCAACGACCACGAATACGGCAATGGCGTCGCCATCTTCACCCGCGACGGCGATGCCGCCCGCGACTTCGCATCCCGCGTGCAGGTCGGCATGGTCGGCGTCAACGTTCCGATCCCGGTTCCGATCGCCTACTACACCTTCGGCGGCTGGAAGGCCTCCGGTTTCGGCGACCTGAACCAGCACGGCCCGGACGCCTTCCGCTTCTACACCAAGACCAAGACCGTCACCTCGCGCTGGCCCTCCGGCATCAAGGACGGCGCCGAATTCTCCATCCCCACGATGAAGTAACCGGCACGACAATCTGAACGATCCGGCCGCCGCCTTCGCAAGAGGGCGGCGGTTTTGTTTTGGGGATTGCGCAGCACTTGGCGCATCCGGTGTCTCCGCCGCCCCTCGCCCGCCTTCCGGGCAACTGCGCAGCCGAACGACCCCATCCACCTGTGCCTGTGGCCCCCTCATCCCGCCGCCGCTTGCCTATCTCCCCCGTGGGGAGAAGGGGTTTTGCGGTCACCGTCTCTTTCAAGAAGCGCTAACGTTTCTGGAGGACACCAAATTGAGGTGAGAGAACCATTCGATGGGCATCCCCATCCACCTTGTCAGCTGACAAGGTTTTGTATCGGGAAGCGGCGGCTATCAGCATGACACAAGGCTGCCCGGCCATTCTCGGCCTTGTGCAGATGAACCAACCACATCTCATAAAGCCGATGGATTTGCAGATGCCCGGCACACGTCCCGAGCAGGGCGGAGGAGGCGTGGGGGGCAGCCCAGGCTCCTCACCCGCGAAAAACCTTGTCACCTGACAAGGTTCCTTACCTCACCCGAGCGTCACCACCGTCCCCGTCATCGCCCGGAACAATGCAAGATCGCGATGCTCCGCAATCACCGCGTCGATCCTTTCAGGGCTTTCCGTATTGAACGCAAACAGCCCATAATGATGAAAAACCGACGCCGCCGCGCCAATCGCCCGCGTCAACGCCATGGCCTCGTCGAGCGAAAAATTGCCGGCGATGCCGCGCGCCGAAAGCTCCGGGCGGCGACCGTTGACGGGCAGCAGGGCGATATCCGGCTTCAAGGCGGCGACATCCTCCACCAGTCCATCGAAGGGCACGCAATCGCCGGAATGCCAGAGGCGCAATCCATCCGCCTCGATCAGGTAGCCGAGAAACCGATGGTGCCCCTCGCCGTCCCGCTCCAGCGCCTCATGCGCGGCGCGGGTCGGCGTGACGGTCAGCGCGCCAAGGCTCAGGCGCTCGCCGGCATTCGTCAGCACCAACCGTTCGCCATCAAGACCGGAGCGTTCGATGGCCTCCGCCCGCGCCGCCTTCGGCGCCAGCAGCACGGCGGAGGGGTTCGCGGAGAGCAGGGCGGGCAGGGTGCCGGGATCCATATGGTCGGTATGGGCGTGGGTGACGAGAACCGCATCCACATGGGCGATGCCATCGGCGGCGACCGGGGCCGGCATCATGCGCGCATGCGGCGTCTCGCTGCCCCGGTATTTTATCTCCAGCGTATCCGACAGATAGGGATCGATGACTACGCGCCTTCCTGCGACATCGATGACGAAACCGGCCTGACCGAGCCAATGGATGGCAAGCGCGGCAGCCGGCGGTTGGGCAAGCAGGGCGGGCAGGGGGTTGGTCGTGGCGCGGGCGATAAATGGCATCGAAATTTCCCCTCTGTTGGCGGCTTCCCCTTATCCTGCCCCGATCCCCCTTAGATGGGGAGAGGGAACTTGCCACACGGGGCCACGTTGCATGAGGGGAGGGTGCGCCTATCATTTCCCCCAAAATCGGCTTTTAACGCAATGGCTTACCGGCCAGCCGCCTCTTTGGCGATATCCGAAATCCGCTCGAACACTGGACCGGAGGTCGGAATATCGATGTCGAAAACTTCCGCTATGACCTGCGTCCAGCCATGCAGAAAATAGGTCCAGCCGCCTTCGATGCGCAGATTACGCGCCTGTTGCTGGGCGCGGGCCTGATCGAGGAAGACGAGATCGCCGCGATAATTCAGGTCCCAGACGACCGCGCTTTCAGGGAAAACCGCAGCAGCTGACAAGGGCGAGCCCGGCGCATCCTTGCCAAGGCCGGTGGCATTGACGATCAGCGAGCCCGGCTTGAGGCCCGACAACACCGCATCATTGTCCTCCAGCCGCTCGGACAGCACATACTCGACCGGAACGGCGCTATCGATTTCCGCATGGATGCGGCGGATGTCCTCCAGCCGGTGCGGATCACGATCGGCGACGACGATGCGGCCGGGGACATTGTCGCCGCGCGACCGGCGCATCAGGTGCCAGGTGAATGCAATGGTCGAGCCGCCGGCGCCCATGGAAAACAGGTCGGCGCCGGTGCGGGCGAAATAATCGGCGCCCAGGAAGCCGTCGATGGCAAGGCCGGAGGAAATCGGGTCCTTGGCATGGCAGATCAGGTGGCCCGCGCGCTTGGAAATGCAGCTCGTCTCGTCCATCAGCCGGCCATGCGGATCGATCTCCTCGAACATGTCCTTGCAGGCATTGAACAAATCGATCTTGTGGGTCGTCACCAGCGCGCCGAGCGACAGGGGATCGTGGCGAATGAAGTCGACGGCGGCGCGATAGGCGGCGGGATCGTCATGCAGCGCGAAATCGATGCCTTTTATCGCCGCATCCTTGAGGCCGAGATACTCGGCCCAGGCGGGAAAAACCGACATGATCGAGCTTTTGGCGGTGGTGACGCCGATGAAATACAGCGTCGGGCGGGTGGCTGGCTGAAAAATCGTCATCCCCGGGGCTCCTCAGGCGTAGTCGCGCAGCAGGGCGGCGACGGTTTCGGCATCGCGCGGGCGATAGTCGGCATTGTCTGCCAGCTGCCAACCGCCCTTGCCGTCATCCATCACCCGGTGGCGCATGCCGTTGGCGCGTTCGATGATGCCGTAATCCTGGCCGCTATCGGAGGGGTAGGCGAAGACCATCACCAGATCGCCGTCGCCGACATTGATCGAGCGGTGAATCCAGAAGGGCGGCACATAGCAGATGGTCTGCGGACCGATTTCGATAATGCGGGTTTCGCCCTCGGGGGATTCAAGCTGCATCAGCCCCTTGCCCTGCTGGCCGTAATAGATTTCGGGGCGGTCGGCCTTGGCATGGATGTGGCCACGGGTGAGGAAATATTCGTTTCCGATCTTGCCGGGAACCATGCGGGTGACGCCATAGATCAGGTCGCCAGTCTGCGCGCCCGGTCGAAAATCCTCCACCGCATAGACCAGCGGATCGCCAAGCGAGCGCGTCATGTCTTCGTGGGCCTGCGCGTCGAGATAGAGGCCGGCAAGGTCGCTCAGCTTCTTTTCATAACGCCCGGTCTTGCCGCCCAGGCCGCCGCTGGCGACATCGACGACGCCGCCGAAAGGTTCGCGTATCATGCTCGATCTCCATGCCCACTGTCACGGCGCTACGTATTTATGCGCCTTACAGCCGATGATTACCCGAAAACGGGCTTAGCCGGAAGCATTTTCAGGAATTTCACTACGGAAATAGACGCTGCGGCGCAGCATTTTCGCACCCGATCAAGCCGATCGTGTTGCGCTGCTACACATTCAGCGCCTTAGACACCCACAGCGCCGGCGATCCCCTTGCGGATGCAGGAAAGCGAGGGGAGGGTGGTGACGCCCCTGTTGTTGCGGCGCGGCGGCCGTCGGTCGGTCTCGCCGGCATGGGAACATTGGCGCAGATAGTCGAGCAGGACGAGGCTTGCCGCCGCATCCGGAAAGGTTTCGGCATTGAAAACGCCGCCGGTGGGCACGCCGAGCAGGTAATCGAAGCCGGCGACGAGGCAGCTGCGCAACGCGTCCCGTGACATCGCGCCGGCCTGCGGATCGATCAGCACGAAACCGCCCCATGCCCAGCCCTCGTTTTCGCCGAGAAAGGCGGAGCAGGGCGGGTGCGAGGCGGGGAGGGGGCTCAGCGTTTCGGCAAGATCGGCGGGAACGCCTTGATCCGTCAGCAAAGCCTTACGTTGCGCATCCGTCATTCCCAGAAAACCCGGCAGGACGAGCAGGGTCAGATCGGCGCGTTTGAACCGTGCCGGGCGATAGCGACCGGGGCGGAGGGATTGCAGGGTTTCCAGCGCCTCGCGGCCGGCCTCATCCAATACCACCGCCTGCACATCGGGCTGGTTGTTGGGAAACAGGAAGCTCGACGCATCGGTGGGCAGTCTGTCGAGATAGGCGAGCGCCGCCTGCAATGCGGCGCGCTCATGCTTTTCAGGCGCGGGCTGCAGGAAAGAGGTGAAGGCGAAAAAGCCGACGATGGGAATGAGGATCAGCGCCGGAAGACCGGCGCGTCCGGCCGCCGTCACCCGGTTCAAACCGTGCCCCGCAATTCGGACAGCGCCTGTTTCATCTCCTGCACATCCTCCATATGGGCAGCGCCGCGCCGCAGCGCCACCGAAGTCGAGAGGATATCGACAACCGTCAAGGCGGCGATGCGGGAGATGGTCGGCGTGTAGATATTGGTGTTCTCCAGCGTTTCGGCGAGCAGCACGATATCGCATTCCGCCGTCAACGGTCCCGTCATGCCGACAAGGCCGATGACGCGCGCGCCGCGCGCGCGGGCGCGTCTTGCGATATCGATCAAGGACAGCGTCGCCGCCGTGTTGGAAATCATCACCGCGACATCGCCGGGGCCCAGCATGGAGACGACCATCACCTGTTGATGGGAGTCGATTTCCGCGCCGCAGGGCACGCCGAACAGCGGAAATTTCTGCTGCGCATCGCGCGCCACGATGCCGGATGCCCCGAAACCGAAGAATTCGATGCGCTTTGCAGCCGTCAGACAGTCGACGGCGGCCGAAAGCGCTGCCTTGTCCAGATGATGGCGCGCCCAATCGAGACTGGTCATCATGTAATCGAAGATCTTGTCGGCGACATCGTCGGGCGTATCGGTATCGGCGATGACCGAATGGGTGGCAGGAAGGCCGAGCGCCAGGGCTTGGGCCAGCCGCAGCTTGAAATCCTGAAATCCCTCGCAGCCGATCGAGGTGCAGAAACGGATCACCGTCGGCTGGCTGACCTCGGCGAGATCGGCGGTCTCCGCAACGGTGGCGGTCAAGATGCGCTTGGGATCGGCCAGCACGACATCGCAGACCTTGCGATCGGACTTGCGCAGGCTTGTCCTCAAGGCGCGCGCGACCTCCAGCACATTGCCGCCCGTCGCCGGCGCTTCCCTTGGCGTTTTCATGGAATTGCTGCTTCCTTGCTTGGCTGCCCCTCCCCTATGGTTCGGGCAGGGGAGGGGGCCTTTGCCCGATCAGATGACGGTATAGCCGCCGTCGACCAGCATGTTTTCGCCATTGACCATCGCGGCGCCTTCGCCGGAGAGGAAGCAGGCGGCGGCCGCGATTTCCCAGGGCTGGGCAAAGCGGCGGGTGGGGATGGCGGCGCGGGCGCGCTCGCCCTTTTCGCCGGCCCAGCCGACCAGCGCCAGATCGGTCTCGACCACGGTCGGCGAGATCGCATTGACGGTGACGCCGCGCGGGGCCCATTCCAGCGCCATGCATTTGGTCATGCCGAGAAGTCCGGCCTTGGAGGCGCAATAGGCGACATGGCCTTCGATGCCGATGACCGCCGCCTGCGATGCGATATTGACGATGCGGCCGTAACCACGCTCGAGCATGCCGGGCGCAACGGCGCGGGCGACGAGGAAAGCGCCCTTGAGATTGACGTCCATATGCCGGTCCCAGATCTCGGCCGACAGGCTTTCGGCGGGGGCGAGAACGCCGATGCCGGCATTGTTGATCAGCACATCGATGCGCCCCAGTGCGCTTTCGGCGCTGCGCACCGTCTCGATAATTCCAGCCTCGTCGCAGACATCCATGACATAGGCGCGGTGGCGCGAACCCAGATTTTCGGCGGTGGCCTGAACGGCGTCGCTGCGGTCGGTCAGGATAACAGTCGCACCCCGCGCGGCAAAGGCTTCCGCCATCGCCTGGCCGATCCCGCCGGCCGCGCCTGTCACCATGACCACCCGGCCTTCGAATTCGCTTTCATTGATTTTCATGCTGCTCGCTCCCGGTCCTGACGGCGCTTGCCTCCCGCGCCGCCAGCGATTTGTAGTCTTGCAACCGGGATTCGGTCAAACCTTTCCGTGTGCCGGGTCGCTCAGGCGCGGAAATCTTCGAGCCGCCGTTTCTGCTGGCCATCGGCATCGAAATTGGCCGGATCGAGCCAGGCTCTGAAAGCGGCGGAAAGGCCCGGCCATTCGCCATCGATCATCGAATACCAGGCGGTATCGCGATTGGCGCCCTTGACGATCAGATGCTGGCGGAAAATGCCCTCGAAGCTGAAACCGAAACGCTCGGCGGAACGCTTCGATGGCGTATTGTTGTTGTTGCATTTCCATTCAAACCGGCGATAGCCAAGCTCGCGGAAAATATGATCGGCAAACAGGAACAGCGCTTCGGTCGCCGCCGGGCGGCGCGAGATCAGCGGCCCCCAGTAGATGTTGCCGATTTCGGCGACGCCGTTTGCGGCATCGATGCGCATGAAGGTCTGGCGGCCGGCGACCTTGCCGGTCTGCTTGTCGATGACGGCGAAGAACATCGGATCGGGGCTGGCGGCGGCATTGTCGAGCCAGGGCTGGAAATCGGCGCGGCTTTGCGGCGGCGTATCCGGCAGCCAGGTGAAACGGCCGTCGATATCGGAAACGCTGGAGGCCTCGTAAAGTCCGTCGCCATGGGCCGCCGGATAGAGCGGCTCCAGCCGCACATAGCGACCCTCGAAGATCTTTCGCTCGGGCCTTGGCCGCGGCGTCCAGTTGCTCAAATCGACCGTCATTTCATCCGTCCTTTCGCGTCAGGCAATGCGCCCTTGAATTCATCACGGTTTTTGGCTCCGCGCCAGCCATCTTGCCAAGAACCAATCCAACCGTTTGCCGCCGAACCACTTTTCGGGCCGGCCTCAGGAGGGGAGGGGGCTTGTCGCCGCGCCGACCACGCCACGCGCCCGGGCGGCGGCCATGACCATGGGGCCGACGGAGAACTGGCCGCGCGCCGCGCGCCGGGTCAGATCCCGCAGATAGCCGCCCGGCGACTGGATATGCCCGGCGCGTTCCAACATGCAGGCCAGCGTAATCGCCGCATTTTCCGGACCCATCACCGCGCAGGCTTCCTCATAGGCCGAGGGACTGACGCCGAGCATGGAACGCACGACGATCGCCGCCGCCATCAGCTCGCGCCAGTTTTCCACATCGCCGCCCGGTCCATAGGCGCGGATATCCGGGCAGGCCTTGGTGACCGCCGAGAGCGGCATCGTCTTGCGGGCTTCGGGATTTTCAGGTCGCGCCGCCACTGCCGACTTGATTTCCAGTGTCGGAGCGTCCGGCGTGTCGATCGGTTCATGATCGGGCTTTGCGGTCTGCGCCCTGCCTGTTGTCAGAGCAGGTTCAAAATCATAGCTGGATTCAGTGGTTGAATTCTGTATGTGATCGCGGATTTCGCTATCATTGGCAGCGGTTTTTTTGTTTTTAAGACCGGAATTCAGCATGTTGAGCGCGCGTGCATGCAGATCCGCCAGCCGGTCGGCGACTTTCTGCAATTCGTCGATGGTTTTCTTGCGCTTGAGATCGAAAAGTTCCGTGACAAGCTCGGCCTCGATCGCCAGCCAGTCGCCTTTTGCCCCCTCCTCTATCGCCGCCGCCACCAGCTTGCGCACATCGCGGCGCAGAATGGTGATGCGTTCGCGCAGGAGCTGGAGATGCCGGCGTTCGGCAGCGGCTTCCTGTGCCAGCATGGCGAACTCTTCCGCGCGGACGAGCAGCGGCGCCAGGCTGAAGCCATAGGCATCGCGGATCTCGCCCTGGCCGTCCTTGCGGGCATAACGCTTGCCATTGGGGCTGTCGCGACGCGAAACGATGCCGCTATCGACGAGAATACCGAGATTTTCACGCAACGTCGTGCCGGCAATGCCATTGGCGCGCACCGAAAGCTGGGCGTTGGACGGGAAGACGATGAGATTGTCGCCTTCCTCCAGATCCGTTTCCGGGAAGAAGGAGAGCAACGCGTTCAACACCGCAAGCGCGCGGTCGCGCAGGCCCAGTTTGACGCGGGCGTCGCAGAGATCGCGAAACACCTTCCATTTGTCGACGCGCTTGCCGGTGGGGATCTCCGCTTCCGCGAGCTGTCCCGTCACCATGGCAAGCGTCATCGGCCGCCGCCCGAAAGGCGTCGTCACATAATGCCGTTCCATGTCGTTTCCCTCATGCAAAAGGGCATACGAAAGGGCTCACCGAGCCGGCGGTCTCATGATTGACAGGAGAATCGGGAAGCGCTATTGCTGTCTCTGCTAGAAGATACAAAGGCTCTCGGGTGGTTCGCCGCTTGGGGGCCTTTCTTTTTGCCGCTGATGTCATCCTTTCCGGTCTGGTTGTTTCACTGTCGAAACCTTGTCAGCTGACAAGGCGCCTATTCGGTATGCGCGCAGCGGTTTTCCCGCTACATTATTGTTTTTGCTGCATGAATTCCTTGATCAAGTCGGCCATCCGCTCCTGCAGGAAGGCGGAGAAGCGGGCGCCGTCGCGGCTCTTGGTCTGCAGGCGCCATTCTTTTTCGTTTGCCGTCACCAGCCCCAATGTCGCGCCATCGGGCGAGCGCAGCACCTGAACCGGGGTCTGCGGCTTTGGCGCGGGCGTCTTCAGCGCCGCAAGCGCCAGCTGGAAGCGGGCATCGGAGGAGGTGGGCGTTTCGCCGGCGGAAAATGCCGCCGTCACCTCGGCCTCGCTGCCCTCCTGCTCGCCATAGAGCCTTGCGAAATCCACCCAGCGCGGCCGGCCGATTTTTGGCGCGCGGCCGATGGTTTCGATGAGGTCGAGCGGCAAAGCGCGGTAGACTGAGCGCATGCGGGCAAGCTCGGGATCGTCGACGGCAAGCGCGGCCTTGATGTCGCGCGGCTTGATGCCGGCATCGTCCATGCGCCGCGCAAACAGCGCCCGCTCGATCCAGCTCAGATCCTGCCGTGCGGCGTTTTCCAACCCTTGCGAGACGACGAGATCGCGGTCGGACATATCCACGACCACGGCCTTGACCGGAATGCCGAGCTCACGCGCGGCGCGCAGGCGGCGATGGCCGTAGATCGCCTGATAGCGGCCGGGCATGGCCGGATGCGGCCGCACCTGGATCGGCACCTTCTGGCCCTCTTCGGCGATCATCCGCTTGAAGACGGCATAATCCGCCTCGCCGTCATCCGGCAGGCGGTCAGGGAAGGGCGAGGGATCGATCAGCGCGGGATCGAGGGCGCTGGCGCCGCCGGCCCCGGATTCCACCATCGCCTTCAGCCGGTCGCGTTCGTCGCGCAATTCGCCGATCGAGCGTTGAGCCGCGCCGATCACGCCGGCCCCGACACGGGGCAGGGGGGCGGAGAGCGGCGGCTCCTGCGATTTCATCTCGGGTGCAGGTGTCGCCAGCAGGCCGAAATTGGCGATGATCGATTTCTTCGACTTGTTCATCAGCGCCCCCAGCTCGTGCGCACGAGATCGAGGATCGCCTCGTTGACGCCGTCCATCGCCTCGCGGGCGCGGCGATGCGTGTCGCGGCCGACCTGCCCCATCTCAAGCTCGTACAGGCTGCGCTTGGCAAGCCCCGCCGCCTCCACCGCCGTCGATTCCACCGCCGTCGGCAAGAGAACGTCATCGGCAAAGAGATGCCGCAGCATGGCGACGATCTGCGATTGCGGCTGATCGTTGGGATTGTGGCGGGTGACGAGGTAACGGAAGAAATCCTGCTCCAGCACCGCGCCATTCTCGTTCAGCACCTGGATGAGGTCGCCCATCATCAACAGGAACTGGCTCATCGAGGCGATATCGAGCATCGCCGGATGCACGGTGACGATCATGCCGGTCGCGGCATAGATGGCCCCGAGCGTCAGGAAGCCGAGCGAGGGCGGCGTGTCGAGGATCACCACGTCGTAATCGGCCTCGACTTCCGCCAGCACCAGCCGCAGCCGTTCGAAGAAGATGCCGCCGGTGGAGGAGCGTCCCTGCGCCAGCATGCGCGGCGTATCATGCTCGTATTCCATCACCTCGAGATTGCCGGGGATGAGATCGATGCCTTCGAAATAGGTCTTGCGGATGATATCGCGGATCGGACGGCGGTTTTCGTCGTAACGCAGCGCCGCATAGATGGTCTCGTTGGAGCCGACATCGACCTCCGGCTGCGCGCCGAACATCGCCGACAGCGAGGCCTGCGGATCGAGATCGATGGCGAGAACCCGGTAGCCGTGCAGCGCCAGATAATGGGCGAGATGCACGCTGGTCGTCGTCTTGGCGCTGCCGCCCTTGAAGTTGGAAATCGCCAGCACCTGCAGATGCTCGCCCGGCCGGCGATGCGGCAGGAAGCGCAGCGCCTCGGAGGGCTTTTGCGCGGCGAACAGCTGGCGCAACTCGTTGATCTGCGGCAGGGTATAGGCGCGGTGATTGTTTTCGAGCCGGCTCGGCACCGGGCCGCGGCCCTCGTTGGACAGCAGTTTCAGGGTGGAATCGGGGATCGAGGTCAGCTTCGAGACCTCGTTGGTCAGGAAATAGCGCAGGCCCTTTTCGGCGCGCGGCGGATACATGCGCGCGCGCAACTGCTGCAGCTGGTTGGACAGCATGCCCGCATGGCGCACGATCTTTTCGGCAGCGTCTTCCCGCGCCGCCACGACCGGCTTATGATTCGACCTTGTCGTCATGAATCCCTCTTGTCGGCCGACACGCGTTTTATCGACCCTAACCCGACAACTTAGGCCACGATTCTCGATTCGCGTAAAGTGCCGGGCCTTTTTGCCGCCACAAAGGGGTGCGCGGGCATGGGGATAAACAGGACAATACCCAATCGAAACAGACACTTCCATCCCCTTTTCCACAGGCGGCGCCGCCGGACCAATCTGGCCGGCCTGGCGCTGTCGGAGCATAGAGGGCGCTGGCGGGGAGAGAATCGGCGGGGATGATTGGGAGCAATTATGGAGGCAGGACCGCGCCATTTTTCCCTTCTCCCCCGAGGAGAGAAGGGTTTTTGGGGCAACGGATTTCGTCAACAGCCAACGGCATTGCGGAAGCCTTAGGAAGCAATGCAGCCGAACATCGTCATCCAAACACCGCGCGCAAATTCGTCCCCGCCCGTCAAAGCTCCGGCGTGCGCGGCGGGGGCACGCGATAGCGGCCGGTCGCTTCGAAGGCGGTGGCGTAGGATAGCAGCGCGTTGTCGTCATAGGCGCGGCCGGCGAAGGTGAGGCCGGCGGGCATGCCGATATCGGCCATCACGCCCATCGGCACGGTGACGGTGGGGATGCCGAAATGGCGGATGGCGAGGTTGCCGTTGGCGACCCAGGTGCCGTTGCGCCAGGCGAGATCGGCCGACGCCGGATTGACGTCCGCATCGGCCGGGCCGATATCGGCGACGGCGGGGAAGATGACCGCATCGAGGCCGAGACCATCCATCCACGCCTCGAAATCGCGCTTGCGGCTTTCCTCCAGCCCGCGAAAACCGGCTTCCATATGCGGAATATCGCGGAAGGAGCGGCCGGGATGGGCGGCGACATTGGCCGGATAAAGCGGCAGATGATCCTCGAACCCGTCATAGCGATCCGGCAGCGCGCCTTCGGGTGCGGGAAAGATCGCCGCGCCATCGACATCGGCAAGCCGCGACAGGTTCGGATCGCCATTGGCGGCGAGGAAATCGTCCCAGGACCAGGCGCAGAGATCAATGATCTCATGATGCAGATAGTCCGGGCTGACAAGCCCGCGCGTCAAAATCGTCGGGGCGCCGGGGCGGTCGCCTTCGTAATTGGAAACGACGGGGAAATCGGTGACCACGATCTCGGCTCCTGCCGCTTCCAGGGCGGCACGCGCGGCGTCCATCAGAGCGAGCATCGAGGCGCGCGTCTCGATCGTCTTGCCGGTCGCGCCGCCGATGCCGGGTTTTTCTCCCGTGCCGGCCAGCGGATCGGCATTGATATACATGGCCGGCAGGCCGAAGCGCTTGCCCTTCACGGAAGCCGACGCCGCCAGCGCCGGATAGGAGGCGGGGCGGATCGCGGAGGATTTGGGAATGCTGACCCATGTCTGGCTGCGCCAGAGATCGCCGCGCGTTTCCGGATCGTCGGCGACGATGATGTCGAGCAGCTCCAGCATATCGGCCATGCCGCGCGTATGCGGCACGACCACATCCATGGTCGGCACCAGCGGCCAGTTGCCGCGCACGGAAATGACGCCGCGGCTCGGCGTATAGGCGCAAAGCCCGTTATTGGCGGCGGGCGCGCGGCCGCTCGACCAGGTTTCCTCGCCGAGACCGAAGGCGGCGAAGCTGGCGGCGGTCGCCGTGCCCGAACCGTTCGACGAGCCGGAGCCGAAGGCGGCCGTCAGGTAATCGCCATTATAGGGGGATTCGGCGCGGCCATAGACGCCGCGCTGCATGCCGCCATTGGCCATGGGCGGCATGTTGGTGAGCCCGATCAGCACCGCGCCGGCGGCCCGCAGCCGCTGGATGGCGAAGGCATCCTCGCTGGCGACGAGATCGGCAAAGGCAGGCGAGCCGGAGGCGACGGTCAGCCCGCGCGCCTTGTAGCTGTCCTTGGCGGTATAGGGAATGCCGTCGAGCGGCCCCAGCACCTTGCCCTCCGCCCGGCGGCGGTCGGCGGCGCGCGCCTCCTCGATGGCATCGGGGTTGAAGACGACGACGGCATTCAACCGGATGCCGGTCTGATCGTAATGGGTGATTCGCGCGAGATAGCCGTTGACAAGCGCCTCGGACGTCACGCGCCCCCGTTCCAGCGCGTCGCGCAGCTCGGCAATCGACGTTTCCACCAGTTTCATCGAGACGGTCCCCTCCGGTTCTTTGCAACAAGTTCTAGCCGCAAAATGCGCGGGCGGAGAAGGGGAAAGGTCGAAAATGCCGCTGTTTTATCGCCTGTCGCCAGCCGAAAATCGTAAAACGGATGCGCGCGAAAACGCGCCCGTTAAAATTATCGGGTGATTTCTTGGGTATGGCAAAAACACAAACGTGTAGTGCGCCCTCTTTACCGATCCGGCATCCACGCCCATACTGGAATAGCGCGAAAGGATGATGACGGTTACGGCGAAAGCCCCTCCGGTTCGAACGGCGCGAGGACAGCGAAAATGCTGCGCCCGGACGGACAGGATACAGGCCTTCTTCCGTAAAAATGCCAAGGAACAATTTATAGCTCAGCTTCGTTGAAGAAACAGTGGCCGCAAGGAAACACGTCTGTCTTCCGGCGTCCGCGGGAGAGTTCCATGAAAACCAGCGATAGTGATGTTTTCGATCTTTTTTCAAAGACATATGCAAGCGGTGCCCAGGAAGAGCTAAGCCTGCAGGAATATCTTCTGGCCTGCCGTGATGACAAGAGCATGTATGCGACCGCGCCGGAGCGTATGGTCGCCGCCATCGGCCAACCCACCCTGATCGACACCAGCGCCGACGAACGCCTCGGGCGCGTCTTCGCCAACAGAACCATCAAGATCTATCCGTCATTTGCGGATTTCTACGGCATGGAAGACACCGTCGAGCGAATCGTCGGCTACTTCCGCTATGCCGCGCAAGGCCTGGAAGAGCGCAAGCAGATCCTCTATCTGCTGGGGCCGGTGGGCGGCGGTAAATCGTCGCTGGCCGAGCGCCTCAAGAAGCTGATGGAAGAGCAGCCGATCTATACGCTGGCCATCGACGGCAAGATCAGCCCGGTCTTCGAATCGCCGCTCGGTCTCTTCAGCCGCGATCGCATGGGCGATCTGCTCGAAGACAAATACGGCATCGCCAAGCGGCGCCTGACCGGCCTGATCTCGCCCTGGGCGGCCAAGCGCCTCGACGAGATCGGCGGCGATATCTCGAAATTCAGCGTCGTCAAGCTGATGCCCTCGCGCCTGCGCCAGATCGGCATCGCCAAGACCGAGCCCGGCGACGAGAACAACCAGGATATCTCGACGCTGGTCGGCAAGGTCGACATCCGCCAGCTGGAAAATTACAGCCAGGCCGATCCGGATGCCTATTCCTATAGCGGCGGCCTGAACCGCACGACGCAGGGGCTGCTGGAATTCGTCGAAATGTTCAAGGCGCCGATCAAGGTGCTGCATCCGCTGCTGACCGCCACCCAGGAAGGCAGCTATAACGGCACCGAGAATTTCGGGGCCTTCCCCTATCAGGGCATCGTGCTTGCCCACTCCAACGAATCCGAATGGCTGCAGTTCAAGCACAACAAGAACAACGAGGCCTTCCTCGACCGTATTCTCGTCGTCAAGGTGCCCTATTGCCTGCGGGTGACGGAGGAACGGCAGATCTATGAAAAGCTGCTGCGCGAAAGCGAGCTCTCAGACAGCCCTTGCGCGCCGGAAGTTCTGGAAAACCTGTCGCGCTTCACCGTCGCCACCCGCCTGACGCGGCATGAGAATTCGCCGACCTATACAAAGATGCGCGTCTATGACGGCGAAAACCTGAAGGACACCGATCCCAAGGCGAAATCGCTGCAGGAATACCGCGATGCCGCCGGCGTCGACGAGGGCATGACCGGGATTTCCACCCGCTTCGCCTTCAAGGTGCTGTCGGAAACCTTCAACTACGACACCAAGGAGGTCTCCGCCGATCCTGTCCACCTGATGTATATCCTCGAACAGGCGATCCGCCGCGAGCAGTTTCCCAAGGAGATCGAGGCCAATTATCTCGATTTCATCCGCTCGGAGATCGCAAGCCGCTATGCCGAATTCATCGGCCACGAGATCCAGAAGGCCTATCTGGAATCCTATAGCGAATACGGCCAAAACCTTTTCGACCGCTACATCTCCTATGCCGATGCCTGGCTGGAGGATCAGGATTTCAAGGATACCGACACCGGCCAGATCCTCAACCGCGAGATCCTCGACAGCGAGCTGTCGCAGATCGAAAAACCGGCCGGCATCGCCAATCCGAAGGACTTCCGCAACGAGGTCGTCAAGTTCACCCTGCGCGCCCGCGCCCGCAACGGCGGCAAGAACCCGGCCTGGACGAGTTACGAAAAGCTTCGCGAGGTGATCGAGAAGCGTATGTTCGGCCAGGTGGAAGACCTGCTCCCCGTCATATCCTTCGGTTCGAAGAAAGACAGCTCGACCGAAAAGCAGCATGCCGAATTCGTCGATCGCATGACCGCGCGCGGCTACACCGTGCGTCAGGTCCGGCGGCTGGTGGATTGGTACATGCGGGTCAACAAGGCCGGCTGAATGCGGGCGCCATGCCGGCGCCGCCTGCTGTCACCGGCAGGTCTGGCGCGCCGGCGTGGCGTGAAAGCGAACGGAGTGAGCGTTTCCGCCCCACGGCAAGAAAAGCGGCGACGCTCCGGAGCGGGGATTGCCCATGCCGAATTTCATCGACCGCCGGCTGAATCCGAAGGATCGCAGCCTTGGCAACCGGCAACGTTTCCTCAAGCGCGTGCATGACGAGTTGAAGCGGGCGATCCGCGACCAGGTGAAAACCGACAAGATCGCCGATGTCGATGCCTCGCATGTCGTGCCGGTGCCCAAGCGCGGCGCAGACGAACCGAGCTTCCGCCATGCCTCCGGCAGCGGCGAGCGTCACCATGTCCTGCCCGGAAACGAGAACTTCTCGCCCGGAGACCGCATCAACAAGCCCGATGGCGGCGGCGGAGGCGGCGGGGCCGGCAAGGGCGCCGGACGCGGCGAGAGCGACGACGAATTCCTCTTCATCCTGTCGCGCGAAGAGGTACTCGACCTGTTCTTCGAGGATCTGGAGCTTCCCGACCTCATCAAGCTCAATCTCAAGGAAACCGTGACCTACAAGCCGCATCGCGTCGGCTTCACCACCTCGGGAACGCCGAGCAACATCAATGTCGGGCGCACCATGCGCAACAGTTTCGGCCGGCGCATCGCGCTCAGACGCCCGAGCGAAACCGAATATCAGGCCGTCGCCGACGAGATCGCCGAACTGGAAAAGGCGCGACCGCCGACCCAGCAGCAGCGCCGGCGGCTGACGCTTCTGCGCGAGGAACTGGACCTTTTGGAGCGCCGCCGCAAGCGCATCGCCTATGTCGATCCCGTCGACGTGCGCTTCAACCGCTTCGACCGCCAGCCAGTGCCCAATGCCAGCGCCGTGATGTTCTGCCTGATGGACGTTTCGGCCTCGATGGGCGAGCGCGAAAAGGATCTCGCCAAGCGTTTCTTCGTGCTGCTGCACCTGTTCCTCAAGCGCCGCTACAAGAGGATCGACATCGTCTTCATCCGCCACACCGACGAGGCGCATGAGGTGGACGAGGAAACCTTCTTCTTCAGCAAGCAGAGCGGCGGCACGGTCGTATCGACAGCGCTTGAGGAAATGCAGCGCATCATCCTCGACCGCTACCCCTCCAACATCTGGAATATCTATGCCGCGCAGGCCTCCGACGGCGACAATGCCACCGGCGATTCCGAGCGTTGCGCCGCGCTTCTGCGCGACGAGCTGATGAAGCTTTGCCAGTATTACGCCTATGTCGAGATCATCGACGAGCGCGAAAGCGAGATTTTCGGCGCGACCGACAATGGAACGTCGCTGTGGCGCGCCTATCGGACCGTCGATGGCGAGGTGGCGAATTTCCAGATGACCCGCATCGCAAGGCCCTCCGACATCTATCCCGTGTTCCGCAAACTCTTTGCCCGGCATCAGGCCGTGCAATCGCGCCGTTGAGGGGAAGACCATATGGCAAAGCCCGGCTCCGCCCTGTTGTTCGATGGTTCGGAATGGAATTTTGCAACGCTGTCGCGCGCCTATGAGGCCATCGAGGAAATCGCCATCGGTGAAATGGGCCTCGACGTCTATCCCAACCAGATCGAGATCATCTCCTCGGAACAGATGCTCGACGCCTATTCCTCGATCGGCATGCCGCTGATGTATCAGCACTGGTCCTTCGGCAAGCGTTTCGTCTTCGAAAGCCAGCTGTATCGCAAGGGCAGACGCGGTCTGGCCTATGAGCTGGTGATCAATTCCAACCCCTGCATCACCTATCTCATGGAAGAAAACACCATGCCGATGCAGGCTTTGGTGACCGCGCACGCCTCCTTCGGCCACAATCATTTCTTCAAGAACAACTATCTCTTCCGGCAATGGACCGATGCGGGCGCCATTCTTGGCTATATGGATTTCGCCAAGAAATACATCGCCCGCTGCGAGGAGCGGCATGGCACGCATGCGGTGGAGGAGATCCTCGACGCGGCCCATGCGCTGATGGATCAGGGCGTCTTCCACTATCGCCGCCCGCCGCGCCTGTCATCGGAAAAGGTGACGGAGCGGGCGCGCGAACGCCTCGAATACGAGGAGCAGACCTATAGCGACCTCTGGCGCACCCTGCCGACGGCCGCCGGCAGCAATGGCGTCGAGGAGGCCGAGCGCGAGGCGCTGGAGCGCAAGAAGGTTCTCAACCTTCCCGAGGAAAACCTGCTCTATTTCCTCGAAAAGCACAGCCTGATCCTCGAACCCTGGCAGCGGGAAATCCTGCGCATCGTCCGCGTCATCGCCCAGTATTTCTATCCGCAGGGGCAGACCAAGGTGATGAACGAGGGCTGCGCGACCTATGTGCATTACACGATCATCAACCGGCTGTTCGATCAGGGACGGATGAGCGAAGGCGCGATGCTGGAGCTGCTGGCCAGCCACGCCAACGTCGTCTTCCAGCCGAGCTTCGACGACCCGCGCTATTCGGGCATCAACCCTTACGCGCTGGGTTTTGCGATGATGCAGGATATCGAGCGCATCGCCACCAAGCCGACGGCGGAGGATCGCGACTGGTTTCCCGACATCGCCGGCAATGGCGACCCGATGGGCACGCTGATCGACGCCTGGGAAAACCATCGCGACGAATCCTTCGTGCTGCAATATCTCAGCCCCTCGCTGATGCGCAAATTCCGCATGTTCCACCTCTCCGACAGGGCGAACGACCGTTACCTCGAGGTCGCCTCGATCCACAACGAGCGCGGCTATGCCAATGTCCGCGCAGCGCTCGCCCGCGCCTACGATCCCGGCAGCCATCGGCCAGATATCCAGGTGATCGACGTCGACCTGCTCGGCGACCGCCAGCTTCGCCTCAAGCATACGATCAAGAACGGCATGATGCTGGACGAAGCCAACCGAACCGCAACGCTCGCCCATATCCGCCGCCTCTGGGGCTACGAAGTCAGCCTCGCCGGGATCGATGGTTCAACGGGATCGAAGGTCTACGAGCAATCGGTTCCGTGAAGGCGGGGGCAAGGGACATGCCGTGGCGGCCTCCTCAAGCAAGACGCGCCGGTGAGGCAAATCTCCTCTCGCCGCATGCGGGGTGAGGGGTAAACCGACGCGCGTCGGATCGAGGGAACTTCGCCCCCGCCACCGCGTTCGATCTTGATGCCCCCTCGCGCCGGAGCCGACCATGCCCAGACTAGCCGCCCTCATCCCGCTCGTTTTCCTGCTCTTGCCCGGCATCTCCAAAGCCGCGAGCGAGGGAGATTTCCTGAAAGGCTTGCAGGGCGCCTATAGCGGGCAGGGGACGGTGCGGCTGCGCACCAATACCGGCGCCATCAAGGTGAACTGCACCTTCAACGCGACGTCGTCGGCCACGTCGCTGGCGCTGAACGGCCGCTGCCGGGGGCTGGTGCTGGTGTCGCGCAGCGTCGGCGCGGATCTGATGCTGAGCGGCAGCCGCTATAGCGGCACCTATACCGGCGCGCGCTCCGGCCCGGCCGCACTTTCCGGCACGCGGCGCGGCAATGCGCTGCGGCTGGCGATCCGCTGGGCCAAGCCGCTCAATGGCGACCGTGACGCATCGCTGGTCGTGGAGCGCGTCGGCCAGCGCGGCCTGACGCTGACGATCACCGACCGTGACCCGGCTTCGGGAAAGACCGTGGTCACCAGCAATATCGTCCTGCAACGCAAGTAAATGCGTCGCTGGTGATTTTTCGCGCTGCACCTTTCGCTGTGAGCCGCTATGTTCGGGCAAACAGCGAGGACAGACATGTTTGTAGCCCAGAAAATCGACACCCAAGACAAGGCCGGCTTTTATCGCGAGCTTCTCGCCCAGGCCGAAGGCCTGCTGCATGGCGAGGCCGATGCGATCGCCAATGCCGCCAATCTCTCGGCGCTGATCTACGATGCCGTGCCCGAACTCAACTGGGCCGGCTTCTATTTCCTGAAAACCCCGGGCGAACTGGTTCTCGGCCCCTTCCAGGGCAAGGTCGCCTGCGTGCGCATCCCGGTCGGCAAGGGTGTCTGCGGCAGCGCGGTCAAAGAGGCGCGCAGCATGCTGGTGCCGGATGTGCATGATTTTCCCGGCCATATCGCCTGCGACGCCGCCTCGCGCTCCGAGCTGGTCGTGCCGCTGATGCGCGATGGCAAGGTGTTCGGCGTGCTCGATCTCGACAGCCCGGTTCCTGGCCGTTTCACGGCTGACGACCAGAACGGTTTCGAGGCGCTTGCCGCGCTCTATGTCGCGGCAAGCGAGGCTTGATTTAAGCCCGTATCAGTCGACGGCGACCATGACGTCGGATGCCTTGACGACCGCATAGGCGTCGCCGCCGGCGACCAGACCCAGTTCGTCCACCGCCTCGTTGGTGATCGAGGCGGTGACGACGACGCCATTGCCGATGTCGATGCGGACATGGGCGGTTGTCGCGCCCTTGGTGACTTCGACGACCTTGCCCTTGAGGCGATTGCGCGCGCTGATCTTCATGATTCTTCTCCGAAAAAGTTGAACGCAGGGCGTTATAGCATTTCCGCAACCGGCCGGTACGTGTTTTCCGGGCGAAAGCATATCGCGCAAAAGTGTGAAGCGGCTTTGCGACAACGATATGCGAAAAATAAAAAACGCGCGAAAAAGTGCGAAATGTCAGGCGCGGCGGCCGCTGCGGCGTCGGGCGCTGAGCACGCCGCCGCCCTTGTTTCTGCCGCAATAGGCCCAGTTGCGCCGCGCGCCGGTATCGACATGGACGATGCCGTTGCAATAGCGGCCGATGCCGCCGATGCCGGGGGCGGACCGCGCCGCCGCAAGGATGGTGCGTTCGGACACGCCGGGCACGCGGATATCCGCCGCCTGGCAGCTGCGATGCAGCGAGCCGTGCCGGCTGGCCTGCGGCCGGTGTCCCGAGGTCACCACCGGTCTTTGCCCGGTGCGGGCGGCGATATGGGTGAGAATGGCGCGCAGGCGCGGCGAAAAGCAGCCGGCGCGAACGCTGACGGTCTGGGTCGCATAGGCGAGCGAGATGCTGTGGTTGGGAAGGCTGGCCTTGCGACGCCGCTCCTGCGCTTCTCCGGGCGTGAAGAAGGACAAGGTGAGCAGACAGGTCAGCGCTATCGAAAAAACATGACGCATTGCAATCCCCCTTTTGCAGATGCCCCGCTGGCTTGGGCGGCCGGATAAAACCGGGCCGACGCCGAAATCTTCGGCGGTCATTGCCATGCGAGGCGCGCGCATGGGCCATCGGACGAGGCCCTTCCGTGTGAATGCGGGTCACCAAGGGCAGGGTAAATTCATCCCAAATAAAGCATTTTTGTGAAAGATTATGCTTATAACTCGAAAGAGTTAAGCCGAAAAATAGCCACTTTTAGCATATAAAGCGGGGATATTGAGGATAATATTCCAATAGTAGAGGAAGCGTCATCATTTTGCCGCAGCCGGCGATGACGCCATTTCGCGCGTGCATCAGCCCATGGTGGGCGACGTGTTCTGCAGCACAAGCTCCATGCGGTCGGCGAGGAATTTGGTGCGGATGGCCTGCACGGGACGGCCCTGCAGGTCTTCATCCACCGCCCGGCTGATCAGCAGGATGGCGTCGGACGGGCAGCTCAGCAAATCGGCGTCCTTCATCGAGACGCGCTCGGCGGTCAGCCGCGTTTCGCGGCGGCGATAATCCGAAAGTCCCTCGCGCTTCAATGCCTCGGTGATCGACCCGGTCTCGGCATAGGCATCGATGATGCCCGGAAAACGCTCGGCCGAAAAATGCGACACCGAGCGCGACAAGGGTACGCCTTCGACGACGGCCAGGCTTTCCAGCCGGTGCAGGGCCGTGCCCGGCCGGCATTCCAGAAGCTCGGCCATGGTCGCATCGGCAGCGACGCGCTCGGCGCGGATCAGGCGGCCGGACGGCTCCAGTGACTGTTTCACCATGCTTTCCGAAAAGCGCGTGCGCGCCCCGATGGGATAGACGATCCGGGGCTTGGCGGCATTGACGAAGGTGCCGCGACCGCGCTCGGCCCGCACCAGTCCTTCGGCGGCAAGGGCCGCCAGCGCGCGCCGCACGGTATGGCGGTTGACGCTGAAGCGGGCGGCGAGATCGGTCTCCGGCGGCAGGGCTTGCGTGATGCTGCCGTCATGGATTGCGCTGCGGATGTCGTCGGCGACGCGCCGCCAGAGCGCGATGCCGTCTGTTTCAGGGCTCATCTCTTAACCTTCGTAAATTGTCATCATGCCGTCATGGCTGCGGTGTTAAAACCTACATCAGATCAGATGTATAGACAACTAGACAAATAAAGATTGTTCCCATGCAGGCCACCGCCCCGGATCGAAAACGAATGCTCGACGCCCTGCTGTCATCGGCGACCCAGCCGCTGACCCAGGCCTATGAAGCGCTTTCCGACACCATGCCGCAGGCTCTGCCGGTGCGCGGCCCCGAAATCGGCATGGTCATGCTGCGCGGCCGCATCGGCGGCGGCGGCCAGCCGTTCAACCTTGGCGAGGCGACGGTCACCCGCGCCACCGTGCGGCTGGAAAGCGGCGAGATCGGCCACGCCGTGCTGCTCGGCCGCGACATGAACAAGGCGCGCATGGTCGCCCATCTCGATGCGCTTGCCCAGCGCGACGACTGGCGGGCGACCGTCGAGACCCGTTTCGTCACCCCCGCGCTGGAAGCGGAAGTCGAAGCGCAGCGCCGGCAGACGGAAGAGGTCGAGGCAACCCGCGTCGATTTCTTCACCATGGTTCGCGGAGAAGACTGATGCAGGCCACCACCCACAGCGCCGCTTACGAAGGCGGTTTCGAAAGCCCGGTTTTTGGCGCGCAGGCCGCCTTTCGTTCGGTGATGGACGCCTTGGCGCGGCCGGGCAAGATCGTCGATCTCGGCCACCCGGTTTCGGCCCCCGCGCCGCTGGAAACGGCCGCCGCCGCTTTCCTTGCAGCGCTTGCCGATTACGACAGCCCCGTCTGGTTCGAGGCGGATGACGCTGAAGCCGCCAGCGCCTGGGTCGAATTCCAGACCGGCGCGCCAGTCGTCGGCGATCCGGACAAGGCCGCTTTCGCGGTCCTCGCCAAGGGCAGTGCGGTCGCCAACTGGCGGCGCTTTTCCATCGGCACGGCCTCCAATCCGGACGCTTCGGCAACGCTGCTGCTGCCGGTCGATGCGCTGGAAGGTGGCGATGAACTGATCCTCACCGGCCCCGGCATCGAGACGCAGGCGCAGATTGCGCCGCGCGGTCTGCCGGAAGGATTTGTCGCCGCGATGCAGGCCAATGCGGCGCTCTATCCGCTCGGCCTCGATGTTCTTCTCATCTGCGGCAGCCGGGTTTCGGCCTTGCCGCGCACCACGCGACTACAGCAATTCCAGCAAAAGTGTGAAGCGGTTTTGCGTCCGGAATTGCGACAAGAAACCGACGAGGTCTGATCCATGTATGTTGCGGTGAAGGGTGGCGAAAAGGCCATCGAAAATGCCCATGCGCTGATGGCGGATCGCCGCCGTGGCGACCGTTCCGTGCCGGCGCTCAGCGTCGAGCAGATCGCCTCGCAATTGTCGCTGGCCGTCGACCGGGTGATGGCCGAAGGCTCGCTCTACGATCCCGAACTCGCCGCCATGGCGGTGCGCCAGGCGCGCGGCGATCTCATCGAAGCGATCTTCCTGCTGCGCGCCTATCGCACGACGCTGACCCGCTTCGGCAACGCAAAACCGTTGGAAACCAACGCGATGCGAATCGAGCGCCGCGTCTCCGCCACCTTCAAGGACATCCCCGGCGGCCAGCTTCTCGGCCCCACTTTCGACTACACCCACCGCCTGATCGATCCGGCCATGGCCGGTGACGAAGCGGTCGAAGCACCCTTGCGCCGCGCGCGCCCCGATGACACCGCCTGCCCGCGCGTCACCGATATTCTGGACGGTCAGGGCCTGATCGAGCCGGATGTGCCGGGCGATGCCGAGCCTGCGGACCTGACCCGCAGCCCGACCGCCTATCCGGTCGAGCGCGATCTTCGCCTGCAAGCCTTGGCGCGCGGCGACGAGGGCTTTCTACTGGCGCTCGGCTATTCCACCCAGCGCGGTTACGGCCGCACCCATCCCTTCGTCGGCGAAATCCGCATCGGCCTGGTCGATGTCGAGATCGACGTGCCGGAACTGGGCTTTGCGGTGCGCGCCGGCAGCGTGCGCGTCACCGAATGCCAGATGGTCTCCCAATTCAAGGGCGGGCCGGATGGCGAGCCGCGCTTTACACGCGGTTACGGCCTCGTCTTCGGCCAGAGCGAACGCAAGGCGATGGCCGTCAGCCTCGTCGATCGCTCGCTGCGCGCCGATGAATTCGGCGAGCAACGTCTGGCGCCGGCGCAGGACGAGGAATTCGTGCTCGAACATTGCGACAACGTCCAGGCGACCGGCTTCGTCGAGCATCTGAAACTGCCGCATTACGTCGATTTCCAGGCCGAGCTGGACCTGTTGCGCACCCTGCGCCGCGAAGTCCGCGAAGCAAACGAACAAGCCATCCGCGAGGCCGCAGAATGAGTGCCGCTCCTAGCCTGCCGGCGTATAATTTCGCCTATCTGGACGAACAGACCAAGCGGATGATCCGCCGCGCCATCCTGAAGGCCATTGCCATTCCCGGCTATCAGGTGCCGTTTGCCTCGCGCGAAATGCCGATGCCCTATGGCTGGGGCACCGGCGGCGTGCAGGTCACCGCCTCGATCCTCGGGCCGGAGGACGTGCTGAAGGTCATCGACCAGGGCGCCGACGACACCACCAATGCCGTCTCGATCCGCGCCTTCTTCGCCAAGGTCGCCAATGTCGCGACGACGACCAGCACGGTGGATGCGACGATCATCCAGACCCGCCACCGCATTCCCGAAACGCCGCTGCAGGCCGGCCAGACCATCGTCTATCAGGTGCCGATCCCCGAGCCCTTGCGTTTCCTCGAGCCGCGCGAGACCGAGACCCGCGTCATGCACGGGCTTGCCGAATACGGGCTGATCCACGTCAAGCTTTACGAGGATATCGCCCAGCACGGCCATATCGCCACGACCTATGCCTATCCGGTCAAGGTCGAGGGCCGCTATGTGATGGACCCGTCGCCGATCCCGAAATTCGACAATCCGAAGATGCACAAATCGCCGGCGCTTCAGCTTTTCGGGGCCGGTCGCGAAAAGCGCATCTATGCGCTGCCGCCGTTTACCGATGTCGTCAGCCTGGATTTCGAGGACCATCCTTTCCAGGTGCAAAAGTTCTCGTCGCGCTGCGCGCTCTGCGATGCGGCCAACGTCTATCTCGATGAAGTCGTGACCGACGACCGGGGCGGGCGCATGTTCGTCTGCTCCGACACCGATCATTGCGAAACGCGCCGCACTGACGGCCATCGCGGCCCCGGCCTGCCCGAAACGAGCGAATTGCAGGAGGCCGCCGAATGAGCGCCGCGCCCATCCTTTCCGTCACCGATCTCGAACGCCGCTATGGCAATTTCATCGGCTGCACCGGCGTTTCCTTCGATGTCTTCCCCGGCGAAGTCATCGCCATCGTCGGTGAATCCGGCTCCGGTAAGACGACGCTGCTGAACTGCATTTCCGGCCGGCTGGAGCGCAGCGCCGGCCACATCCGCTACCGGATGCGCGACGGCCGCTTTCCCGATCTTGGCGATCTCACCGAGGCCGAACGCCGTTTCCTGATGCGCACCGATTGGGGTTTCGTCCACCAGAATCCGGCCGATGGCCTCAGGATGCGCGTTTCGGCCGGCGCCAATGTCGGCGAGCGGCTGATGGCCGTCGGCGAGCGCCATTACGGCAATATCCGCCAGACGGCGACGGACTGGCTGGAGCGTGTGGAAATCGCAGCATCGCGGATCGACGACCAGCCGGTCGCCTTTTCCGGCGGCATGCGCCAGCGCCTGCAGATCGCCCGCAACCTCGTCACCCATCCGCGCCTGATCTTCATGGACGAGCCGACCGGCGGCCTCGATGTCTCCGTCCAGGCGCGCGTGCTCGATCTGTTGCGCATGCTGGTCTCCGATCTCGGCCTCTCGGTCGTCATCGTCACCCATGACCTCGCCGTCGCGCGGCTCCTGTCGCAGCGCATGATCGTCATGAAGAGCGGCCGCATCGTCGAGCAGGGGCTGACCGACCGCGTGCTGGACGATCCGCATCATCCCTATACGCAACTGCTCGTCGCCTCGATCCCGGAGAGCTGAAATGATCAAAGCACTCGATATCGAACCGCTGCTCTGCGTCGATGGCGTCAGAAAATCCTTCACCATGCATCTGCGCGGCGGCATCCAGTTGCCGGTGGTCGAGAATGTCTCGTTCCGGCTTGTCCCCGGCGAATGCGTCGTGCTCGGCGGCCCCTCGGGCGTCGGCAAGTCCTCGATCCTGCGCATGGTCTACGGCAATTATGCCGTCGATGGCGGCTCGATCTTGGTGCGCGACCGGGCGACCGGCGAGATGGCCGATCTCGCCACCGGCGATCCGCGCGTCATTCTCGACCTGCGCCGCGACAGCATCGGCTATGTCAGCCAGTTCCTGCGCGCGGTGCCGCGCGTCAGCGCGCTCGATGTCGTCGCCGAACCCCTGATCGCCCGTGGCGTCGATCGCGCCGTCGCGACATCGAGGGCTGGCGAAATGCTGGAGCGGCTGCATCTGCCATCCGCTCTGTTCTCCCTGCCGCCGGCCACCTTCTCCGGTGGCGAGAAGCAGCGCGTCAACATCGCCCGCGGCTTCATCACCGATCATCCGGTGTTGCTGCTCGACGAGCCGACCGCTTCGCTCGACGCCGCCAATCGCGACATCGTCGTTTCGATGATCCGCGAGAAGCTGGACGACGGCACCGCAATTCTCGGCATTTTCCATGACATTCCGGTGCGCGAGGCGGTGGCGACCCGCATCGTCGACGTCTCCGCCTTCTCCGCCCGAAAGGCCGCCTGATGCCCAAGCTTTCCGAACATAACCCGTTGATCCACACCACCGCCGAGGTGCATGCCTCCACACTTGGCCGCTATGTCGAGATCGAGGCGCGCTCGCGCCTCTCCGAGACCGAGCTTGGCGACTATTCCTATGTCATGCAGGATTGCGCCATCTGGTGCGCCCGCATCGGCAAGTTCGTCAACATCGCCTCCGCCGTGCGCATCAACGCCACCAACCATCCGACCTGGCGGCCGACGCTGCACCATTTCACCTATCGCGCCGGCGATTATTTCGAGGGCGCCGAGGACGAGGTGGATTTCTTCGAATGGCGGCGCGGCAATGCCGTCGGCATCGGCCATGACGTCTGGATCGGCCACGGGGCGACCATCCTGCCGGGCGTTTCGGTTGGCAATGGCGCGGTGATCGGGGCCGGCGCGGTGGTTTCGCGCGATGTCGCGCCCTACACCATCGTCGGCGGCGTGCCGGCGAAACTCATCCGTCAGCGCTTCGAAACCGCCATCGGCAACCGCATGGATGCGCTGGCCTGGTGGGACTGGTCGCATGACCGCCTGTTTGCGGCACTCGACGATTTTCGCACGATGACGACAGAGGCTTTCCTCGATCGCTACGAGGTCGAGGCTTCATCGAACCGTCATCAAACCGTCGTCGCCTAGTCACCTGCTTCACCTAAAGCCACTGAAACCGGAGACCTTGAGACATGCCTGCAATCAGCGTTTTCAATCTCTCGAAACAATATGGCCAGACGCGCGCACTTGACGATGTCAGCCTCGAGCTGCAGCGCGGCGAAATGGTGGCGCTGATCGGCGCATCCGGCTCGGGCAAGAGCACGCTGATCCGCCATATCGCCGGTCTCGAGACCGGCGACGGGCAGGGCGGCAAGGTGAGCGTGCTCGGCGAGGTCTCGCAGCAGGCGGGCCGCCTCAATCGCTCGCGACGACGCGGCCGCGTCGCCGTCATCTTCCAGCAGTTCAATCTCGTCGGCCGCCTGTCGGTGCTGACGAATGTGCTGATCGGCAATCTCGGCCGGGTGCCGCGCTGGCGCGGCACGCTCGGCATCTTCAATGCGAGCGAGAAGGACAGGGCGCGCGAGGCGCTGACCCGCGTCGGCATCGGCCATGTCGCCGCGCAGCGCTCCTCGACGCTCTCGGGCGGCCAGCAGCAGCGCGCCGCAATCGCCCGCACGCTGGTGCAGCAGGCGGAGATCCTGATCGCCGACGAGCCGATCTCGGCGCTCGATCCCTCGGCTGCCCGTCGCGTCATGGACGTGCTGGCCGATATCAACAGCCAGGAGGGCATCACCGTCCTCGTTTCGCTGCATCAGGTCGAATATGCGCGGCGCTATTGCCGCCGCACGATCGCCATGCGCGATGGCCGCATCGTTTTCGACGGGCCGTCCACGGCCCTCACCAATGCTTTCCTGGCCGAGCTTTACGGCAACGCCTCGGAGGAACTGGTTTTGCCGGATGCACCGGCAGAACCGCATGCCGGCTTCGCGCCGGTCGCCAGACAGACCGTGCCGGTCCCAGAGACCGCCTGACCAACGCCTGACTCAAAACTCGGAGAACTACAATGAACGCGATCCTGAAAAGCGTTGCGGCGATGTCGCTCGCCTGCCTGATGTCGACGACCGCCATGGCTGCCGACGTCATCAACTTCGGCATCATCTCGACCGAATCCCAGCAGAACCTCAAGACCCAGTGGGAACCGCTGCTGAAGGCGATGACCGAAAAGACCGGTCTCGAAGTCAAGCCGTTCTTCGCTTCCGACTATGCCGGCATCATCGAAGGCATGCGCTTCGGCAAGGTGCAGATGGCCTGGTACGGCAACAAGTCGGCCATGGAAGCCGTCGACCGCGCCGATGGCGAAGTCTTCGTGCAGAGCGTTCCGGTCGGCGGCGAGCCGGGCTACTGGTCGGTCATCATCGTGCCGAAGGATTCCCCGATCCAGACCGTCGACGAACTCCTGAAGTGCGACCAGTCGCTGAACTTCGGCCTCGGCGATCCGAACTCCACCTCGGGCTATCTCGTTCCGATGACCTTCGTCTTCGGCGCCAAGAGCATCGACCCGAAGTCCTGCTTCAAGAACGTCACCAACGCCAACCATGAAACCAACGCCATGGCTGTCGCCAACAAGCAGGTCGACGCTGCCGCCAACAACACCGAGAACATGGCGCTGATCAAGCAGAACCAGCCCAAGGCTTTCGAAAACATCCGCGAAATCTGGCGTTCGCCGCTGATCCCGTCCGACCCGATCGTCTGGCGCAAGGATCTCTCGGAAGGCGACAAGGAAAAGATCCGCGACTTCTTCCTGACCTACGGCACCGAAAGGTCGACCGGCAATGTCGCTGAAGAAAAGGCCGTTCTGGCCGGCCTGAAGTGGGCGCCGTTCCGCGCTTCCACCGACAAGCAGCTGCTGCCGATCCGCGTCATGGAAATCTCCAAGTCGATTTCCAAGGTCCAGGCCGATGCCTCCATGGCCGAAGACGCCAAGAAGGCCAAGCTGGACGAGCTGAACGCCCAGAAGGCCAAGTACGAAGCCGAACTGGCTGCCGGCTGATAATCCCGGCGGGGAGGCGGCTTTCACGCCTTCCCGCACCTTTTCCGAGCCGCAAAGCGACAAGCGACGGAACGAGAACGATGGCAATGAACAATCAGACCGCTTTGTCGGGCAAGACCGCCCGCCCGGAGAGCCCGCCCATGCCCGGCCGGGCGCGCAATTACACGCTGATGGCGGCGCTGGCGCTGCTTCTGGCCT
Organism: uncultured Rhizobium sp.; assembly: GCA_945952045.1. Taxonomy (GTDB): domain Bacteria; phylum Pseudomonadota; class Alphaproteobacteria; order Rhizobiales; family Rhizobiaceae; genus Metarhizobium. Next base: position 178,858 of record CAMFHE010000004.1, read on the forward strand.
TCAGCTGGAACCCGGCGGAAATGCACCGCTGGACCTATCTGTTCAGCGATTCCGGCAATATGGTCGAATATGCCTCCGGCTTCCTGCGGCCCGATTTCAAGGATTGGCGTTTCTATCTCGAGGAGATGGTGATCACCATCCAGATCGCGCTGTGGGGCACGTTCCTCGCCGTGCTGCTGTCGATCCCGTTCGGCATTCTCTCCGCCCACAACATGGCGCCCTGGTGGGTGTTGCAGCCGGTGCGCCGCCTGATGGACCTGTTCCGCGCCATTCATGAGGTGGTGTTTGCGGTGCTGTTCGTCGTCGCCGTCGGCCTTGGCCCGTTTGCCGGCGTCATGGCGCTGTTCATCCACACGACCGGCATTCTCGCAAAGCTGTTTTCCGAAGCCGTCGAAGCCATCGACCCGCGTCCCGTCGAGGCGATCCGCACCACCGGCGCCTCGCGCATGCAGCAGGTGATCTTCGGCGTCATTCCGCAGGTGCTTCCGCTGTGGATGTCCTTCTCGCTCTACCGTCTCGAATCCAACGTCCGCTCCGCCACCGTGCTCGGCATCATCGGCGCCGGCGGCATCGGGCAGGTTTTGTTCGAATCCATCCGCGCCTTCTATTACCCGCAGGCCGCCGCCATCCTCATCATCGTGATCGCCACCGTGACGATCATGGACCTGATCTCGCAACAGCTTCGCAAGCTGGCGATCTGAGACCGCATCGAAAGCCGGAATATCCCCGATGACCAAAGAACAGATTTTCACCAATGCCCTCATCGTCCTGCCCGACGCCATGCTTCACGGCACCCTCGTGCTGCGCGACGGCAAGATCGCCGATCTCAGCGAAGGCGCAAGCGCGGCCGGCGAAGACTTCGGCGGCGATATCCTGATGCCCGGTTGCGTCGAGCTGCATACCGACCATCTCGAAACCCATCTGCAGCCGCGTCCCAAGGTGCGCTGGAACCTCGACGCCGCCCTTCAGGCCCATGACGGCCAGATCGCCACCTCCGGCATCACCACCGTCTTCGATGCGCTGCGCGTCGGGCTGGAGGGCGATACCGAATTCGGCGCCGGCGACATGTCGGCCATGGCTGGCACGATTACCGAAGCCGCCAACGCAAACCGGCTGCGCGCCGAGCATTTCATCCATCTGCGCTGCGAAGTCTCGGTCGGCGATGTCGTCGATCATTTCGACACCTTCCGCGACAATGATCGCGTGCGCCTCGCCTCGCTGATGGACCATGCGCCGGGCCAACGGCAATTCGTCAGCCTCGATGCCTACCGCATCTATTACCAGGGCAAGAAGAAGCTTTCGGACGAACAGTTCGCGCTCTACGCCGCCCGCCGCGTCGCCGAATCCGAAGCCAACTCGGAGCGCAACCGCAACCTGATCGCGGCGCGCTGCCAGGCGGCCGGCATCCCCATGGCCTCGCATGACGACGCCACCGCCGCCCATGTCGAGGAAAGCATCGATCTCGGCATTGCGCTGGCCGAATTCCCGACCACGGTCGAGGCGGCCGTACTGTCGCGCAAGGCGGGTCTCAAGGTGCTGATGGGCGCGCCGAACGTGGTGCGCGGCGGTTCGCATTCCGGCAATGTCTCGGCCATCGAGCTGCTGCGCGCCGGCGCGCTCGATATCCTCTCCTCCGATTACGTGCCGTTCAGCCTCGTGCAGGCCGCCTTCCTTCTGGCCGATCAGGCCGAAGTGCCGCTTCCCGATGCCGTGCGCCTGATCACCGCCAATCCGGCCGAAGCCGCCGGCCTGCACGATCGCGGCCGTATCGAGACGGGCCGTCGCGCCGATCTCGTGCGCATCCGCCGCAATGACGGCTTGCCGCCGCAGGTGGCCGGCGTCTGGCGCGAAGGACGGCGCGTTGCATAAGGCGCTGTCAGACGATGCGGGTCTCGGCTTTGCCACCGAGGCGCCGCGCGCCCGGGCGCAGGGGCGCTTCGTCGCCGTCGTCGGCCCGAGCGGGGCTGGCAAGGACACTGTCCTGAAGGCGGCGGCAGAGGCGCTGGCGGACGATGCCGGCGTGCATTTCGTACGCCGCGTCATCACTCGCGAGGCGGATACGGCTTCCGAAGGTCACGCGACGCTTTCGCCGGATGCCTTCCTGGAAGCCCGCGAGCGCGGCGACTTCTGCCTGAGCTGGGGCGCGCATGGCCTGTTTTACGGCCTGCCGGCTGACATCGACGCGCGGCTGGAGGCGGGCGAGACCGTCATCGCCAACCTGTCGCGCACGGCGCTAGCCGATGCCGCCCGACGCTTCGGCGCGGTCGCCGTCGTCGAGATCACCGCACGGCCGGAGATCTTGGCCGCCCGCATCGCAGGGCGTGGCCGCGAGGATAGCGCCTCCGCCACCGCCCGCGTGGCGCGCCGTGTCGAAATAGACCTGCGCGAGGCCGCCGACACCTATCTGCGGCTCGACAATTCCGATGCGCTGGAACCCACCGTCGACGCCTTCGTCGCCTATCTGCGGCAGCTTTCCCGCGTTGCGTGAGCGACTTCGCAAGCGCCGCAATTCTAAGGGGCGCGGGCAGTCGTTTCATTCGCATTGCAGCAGATTTCACAAAAGCTTCTTGCCCCGTTCGGGATTGCTTAACCCCGCAATGGTGTAAGCCGGGAGGTGTTCAAACAGCCCGGAGCCCGCAGCGTGGCCTTGCTTTCCAACCTCAAGATTGCGCATCGCGTTCTGTTGCTGGCGCTGGTGGCGCTGGCCGGGCTTGCGGCCGTTTCCGCAATCTTTCTGGCGCAGCGGCAGATCGAGGCCGGCTACCGCGCCGAGGCCGACCGGCTGGTCGGACAGCAGGTGGAACTGACGCGGCTGCGCGACGACGTGCGCGACGCCTTGGTCGCCACCCAGACCTTTCTCCTGACCCGCGAGACGCAGGCCGCCGAGCGCTTCCAGGCAAGCCATGCCAGCGCCACCGCCCGCGTCGATACGCTTACCCGCGCCGCGACCGCCGCGCAGGCAACCGAGCTTTCGCAGCTTGAAACCGGGCTCGGAACCTATGCCAAGGCGTTCGACGTGCTGGTGCGCAAGGATACCGAACTCGGCCTGACGCCGGATACCGGCCTGGAAGGGGCGATGCGCGAGGCGGTGCATTCCATCGAAAAGCAGCTGGAAACCGCCGAGGATGCCGAGTTGCGCGTCTCCATGCTGATGCTGCGCCGGCACGAGAAGGATTTCATCCTGCGCCGCAATGCCGATTACATCGAAAAGCATGCGGCGGAAGCCGAGAAATTCTCCGGCATGATCAAGAAGGTGTTCAAGCCCGGCGCGCAGCGCATGCGGGTGATGGAAGCCCTCGACGTCTATGCCAACGCCTTCCGCCTCTATGCCAAGGGCACGCTCGAAGAGGCCGCCGCCCGCAAGGAACTGACCGGCGCCTATGACGCGCTGCAGCCGGTGCTGGCCGGCATCCTCGATCACTACGCCAGAGACGAAGCGGCGACAAAGCTCGAGAATGCCCGCATCTCCAGCCGCAATCTGGCGATCGTCACCGCACTGATCTGTCTCGCCGTCGGGCTGATCCTCGTCTGCGTGCTGATCGTCGGCCGTTCGATCAGCCGTCCGATCCTGTCGCTGGTCGGCGCCATGGGCGATCTGGCCGGCGGCGATACCAGCCGCGCCGCCCCTGGCCTTGGCCGTCGCGACGAAGTCGGCCGCATGGCGAAGGCGCTGGAAGTGTTTCGTGAAAGCGCCATCGAGCGCATCCGTCTCGAAGACGAGGCGGCGCAAGCCCGCGCCAATGCCGAGACAGAACGCACCGCCATGCAGGAAGAGGCCGAAGCGCGCGCCCGCGAGCATCTGCGCCGCGCCACCGGCGCGCTCGCCAGCGCCCTGCATCGTCTAGCCGGCGGCGACCTGTCGTTCACGCTTTCCGACCCCTTCGCGCCCGATTTCGAGGCGTTGCGCGCCGATCTCAATGCCGCACTCGCCCAGCTTTCCGGCGTCATGACCGAAATCGCCTTCGCCAGCCACCGCATCGACGAAGGCAGCCGCGAGATCAGCGGCGGCGCCCATGCGCTGGCCCAGCGCACCGAGCGTCAGGCCGTGGCGCTGGAAGAAACGGCAGCCGCACTCGACGAAATCACCGTCAACGTCAAGCGTTCGGCCACCCGCGTCGAGGAAGCCCGCGATGTCGCCGACCGGGCGCGCGGCAGCACCGGAACCGGGACGAAACTGGTGGACGACGCCGTGCAGGCCATGGGGCGCATCGAAACCTCGTCGCAGCGCATCTCGACCATCATCGCCGTCATCGACCAGATCGCCTTCCAGACCAATCTTCTGGCGCTGAATGCCGGCGTCGAGGCGGCGCGGGCGGGTGAGGCGGGACGCGGTTTCGCGGTCGTTGCCCATGAGGTGCGCGAACTGGCGCAGCGTTCGGCCAATGCCGCCAAGGAAATCAAGACGCTGATCGAAAGTGCCGCCGGCGAAGTGGAAGAGGGCGCCCGCCATGTCCGCGACACAGGCGCGGCCCTGCATGAAATCGGCCGCCACGTCACGGCGATGAACGAGCATATGCAGGCGATCGCCATCGCCTCGCAGGAGCAGTCTGCCGGCCTTGCCCAGATCAACGCCGCCGTCAATCAGATGGACCACGACACGCAGCAGAACGCCGCCATGGTCGAGGAAAGCAATGCCGCGACGGCGGTTCTCGCCAATGAGGCCGCGCGCCTGCGTGCCAGCCTTTCCGCCTTCCGCCTGCGCGATGAAAACGCCGGCCGCGAGCCGATGCGGCTCGCCGGCTAAGACTTGCCCCGCCAGAAGCGCTTGGCGTCGATAACCTCGTCGAGCGCATTCTGGGCGGCGCGGATCAGCGCCTCCTTGTCGCCGGTTGCGATCAGGTCTTCGACGCCCGGCTGGTTTTCGAGGCCGAGCGTTTCGACCAGCGCATGGCCGGTCGCGAGGTCGTTCAGCGAACCCAGATGTTCCTGCAAGGCCTCCATCGCCTCGGTGAAGGCGCGGCGGCGGCGTTGGCTGCGCTTGTCGTTATAGAGAACGGCGAAGAATTCGGCGGCATAGCGCAGCTTCTTGGCGTCCTTGCGCGCCTCGTGACGGTGCAGGTCGTCGAGTTCGGAGAGGTCGGCGCCATGTTTCTTCAGCTTGCGGCGACGACGATCGAGCACGCCGCTGGCGAAATCGCTGACCGTTTCCAGCGGCTCGTCGGCGGTTGCGAGATCGGGATCGATCTGCAGCCATGCGGCCAGATCGAGGCCAAGCGCCAGCGCGCGCGGCGATTTCAGCGTTTCGATCACGGCGTCGTAACGCTGGCTTCGCAGGTCGCGCAAGCGAACGCGCAACCCCTCATGCCGCGCCTTGCGGGTGAGAACGTCGAGATCGCGGACTTCGCCGAGCAGGCCGGCGAGCCAGCGCAACTCCTCCTTCAGCCGCAGGCTTTCCGGGCCGAGCAGCAAGGGCTTGTAGAGCGTGAAGGCCGAGCGCAGACGCCGCAAGCCGACGCGCGCCTGATGCAGCGCATCCGCATGGCGGCGATGCAGCAGAATGTCTTCGTTGAGGCGAAACTGGCGCAGACAGTTTGCGGCGATAATGCGGAAGCTCTCGGCGACATCGGCCTGCGGCGACAGCGCCACCGGCTCGGCCTTGACCATCGCCGGCTGCGCCTCCGTCAGCCGGAAGCCGCGCTCGCCCTTGGACATGACGGCGATGCGCACCGGCGCCGCAGCCGCAATACGCCGCGCCAGCGCAAACAGCGCCGCCGCATCGCCCTGCGTCAGCGTCAGCGCGATTTCGCAGAGCGGCGACTGGCGCTCGCCGGCGACGACGAGGCCGCGATCCAGCGTCACCTCCACCTGCGACCCGCCATCCGCGACCTTCCAGACGAGGCGGTGATTGCGCAGCTCGAACAGCGGCACGATTTCCGGCAGCGCCGCGCCGGCATCTGAAAACAGCGCCGCAAATCCATCCAGCACCGGCCTGAGACCATCGACCGGCATATCCCATTCCTGATGGGGAAACGGCCCGTTTCCAGCCGCCGCCGTGCGCACCATCTGCGTATGATGCCCGCCGGCCTCGCGGATGCGCAAGCCGATGCCGGCCGCGAGCAAGGCGCGCGACGGCGTATCGAAATAGACCGAGCGATGCAGATGCGCCTGCGGCGTCGCCGAAAACGGCTCCAGCGCCAGAAACGCCTCGATGCTGTCGGGCGCGATTTCCAGCTTGAGTTTGGTCCGGGCGGTCATTCCATCTCCATGCATGACGAAAGAGGTGGCACGCAAAGCTGACGACCGACTGAAAGCGGCCGTTCAGACAGCGTAACACAGCGCCGCTGAATGAAAATGGCTGTCGTCATCCACGTGCAGAGACAGTCGATGCGGTGCGCGATGCAGCCCCGTCAGCCGGCGCTGGCGGAGGCCAGATCCAGCACCGTGCGCACCTTGCTGGCGAGATCTTCGATGGTGAAGGGCTTGGTCAGCAGATGGGTGTGCGGTTCGAGAATGCCGTTATGGACGATGGCGTTGCGGGTATAGCCGGTGGTGTAGAGCACCGGCACGGTCAGGCCGAGATCGCGCAGGCGATCGACGAGTTCGCGGCCGGACATGCCGGGCATGACGACATCGGTGAACAGCAGCGAGATCGACTGGCCGCCGGCAACGATCCTCAGCGCATCGACGCCGCTGACCGCCTCGATAACGGTATAGCCGAGATCGCGCAGTGCATCGACGGAAATGGCCCGGACGCGCTCGTCATCCTCCACCACCATGACGACCTCTTCCGCCCGCCCGGGCGAGACGCGCTGCGGCGCCGCGATCCGGTCCAGCGGCGCATCGCCGTAATGGCGCGGCAGGTAGACCTTGACGGTCGTGCCGACCTTCGGCTCGGAATAAAGCCTGACGCTTCCGCCCGACTGCCGCACGAAGCCATAGACCTGGCTCAACCCCAGCCCCGTGCCCTTGCCGACTTCCTTGGTGGTGTAGAAGGGATCGAAGGCCTTTTCCATCACCGCTTCTTCCATGCCGAAGCCGGTATCGGTGACGGCGATCAGCACGAACTGGCCGGTTTCGAGGCCCGCCTCGCGCGCGTAACGATCGTCGACATAGGCGTTCGAGGTCTCGATGGTCAGCCGACCGCCCGTGGGCATGGCGTCGCGGGCGTTGACGCAGAGATTGAGCAGGGCGCTTTCCAGCTGCGCCGGATCGGCATTGATCTGCCATGCGCCGGCCGACATCACGGTCTCAAGCGCGATGGTTTCGCCAAGCGTTCGGCTGAGCATCTCGCTCATGCCGCTGACCATGCGGTTGGGGTCGAGCGGCTGCGGCGCCAAGGGCTGACGGCGGGAAAAGGCGAGCAGGCGCTGCGTCAGCGTCGCGGCGCGCTGCGCGGCATCCATCGCGCCATCGACGAAACGGCCGACATCGGTATCGCCACGCGCCAGCCGCCGCTGCAGCATGGAAAGGCCGCCGAGAACGACGGCCAGCATATTGTTGAAATCATGGGCGATGCCGCCGGTCAGCTGGCCGACGGCCTCCATCTTCTGCGCCTGGCGCAGTTGCTCCTCTGCCTTGGCGCGCTCGGCCACTTCCTCCACCACCCGCTCCTCGAGGGTGGCGTTCAGCGCCTGCAAGGCGGCTTCGGCGCGGCGGCGCTCGCCAAGCTCGGTCTCGAAGGCCTTGAACAGCCGGGCATTGTCGATTGCCGTCGCCGCATGGCCGGCAATGCCGAGCAGCGCCGTCTCATGCTCCGCCCCGAAACGGCCGGTTTCCTTGTGGCCGAAGAACAGCCCGCCCAGCACCTCGCCGGAGCGCGACACGACCGGCACCGCCAGATAGGAGCGCACGGGAAGATGGCCCGGCGGCATGCCCTTGTGCGGCGCGGCCAGCCCGTAGCGCCTGTCCCTGAGGATATCGTCGGAGCGAACGACGCCTTCGCCGTGAAAGGTCGGCTTGAAGACGGCCGTGGCGCGCGGCATCGGAAAGTTCTCGAAGGCGTTGCGCGAGGCTCCTGACAGGGCATACAGCATGTAGCTGCCGCCACTGGCATCCAGCACATTGTAGAAGAATGCGCCGAATTCCGCCCCCGACAATTCGACGCCGGCATCGGTGACCGTCTGCACGATCTTTTCGAGATCGAGTTCGGCGGCAATCGCAGCACCCGTGTCGTTCATGATCTTCAGGTGGCGTTCGGCCTTCTTGGCGGCCGTGATGTCGCGCACGGTGCCGACGAACCGCACCCGTCCGTCATCCGATGTCACGAGGTCGCCATTGGCCGCGATCCAGCGCTCGCGATGATCGACAATGCCGATCGTGCGGTATTGCACGGCGAAAGGCTCCGTCGCCGTGCGGCTGACGGCGGCCTGCACCGCCTGGTCGGCGGCCGCGCGGTCCTCGGGATGCAGCCCGGCGAGAAAGGCGCTTTCATAGGTCACCTCCGCCTCGGGCGGCAGGCCGAACAGTTCCTTGCAGCGCACATCCCAGGTCAGGCGATTGGCGGCGATGTCATAGTCGAAAATTCCGATGGTGGCGGCGTCTGCGGCAAGTTTCAGCCGCTCGGCCGCCTCGCGCGCCGTCTGCTGCGAGCGCACGCGCTCGATATGCGCCCAGCTTCGCTCGGTGACCTCGCGCAGCAGCGCCAGTTCCGCCGTCTTCCAGTCATGCGGCAGCTTGTGATGGATCGCCATCAGCGCCGTCAGCCGCCCGAGCTTGACCAGCGGCATGCAGATGGTCGCCGATACGCCGATGGCCTGAAAGGTCGCGGCCTCTACCGGCGTCAGTTCGGCCGCGATATCGTTGACGACGAGCGGCCGGCCGCCATGCAGATCGGCGACCGCGCGCGTTCCGAACGCGGCGAGGCTGTAATAGCCGCGTATGCTGGGTGACCCCGGCGCGCTCCAGTCGCCGCGAATGGTGAAATGATCCTCATCCGGCTCCATGTCGGCATAGGCGCAGATGGAGACGCCGAGATAGTCGCCGACCATTTTCGTGGTGATGGCAAGGATGTCGTCGGCATCGGCGCTAGGGGCGGTTGCCTTGCCCAGACGGTCGAGGAAGCGCAGGCGCGCCTCGCTTTCGGCAAGCGGATGCGCGCTCCCGCCATCCGCCGCGCTGTCTCCGTCTTCCTGGATGGCCACCGAAAGTCTCCGCCTTGCACCGACGAACGCCAAAGCGGCTCTCGCATCCATGCGAAACTAGCGGCCTGGCGCAAAGCCTCAAGGGCCGGCAGGCCATGGCCACCGGCTTTTTTGCCGGTTCAGCCGCAGACGGCGCGCGTAATCCTGTTCGTCGCCGGATCGGTCTCGATGGTGAGGCGCTCCTGACGGAAATCCATGGTGACGGCATCGCCCGGCCGCACCTGCCGCACACTGCTCGCCCCCGTCAGCTTTTGCGCCTCCGCATCCGACATCGCCGCCTTGCCGACCAATGCGGCGGCGGCATCCCTGTCGCACAGGCCGGCCTGCGCTTCCGCCGATTTCTGGCAGCCGGCGGCGATGAGAAGAAGACCGGCGGCAAGCGCGGGGAGGAGGGGAAAGCGGATCAAAACATCACCTTTCGTTGTGAAAGCCCAGACAAGCAGCGGATTGCGGCAAGGTCTTGGCTACGCGCCTTCTCATCTCTCCTCGGGGGAGAAGGGGATTGTGGCGGCGGCCTCATATCCCCGAAAAACCCAACCGAACCCTAACACCCTGGGGTTATTGGCTTCACGCACGCTTTCGCAGAACCTTGCCCATCACTTTGGAGGAGGGGAGCATGACAGAATCCATCAAACTCGACCGCACACTCGGCCTGTGGTCCGTGGTGCTGTTCGGTCTGGCCTATATGACGCCGATGATCGTATTCGGCACGTTCGGGGCATTGGCTTCGGTCAGCGCCGGCACGACGGCCATGGCCTATTTCATTGCAGCCGCCGCAATTTTCCTGACGGCGGTCAGCTATGGCATCATGGCGAAGGTCTATCCGGTCGCGGGTTCGGCCTATACCTATGCCCGCAAATCGCTGAATTCGGGCGCCGGCTTTCTCGTCGGCTGGGCGGTGCTGCTCGATTATTTCTTCCTGCCGATGGTGATCTGGCTGATCGGCGCGGCCTATCTCACCGCCGCTTTCCCGGGCGTGCCGGCCTGGGCGTGGATCGTCGGCTTCATCGTGCTGACCACGGCCATCAACGTCGTCGGCATCGCCTTTGCCAACCGGGTGAACGTCGTGCTGATGCTGGTGCAACTGACCGTGCTGATCGCCTTCGTGGCGCTCGCCGCGCGCTATGTGGTGGCGCTCAATGGCGCGGGCGGGCTCACCTCGGTGCGGCCGTTCTTCGAAACCGGCGTTCCCTTCAGTGCGTCCATCGCAGGTGCGGCGATCGCGGCCTATTCCTTCCTCGGCTTCGATGCCGTCTCGACCCTAACCGAAGAGACGCGCGATCCGACCCGCACCATGCCGAAGGCGATCATGATCATCGCCGTCATCGGCGGGCTGATCTTCACCGGCTCGGCCTATATCACCCAGCTTGCCCATCCCGGCGGCGAATTCGCCTCGGTGGACTCGGCCGCGACCGAAATCGCCCTGATGATTGGCGGCGACCTGTTCGTCACCATCTTCCTTGCAACGCTGGTCGTTGCGCAGTTCACCTCGGGTCTGGCGGCCCAAGCCAGCGTCGGCCGCCTGCTGTTTGCCATGGGCCGCGATGGCGTCCTGCCGGCCGGCATCTTCGGCAAGCTGCATGAAAAATGGCGCACGCCGGTGCTGAACCTCGTCTTCGTCGGCATTGTCGGCCTGCTGGCGCTGACGCTCGACATCACCACCTCGACGTCCTTCATCAATTTCGGCGCGTTCCTGGCCTTCACCGCCGTCAACGTCTCGGTCATCGCGCTCTATATGAAGGGCAATGCCATCGTGCGGCCGCTGGGTCCGCTCATCGGGTTCGTCGTGCCGGCGGCGGGGGCGCTGTGCGATCTCTTCCTGCTGTGGAACCTCGACAGCCATGCCAAGCTGCTGGGCCTTGCCTGGCTGGCGCTCGGCATCCTCTATCTCGCCTATCTCACCCGTTTCTTCCAGATGGCCCCGCCCGAGGTTGAATTCGTTGAGTAATCAGCGACGATTCAAAAACAGATGAAACAGCTCCGCCTGGCTGGAAATGGTGAGCTTGGCATAGGCCTGGCGGCGATGAACCTTGACGGTGTTCGGCGACAAGCCCAGCGTCGCGGCGATGGAAAAGGAGGAGTGGCCCTTGAGGATGAGGGTCACGATCTCCAGCTCACGCTTCGACAGCAGCGGATGGCTGATCTCCGGCGCCGGTTTCTCATCGCCGGCGGGCGGGCCGAAACGCTCGAACCAGTGGCGTTCGCCCAGCGCCTGCACCAGCGGCGCGGCACTTTCCAGCCGGGCGATATCCCGCTTGGAAAAGGCCGGCACATCGCCGATGCGCGACAAGGACAGGACCGCATCGGCATGACGCAGCCGCAGGATGAAGCCGACCTCGTCGAGAATGCCCGTCGCCTGATAATGGCGACGGTAATATTCGGTTTCGGTAAACCGGTCCGGCGCCAGCCGCCGCATGACGAGCAGGCCCTCGCGCCCGCTGCGCACCGCATCGTGGAAGGGATCGAGAATATACGCGCCGTCAAGGTATTGATCGACGATGGTCAGGCGGTCGCCGATGATGCGCGCATTGTCGAGGTCGAAGGCCTTGCCGCCCGGCGCATAGGCAAAGCCGTTCATCATCTCGAAGGAAACGAGCTGTGTCAGCGCCTGTTCCAGCGCCGCCGGAAAGCCGGGTTCGCCAAGCGCCCGCACGGCGTTTGCAAGGCCGGCGTTCCACCCGTCGATATAGCCTGCCGCACCCGCCTTTGCCGTCACGTCCATCTCCCGTCGATTGCAGGCACGCCTTTTCGCTTTCCCCGAATCGTGAAAACGCTCGCTTGTCGTTTTGCACATTTTTCCTAGCACGGAGCCCGCCACCATGCAGTCCGTTTCTCAAGACCACGCCCATCCGCTCGACCTTCCGGCGGTGGAGATCGCCGAAGGCATCCGCGCCGGGCGGTTTTCCGCCGAGGCGGTGGTTGCCGAATCCCTGCGCCGGGCAAGGATCGTTCAGGAAAGGCTGAACGCCTTCACCCTGCTGCGCGAGGAACAGGCGCTTGTCGCCGCCCGCGCCGCCGACCGGCTGGTCGCGCAAGGCAGCGACCTGCCGCCGCTGCTCGGCGTTCCCTTCGCCGCCAAGGATCTGACGCCGACCAGGGGCGACCGCACGACGCTCGGCTCGTGGACGCGCGGCGACTGGGTGCCGGAAGAAACGGCGCTCTGCATCCGCCGTCTGGAAGCGGCCGGCGCGATCCTGATCGCCAAGACGACCACGCCGGAATTCGCCCATTCCAGCTTCACGGCCAGCCCGCGCTGGGGCATCACCCGCAACCCCTGGGATGCGACGCGCACCAGTGGCGGCTCTTCCGGCGGTTCGGCCGTGGCGGTGGCGACCGGCGTCGTGCCCTTCGCCGAGGGGACGGATATGGGCGGCTCGGTGCGCATTCCCGCAGCACTCTCGGGCGTCGTCGGGCTGAAACCCAGCCTCGGGCGCATTCCCATGACCATCCTGCCCAGCGTTTTCGACAATATCTCGCATTTCGGCCCGCTGGCGCGCGGCATAAGCGATGCCACCGCCTTCATGGCCGCGACATCGGGGCCTGACGACGAGGACATCGCCTCGCTGCCCCTGACCTTCTCGGCAAAGCGGGCAGTGTCGACAAGCCTTGCCGGCCGCCGCTTCGCGCTCTCCATGGATCTCGGTTATTACCGCGTCGAGGAGCCGGTGAGGCAGACGATCCTTGCGGCGGTGGAGAAACTGCGCGCCGCTGGCGCGGTCGTCGAGGAGGTGGATATCCGTTGGACGCGGGCGGTCAACGATCGCTGGTTCGATCTCTGGTGCGTCTTCATGTCCGCCTTCTTCGGCGAGGCGCTGCCGGAATATCGTGAGCACATGGACCCGATCGTCGTCGATCTCATCGAGCGCGGCCAGGCGATGAACGCCACCGCCTACAAGCAGGTCGAGCTTGTGCGCACCGCCATGTGGAAAGATCTCGCCGCGATCCTCTCGCGTTACGATGCGCTGCTCTGCCCCACCTGCGCGGTGACCGCACCCTCGGCCGATGCCGACGACAATGATTTTGCCGCCGATCTTCACGATGGACGGCTGGCCGGTCTCGACATGACCTGTCCGTTCAACATGCTGCCGCAATGCCCGGCGCTGTCGGTGCCGGCCGGGCTGGCGGGGGGCCTGCCGGTCGGCCTGCAGATCGTCGGGCGACGCTTTGCCGATGAGGAGGTGCTTTCGTTCGGTGGCTCTGTCGAGAAAACGCTTGGCAGCCTCGGGCGTGCGCCGGGCTGGGCTTGGTAGGACACCGTGTTTTGCCGTAGGCCGGCGGCCCAAAACGCGCTACATTGACGATCCGCAAATTCGTCCCGCAGCAGACGGACATGGGCCGTCGGGGAGGTGGTCATGGATCATGCCAGCGCATGGTCGCCGGAAGAGGGCATCGTCGCCTCCAGCGTCTATACCGCCGGGCGGCGCATTGCCGATATCCCCATCGAGCAGGCCGGCGAATGGGCGGCGAAGGGCGGCCATGTCGTGTGGATCGGCCTTCTCGAACCCAGCCACGCGCTTCTGGCGCGCGTGCAGGCGCAATTCAATCTGCATGCGCTCGCCATCGAGGATGCCGAGCATCCCCACCAGCGCCCGAAGCTGGAGCAATATGGCGACGCGCTGTTCATCGTGGCGCGCACGGCGCAGCTGATCGAGCGCCGCGTCACCTTCGGCGAAACCCATCTCTTTGTCGGCAAGGGTTATATCGTCAGCGTCCGCCATGGCCCCTCGACCTCCTATGCCAGCGTGCGCCAACATTGGGAAAGCTGCCCGCATTCGCTGGCCAAGGGCGAGGATTTCGTGCTCTACGCGATCCTCGATTTCATCGTCGACAATTACATGCCGGTGCTGGAACAGCTGGAATGCGAGGTCGAGGAGATCGAGGACAAGGTGCTGGTCAAGCCGATGACCGGCCCCGAGATCGAACGTCTCTACATGATGCGCCGCGATCTCCTGCGGTTGCGCAATGCCGCCTTGCCGCTGGTCGAGGTCTGCCGGCGGCTGACCAGCGCCGACCTGCCGCAGATCCAGCCGGCCATGCATCCGCTCTTCCGCGATGTCACCGATCATATCCGCACCGTGCAGGAAAAGATCGACAGCCTGCGCGAAGTGCTGGCCTTCGCCTTCGAGGCCAGCCTGCTCGTCGGCCAGAGCCAGGAAACGGCGGTCTCGAAACGCCTCGCCTCCTGGGCCGCCATCCTCGCAGTCCCCACGGCATTCGCCGGCATATATGGCATGAATTTCAGCGATATGCCGGAGCTGAAGATGGAATATGGCTATCCCACCGTCCTGGCCTGCATCGCCGCGACCTGCACGTTTTTATACTGGCGGTTTCGCAAGAACGGGTGGTTGTGAGGGGGCGTAAACGCCGGATGAGCTAGGCCGCTAAAAGGCTAAACACCTCTCCGCCGTCATGCTCGGGCCTGTCCCGAGCATCTGCAAACCATTGATTTTACGCGATGTTGACAGACCCTCGGCACAAGGCCGAGGGTGACGTTGCGTGTGGGGCGGGCCTGATCAACACGTCAAGCCGGCCGGCTCAGAACTCGTCCCATCCGGCTTCGGGTGCCGGAGCAGCGGCCGCAGCACCGCCGCCAAAGGCGCTGGCGAGCTTGTCGACCATGCGCTTGGC
>CAMFHE010000005.1 GCA_945952045.1 uncultured Rhizobium sp.
CTGCGGCGTCGGCTTCATCGCCCATATGAAGGGCCAGAAGTCGCACCAGATCGTCCGCGACGGCCTGTTCATTCTTGAAAACCTCACCCATCGCGGCGCCGTCGGCGCCGATCCGCTGATGGGTGACGGCGCCGGCATCCTGGTGCAGATCCCCGACCGCTTCTTCCGCGAGGAAATGGCCAAGCAGGGCGTCACCCTGCCGAAGGCCGGCGAATATGGCGTCGGCCATATCTTCATGCCGCGCGACGAAAAGCAGATTGCCCATTTCAAGACGGTCATGAAGCAGGTGATCGAGGAAGAAGGGCAGGAGCTGCTCGGCTACCGTGAAGTGCCGGTCGATAATTCCTCGCTGTCCAAGGCGCCGGAGATTGCCGCCACCGAGCCGCATCACGTGCAGATCTTCATCGGCGCCGGCCGCGAAGCCGCTACCAACAACGAGTTCGAGCGTCGGCTCTTCACCCTGCGCAAGGTGATCTCCAACCGTATCTATGCCGAATTCGACGGCGAGGAGAGCCATTTCTACCCCGTGTCGCTGTCCTCCAAGACGGTCGTCTACAAGGGCATGTTCCTCGCTTACCAGGTCGGTGCCTATTACAAGGACCTCGCCGATCCGCGCTTCGAATCGGCCGTCGCGCTGGTTCACCAGCGTTTCTCGACCAACACCTTCCCGTCGTGGAAGCTGGCGCATCCCTATCGCATGGTCGCCCATAACGGCGAAATCAACACGCTGCGCTCCAACGTCAACTGGATGGCGGCGCGTCAGGCGTCGGTCTCCTCGCCGCTGTTCGGCAGCGATATCGAGAAGCTGTGGCCGATCTCCTATGAGGGACAGTCGGATACCGCCTGTTTCGACAACGCGCTCGAATTCCTGGTGCGCGGTGGTTACTCCATGGCGCATGCGGTCATGATGCTGATCCCCGAGGCATGGGCCGGCAACCAGTCTATGTCGCCCGAGCGCAAGGCGTTCTACGAATATCATGCCGCGCTGATGGAGCCGTGGGATGGCCCGGCCGCCGTCTGTTTCACCGATGGCCGCCAGATCGGCGCAACGCTGGACCGAAACGGCCTGCGCCCGGCGCGTTATCTCGTGACCAATGACGACCGCGTCATCCTTGCTTCCGAAGCCGGCACGCTGCCGGTGCCGGAGGAGAGCATCGTCCAGAAGTGGCGCCTGCAGCCCGGCAAGATGCTGCTGATCGACATGGAGCAGGGCCGCATCATTTCCGACGAGGAAGTGAAGTCGGAGCTTGCCACCAAGCATCCCTATCGCAACTGGCTGGACCGCACCCAGCTCATCCTCGAAGAGCTGAAGCCGGTGGAACCGCGCGCGCTGCGTCGTGACGTGTCGCTGCTCGACCGCCAGCAGGCCTTCGGCTACACGCAGGAAGACACCAAGCTCCTGATGTCGCCGATGGCGACCACCGGCCAGGAAGCCGTTGGTTCCATGGGCACGGATACGCCGATCTCGGCGATGTCGACCCGCTCGAAGCTGCTCTACACCTATTTCAAGCAGAACTTCGCGCAGGTCACCAACCCGCCGATCGACCCGATCCGCGAAGAGCTGGTGATGAGCCTCGTTTCGTTCATCGGCCCGCGCCCGAACATTCTCGACCATGAAGGCATGGCCAATGCCAAGCGTCTGGAAGTGCGTCAGCCGATCCTGACCAATGGCGATCTGGAAAAGATCCGCTCCATCGGCCATACGGAAGACCGTTTCGACACCAAGACGCTCGATTTCACCTATGACGTCGCACGCGGCGCCGAAGGCATGATCGAAATGCTCGACCGGCTCTGCGAACGCGCCGAGGCGGCAGTGAAGGGCGGCTACAACATCATCGTGCTCTCCGACCGTCAGGTCGGGCCGGATCGCATCGCCATTCCGGCGCTGCTGGCGACGGCCGCCGTGCATCACCACCTGATCCGCAAGGGCCTGCGCACCTCGGTCGGTCTCGTCGTCGAATCCGGCGAGCCGCGCGAAATCCATCATTTCTGCTGTCTGGCCGGTTACGGCGCCGAGGCGATCAACCCCTATCTCGCCTTCGACACGCTGCTCGACATGCATGCCCGCGGTGAATTCCCCAAGGAAGTCGACGCCACCGAAATCGTCTATCGCTACATCAAGGCGGTCGGCAAGGGCATGCTCAAGGTCATGTCCAAGATGGGCATTTCCACCTATCAGTCCTATTGCGGCGGCCAAATCTTCGACGCCATCGGCCTGTCTTCGGAACTGGTCGATAAGTATTTCTTCGGCACGGCGACGACCATCGAAGGCATCGGCCTCGACGAAATCGCCCGCGAGACGGTCGTGCGCCATGCGGCCGCTTTCGGCAAGGATCCGCTGCTTGCCCGCACGCTCGATATCGGCGGCGAATATGCCTTCCGCATGCGCGGCGAAGACCATGCCTGGACGCCGGACGCCATCGCCTCGCTCCAGCATGCCGTGCGCGGCAATGCGCAGGATCGTTATCGCGAATTCGCCGATCTGGTGAACGAGTCGTCTCTGCGTCTCAACACCATCCGCGGCCTGTTCAAGATCAAGTCGGCGGAGGCCGCCGGCCGCAAGCCGATCCCGCTCGATCAGGTCGAGTCCGCTGCCGATATCGTCAAGCGTTTCTCGACGGGCGCCATGTCCTTCGGTTCGATCAGCCGCGAGGCGCATTCGACGCTGGCGGTCGCCATGAACCGCATCGGGGGCAAGTCGAACACCGGTGAGGGCGGCGAGGAAGCCGATCGCTACATGCCGCTGCATGACGGATCGCCGAACCCGGAGCGGTCGGCCATCAAGCAGATCGCATCGGGCCGTTTCGGCGTCACCGCCGAATATCTCGTCAATGCCGACATGCTGCAGATCAAGGTGGCGCAGGGCGCAAAGCCCGGCGAGGGCGGCCAGCTGCCCGGCCACAAGGTCGACGCGACCATCGCCAAGACCCGTCACTCGACGCCGGGCGTCGGCCTGATCTCGCCGCCGCCGCATCACGACATCTATTCGATCGAGGATCTGGCGCAGCTGATCTTCGACCTGAAGAACGTCAATCCGGCTTCCGACATCTCGGTCAAGCTGGTCTCGGAAGTGGGTGTCGGCACGGTTGCGGCCGGCGTCGCCAAGGCGCGCGCCGACCATATCACCGTCTCCGGCTTCGATGGCGGCACCGGCGCTTCGCCGCTGACGTCGCTGAAGCATGCCGGCTCCCCCTGGGAAATCGGCCTTGCCGAGACACAGCAGACGCTGGTGCTGAACGGCTTGCGCTCGCGTATCGCGCTGCAGGTCGATGGCGGTCTCAAGACCGGCCGCGACGTGATCATCGGTGCGCTGCTCGGGGCCGACGAGTTCGGTTTCGCCACCGCGCCGCTGATTGCTGCCGGCTGCATCATGATGCGCAAGTGCCATCTCAACACCTGTCCGGTTGGCGTCGCCACCCAGGATCCGGTGCTGCGCAAGCGTTTCAAGGGTACGCCGGAGCATGTGGTCAACTACTTCTTCTTCGTGGCCGAAGAAGTGCGCGAGATCCTGGCCTCGCTTGGCGTCGCCAAGCTGGACGAGATTGTCGGCGCTTCCGAGCTGCTTGAAAAGGACGACATGCTCAGCCACTGGAAGGCGAAGGGTCTCGATTTCACCCGCATCTTCCACAAGGTCGAGGCGCCGAAGGAAGCCACCCACTGGACGGCGCGCCAGAAGCACCCGATCGACGACGTGCTCGACCGCACGATGATCGAAAAGGCTGCCGCTGCGCTTGAGCGCAAGGAGCCCGTTGCCTTCGATATCGACATCAAGAACGTCGACCGCTCCGCCGGCGCGATGCTTTCGGGCGAAGTCGCCAAGCGTTTCGGACACAAGGGCCTGAAGGACGACACCATCGCGGTGACCCTGCGCGGCACGGCCGGCCAGTCCTTCGCCGCCTTCCTTGCGCGCGGCATCACCTTCGATCTCGTCGGCGACGGCAACGACTATGTCGGCAAGGGCCTGTCGGGCGGCAAGATCATCGTGCGGCCGCCGGCGGATTCGAAGATCCTCGCCGAAAAGTCGATCATCGTCGGCAATACCGTGATGTATGGCGCGATTGCGGGTGAATGCTACTTCAACGGCGTGGCCGGCGAACGCTTCGCGGTGCGCAATTCCGGCGCCGTCGCGGTCGTCGAGGGCGTCGGCGACCATGGCTGCGAATACATGACCGGCGGCGTCGTCGTCGTTATCGGCGAAACGGGCCGCAACTTCGCGGCCGGCATGTCCGGTGGCGTCGCTTACGTGCTCGACGAGAAAGGCGATTTCGCCAGCCGCTGCAACATGGCCATGGTCGAGCTGGAGCCGGTTCCGGAAGAGGACGACATGCTGGAAAAGCTGCATCATCACGGCGGCGACCTCATGCACAAGGGACGCGTCGACGTTTCCGAGGACATGACGCGCCACGACGAGGAGCGGCTCTACCAGCTGATCTCCAACCACATGCACTACACCGGCTCGAAGCGGGCCAAGGAAATCCTCGACCATTGGGTCGAGTATCGTCCGAAGTTCCGCAAGGTCATGCCGGTCGAATATCGTCGCGCTCTGGAAGACATGGAGCGGATGCGGATGGGCGTCGCGGCCGAGTAAGCCGCGCCTCCTTATCTTTACCCGACACCCAGCTTTACGAATTGAGGACGATATCATGGGCAAGGTCACTGGATTTCTGGAAATCGACCGGCAGGTCATGAAGTACCAGCCGGCATCCGACCGCATCCGTCACTTCCGCGAATTCACCATTCCGATGTCGGATCAGGAAGTGCAGAAGCAGGCGGCGCGCTGTATGGATTGCGGCATTCCCTATTGCCACGGGCCGACGGGCTGCCCGGTGCACAACCAGATCCCCGACTGGAACGATCTGGTCTATAACGGCAACTGGGAGCAGGCGATCCGCAACCTGCATTCCACCAACAACTTCCCCGAATTCACCGGCCGCGTCTGCCCCGCGCCTTGCGAGGAAGCCTGCACGCTGAACCTCGAGGACATGCCCGTCTCGATCAAGACGGTCGAACAGGGCATTGCCGACAAGGCCTATGAACTCGGCTTCATCGTGCCGCAGCCGGCAACGGTACATACCGGCAAGAAGGTCGCGATCATCGGTTCCGGCCCGGCGGGGATGGCGGCCGCCCAGCAGCTTGGTCGCGCCGGTCATGACGTGCATCTCTACGAGCGCGAATCCAAGCCCGGCGGCCTGCTGCGTTACGGCATTCCCGATTTCAAGATGGAGAAGAACTTCATCGACCGCCGTGTCGAGCAGATGAAGGGCGAGGGCGTCACCTTCCATTGCGGCGTCAATGTCGG
The DNA here is from genome assembly GCA_945952045.1 of uncultured Rhizobium sp. Classification (GTDB taxonomy): domain Bacteria; phylum Pseudomonadota; class Alphaproteobacteria; order Rhizobiales; family Rhizobiaceae; genus Metarhizobium. Next base: position 5,300 of record CAMFHE010000005.1, read on the forward strand.
TGTCGACGTCAATGTCGAGCAGCTGCTTGCAGACTACGATGCGGTTCTCTATTGCGGCGGCTCGGAAACCCCGCGCGAGGCCGGCATTCCCGGCGTGGAACTGGCCGGCGTCCATGACGCCATGCCCTATCTCGTGCAGCAAAACCGCCGGGTCGGCCGCGAAAGCATCGAAAGCACCGGCTGGCCGAGCGATCCGATCCTTGCCGGCGGCAAGCACATCGTCGTCGTCGGCGGTGGCGATACCGCCTCGGACTGCGTCGGCACCGCCTTCCGCCAGGGCGCCGTCAAGGTCACCCAGCTCGACATTCGCCCGCAGCCGCCGGAAAAGGAAGACAAGCTCGCCGTCTGGCCTTTCTGGGCGACAAAGATGCGCACCTCCTCCAGCCAGGCCGAAGGCGCAAACCGCGAATTCCAGGTGGCGACGCTCGAATTTGTCGGCGAAGATGGTGTGCTGACCGGCGTCAAGTGCTGTCAGGTGGACGAGCGCCGCAAGCCGATCGCCGGCACGGAATTCGTCATCAAGGCCGATCTCGCCTTCATCGCCATCGGTTTCCGCGGCCCCTTCACCGGCAGCGTGCTGAAGGAAATGGACGGCAAGCTGGCGCTCAACACCGACCGCCGCGGCTCGACCAACGTCATCGCCAACGAGAGCGACTACCGCACGTCGGTCGACAAGCTCTGGGCTGCCGGCGACGTTCGCCGCGGCCAGTCGCTGGTCGTCTGGGCGATCCGCGAGGGCCGTCAGGCCGCGCGCGCCATCGACGAGGCGCTGATGGGCTCCACCGTCCTGCCGCGCTGATCGGCGTCGGTTGCAATAAAAAAAGGCGGCGCCGGATGCGCCGCCTTTTTTCGTTTGTCCACAGGGATGGATTATTTTACCACCCGATAATCGTCGATGCGTCCCGCAGGCGCGGGCTCGACTTCGCCGCGCTCGACCAGCAGTTTTCGCGCGGAAGCGTCGATGACGGGGCGGGCGGGAGTGGCGCCCATCAACTCCTTGCCGCCGTCGAGATCGGGGTCGATCAGGCTGATCGGCGGCGTGCGGACGATCTTCACCTGTTCCGTCGGCGGCAGATGCATAAGTTCGGGCAGGTTTGTGGCATCGAGCCTGACAAGCGATTCCGCCGGCGCCGGCGCAACGCCGCCAAGCAGGCGCTTCACGGATTTCTCGACATAGAAGGCGAGCTTCTGGCGGCCGGCCTTGGTCATGTTGACGCCGTCGCTGGTGCGCAGCCGCACCTGCTGGCCGTTCACATCCGAGCCGGTGATCACGAACTTGCCGTTGGCATCGACGAAGCCGTCCCAGATGTCGATGAATTCGCCGCCGGCTTTTTCCACTTCCGTGCGAAAGATGCCGTTGAGCTGTACGGCATCGGCCGTCATCGACGGCGACTGGAAGGCGGGCAAGCCGACCCAGACCAGCGGCAGGTGCCGGCTGCGCACGATGGCGGCAAGCTTGTCCGCGCGCGCGGTGTATTCGTCGAGCCAGGGTTGGGTGCGGAATTTCTCGCGCGTGCCGTTGACCAGCATCTGCTGGCGGTCGTTGGCGCCGATCATCACGACCACAAGCGCCGGCTTTATCTCGTTGATGGCCTCAGGCAGCTTGTCCTGCCAGTTGAAATGGTCCTCGCGCACCAGGCCGGAGGCGACTTCGCTGCGCGTCTCGATCTCGACATCGGCAATCGATGCGAAGCTGTCATCCAGACCTTCTCCGAGGCCGCCGGCCAGAAAATCGCCGACAACGAGAATCTGGCGGGCGTTTTCCACCTTCGCCACTTCCGGCTGTGCCGGGGCAGCTTCGACGACTGGCGCGGGGGTGCGTTTGCGCGGACGCGGGCGAACCTGTTTTTTCGGTTCCGCGGCCGGTGGCGGCGCGGCCTTGGGCTTGGAGCCGAACAGCATCTGGAAAAGCGTGCGGCGCTCGGTGGGCTGCTGTGCCTGCACAGGCGCATCGCTCAAAGGCAGGACGATCGCCACGGCCAGAAAAGCCATGATCCCGCGTTTTCGCCATGCTGTCGCACCGGATCTTGCCGTCACCGTCTCACCCGTCCCGCCCGCATGTCGCCTTCAGAGGCTTGCCGCCCCTTATTTGCGCAGCGCCTTCAGCAGCCGCTGCGACGGCTCGCCGTCGCTCGCCATGCCGAGCCGCTGCTGGACGGCGGCGATGGCGGCCTTGGAGCCGGAACCGAAATTGCCGTCGACCTCACCCTCGTAATAGCCGAGTTCCTTGAGGCGCGACTGCAGCTCGAACTTCTCCTTGACGTCGAGCGTGCCATCCGGGCGCGGCCAGCGCTGCTGCATGCCGCCATAGCCGGCGATTTCGTCGGCAAGAAGGCCGACGGCCAGAGCGTAGGTGTCGGCGGCGTTGTATTTCTTGATGGTGAAGAAGTTCTTCGTCATCAGGAAGCCGGGACCGTTGGCGCCGGCCAGCAGCCGTAGCGTGGCGCGGTCGTTGCCGTTCTTGAAACCCTTGCCGCTGGGGCGCAGGAAACCGAGCTTCTGCCATTCGGCAAGCGTGCGCGATTTTCCGGCCTGGTTCGCGGCGCCGGCGGGAACCGTAACCTCGTAACCCCATGTCTTGCCGGTCTGCCAGCCGTTCTTCATCAGGAGGTTGGCGGAGGTCGCCAGCGCGTCCGGCACGGAATTCCAGATGTCGCGATGGCCGTTGCCGTCGGCATCGACCGCATAAAGCAGATAGCTTGTCGGGATGAACTGCGTGTGGCCCATGGCGCCCGCCCAGGAGCCGGTCATGCGATCGGCGCTGATATCGCCGTTCTGCAGAATCTTGAGCGCTGCGATCAGCTGCGTGCGGGCGAACTTGGCGCGCTTGGGGTCTGCATAGGCCAGTGTCGCCAATGCGCGGGGGACATAATGCAGGCGGTCTTCCTTTTCCAGGATTGCGCCATAATTCGATTCCATGGACCAGATGGCAAGGAGGATATTCTTATCGACACCGAAATGACGTTCAATGGCCTGCAGGGTCCCCGCATGTTTCCTGGCCATCTCGCGGCCGATCCGCACCGTATACGGATTGACGCGGGCATCGACGTAATCCCAGATCTGCGACTTGAACTCCGGCTGGTACTGCGCCTTCTGCAGCACATCCGGATCGGGATCTGTCACGCCGGCGAAAGCCTTGCGATAGGTGGATTGCGTGATACCCTGCTGCGCGGCCGTGGCCTGGAAGCCGGCGATCCATTTCTTGAACCCGGGATCGGCGTTGGCAACTCCAGGAATGAACAGGGCCGCACCGAAGGTCAGCGCCAAAGCGAGGCCAAGAAATGAAGTCCTGTTTGTCTCAGTCATCCGCTGTCCTGTCCTTGTCATCACGAGTTGCCAAGTCTTTGCGATTTGCTGCTCGAACGCCGGTGACGCATTCGGCATGGACGCCGAGTTTAGAAGCATTTTGTCAACAAACTCTTTACCATGTGAAACCGCAGACGTCATCTTTTGCAAAAAAGTAGCAATTATGTACTACCCCGGCAAATTGGCGAATGATTTAGCCGTAAGACGCCCAAGGAGGCATGTGTGAGCCAGCATAAGAAGGTACGCAAGGCAGTATTTCCCGTCGCAGGACTTGGAACAAGGTTCCTGCCGGCAACGAAAGCCGTTCCGAAGGAAATGCTTACCGTCGTGGACAAGCCGGTCATCCAGTATGTGGTCGAGGAAGCACTCGAAGCAGGCATCGAACATCTGGTGTTCGTGACCGGGCGCAACAAGCACGTCATCGAAGATTACTTCGATATCCAGTTCGAACTGGAACAGACGCTGCGCTCGCGCAGCAAGACGGCGGAGCTCACGATCCTCGCACAACAACTGCCGAAGGCCGGCACCGTCAGCTTCACCCGCCAGCAGGAACCGCTGGGTCTTGGCCATGCCGTCTGGTGCGCCCGCGAAATCGTCGGCAACGAGCCGTTCGCGCTGCTTTTGCCGGATATGATCATGCGCGCCGAAGACAGCTGCATGAAGGGCATGGTCGAACTCTACGATCAGACCGGCGGCAACATCATCGCCGTCGAGGAATGCGCGCCCGACCAGGCCCATAAATACGGCATCGTCGGCGTCGGCAATGCCATCGGCAAGGGTTTTGCGATCACCGGCATGGTCGAGAAGCCGGCCAAGGGCACGGCGCCTTCCAACTTCTTCATCAACGGCCGCTACATCCTGCAGCCGGAGATCTTCAACATCCTTTCCACGCAGGAGCGTGGCGCCGGCAACGAGATCCAGTTGACCGATGCGATGCTGAAGCTGCTCTCCTCGCAGGAATTCGCAGGCTATCACTTCAAGGGCGAGACCTTCGATTGCGGCGCCAAGGATGGCTTTATCCTCGCCAACGTCGCATTCTCGCTCAGCCGCGAGGATATCCGCCCGCAGGTCGAGGAGCAGATCCGGGCGTTGCTCTCGAAGAAATAAGGTCTGCGTCCGGGCATATTCGGCCGTGCTGCCCGTGTATCAATTCCCCTCTCCCTGCTCGCGGGGAGAGGATTTGCCCGAGCGGCCAATTCACAAATCTCAGCGCTTCAGCGTCAGGCCAATGCTGGCGCGCAGCGTGCGTGTGTCGTCGCTTGTCTTGCGCGACGTCAATTCGTAACCGACATCGCCCTTCAGATCGAGATAACGGTTCAGGCCCCAGGTGAAGCCGGGGCCGGCGGCGTAGACCGTCTCGTCCTGGGCGCTGCCATTGGGATAATCGCGGAAGATGGTGCTGCCGGTCAGGCGCGCCACGACATTGTCGCGCACTTCATGCGAAATGCCGGCATTGGCCGCATAGGCGACATAGCCGCTGGCGCCGGGCGTGGTCGAAGGCTCGATGGTCGTCGCGAGACCAAAGGTGACATCGGTGCCGCGTTGCGGCGACCAGGCCAGCGTGCCATCGACCGTCAGGCCGGACAGCGCCTGCAGCCGCTCGTCGTCGAAATCGGCGCGCTCATAGCCGGCGGAGAGTTCGCCGCGCAGCTTTTCACCCATGTCCAGCTCGACGCCGCCCTTCATCGCATAGGTCCAGAAGGAGCGCGCATAGCCGAGGCTATCGGTCCGCAGGTCATAGCGCGAGCGGCCGACGGCGGCTTCGAGGAAGGGAATGATCGCCGGCGACAATTCGTAGCCGATTCGGCCGCGCAAGGTGCCGGACAGACGGTCGCGATCCTCCATCGAGAGCTTGCTGCCATCGGCCAGCGTCGCGTCGGTATAGATATCCTTTTCGAGGTCGAAGCCGGTGGTGCCGCGGATCGTGCCGAATTCGCGCTGCAATTCCAGCCCGCCCTTCAGCCTGTGGACGCCGGCCTGTGTGGCCGCGCCGCTGATGGCATTGGGATCGTCGGTGTCCTCGCGCGAAAAACTGTAGCCGCCGCGCACATGGGCCGTGGTGCGGTCGGCGAGATCGAGACGCAGGTCGGCATCGAGGTTGACGCTCGGCTTTTCCTCGCCATTGCCGCTGATATTGCGCTGGAAGATGCCGTCGCCGGTGACGGTCAGCGCATGGCGCGACCAGTCGGAATTCAGCGTGCCCTTCAATTCGGTCTGCAGGTAATTTCGATTCTGGCTGTTGCCGCCGGATTTCTGGCGCTCGGTGGCGATGGATTGCGTCACGGACGGGCGCAGCACCATGGTGCCAAGCCGGATGCCCGGCGCATCGTTGCGGTTGGGATCGACGCGCGGCGTCAGCGCATCGAGCGAATTTTCGCGCAGGTTCATGCGGTTGAAATCGACATCCGCCTGCTCGTCCTCACGGCCGCTGATGCGTCTGGCGCGCGGATTGGTGCCGGTGGTCAGCGTGTCCTCGGTATCGGCGGCTTTGGTCATGGCGGTGCGCAGGCCTTGTGCGGGCTTTGCGGCGTCGGTGGTGAACAGCGCGGCGGAGGGATCGTTGGGATCGCCGTTCGAACCGTCGGTATTTGCGCCGTAGGGATCGGCGGCATTGGCCGCGGCTGATGGAGCGGTGGTTTGCGAAAGGGTGCGGTTCGTTGCGGCTGCCGGTGTCTTCGGTTTCGACTGGGCCGAGGACAACGATGGCAGGACGAGCACGGCGGTCGCGGCGGCAAGCGCGACGCCGAGGGGGACGGGGCGGCAGATGGGCAGTCTTCTTGTCATTTCGTCGTCCGCGATAAACCGCTTGCGTTGCCGGACCCGGACGGAAGCCGCCGGATCTGTCGGTATGGTTTCCAAAGAGTAAACCGGCTTGGTTAACCATTGGTTGACAACGGCGCCTTGCGGGCGATGCGGTGGACTTCGCGGGCGAAAGGCGTTAACGATCCGCCATGATCAAGCGAGCCATCCATCTCATCGAAAACAGCGCCGTCGAATCGGCGCTCCGCACGGTCGCCACCGAAAGGAACGGCCTGCAATCGCTGGAAAACGCTTTGGCGGGCGCGCTCGCCGCGCCATTTTCGCGCGCCGTCGAAATCATCGGCGAGATCCAGGGGCGCGTGATCGTCACCGGCATCGGCAAAAGCGGCCATATCGGCTCGAAGATCGCCGCCACCTTCGCCTCGACCGGAACGCCCTCTTTCTTCGTGCATCCCGTGGAAGCCAATCACGGCGATCTCGGCATGATCACCCAGGACGACGTCATCATCGCGCTCTCCTGGAGCGGCGAGAGCGCCGAACTGCGCGGCATCATCGCCTTTTCGCGGCGTTTTTCCATTCCGCTGGTCGCCATTACCGCAGGCGCGCAATCGACGCTGGGGCGTGAGGCGGATGTGCTGCTCCTGCTGCCGACCGAGCAGGAAGCCTGTCCGCACGGGCTGGCGCCGACCACCTCGACGCTGATGCAGCTTGCCATCGGCGATGCGCTGGCCGTGGCGCTGCTCGAGGCGCGCGGCTTTTCGGCCAATGATTTTCGCACCTTCCATCCCGGCGGCAAGCTGGGCGCCAGTCTCAGCCATGTCGGCGACGTCATGCATGTCGGCGAGCGTATTCCGCTGGTATCGCTGGGCTGTTCGATGCAGGAGGCGGTGACAACGCTGTCGCACAAGCGTTTCGGCTGCGTCGGCGTTATCGACGACGGTGGTCGTCTGTGCGGCATCGTCACCGATGGCGATATCGCCCGCAATCTGACGCGCAATCTCGCGGCGATGACCGTCGATGAGGTGATGACCCGCACGCCAAAGACGGTGCGCAAGGAAACGCTGGCGACCGGCGCCATGGCCCTCTTGCAGAAGCACAATATCTCGGCGCTGATCGTCGTCGACGAGGAAAATTTCCCCGTCGGTCTCGTGCATTTTCACGACCTGCTGCGCATCGGCGTGGCGTGAGGCGATAGCCTCCGCTCAGCCGTCCACCGCTTCGACGATCAGATCGCGGCCAATGCTTTTGGCCACGCGCACGCGGGTTCCCGCCGGCAGGTCGGGGCCTTGAACGGTCCAGAAGGTATCGTCGAGGCGAATGCGGCCGCGGCCTTCGCGGATCGGTTCGTGCAGCGTCGCCGTGCGGCCGACGAGGCTTTGGCCGCGCTGGTTGAGCAGCGGCTGGTCGCTGACACCAGCACCGCTCGACAGCAAGCGCCGGCCGAGAAAGACAAAGACGACCGACAGCGCGGCAAACAGCAGCGCCTGCACCTCCCAGGCCCAGAAGGGCTTTTCCCAGAAGAGCAGCGACAGCGCGCCGATCGCAATCGCGGCCGCGCCGATCCAGACGAGGAAGACGCCGGGCATCAGAAGCTCTGCCGCCAGGAGCGCGAGGCCGAGCAGCCACCAGCTCCAGGGACCGACTTCGGCGATGAAGGCAGCGATCATGCGCTCACGTTTCCTGACGGGGGGCGGGGAAGGTCACCTGCGGCGTCGAACGGGCCGGCGTGGCAGGACGCGGCGGCGTGCGCGGCGCATCGCCGCCGCTGCCACCGAAGACTTCCTTGGCGATGGCGCCGATGCCGCCGAGCGTGCCGATCAGCGAGGAGGCTTCCATCGGCATCAGCACCACCTTGGAATTCGGCGCCTTGCCGACGGCGGCCAGTGCCTCGGTGTATTTCTGGGCCACGAAGTAGTTGATCGCCTGCACGTCGCCGGCGGCGATGGCTTCCGAGACCATGCGCGTCGCCTTGGCTTCGGCTTCGGCCAGACGTTCGCGCGCCTCGGCCTCGCGGAAGGCGGCTTCGCGCTCGCCTTCGGCTTCGAGAATGGCCGCCTGCTTGGCGCCTTCGGCGCGGAGGATCTGGGCGTTGCGCGAGCCCTCGGCTTCCAGAACCTGGGCGCGCTTTTCGCGCTCGGCCTTCATCTGGCGCGCCATGGCGTCGACCAGATCGGCTGGCGGGCGAATGTCCTTGATCTCGACGCGGGTGACCTTAATACCCCAGGGACGGACGGCGTCGTCGACCACATGCAGCAGGCGGTCGTTGATGGTTTCGCGGTTGGAGAGCAGCTCGTCCAGATCCATCGAGCCCATGACCGAGCGGATATTGGTCATGGTCAGATTGAGAATGGCGTTTTCGAGGTTGGAGACCTGATAGGCGGCTTCGGCGGCGTTCAGCACCTGATAGAAGGCGACGGCATCGGCCGAGACGCTGGCATTGTCCTTGGTGATGACTTCCTGCGTGGGGACGTCGAGCACCTGCTCCATGACGTTCATGCGCGCACCGATGCTTTCGATGAACGGCACGATCAGGTTCAGGCCGGGCTCCAGCGTGCGCGTGTAGCGGCCGAACCGTTCGATCGTGTAGCGAAAGCCCTGCGGCACCGTCTTGATCCCGGCAAACAGAACCAGAATGACGAAGAGGACCAGTGCGATGACGACGATATCGAACCCCGAAGGCTGCATGCTTTTCTCCATCTCCTGAGGCTTTCAGCCATTCCTGATGCGACCGCTTCGCGGCCTTGCAGACTGGCTCCTGCCGCGGCCGGCGAAACTGCCGACCGATCAAGGTTTAGCATGGATTTATAAAGGCATGACAGCGCTTTCGGCAACCGAAGGGTACAATCAGGCCCAGCCCTGCAATTCCCGACGCAGCACGGTTTCGAGAACGGTCATGCCTTCCGGCGTATCGTTGAGACAGGGGATATGGGTGAATTTTTCGCCGCCATTGTGCAGGAAGGATTCGCCCGCCTGTTCGGCGATTTCTTCCAGCGTTTCCAGGCAGTCGGAGACGAAGCCGGGGTTCATGATGGCGATGCGCTTGGTGCCGTTCTTCGCCAGTTCCTCCACCGTCTTGTCGGTATAGGGTTGGAGCCATTCCTCCGGTCCGAAACGGGACTGGAAGGTGATCATGAACTGCTCCTTGGACAGCCCCAGCCGCTCGCGCAGCAGGCGCGCCGTCTTCTGGCACTGGCAATAATAGGGATCACCCTTGTCGAAATAGCTCTTCGGGATACCGTGGAACGAGGTGATCAGCAGGTCGGGCTTCCAGTCGAGGCTGGCGTAGTGCTTCTCCACCGATTGCGCCAGCGCCTCGATATAGGCGGGGTCGTCGTGATAGGGCGGAACGGTGCGCAGCGCCGGTTGCCAGCGCATCTTGAGCAACGTCTCGAAGGCCTTGTCGTTGACGGTCGCGGTGGTGGCGGCGGCATATTGCGGATAGAGCGGGAAGACGACGATTCGGTCGCAGCCGGCCGTCTTCAGCGCCTCGATGCGCGAGGCGATCGACGGTTGGCCGTAGCGCATGCCCCAGTCGACGACGACGTTCGGCAGGTCGCTCAGCGCCTTGCTCATCAGTTCGGCCTGGGAGCGGGTGTAGGTGCGCAGGAAGCTTTCGTTCTTTTCCTTGTTCCAGATCATCTCATAGGCCTTGCCGACCTTGCCGGGGCGGGTGTTGAGAACGATGCCGAACAGGATCGGATACCAGAAGAACCGCGACCATTCGATGACGCGCTTGTCGGTCAGGAATTCCTTCAGGTAACGACGCATCGAGGTGTAGTCGGTGCCATCCGGCGTGCCGAGATTGACGAGGAGGACGCCGACCTTGCCGAAACGGACGGGCGGGTGGCTGGCGGGCAGGTCGGAAACAACAGCGTTCATCAGTCTCTCTTTGCACAATCGGTCTTGTCGCCGCAGTATCTAGGGCGGCGTTCAGGGCCTTGCATTGCTTTTAATCAAGTTTGCATCGCTTCTAAAAACAAAAACCGGTCCGGGGAAGCCCGAACCGGTTCATCGAGGCGAGACAAATCGTCTACGGGGCCGGCGCATGATCGGATCAGGCCGGCCGCCGTTTTCGGTTGCCGATGGTTACTTGGCCGGAATCTCCAGCGATTCGCCGACGGCAAGCTTCTTCGGGTTCGGCTTGCCGTTGGCCGACGAGATCGTCTTCCAGGCGTCGCCATGGCCGTAGAATTTTACCGCCAGATCCCAGAGCGTATCGCCCTTGGCGACGACATGCTTGGTGGGGGCGGTCGCGGCCTCCGCGACCGGCTTTTCGGCCACGGCCGTGTCGGCGGACTTGGTTTCCGTCGCTGTCGCCGCCGGCGTTTGCGCAGGCTTGGCCTCGGTGGTCGTCTCTGCCGGCTTGGCTTCATCGGCCGCAGGCGTTGCCGCCGCTGCGGTCTCGACAGCCTTCACGCGCCCGTCGGTATAGGGCTTGTAGGGATTGTGGGCGGTGAGATAGTCGGCGACCGTGGTTTCGAGGCTCGGGCCAAAGTCGTAGGGGTTGATGGCCTTCTTGGCGAAGACGTCATAACCGTCGCCGCCGCGGCGGGTATAGTCGTTGGCGACCACGCCATAGGTCTTGTTCGGATCGAGCGCCACGAAGGCGTCGCCGTCCTTGACCTCGGCCGAAACGATGCGGCTGCCGGCGGGCTTCGACTTGTCGAAGGTATATTTCAGGCCGGCGACCTGGGTGAAGCGGCCGGCGCCTTCCTCGATCTGGCTGGCGCCGTTTTCAAGGGCGGCGAGAACGTCCGAACCCTTGAGCTGGAAGGTGGCGAGCGTGTTCTGGAAGGGCAAAACGGTCAGCACATCGCCCATGCTGACATCGCCTGAGTTGATCGAAGAGCGCAGGCCGCCGCCATTGGCGAAGGCGATCTGGATGCCCTGGCCCTTGACGCGGTCGAGCATGGCGTCGGCAACGAGATTGCCCATCGAGCATTCGGTGACGCGGCAGACCTCGCGGGCGCCTTCGATCGGGTCGCTGGACTTGCCGACGATCTTCTTCTTCAACTCCTCGATCGGCGCGCCCATTTCCTTGAAGTGGGCGGCGGTCGCCTCATCCGGCTTGAAAGCCGAATCGACGAGGATCGGATCGCCCTTGGCTTCCTTCACGACGCCGTTATCGTCGAAGGTGACGACGAGATCGCCGAGATACTTGCCATAGGAGCGGGCGGTGACGACCGGCACCTTGTAGCCGCCGGGATTGTCGACCATGGTCGGATAGGGACCCTCGGCCTTCGGGTCGGTGTTGGAGAGCAGCGTGTGCGAATGGGCGCCGACGACGACATCGACATCCGGGATCTTGGCGATCGCCTCGACATCGCGGACATAGCCGACATGGGTCAGCGCCACGATCTTGTTGACGCCTTCCTTCTTCAGTTCCTCGACGGCGGCCTTGATGGCGGAAACATCGTCGGAAATCATCACGAGCGGGCCGGGGGAGGAGGTTTCTTCGGTGTCGTTGGCGACGGCGCTGACAATGCCGATCTTCTGGCCGCCGACATCGAGAACGGTATAGGGCTTGATGCGGTCTTTCAGCTTGGAGCTGTCGCCGGTCAGCACGTTGGCGCTCAGCACCGGCAGTTTCACCTTGTCGAGGAAGCCGACGAAACCGTCTTCGCCGTCGTCGAATTCATGGTTGCCGACCGCCATGGCGTCGAAGCCGATGGCATTGACGAAATCGGCTTCGGCCGCACCCTTGAAGGTGGTGTAGAACAGCGAGCCCTGGAAATTGTCGCCACCGTTCAGCACCAGCACGTTCTTGCCGGAAAGGGCTGCGCGGCGCTGGTCGATGGCGGTTTTCAGACGGGCGGCGCCGCCGAAGCATTCGTTCTTGCTTTCTTCCTCGGCCGAGCAGGTCGCATCATATTTGTTGATCGCTTCGATGCGGGAATGAAAATCGTTGATGTGAAGAATGTTGAGTTCGTAATCGGCAAAGGCGACACCGGAGGAAAGCGTCATCATCGACGCTGTCAGGAGTGCGAATGCAAAGGGCTTGGTCATAGGCGATGTTCTCCGCTGTTGTCCGGGAGGCCGTTTGTTGCCGGTCTCCCTCCGGGCTTATCCTACGGTCACTTCGTGACACTGTTCCCGGCGCGGATGTTTCCATCAACCCGTGCCGACTTCAAGCGAAAAGCTGCGTTGCCACCTCAACTATCGCTATAGGGTAAACACGCAAAAAGGCTCCCCGGAGGGAGCCTTCGAAAGTCTTGGATACGGCTGAACAGGTCTCAGGCGCGGCGCGTCAGCGTAAACTGGGTGCCGGATTCGGCGGTGCAGTTCAGGCGGCTGGGGTCGGCCAGCTTGCAGTTGACCCGCGAATTGGTCTTCTTGAGATTGGAATAGAGGTTGATCTCGACGATGCCGTTCGGCTGGGCCGTATAGGAGCCGGAGGCGAGCACGGCGTTGGAACCATCCGTGGTGCGGGTGTCGAAGCGGCCGGCATTGAAGGTGGAGATCAGGCCGTTGGGATCCGACCAGCTGCCGTCAACGGTGTTGACCGCTGCCTGCGGCTGCGAGATCGGCGGCAGGGGGCGCGGCTCGGGTGAGGACTGGCAGGCCGTCAAAAGGGCCGCGGCGGCAAGGAAGGTCAGGGATTTCTTGAAGGTCATGGTCTCTCCCGCTGGTGGTCCGGCGCACAAGCTCTTGTTTCGACGCATGTCCCGCAACCGCTCTTGCATGACATGCTCCAGGTCATTGTCTCATCGCATGTTCGGAAGGAAGCCCGGCACGCGCTTTTCCTTGAAATGCTTTTGTAAAACCATGCCGCGAAGCCCCGGTCATGGCAAGAACCATAGCCGGCATTGGATCACTCTTTTGGCGACCGTTGCGAAAATGCCCGCAACCAGGGTCGCGGGCATCGGGTAAGGCGCAAGGGAATTCAGGTCCCGCTTGTCGTGTTACCGTTTGTCTTTCGGGAAAACCGGGTTCCACTTTTCCCTGACAAACTTTAGCGCACCAGGATGTTGCGGAACTGCCAGGGATCGCTCTCGTCGATATCCTCGGCAAACAGACCCGGACGGCCGGCCAGCGGCGTCCAGTCGGTGTAATGGCCTTCGACCGGGCCGAGATAGGGCATCTGCACTTCGAGGCAGCGCTTGTAGTCCATCTCGTCGGCCTCGACGATGCCGGCCTTGGGGTTTTCCAGCGCCCAGACCATGCCGGCGAGAACCGCCGAGGTCACCTGCAGGCCGGTGGCGTTCTGGTAGGGGGCGATGTCGCGGGTCTCTTCGACCGAGAGGCGCGAACCGTACCAGTAGGCGTTCTTGTCGTGGCCGTAGAGCAGCACGCCGAGTTCGTCGATGCCATCGACCAGCTCGTTCTCGTCGAGAACGTGCAGGACCGGCTGCGCATGGCCGCCATTGCCGAACATTTCATGCAGCGACAGAACCGCGTCATTGGCCGGATGATAGGCGTAATGGCAGGTCGGGCGATAGGAAACGTCGCCGTCCTTGTCATGGGCGGTGAAGTAGTCGGCGATCGAGATCGACTCGTTGTGGGTGACGAGGAAGCCGTATTGCGGGCCGGGCGTCGGGCACCAGCTGCGAACGCGGGTGTTGGCGCCCGGCTGTTCGAGGTAGATGGCGGCCTGGCAGCCCTTCTTGTGCTTCTTGCCGTTCTTCGGCATCCAGTTTTCGTGCGTGCCCCAGCCAAGCTCGGAAGGCTGCAATCCTTCGGAGATGAAGCCTTCGACCGACCAGGTGTTCCAGAAGGTGTTGAACGGCTTCGGGTTCTTGGCGCGCTGGGTGTCGCGCTCGGCAATGTGGATGCCCTTGACGCCGGTCTTCTTCATCAGCTTGGCCCAGCCGGCGCGATCATCGGCGGCCGGCTCGTCGAACTTGATGCCGAGTTCGGTGGCGACATCGACCAGCGCGTGCTTCACGAACCAGGAGACCATGCCGGGATTTGCGCCGCAGCAGGAAACGGCGGTGGTGCCGCCCGGGTTCTTGCGCTTTTCGGCGCGCATGGTTTCACGCAGCGCATAATTGGTGCGGTCGGCATTCTTCATCGTGTCGTCGAAATAGAAGCCGAGCCACGGCTCGACGACGGTGTCGATGTAGAGCACGTCGAGCTTGCGGCAGAACTTGACCAGATCGACCGAGCCGGTATCGACGGAGAGGTTGACGCAGAAGCCCTGGCCTTCGCCTTCGGTCAACAGGGGCTTCAAGAGATCCTTGTAGTTCTCCTTGGTCACATGCGCCTTCACATGACGCACGCCGTGACGCTCGTAGATTTCGGTATCGGCGGCGTCTTCGCGCGGCTCGATGACGATCAACCGGCTCCGGTCGTATTTGAAGTGGCGCTCGATCAGCGGCAGGGCGCCGCGGCCGATCGACCCGAAACCGATCATGACGATCGGGCCGGTGATTTCGCCATACACCGGATAGGTTTTTTCAGTCATCTTTTTCTCCATGAGAGGGCGGGCATCTGCCGCCGGAAGGGAAAGGTCAGGCCGCCGCACCCGTTTTGCCGGGTTCGAGCGGCTCTACAGCATAAAATCCCGTCACAATAAAGACCCGATGACAGGCCGGGCGGAAAACGCTTACGCGTCGCTTTTCTCCTGCGCCGCCTGACGCAGATAGGTGGTCAATCCGTCACGCTTTGCAACCATGGCCTTGTAAGCCAGCTGGTCGGGCTCGAGCCCGTCAAGGCGGTCGGCCAAGGCAAGAGCCAGCGTCGCGCCGTCGGCATGACGCAGCAGCGCGGCGATGGGGTCGATATAGATGCGGATGGTGAAGACGATATCGTCTGACACGGGCAGGCGGCGCAGGGTCTGGCGTTCGACGCGGACGATATGGCTGGCGGCGTCAAAGGGCGCACGACCGTGGGCGGCGCTGATTTCGGGCGGCCAGAACAGGTCGCCGCGCGGATAGATCGACCAGTTGAAACGCTCCGCCGGAAGGTCCGGCTGCAGATTGTCGAAGATGCGATTGATGAGGCCGGCATTGCGGGTGCCGGCCTGGAAACCGGGCACCGGCGCATGGACTTCCTCCATCGGGCGTCCGAATTTTTCCGGCAGCGACCAGGCGGATGGAAAGGCGACGTAAGCTGCGACGATATGCCAGCCGGTGTCTCGCCGGCGCAAGAGCACGACATCGTCCTGCACCAGCGAGCCGGCGGTCTCCAGCGGCGGCACGCCGGGAGCGTCGAGGTCGATTTCGCGCCCGGCAAGCGCCAGCCGCCCCTCGGGCGTGCGGCGACAGAAATCGGGGTGGTCGTGCTGGAGATGCCCGGCGATCAGGTCGAGGCATTCCTGCTGGGCGGCTTCCGTTCCGGCTTCGGCGAGGAATACCTGCGACCGGGCGGTCGCGATCAGCCGTTCCTTCTCGTCGAGGTAGCGGCCGAGATCGGCATCCGGCTCCAGCCAGGTCTCGGGCGTGATCGAGCGAAGGCCGATGGAAAACGGCTTGGGCGACGTGTGGTAGGGCGTGTGGACGAGGCGATGGGTCATGAAGATCAGGATTTCAAGGCGTCGAGGCCGCCGCCGGCAACCCGCGTCACGGCGACCTCGGTCACCTCATAGGCGCACACGCCATGCAGCGTGAAGGGATCGGCGGCGACATAGGCGTCGATTTCCACGCGCGTGCCGCGAGCGAGAACCACGCCGCCGGTGCGCGGCACCTTGCGGCCGGAGGCGAGGAACAGGCCTTTGTCATACCCCGCCTGCACCCAGTCGATATGCGGCTGCATGTATTTGTCGGCTTCTTCGGTGCCCTTGAGATAGGTCAGCGACAGGATGAACATGGCGTCCTCAATCCGTGATCAGCTTGGCGCGGATCAGACCGCGCAGGGAATTGCCGACGAAAATCTTGCGGTTGCGCAGATCCTGCAACCGCAGGCGCTGGCTGCGCGCCTTCTGCTGGCAGATCATGTCTGTGCGGAAGACGCCGGACAACAGGCCGGAATTGAGCGGCGGCGTCATCAGAGGTCCACCGGTCTCCTCGACGAAGATGCTGGTGATCGTGCCTTCGCAGACATCGCCCAATTCGTTGAGCAGCAGAACCTCGTCGGCATCCTCCTTGGAATATTCGGCGCGCGCCGCTTCGTAGACGTCGCGTTTGGAGGTCTTGTGGCGCAACAGCGGGTCGGTGGAATCGATCCGCGTTTCGGCGACGCGCAGCGTCCAGACGGTGTCCTCGTCGAGCGGCGTGAACGGGGTCGAGGTGATGTCGATTTCGCCCTTCTGGGTCAGCGTCAGGCGCACGCGCAGGGGTTCTGCTGCGTCCTGAAGGTGCTCGTCCAGCTTCTTGCGGGCGGCGGCCGGCTGGCGGAAACGCAGCGCATCGGCCGAACGCGCCAGCCGCTTCATGTGCTGGTCGATCCGGAGCAGTCCCTGTCCGGGTTCGTAACGAAACGTCTCGATCAGCGTGAAATCCATTGATCCCCTACCGCAAAACGGGCCTTCAACAGGCATTCCTCATATTCGGCATCGGCGCGCGAATCGAAAACGATGCCGCCGCCGACATTGAAGACTGCGTGACCGTTTGGAAAGAGCGAGATGGTCCGGATCGCCACCGAGAAACGCATCGGCCCCTCCGGCGAGACGAAACCGATCGCCCCGCAATAGGCGTCGCGAGGACCGTCTTCCAGCGCATGCAGGATGCTCATGGCGCTGATTTTCGGCGCACCGGTGATCGAGCCGCAGGGGAAGAGCGCGGAAAAAATGTCGCCCAGGGTCATGCCGGGCAAAAGCTTCGCCTGCACATGGCTGACCATCTGGTGGACGGTCGGATAGGTCTCGATGTCGAAGAGTCTGGGCACGTCGAGGGTGCCGACCTCGGTGATGCGCGAGATGTCGTTGCGCAGCAGGTCGACGATCATGCGGTTTTCGGCCTGCGTCTTCTCGTCGGCCAGCATGGCGGCGACGATCTCCGCATCCTCTTCAGGCGTGGCGCCGCGCGGTGCCGTGCCCTTCATCGGATGCGTCTCGATCCAGCCGTCCTCGTCGGTGCGGAAGAACAGTTCCGGCGAGCGCGACAGGATCTTCGGGCCGCCGAGATCGAGATAGGCGCCGTATTTCACCGGCTGACGAGCGATCAGCGACCAGAAGGCGGAAAGCGGATCGCCGCTCCAGCGCGCCGTGATCGGCATGGTCAGGTTCGCCTGGTAACAATCGCCCATGCGCAGATGCCGGTGCAGCCGTTCGAAACGGTTGCGATAGGTGTCGAAATCCCAAGCCGCACGCGGCTCGCTGAGGAGGGGTTCGTTTTCGATGCGCTGGCGCGGTTGCAGCAGCGGATGGCTTTCATCCGCCGGCGCGTCGAAGAGGCCGAAACAGAGAAGCGGCGTTTCACGATCCTCGATGGCGAAATTTTCGAGCTTGTCCTCGAACAAATGCCCCGCCTCATAGGCCATGTAACCGGCGAGCCATTTGCCGGCTTTGCGCGCCGCTTCCAGCCGCTCGAGCGCGGGGAAAAAATCGGCGCGCTTGTGGACAGTGACAATCTCGACGGGATCGGAAAACAGCATGGCGGTGCCGGCCGGGTCGTCACGAAACAGGGCGAAGGGCGGGTGGTCGGCCATGGAATTCATCGGTCTTTCGGTTGATCGCCGCCCGCGATGCGGCGGGCGGCGCTATATTTGGTTCAGTCCTTATCAAGCGCTTCGAGTTCGTCGATCAGCCCTTCAATCATCGACAGGCCCTGTGCCCAGAACGACGGATCGGTGGCGTCGAGGCCGAAAGGCTTCAGCAGTTCCGAATGGTGCTTGGTGCCGCCGGCCTTGAGAAGCTCGAAATACTTCGCCTGGAAGCCCGATTCGGCCTTCTGGTAGACGGCATAGAGCGAATTCACCAGGCAATCGCCGAAGGCATAGGCATAGACATAGAAGGGCGAGTGGATGAAGTGGGGGATATAGGCCCAATAGGTCTCATAGCCCTCGGAAATCTTGATCGCCGGTCCCAGGCTTTCACCCTGCACCGACAGCCACAATTCGCCGATCTGCTCGGAGGTCAGTTCGCCTTCCTTGCGGGCGGTATGCACCTTGCGCTCGAATTCGTAGAAGGCGATCTGGCGCACGACCGTGTTGATCATGTCCTCGACCTTCTGGGCGAGCATCGCCTTGCGCTCGCGCTTGTCCTTCGACTTGTCCAGAAGCGCGCGGAACGTCAGCATTTCGCCGAAGACGGAGGCGGTTTCAGCCAGCGTCAGCGGCGTCTGGCTCATCAGCGCGCCCTGGCCGCCGGCCAACACCTGATGCACGCCATGACCGAGTTCATGGGCAAGCGTCATCACGTCGCGCGGCTTGCCGAGGTAATTGACCAGCACATAAGGATGGGCCGAGGGTACGGTCGGATGGGCGAAGGCGCCCGGCGCCTTGCCGGGGCGCACCGGCGCGTCGATCCAGCTTTCGTCGAAGAAGCGGCGGGCGATATCGGCCATCTCGGGCGAAAACGCGCCATAGGCCGAGAGCACCATGTCCTTGGCTTCCGTCCAGGGAATCAGCGCGTCCGGCGTTTCCGGAAGCGGCGCGTTACGGTCCCAGTAGTTCAACTGGTCCATGCCGAGCCATTTGGCCTTCATTGTATAATAACGGTGAGACAGGCGCGGATAGGCTTCCCTGACGGCGGCGGCCAGGGCATCGACGACCTCGCGCTCGACGCGGTTGGCCAGATGCCGGCTGTCGGCGATGTCCTCGAAACCGCGCCAGCGGTCGGCGATATCCTTGTCCTTGGCGAGCGTATTGGTGATCAGCGTGAAGACGCGCAGGTTCGCCTTGAAGGTTTCGGCAAGCGCTACGGCGCCCTTGCGGCGGGCTTCCGGGTCGGCCTCCTGCAGAAGGTTCAGCGCCACTTCCAGCGGCACCTTTTCGCCGTCGATATCGAAGCGCAGTTCGGCCAGCGTCTCGTCGAACAGCCGGTTGAAGGCGGTGGCGCTGGTCATGGATTTTTCGAGGAACAGCTGCTCCAGCCTGTCGTCGAGCTGGTAGGGCTTGTCCTTGCGCAGGTCGAGCAGCCAGGGCCTGTAATGCGCTGCGAGACTGTCGTGGGCAAGGCTGGCGTCGATCACCGAATCCTCGATGCGGTTCAGTTCCAGCGGGAAGAAGAGGAGATGGGCGGCGATGTCAGTCAGCTTCACCTGCACGTCGCCATAGAACTTGCCGTTGGCGGGATTGCTGGTGTCGGAGAAATAGGTCAGCCCCGCATAGGAGGCGATGCGGCCGAGCAGGTCTTCCAGAACATCCGACTGGGCGATGGCGGCGCCCAGGCCCTCGTCACCTATCTTGGTTGCGGCGTCCGCCAGCTTGCCTTTCCAGCGTTCCTCGAAGGCGATCGCATCGCGCGCCGCCTTGTCGACATCGCCGAGAAAGGCGGGCGAATCGGTCGCGGGATAGAGATCGGTGAGGCGCCAGACCGGCAGGTCGCCAAGCGCCGCAGGTTGGCGGGCAGTGGCGGCAGAAGCGGTCTGCAACACGGGGAAATGGCGCATCGGCATGTCCTTTTTCGATCCATCGGCCTTGCGAGCCGGTCGGTCCTGACGTTTCGGCGCGTCAAAATGCGCCGGGTCGTACAGATGTATTCATGGTCACGGGGCGCGGCAAGCGTTTCGCATCGCTTTCCCGCGTCCAGGCGGCAGTGTGCCGAAAAATGAAGACGGTTAAAATCCGAGTGATTCTCAAAACTGCATGTTCAACCCTCGCATGTCAGGGTCTGCTCGGTTTCGCATGATGCGACGCTCTCATGATGGATGATTGCCAGGAGCCTGACCTTGACCGCGCACATTCTTGTTGTTGATGACGATCCCGTCCAGCGCCGACTTCTCAAGAACGCCGTCGAGCGTCACGGCCATATTCCCCATCTGGCCGAAAACGGCCGCGCCGGGCTGGAACTGCTCAAGCGACGGCTTGGCGAAATCAACGTCATCGTGCTCGATCTCGTCATGCCGGAAATGAGCGGCCTCGGCTTCCTTGAAGCCCTGCACGATCTCGGCATCGAACTGCCGGTCATCGTTCAGACGGGCCAGGGCGGCATCGATACCGTGGTGCAGGCCATGCGCGCCGGCGCCTTCGATTTCGTCGTCAAGCCGGTCTCGCCGGAGCGGATCGCCAATTCCATCGCCAATGCCCTGAAGGTCGACCAGCGCGAGGCCAAGGCGCGCGCCGGCCGCCGCAGCCGCGCCGGCGCCATCGGCTTCGACGACATCGTCTCCGCCAGCCCCTCGATGCTTCGCGTCATCGAATTGGCGCAGCGCGCCGCGCAATCCAATATTCCCGTGGTGCTCGAAGGCGAATCGGGCGTCGGCAAGGAGCTGGTGGCCCGCGCCATCCAGTCCGGAGGCGACCGCGCCAGCCGGCCGTTCATCACCGTCAACTGTGGCGCCATTCCCCACAATCTGGTGGAAAGTATTCTGTTCGGCCATGAGAAGGGCGCGTTCACCGGCGCGACCGAACGCCATGCCGGCAAATTCGTCGATGCCGATGGCGGAACGCTGTTCCTCGACGAGATCGGCGACCTGCCGCTCGAAGTGCAGGTCAAGCTTTTGCGCGCCGTGCAGCAGGGCGAGATCGAAACGGTCGGCGCCAGCAAGCCGCAACGCGTCGATGTGCGGCTGATTTCGGCGACCAACAAGGATCTGATCGAGGAGGTCAAGGCCGGCCGTTTCCGTGAGGATCTCTATTATCGCCTCAACGTCTTCCCGATCACCATTCCGGCGCTGCGCCGCCGCAAGGAGGATATTCCGCATCTGGCGCGCGTTTTCGTGCAGCGCTTCGCCACAGAGCAGAAGCTTGCGCATATTCCGGTGCTGAGTGCGGGCGCGCTTGGTTTGCTGACGGCCTATGACTGGCCGGGCAATATCCGCCAGCTCGAGAATGCGGTGTTCCGCGCCGTCGTGCTGTCGCAGGGCCAGGAGATAACCGAGCATGATTTCCCGCAGATCGCGGCCCAGCTTCCGGCCTACGCCGCCGGCAGCGGCCTGTCGATCGATGCCGGCTATACGCCCGCGCAGATCGCGGCCCATAGCTCGCCCTTTGCCGAGCGCGGCCTGCACGATACCGGCCATTCTGCTCATGACGTAGCCGAGCATCACGCAGCCGCCGTCGTGCCCGACAATGTCATCGTCAGCCTCGATCAGTCGGGCGATGTGCGCAAACTGGCCGACATCGAAGAAGAGCTGATCCGCTTCGCGCTGAAGTTCTATCGCGGCCAGATGAGTCAGGTGGCGCGCAAGCTGGGTATCGGCCGTTCGACCCTTTATCGCAAGCTCAAAGACTACGGAATCGACCCCGACGACCCGATGAAAGACGCGGCCTGAAAAAAACTTATGGCGTTAACGGTCGCGCAAGGCTATTTCGTTACCTCTCGTAAAGCTCTTGTTAGTGGTGCATTCACCATATATGGAGCTTGTGCATGTGTGGCATTTTTGCCATCGTGTCACCGCAATTGACATTCATGTGATCAAACATGCGATAGAGAGCGTCGAACGGGGATAGATTTGGCGAAATTCATTCGAACGAATACGCCGTCGAACGGGGACGGGAGCTTTGCCGCTGTGCTCAGAAACTGGGTGGCAAAGCCCATATTGATTCTCAGCCTCGTTCTGGCCCTGGCGCCGATGCTTGCGCCGACCGCGTCTCATGCAGCAGGCGATACCCGCAGCCTGAAGCTCTATTTCGTGCATACCGGCGAAAAGGCCGTCATCACCTTCAAGCGCAACGGCAAGTTCGATCCGCAAGGATTGCAACAGATGAACCGCTTCCTGCGCGACTGGCGCCGCAACCAGCCGACGAAGATGGATCCGCGCCTGTTCGACCTCATCTGGGAAGTCTATCGCCAGAGCGGGTCGCGCGACTATATCCATGTCGTCTCCGGCTTCCGCTCGCCGGCCACCAATTCCATGCTGCGCTCGCGCACCAAGGGCGTCGCCGAAAAGAGCCAGCATATGCTCGGCAAGGCGATGGATTTCTATCTGCCCGACGTCAAGCTCGCCAATCTGCGCGCCATCGGCATGAAGATGCAGGTCGGCGGCGTCGGCTTCTATCCCAAGTCCGGCTCGCCCTTCGTCCATATGGACGTCGGCAATGTCCGCTCCTGGCCGCGCATGAGCCGTCAGGAACTGGTGCGCCTGTTCCCGAGCGGCAAGACCATGCACCTGCCGGCCGATGGCCAGCCGTTGCCGGGCTACCAGCAGGCGGTTGCCGATTACAAGCGTCGCGCCGGCTCCGTTCAGATCGAGATGGCCGAGGCTTCGCCGAAGAAGCGCGGCTTCTTCGCTCGCCTCTTCGGCGGTGGCGCCGACGAAGAGGAGGAAACCGGCGGCATGGATGAATCCGCTCCTGCCGTTGCCGCGCCGAAGCAGACCGCGCCCGCCAAGCCGGCGCCTGTCGTCCAGCCTGAACAGCCGGTTATGACGGCGCAGCTCGAGCAGCCGGCCGCCGCCGAACCCGATATCGATGCGCCGGTGCCGCTGGTGCGCCCTGCCTTCCGCGAGCCGGCGCAGGCCGGCATGGCGACGGCCCTGCTGCCATCCTCGCATAACTCCGCCCAGGATGCCCTTGCGGCCGCTCTGCCGGCAACGCCGGAACCGCAACAGCAGCCGGCGACGGATGGCTATGCCGATCTGGCGTCCTACAAGATCCCCGTTCCGAGCCTGTCTCCGACCCGTCCCGAGCAGGATAGCGCTTCGGCCGAGGCGATGCTGGAGCAGTCGGCGCTCGAAAAGCTCGCCTACGTTCCCGTTCCAGGCAGCCGTCCGGAAATCGCCCAGGCGCTCGCCGCCCAGGCCAGGTCGGCCGCCGAACAGAAGAACGAAGGCGCGATCGAGCAGGCTTCGCTTTCTCCGGCCGTCGCCGCCGCGCTGGCGCGCAACACGACCGGCGCCGAGGAGGATGCCGATCTGGCCAATGACGGTCAGGCTTCCGAGGGCACGGAGGCCTATCAGGCGGAAGCGGCTGCCCTTGCCGCCTCGTCCCATTCCGACCAGGCTGAATACAGCACCGAAGAGCCTGAAGATGGCGACGGCTCCGTCGATGTCGCGGCGCTCGAACCCTCTGTCCCTGCCGCGACAACCGATCTGGCGGCCTTGCCGGCGCAGGCGGCACCGGCCAAGGGCGGTCGCCCGAAGAAGGTGGATGCCGCTGCCGCCACGCGTGAAGGCGTGCGCACCGAGCCGAAGCTGACGACGCAGATCATCTCGCAATGGGCCCTGAGCAATGCGCGCGTCGAGCTGAACTCCAAGCCGGTCAAGGCGCCGCGTTTCGTCAGCCCGACGCTGCGCGCCCAGCCGACCGCCGTCTACACCGCCGGCTTCGCGCCGCAGACGGCTTCGGTCGATCCGGGCCGTTTCAGCGGCAATGCGGTCAACTTCATGGAAGTGCGCAAATTCGATAAGGCGAACGGCCTCGCGGAGTAATCCGGTCGCACCATCGCTCCAAAAACAAAACCCCGGTCTCGCGAGAGACCGGGGTTTTTGCATGCGTTCCGAGCGGTTCTGCTTTCATCCGAGACGAAAAAACCCTCTATCTCGTTGTTCTTACACATTTCCGGACGGAGAACCGCTTCGCACTTTTCCTGGAAATGCTCCAGGCTGACGGCATTATTCCATGCCGAGCGCGGCCATGTAGGTCTGCAGAATGGTTTCTTCTTCGATGCGCTCGTTCGCATCCTTCTTGCGCAGGCGGATGATGGTCTTCATCGCCTTGGTGTCGTAGCCGCGGCCCTTGGCTTCGCCGTAGACGTCCTTGATATCGTCGCTGATCGAGGCCTTTTCCTCTTCGAGACGCTCGATGCGTTCGATGAACTGGCGCAGTTCGGCGGCGGCGACGTTTTCGACTGTGTTTTCTTCTGCCATCTCGTGTCCTCTTGAATAGACTTCATTCAGGCCCGCCGCGGTCGCCCGCGCGGGTTCGCATCCCGGTCGCTGACCTGCCGCGAAGCGGCGCCGAGGTCAAGGGTCGGGACGACGTATTGCTCAATCGCGGGGCTTGTTTTCCTCGAAGGCTGCCTTTTGCGCATCGGTGGCGTCGCGCTGGTGGCGCTCCTTCCAGTCCTCGTAGGGCATGCCGTAGACATGCTCGCGCGACTGGTCCTTGGTCATCTCGACGCCATCGGCCAGGGCTGCGTCGCGATACCAGTTCGACAGGCAGTTGCGACAGAAGCCGGCGAGATTCATCATGTCGATGTTCTGCACGTCGCTGCGTTCGCGCAGATGTGCGACAAGCCGGCGGAAGGCGGCCGCCTCGAATTCCGTTTGCTGGTCCTTGGTCAGCTCGCTCATGGCTGGTCTCCGTAGTCGATATCGTAGGGGCCGGTGCGCGACGGATATTGCCGGTATTCATGCAGCGCCGGATCGGCGTTCATCGCGGCAAAAATCGGATGCAGGCGCTCTGCCCAGGCAGATATGCCGACAGCATCGCCGATCAGGTCCTGGCGCACTTCCAGAAGCGCGTGCGGGATACCGCGCATCATGCAATGACGATACATGGTATCGCCTTTCAGCGCTCCGTCATAGGGCTCGTTGTCGCCGACCACGAGACTGTCATCGGCGCGCAGCCGGTCGATGAGATCGACCGCGGCGCGCGGATCGCTGTCCCAGAGGATGCCGGCATGCCAGGGGCGCGGGACGCTCTTCCAAAAGGGCGTGAACGAATGCAGCGACAGGACGAGCGGCGCTTTCCCGGTCTTTTCCTCGACGGCGCGAATGGTGCGCGCCACGGCCTGATGATAGGGGCGGTGATAGGTCGCCAGCCGATGGTTCCATTCGTCCGGCGTGATCGGATGATTGCCGGGCACGATCGCGCCATCGGAAATCTTCATGATCAACGTCGGATCGTCCTCGCCGCGATTGGGATCGATCAGCAGGCGGGAAAAGCAGCTGAGTACGGCGGGGACGCCGAGCGAGGCCGACAGCGCACGCGTCAAACCTTCGATGCCGATATCGTAGGCGATATGGCGCGCGAAGGCCTCGGGCGGCAGGCCGAGGCTGCCATAGGCCGGCGGCAGGCGATTGGTGGCGTGATCGGCAAGCAGGATCAAACCGGTGTCATCATTGCCGGATAGGATTTCGAAGGATTGGAAATTTTGCATTCGGGATCGCGCAGCGGGTTCGATGTTCGTTGATCGCATGCGTGGGCCGACCGTGCAAGGCGCGAATGGCGGTTCCTGCCTTTCCCGGGTCTTGCATTGACGAGCGGGATGCGAATATAATCGATTAGAGTTGCGTTGACTTTCCCGGCCGGGCGGCGCAAGAAAGCAGGATGACGAATAACCATGGAGTCCCGACGGAAGCCGTGATGAACAGATTTGCGCTTTTTGCCGGTTTGAAACTTCGATCCGTTCGACGACTGGCATATGCCGTCCCGGCTGTCGTCCTTCCCTTTCTTTTCGCTGACGCGGCCCATGCCGAGTTTCGGGTCTGCAACGGTACGCAGAACCTGGTGGGCGTCGCTATCGGCTATCGCGCCAAGGACGGCTGGGTGTCCGAGGGGTGGTGGCAGGTGCCGGCCACGACCTGCGCAACGCTGATCGAAGGCGAATTGCAGTCGCGCTACTATTACCTCTATGCGGAGGATGCGGCGCGCGGCGGACGCTGGACCGGGGACGTCAACATGTGCGTCGCCGAAAACGAGTTCAAGATTGTCGGCGTCAAGGATTGCTTTGCGCGCGGCTATCAGCAGATGGGCTTCAAGGAATACGACACGGGGCGGCAGGGAAGCTGGATGGTTCAGCTTTCCGATACCCCAGCCACGCAGGAAAGCCAGAATTGATGAAGCGGAACCGTAAAGTAAAGATCCTCGCCACCCTGGGCCCTGCCTCGTCCGATGAAGCGATGATCGAAAAGCTGCATCAGGCGGGCGCGGATCTTTTCCGCATCAATATGAGCCATGCCAGCCACGACGTGATGCGTTCGCTGATCACGCGCATCCGCGCCGTCGAAGCGCGTTCCGGCCGCCCGATCGGCATTCTCGCCGACCTTCAGGGCCCGAAGCTGCGCGTCGGCAAATTCGCCGAAGGCAAGGTCGATCTGACGGTTGGCCAGACCTTCACGCTCGACAATGACGAGACGCCCGGCGACGCAAACCGCGTCTTTCTGCCGCATCCCGAGATCCTCGAAGCGGTCAAGCCCGGCCATCGCCTGCTGATCGACGACGGCAAGCTGCATCTGACCGCCATCGAATGCGATGGCAAGCGCATCGTCTGCAAGGTCACCGCCGGCACGCGCATTTCCGACCGCAAGGGCGTCAGCCTGCCCGATACGCTGCTTGGCGTCGGCGCGTTGACGGACAAAGACCGTGTCGACCTCGACGCCGTTCTCGCCACCGAAGATGTCGACTGGGTTGCGCTCTCCTTCGTGCAGCGTCCGGACGATCTGGCCGAGGTGCGCAAGATCGCCCGTGGCCGCGTCGGCGTCATGTCGAAGATCGAAAAGCCGCAGGCGCTGGAGCGCATCGAGGAAATCATCGAACTGTCCGACGCGCTGATGGTGGCCCGTGGCGACCTCGGCGTGGAAATGCCGCTGGAATCGGTGCCCGGCATCCAGAAGCAGCTGATCCGCGCCTGCCGCCGCGCCGGCAAGCCGGTCGTCGTCGCGACCCAGATGCTGGAATCGATGATTTCGGCGCCCGTTCCGACCCGCGCCGAAGTCTCCGACGTTTCCATCGCCGTCTTCGAAGGCGCCGATGCCGTGATGCTCTCGGCCGAATCGGCCTCCGGCTCCTATCCGGTCGAAGCCGTCTCGATGATGGCGTCGATCGCCAGCACCGTCGAGCGCGACATTCATTATCCGGGCATCATCTACGCCCAGCGCGCCCAGCCGGAAGCGACCGGCGCCGACACGATCTCGCTGGCGGCCCGCCAGATCGCCGAGACGCTGAAATCGGCGGCCATCGTCTGTTATACCTCGTCGGGCACGACGGGTCTGCGCGCCTCGCGCGAGCGGCCGCAGGTGCCGGTCATCGCGCTGTCGCCGATCGTCAAGACGGCGCGCCGCCTGTCGGTGGTCTGGGGTCTGCACTGCGTCGTCACCGAAGACGCGACCGACCTCGACGATATGGTCAACCGCGCCTGCCGCATCGTCGCCAATGAAGGTTTCGGCAAGCCGGGCGACCGCGTCATCATTTCCGCAGGTGTGCCGCTCGGCACGCCCGGCGCCACCAACATGCTGCGCATCGCCTATATCGGCCCGGACGGCCTGACGGGCATCTGAGGCGGCATCACAGCTCCTATGAAAAAGCCCTCGCCGCATCGGCGGGGGCTTTTTTGTATCCGGCAATTTTCAGAGGGCGGGCATGACGGTGGAGAGGCCGGCAAAGGTCTCCGCCGGCGTATCGAGCATCTTGGTCAGCCCGGCTACCGTGTCGTCGAGGGTTTTACCGGCCGCGCCGGCGTCCGCCTGTGCGGCCTGCAGCTTGCGCCGCGCCTCCTCGATCAGTTGACGCAGCTGGCGGGCGACGCTGATGAATTCTTCCGTCGTCGCGCGATCCGCCTTGGAGAGCGGCTTTGGCGCGGCATTATCGTCCACAACATCCTGATAGCCCATGGGCATCGTCGTCTGCTGATCTGCAGTGTCGGTTCCATTGCTTGGCTGTGCCGTTACCGTCGATGCCGGCGATCCGGATGCGCCGGTGGCGGCGGCGAAGCTGTTGGCGGCGGCGAAGCTGTTGGCGGCGGATGCCAGCTCATGGCCAAGCTGTGCTGCCTGCCGCATGATCGTTTGCGGCGGAAAGCCCCAGCGCTTGAGATATTCGATCTGCTCCTTGACGCGCTTCAGACGCTCCGTAGCCGCGCTCTTGGCGTTTTCGACATCGGCGTTCAGGGCGCTGCTCAGTCGCGCCAAGGCATCTAGACGGTCGTCAGTCGGCGAGCGCGTCGTGGACGGGGCTGAAGGCGCGCTGCGCATCTGGCTTGCCGTATAAGCGGTGATGGTTGTCATGGCGTAAGCCTCCGTTCGCGGCGGAAGCTAGTCTGCCAAGCTTGCAGCGCACTGGCTTATCGGCAGGCGGGAGTTGTGGAAAGCACGTGCCGTTGGGCCTCATCCGTCGCGGCCGCGAGATCGGCCGGGTGGCCGGCGATCCATTCCAGTGCGGTGACGGCGAGGGCGGTGGTGACGTAATCCGGCTTGTGGCCGAGGCAATGGATGGTCAGCAGCCTGGCGCCGGCGATGCTGGCTGCGAGGCCGCGCGAGTGGATTTCCTCGGCGACGATGTCGTCCCTGTCGCCGGTGACGATCACGGTCGGGGTCCTGATCTCGCTGTAGCGCGGTGCGACCTTTGCCGCATAGGCATTCAGGTTGGCGATGTCGATGGCGTTGTAGAGAAAGGTTTTTGGCCGCAGCACCAGTTGCGGGGCGGTATTCTCATTGTAATCGGGCGGGCGTGGATTGGGGGCGAAGACGGATGTCGTTGCGGCGTCCAGCCTCGACAGGCCGGCCGGCAGCGACAGCATGTGGGTGAACAGCCAGCCGAGATAGGGCGTGCTGGCAAGGCTGTAATACCAGTCGATACCGCCGGGCCAGGGGTGTGTCGCAGGGGCGAGGAACAACAGGCCGAGCGTCTTGTCGGGATGTTTCAGCGCGAAGCTGGCGGCGATCGCCGCACCAAAGGAATGGCCGACGATGATCGCCTTGTCGATCCCGCGCCTGTCCGTCAGCCGGGCGATGGCATCGGCCTGACCATCGGGAAAGTCATTCTCCGGCCCTCCACGCTCCGAATAGCCATGGCCCGGACGGTCGACGAACAGCAATTCCGCGCGGCCTTCCAGCGCGCTGCGAAAGGCGAAGAGCTGGTCGCGCAGATTGCCGCTGGCGCCGTGGATGAACAGGATCGGCGGCAGATCGGCATTCGGTCCCGCCGGCAGAAGCACGGAGTTCATCCGAAAGCCGCCGACATCGGTAAGCTCGCCGATATTGGGCGCCTGCGCCTCGATGACGCTGGTTTTCCAGCGGGTGAAGGTCAGCAGCGACAGGGCGATGACGAGCAGGATGAGGAAGATGATCATCGGGAGCCTAAGGCAGTTCCAGGAGAAGTGCATCGCGGTTTTGCGTCCGGAAATGCGTGAAATAATGGGCTCTAGGAGTGGAAGGGCAGGGTGCATGCGGCATGGGCGGCGAGGAGGAGGGCTGCGCCTCAATCAGGTGCGGCTGCCGGCAAGCTTTTCGCTGAGCGTCTGCATCTGCTCCTGCGCATTGCGGTCGGCGGGGTAGATAGCGAGGAACTGCTCCCAGATTTTTAGCGCCTGCGCGTCGTGGCCCGACTCGGTCAGGATGGCCGCCATGCCGGCCAATGCGCCGAAATGGCGCGGCTCCAATGTCAGCACGCGGTTGATGTCGGCCATGGCCTTGCGGGTATCGCCGGCAATGTAGTGAAGCGTTGCCCGACGGTTCCAGGCTTCGACGAAGGTGGGCTTCAGGGCGATGGCCTGGTCGAGGAAATCGTAGGCGGCCGGATTGCGCTTTTCCGCGATCGCCTTGTCGGCCCACTGGATCAGCAGGTTGACCGTGGCGCTGCCCGAATCGTTCCATTCCATACGGATGCGATTGGCAATACCCTCGGCTGCCTGCGGGTCGCGTTCGCGTTTCAACTGGGAGAAAAGCGTATTCAGCCGGTCGGCCGGCCGTTCTTCGCCGTGCGGCTGCTCGATGATCACGTCTGGCTTGGCCCCATCGGCGGCAAAGGCGGCGGGAGCGGAGAACATGGCCAGCGCCAGCAAAAGCAGCAGGGGTGTAAAAATGCGCATGGCGGGTATGGTAACCCGCCACTTCAGAAGATCAAATGAAATCTTGCTGCGCACAACACTGTGAGCTTTTGGCTCACCTGTCTTGTCGGAACGCGCGATCAGCCCTGGCGAGCCTTGAAACGCGGGTTCTGCTTGTTGATGATGTACACCCGGCCCTTGCGGCGAACCAGACGGTTCTCGCGATGACGAGCCTTGAGCGACTTCAGAGAGTTCTTGATCTTCATTTTTCTGATCCGCAATGTTGGCTAGGGGGAATTCACATTCGCCCGTATTCTTCAGTTCAAAAGGACGTCATCGGACGTACTTTCAGGTGGCGTGCAGATAACCCGCCCTTACCCTCGTGTCAACCGCTACCCGGCAGTTTTCGCCGGAAATGCACGGTCCACAGGGGTCAGGACCGGTTCTTCAGGGTCGTGACATGACCCATCTTGCGGCCCGGCCGGGCCTCGGTCTTGCCGTAGAGATGCACCAGCGTGTCGTCGGTGGCGAGCCATTGCGGCAGGGCATCGATGTCGTCGCCGATCAGGTTCTGCATCACGCAATCCGAATGGCGGCGCGGATTGCCGAGCGCAAGACCCGCGACGGCGCGGATATGCTGCTCGAATTGCGAGATGACGCAGGCTGCTTCTGTCCAGTGCCCGGAATTGTGGACACGCGGCGCCATTTCGTTGGCGACGAGGCTGCCATCGGCAAGCACGAAGAATTCGATGCCGATGACGCCGACATAATCCAGCTTGTCGAGAATCGCGCCCGCTGCCGCCCGTGCGGCCTCGGCGGTCGCGTCCGGCACGTCGGCGGGGATCGTCGAGGTGTGGAGAATGCCGCCCCGATGGACGTTTTCGGCCGGATCGAAGGCGCGCACGCTGCCATCGATGGCGCGGGCGGCGATGACGGAGAGTTCGCGCTCGAAGGCGACGAAGCTTTCGAGAATGAGCGGCACGGAGCCGAGTGCCGCGTAAGCGCCGGACGCATCGTCGTCGGCCGAGCGGAACACCTTCTGCCCCTTGCCGTCATAGCCGAGGCGGCGGGTCTTCAATACGCCCTGGCCGCCGAAATCGGCAAGCGCCGCGTCGAGATCGGCCTGGCTGTCGATGGCGTGGAAGCGCGCGGTCGGGATGCCGCAATCGTTGATGAAGCGCTTCTCGGTCAGCCGGTCCTGCGCGACTTCGAGTGCACGCGGCGGCGGATAGACGGGCACGCTGGCCGCCAGCCGTTCGGCGGCGGCGACGGGCACGTTTTCGAATTCGTAAGTCACGACGTCGCAGGACGCGGCCAGTTCGTCGAGGCCGGCGGGATCGTCATAGGCGGCGACGATCTGGCGGTTGGCGAGCTGGGCGGCGGGGCAATCGACCTGCGGCTCCAGGATGATGGTGCAGAAATTCAGCCGCGCGGCCGCCATGGCCAGCATGCGGCCGAGCTGGCCGCCGCCGATGATTCCGATCGTTTTTGCAGTCATCAAACTTCGTCCATGGGATATTCGGCGACCGAGTCGGTCTGGCGCTGGCGCCAGTCGTCGAGGCGGCGGGCGAGATCGTCGTCCTGAAGCGCCAGCACGGCGGCGGCGAGCAGGGCGGCATTGACGGCGCCGGCCTTGCCGATCGCCAGGGTTCCGACCGGAATGCCGGCCGGCATCTGCACGATGGAGAGCAGGCTGTCCTTGCCCGACAGCGTCCGCGACTGAACCGGCACGCCGAACACCGGCAGCGGCGTCATCGCAGCGGCCATGCCCGGCAGATGCGCCGCGCCGCCCGCACCCGCGATGATGATCTTGAAGCCTTCGTCACGTGCGCCCTTGGCGAAGCGCACCAGCCGGTCCGGCGTGCGGTGGGCGGAGATGATGCGCGCCTCATAGGCGATGTCGAGCGCTTCCAGCGTGTCGGCAGCATTCTTCATCGTTTCCCAGTCGGACTGGCTTCCCATGATGATGGCGACCGGGGGCGTATCTGCTGCTGCTGTCACGAGGGCCTCTTCCATAAAACCGTCAGGCAATGATGTCGGGGATGATCTGATCCTCGAGCTTGCTCAGCTTGTCCTTGATCACCAGCTTTTTCTTCTTCATCCGCTGTATGCGCAGGGCCTCGCATCCGGTGGCGATCATCGCATTGATCGCTGCGTCGTAGTCTTCGTGCTCCTGGCGAAGCCGCGCCACCATCAGCCTGACGTCCGCCTGTTCCTGATCCGCCATCCAACAGTCCCCATTTCGTATCGAACCGTTACTGTCCGATTTGCCGATGCTTTTCGCAAGCTCCTATCATCAAATACCGGTAACGGGAAGTTATCCTTCTTCACGAATTTGCCGCGCAGATGCCACGATTTCGCCTTCGACAATCCCGGAACTTCATGTCACACTCCTGTCGTTAACCGGTGCCATCGGGGGCCGGAAAATAAAAAGGAAGGACGTGACAAATGACCATTCAGGCTCATCTTGAATCGCTTCAGAAAAAGCATGGTGCGCTGGAGGAGCAATTGCACCTTGCCATGACATCTCCCTCCATCGACGACGGCGAAATCGCCGATCTGAAGCGTCGTAAGCTGCGACTGAAGGATGAAATCGAGCGTTTGAGAGGCTCGACGCACTAAAGATTGCCTTCTTTCCTTTCATTCAATCCCACTTAAGCCCGGTCAGATCGCTTCAAGTCGCATACGCGTAAAGGATTTGGCCGCGCTTCCAGCGCAATCCAAGGGACAAAGCATAGATTGCGCATTGGCATATGACCGGCGGCTGTAGTGCCGGTCGCGACAAGGGTTCTGGTCGTGGCGTCGGGGAGACCCTTACGACCAGAACTGGTCGAGCCAGAGGTTCAGCCGGTCGAAGCCCGGCTTGTTGACCGAATAAATCCGCTTCGTTCCCTCAGCCGTCACTTCGACGAGATTGCAATCCAGGAGCGCTTTCAAGTGCTGCGACACGGCCGGTCGGCTGATCGGCAATCCCTTTGCGAGATCGTTGACCGTGCGCGGCGCACGCCGCAATTCCTCCAGCAGGTGGCGCCGGTGAGGGTCGGCTATCGCGGCAAAAGGATCGTAGGTCGACATGACCGAAAGCTAGGATAAACTGTCCCCACAGGCAAGCGGAATTGTGCAGTGCAGCGATTTTTGCATTGCGGTGCCGATTGCCTGCGACGGAGGGAGTTTTTCATGGTCGTCAAGCGGGTCGTCGCCAATATCGCGGTTGCGGATACGTCGGTAGGTGAGGGCTTTTACGGTCGCTTGCTTGGCATGGAGACCGTTATGGATCACGGCTGGATCGTCACCTATGCCGGATCGGGACAGATGGCGCCGCAACTCAGCTTGGCAACCGAGGGCGGATCGGGAACGCCGGTGCCGGATCTGTCGATCGAGGTCGACAATATCGATGAAGTCGAAGCGCGCATGCGCGCGGCCGGCATCGCCTTCGAATACGGGCCGGCAGTCGAACCCTGGGGCGTGCGCCGGTTTTTCGTGCGCGATCCCTTCGGTAAGCTCGTCAATATTCTTAGCCATCTGTGAGTCTCGAAGAGGCCACAACGCCTGCTGCCTGTTGATTGCGCCGCCGCTCCGGTCTATCGGAAGAGGACGAAATGTACGATGCGGTCCGCGCCCTTGCGCCGCCTGCACGAAAATGGATTGACGACAATGAGCGCACCCGAAGACCGCTGCCGCCTGGTTCTGATCGTTCCCGACATCGCCGACCCGGCCGAAAAGCGGCAGCTTGTCGCCGATGCCCTGCGTGGCGGCGATGTGGCCTCGGTGATCGTGCCGCAATACGGGCTCGACGACACGACCTTCCAGAAACACGCCGAACTGGTCGTGCCGGTCATCCAGGAGGCGGGCGCCGCAGCCCTGATCGCCGGCGACAGCCGCGTTGCCGGCCGCGCCAAGGCTGACGGTTTGCATGTCACGGGAACGCCGGAAGAGCTGGCGGAAGCAATCGACAAGCATGCGCCGAAACTGATCGTCGGCGGCGGCAAGGCGGCGGACCGCCACAACGCCCTCGAAGTCGGCGAGGTGCGGCCGGACTATATTTTCTTCGGCAAGTTCGATGGCGACATCAAGCCCGAGGCGCATCCGAAAAACCTCGATCTCGCAGAATGGTGGGCCTCGATGATCGAGATCCCTTGCATCGTCATGGGCGGAACCGATCCGGCGTCCGCGCTTGCGGTGGCCGAGACCGGCGCGGAGTTCGTGGCGCTGCGCGCCGCCGTTTTCGGCGAGCCTTCTGCGGCTGCCCGCGTCGTTGCGGAAGTGAATGCGCTGCTTGACGAAAAAGCGCCACGGTTTGACGATTGAAGCAGACCATGCGTCGTTTGCCCCGCCTTTTCTTGTTCTTCGCCTGCGCCCTTGGCGGCGCGTCCCTCGCGCATGCGCAGTCGCCTGACACCGTGGTGACGCGGCCGGTCGAGGGGGAGGCGCAGACCTTGAAGAAGGGCCGGGTCGTGCCGGCTGCGGCGGGTGAAGCGGGCAAGGACGCGGAAAATCCCGGCGGTCTGGCAATTTACGAGCGCATGGGCGCCGAATTGCCGGCCTTGCCGGAGGAAAAGGATTTCAAGGGCAAGGTCGACGAGGCCTATGGCGCTTTCCAGCGCGGTTATTACATCACCGCCATGGACAAGGCCCTGCCGCGCGCCCAGCTTGGCGATGCCGCCGCCCAGACCTTGCTTGGCGAGATCCTGTCGCAGGGTCTCGGCGTCAAGAAGGACGCCAAGGCGGCTGCATTCTGGTATGGTCAGGCGTCCGAGCATGGCGATTCCGCCGGCATGTTCCGCTATGCGCTGATCCTGATGGAGGGCCGCGACGCGCCGCGCGATGCCAAGAAGGCGGATGAACTGATGAAGAAGGCGGCCGATGCCGGCAATGCCTCGGCCCAGTTCAACCATGCCCAGGTTCTCGTTGCTGACAATCCCGGCGAGAAGGGTCTGGCGCTGGCGCTTCCCTATTACGAGAAGGCGGCGCAGCAGGGCATTGCCGACGCTCAATATGCCGTCTCGCAGCTTTACATGACGCTGGCCGATGTCAGCGAGGACAAGCGCAGCCAAGCGCGCGAATGGCTGGTGCGCGCCGCGCGCGCCGGCTTCGACACCGCCCAGCTCGACATGGGCATCTGGCTGGTGAACGGCATCGGCGGCGAGCGCGATTACAAGGAAGGCTTCAACTGGCTGGAGGTCGCGGCAAAGCGCGGCAATGTCGTTGCCCAGAACAAGCTTGCTCATCTCTACATCAATGCCATCGGCACCAAGCCCGATCCGATCGAGGCGGCGAAATGGTATGTGCTGTCGCGCCGGGCCGGGCTTTCCGACCCGAAGCTCGAGGATTTCTATCTCGGCATGACCGAGGAGCAGCAGAAGAAGGCGATCGACGCCGCGAACAAGTTCCGGCGGAGCTGAGGCCATGACGCTGGTCACCGATACGGCGTTCGATTGCCAGAGCTGCGGCGCTTGTTGCTCCTATTCCGCCGATTGGCCGCGCTTTTCGATCGAAGAGGACGAGCAGCTCGAAAAGATCCCCGAGGCCTTCGTCGCGGCCGATCTCAGCGGCATGCGCTGCGACGGACAGCGCTGTCTGGCGCTGTCGGGTGAGATCGGCAAGCATGTCGCCTGCACCATCTATGACATTCGTCCCGAGGTCTGTCGGGAGTGCATGCCCGGCGATCCCGAATGCCTGATGGCCCGCGAGGAGCATGGTATCGGCCTCATGTGAGGTTGCACCCTTGAATTTCGGCGGATTTTGTGTTCTTGAGGCCGCCATTCAAGTCAAAACGATGATCGATCCCTTCGCCCGGCCGCTGGTGCTGCGGCGATTTGCCCAATTACCCAAGGAAGTTTCCGCATGGCACGCTCTGCTCTTCTCAATGTCATGGTTCAGGCCGCCCTCAAGGCGGGCAAGTCGCTGACGCGCGATTTCGGCGAGGTGCAGAACCTGCAGGTTTCGGTCAAGGGGCCGGCGGACTTCGTCAGCCAGGCGGATCGCAAGGCCGAGAAGATCGTGCGCGAGGAACTGCTGAAGGCGCGCCCGACCTATGGCTTCCTCGGTGAGGAAAGCGAAGAGATCATCGGCAGCGACGGTTCGCATCGCTGGATCGTCGATCCGCTCGACGGCACCACCAATTTCCTGCACGGCATTCCGCAGTTCGCCGTTTCCATCGGTCTGGAGCGCAGCGGCGAAATCGTCGCCGGCGTCATCTTCAACCCGGCAAGCGACGAACTCTACACCACCGAAAAGGGTGGCGGCGCCTTCCTCAACGATCGTCGTCTGCGCGTCGCATCGCGCCGCGTCCTGTCGGACAGCGTTGTCGGCTGCGGCGTTCCGCATCTCGGCCGCCGCAACCACGGCAATTTCCTGATCGAACTGCGCCACGTCATGGGTGAAGTCGCCGGCGTGCGCAGCTTCGGCAGCGCCGCCCTCGATCTCGCCGCCGTGGCCAGCGGCCGCTTCGACGGTTATTGGGAAAACGATCTCAGCGCCTGGGACATCGCTGCCGGCCTGCTGATGATTCGCGAGGCCGGCGGCTTCGCCACCGACCGCGACGGCGGCAATACCTCGCTCGACACCGGCGCGATCGTCGCCGGCAACGAACATATCCACAAGGCGCTGACCGAAGTCGTCAAGCGCCCCGTGCCCGGAAAGTAAGGCATCGCCGCGCCGCGGGTTGCACTTGCTTTTTCGCACGTGAATTTGCGGCGCTTAACCCTTCATTTTGCTGGAATTCTCCTCTACTGTCCGGTCAAAGTTTCCGGAGGCAGTGGAACGGGATGGCACAATTGAATCTGGGCGAGATGGGAGAGGTCGAGGGCGAGACGCGCCAGTACGCCTATGGCGGCAAGCTGTCGAGCCCGATGCACTTCTTCTGGACGATGGTGATCTTCCTCATCATCGTCGGCTTCATCGCAGCGATCCTCTACCGGCAGGCTCATGCGGCCTTCGTCACCAATCCCGGGCTGAACAGTCTCATCCTCGGCGTGCTGCTCGTCGGCGTCATCCTGGTGTTCAACCATGTGCTGGCGCTTCGCCCGGAAGTGCGCTGGTTCAATTCGTTCCGCGCCGCCGGCAGCGCCAACCGGGTCGGCCGCGATCCGCGGCTCCTGGCGCCGATGCGCTCGCTGATCGGAAACCGCCAGTCGCTGGCGCTTTCGGCGACGGCGCTGCGCTCCATTCTCGATTCCATCGCCACCCGCCTCGACGAAAGCCGCGATACTTCGCGCTATCTGATCGGCCTTCTGGTTTTCCTCGGCCTGCTCGGCACCTTCTGGGGCCTGCTCGGCACCATCGGCTCGATCAACAGCGTCATCCAGTCGCTCGATCCCGGTTCGGGCGGCGAATCGGCCAACATCCTGCAGACGCTGAAGGACGGCCTGTCGGCGCCTTTGGCCGGCATGGGCACGGCGTTCTCGTCGTCGCTGCTCGGTCTGTCCGGGTCGCTCATTCTCGGCTTCCTCGACCTGCAGGCCGGCCGCGCCCAAAACCGCTTCTACATGGAACTGGAAAACTGGCTGTCCTCGGTGACCGACGTCACCTCCGATGTCGTGCCGTTGACCGAATCGCTCTCGGCCAACGCCTCTTCGGAAGAGTTGAAGGTCTTGACCCAGCAGCTCGTGCGCATGGCGGAAGAGGGCGGTGGCGGCGGCCAGCGCAATGTCCAGGCGATGGCGAGCCTCGCCGAAGGCATCCAGGGCCTCGTGCGCAACATGCGCAACGAACAGCAGATGTTGCGCGACTGGATCGAGGCGCAGCAGGAGGAGGCCAAGGCGATGCGCAAGACGCTGGACCGCCTGTCGGATCGTCTCTCCGAACGCTCGCACGGGCCGGGGAGCAAATAAGCCATGGCGCTCGCCAAGAACAGCCGTCGCGACCGCCGCGTCGATTATTGGCCGGGTTTCGTCGATGCGCTGTCGACGCTGCTGCTGGCAATCATGTTCCTCCTGACGGTGTTCGTGCTGGCGCAGTTTATCCTCAGCCGCGAGATCAGCGGCAAGGATGAGGTGCTGAACCGCCTCAACAGCCAGATCAACGAATTGACCCAGCTTCTGGCTTTGGAAAAGGGCGGCAAGCAGGATCTGGAAGACACGATCGCCAATCTGCAATCGACACTCGCCAGCTCCGAAACCGAGCGCTCGCGCCTGCAGCAGTTGCTCGATTCGGGAACCGGCAATGCCGATGCCGCCAACCAGCGAATCGGCGACCTCACCGGCCAGCTCGATGCCGAAAAACAGGTCAGCACCCGGGCCCTGAGCCAGGTCGATCTGCTAAACCAGCAGATCGCCGCCTTGCGCAGCCAGATCGCCGCCATCGAGCAGGCGCTGCAGGCATCGGAGGTCAAGGACCAGTCTTCGCAAGCCAAAATCGCCGACCTCGGCCGTCGCCTGAACGTGGCGCTGGCGCAGCGCGTGCAGGAGCTCAACCGTTACCGCTCCGACTTTTTCGGCCGCTTGCGTGAGATCCTGTCGGATCGCGAAAACATTCGCATCGTCGGCGACCGGTTCGTCTTCCAGTCGGAAGTGCTGTTTCCGTCCGGCGGCAATGAGCTGAACGCGGCGGGGCAGGTGGAAATGACCAAGCTGGCGGGCGCGCTGCTCGACCTTGCCAAGGAAATTCCCGCCGAGATCAACTGGGTGCTGCGCGTCGACGGCCATACCGACAATGTGCCGCTCTCCGGCGCCGGCCGTTATGCCGACAACTGGGAACTGTCCTCGGCTCGTGCGACCTCGGTGGTGAAGTTCCTGATTTCCAAGGGCGTTCCCGCCAACCGCCTGGTTGCCGCCGGTTTTGGCGAATTCCAGCCGATCGCGGAAGGGGACAGCCCGGAGGCACGCGCAACCAATCGA
Source organism: uncultured Rhizobium sp. (assembly GCA_945952045.1). Lineage (GTDB taxonomy): Bacteria > Pseudomonadota > Alphaproteobacteria > Rhizobiales > Rhizobiaceae > Metarhizobium. The sequence goes on from CAMFHE010000005.1 coordinate 43,832, forward strand.
CGGATCGAGTTGAAGCTGACGGAACGGTGAGGGGAAGCGGGAGGCATAAGCCTCCAGCCGTTCACGCCGCCGCGGCGTCGAATTGCAGGCGGGCGAGGCGGGCGTAGAGGCCGCCTGTTTCGATGAGGGTCTGGTGCGTGCCTTCCTCGACGATCTTGCCATTGTCCATGACGAGGATACGGTCGGCTTTCAGCACGGTCGCCAGGCGATGGGCGATGACGATGGTGGTGCGATTGGCCATCAGGCCGTCCAGCGCCTTCTGCACCAGCGTTTCGCTTTCGGCATCGAGCGCCGAGGTCGCCTCGTCGAGCAGCAGCAGCGGCGCGTTCTTCAGGATGGCGCGGGCAATGGCGATGCGCTGGCGCTGGCCGCCGGACAATGTCACGCCGCGTTCGCCGACGGATGTGTCGTAACCCTTGTCGAGACGTCGGATGAAATCGTCTGCCTGAGCGGCGACGGCTGCGGCCTGAACGGCTTCGCGGCTGGCGCTGGGCAAACCGAAGGCGATGTTGTCATGGATGGAGCCGGCGAAGATGGTGACGTCCTGCGGCACGATGGCGATGCGATCGCGCAACTGCTTGGGGTCGGCGGCGCGCACATCGACGCCATCGACGCTGACCGTGCCGCGTGAAGCGTCGTAGAAACGCAGGATCAGCGACAGGATGGTGCTCTTGCCGGCGCCTGAGGGGCCGACGATGGCGACGGTTTCGCCGGGGCGAACCTGGAATTCGATGCCGCGCAGCATTTCCTTGTCGGGCCGGGCCGGATAGGCAAAATGCACGCCGAAGAAATTGACGGCACCCTGCGCCGGCTTCGGCAGGGCCGTGGGATTTGCCGGCGACTGGACGGCGGGCGTTTCCGCCAGGAGTTCGGTGAGGCGCTCGGTTGCGCCTGCGGCCTGCGACATCTCTCCCCAGACTTCCGAGAGTGAACCGAGGGAGCCGGCGGCGATGACGGAATAGAGCAGGAACTGGCCGAGCGTGCCGGCGGTCATCGTGCCGGCCAGCACGTTCTGCGCGCCGAACCACAAGACCCCGACGACGCTGGAGAAGATGAGCGCGATGGCGATGCCGGTGAGCAGCGCCCGCGACTTGATTGCCGAGCGCGCCGCTTCATAGGCATCCTCGACCGCACCGCCATACCGGTTGTTGGCGGCCTGTTCGCCGTTGAAGGCCTGGACGGTTCGGGTTGCGGCGATCGCCTCTCCGGCGTAAGCGGACGCCGTTGCGAGCGTATCCTGCGCCGCGCGCGAGCGACTGCGCACCGAACGACCGAAGCCGACCAGCGGAAAGACGATCAGCGGAATGGCGCCGAGCGCCAGGCTCGACAGTTTCGGGCTGGTGACAACCATCATGCCCATCGCGCCGAGACAGAGGATGAGGTTGCGCAGCGCGACCGACGCGGTCGCGCCGACGGCGGATTTGATCTGCGTCGTATCGGCCGTCAGGCGCGAGACAATCTCACCGGACTGGTTGACGTCGTAGAAGGCCGGCGACAGCGTGGTGACATGGGCGAAGACTTCGCGGCGCAGATCGGCGACGATGCGCTCGCCAAGCGTGATGACATAATAATACCGCATGGCGCTGGCGACCGCGAGGACGAGCGCCATGGCGATCAGCATGCCGAAATAGCTGTTGATGAAGGCGTGGTCGGCCTGGTTGAAACCGTTGTCGACCATGCGGCGCACGGCAAGCGGCAGCACCAGCGTGGCTGCGGCGGCCAGCGTCAGGAAGATCAGCGCGCCGGCGACGAGGCCGCGATAACGCGAGAGATAGGGCAGCAGCCTGGCGAGCGGCGCCACGGACCGGCGCTTCTGCTTGTCGGTTTGACCAATTTCTGCCACCACGCCTCCATTCTTCCCTTGCGCGCCGCTGCTTTGGCGCCTTGGGCTCTTGTTATCCTTGCGGCCTTCATGTATAGGCACGGCATCGAATTGGGAAGCCGTGGCCCTTCGGACTGCGGCTTTGTTTATTCAATCGGTTCGGTTGCCGCAATGGATTGCGACAAATGGACCCTGCCATCTCAGGAAGATTGTTATGAAGGCCAATATCCATCCCGACTACCACACGATCAAGGTAGTCATGACCGACGGCACCGAATACGAAACCCGCTCCACCTGGGGCACGGAAGGCGCCGTCATGAATCTCGAAATCGACTCCAAGTCGCATCCGGCATGGACCGGCGGCAACCAGCAGCTCATGGACCGCGGCGGCCGCGTTTCCAAGTTCAACAAGCGTTTCGGCGGCCTCGGCCTCTAATTCCGCTTGCAACCCGTGCGTTTCGCGCGGGTGCTGTTCGACTTCAAGAAGCCCGGCTTGTCCGGGCTTTTTTGCGTCTGGAGGCAAGGCGTGGGAAAGAGGCTAGCGTATTGTCCGACGCCAAAGCGATCCCGCTTTGGCTGGAAATGCTCAAGGGCAAAAGAAAACGCCCCGGCAAAGCCGAGGCGTCGAAGACGTGATGTGTTGAGCCGGAGAAAGCGTCAGCTGTTGCCGAAGGCGGTCTGCAGCAGGTTGAGCTGAGCCTGGACGCTGTTCTGGTTGTCGTGATCGATATTGTCCTCGGAAGGACGATAGATTTCGCGGTCGAGCAGCGCGACGCGATTCTGCAGACGCAGGGAGCGTTCGACGAGATCGCGGAAGGATTCCGGCAGATCGTTCCAGCCCGGCGCGTTGCGATCGACGTTGAAGCTGTCGAGGCGCACCTTGCTCTTTTCGGAGATCACCTGCTCGCGGGTCATTTCGCCATTGTTGACGGCGCGCTGCAGCAGCAGCCACGAGGCCATCTGCATCAGGCGGGTGGTCAGGCGCATGGATTCTGCCGCATAAAGCACCGAGGCCATGCGCGGCAACACCTTGGAGGCGGCGCGTCCCTGGCCATCGAGATAGCTTGCGGTTTCTTCTACCAGTGCCATGCCTTCGGCATACAGTGCCTTGAACTGCGCCGACGATGCAACACGGCCAGCAAAACTAATCGTGTTCAATCCAAGCTCTGACATATCGTGTTCCCTGTTCAACGCATCACGTCGGTCAACTAATGCCGTAAGCGGCCAATAAGTTTCGCCGCTTGCGCTTTTCACCTCATAAAATGGTATCTTTAAAGAAATTGCGCAAGTTGTTTCTTAACGGAAGGTTAATACCCACAACTTTGGTAGGATCGCGCAGGCGAAAAAAAAGAGCCGCGCGAAGCGGCTCTCAAGGTAAAACAGGGAGAAATCAGACCAATTCGCCAAGCGGTGAAACTGTCTGAGCCCGAACGAGCCGGGCAAGGCCAATTAACGATGAAGACGCTTAATATTGGGTTAACAAGCATCATCTAATAGTACAAATAGCAGTTATTCTTTGTTTATTAAGTTTTTCGAAATCTTTTCGCCGGTCATTTTTTGAAGAGGCTTTCGGCAGCCAGTCGACCGGCGGCCTTGGCGGTGCGCTCGGCCTTCAACCGATCGATTTCTTTCTCCAGCAGCGCGACGCGTGCGGTCAGTTCATCGGCCGATAGCAGCGAAATGTCGCAGCCGATTTCATGGCTTGCGGGCTTCTTTTGGGGTCGGTCTTCGTCGTTGGCGCTCATATCGCAGCTCTCGGATACTGTTCTTCGGGAGAATCACCTTCGGGCAGCGGCGCGGCGCGGGGGCTAAGCGAGAGGCTTTCCGGTGTCGCCATCGGGCCTGTCGTGGTGAAGGCGTCGCGGTCGCTGGCGGGCACGGGCGCGCGCATGCGGCTGCGGATGATTGCGTAAGCCGTGATCAAGATATGGGCGAGCGCCGTCACGCCGAACAGGGCATAGGGACCGAAGGCGGACATGATCGGGCCGCCCAGCGTCGGGCCGATGATGGTGCCGACGCCGTAGAGCAGCAGCAGCCCGCCGGAGACCTTGACGAAATCTTCCGGCGAGGCGAAGTCGTTGGCATGGGCAACGGCGATCGGATAGAGCGCATTGGCCGCCGCGCCATAGACCCCGACCAGGATCAGCAGCCACATGACGTCGAAAGGTGTCAGAACGAAGAACAGCAGGCCAGACAGCGCCGCGACGCAGGAGAGGCCGGCCAGCACATAGCGCCGGTCCATACGGTCGGACATGCGCCCTGCGGGAAGCTGCATGAAGGCGCCGGAAAGGATGGCGACGCTCATCATGATGGCGATCGTGCTCTGGTCGAAGCCGGCGGCGGCGCCGAAGACGGGGCCGAGCGTTCCGAAAGCGCCGTTGGCGATGCCGACCAGCAGGATGCCCATGAAGGACACGGGCGAATTGCGAAACAGCGCCGGCAGATCGAGCTTGACGGTGTTCAGCGGCTGCGGCGAGGCGGCGGTCGATAGCGTCGTCGGCAGCATGGCGACGCAATAGAAGATGCCACAGGCCATGAACAGGATCGGCGTCATCACATCCGCAAAGGGCACGACGAGCTGGCCGCCGACCGAGCCGATCAGGGTAATGCCGATATAGAGCGAGAAGATCATGCCGCGCGACTTGTTGGTGGCGCGCTCGTTCAGCCAGCTTTCGATGATCATCGAGGTGCCGGCCGTCGCGAAGCCGGTGATGGCGCGCAAGGCAACCCACCAGAGGTCGTCGACGAGAATACCGGTGACGAGCACATTGATCGCCAGCACCGAAATGAAGCCGCTGAAGGCGCGCACATGGCCGACGCGCCGCACCACCTGCGGCGCGAGCAGGCAGCCGAGGACGAAGCCCGCCGCCCAGGACGTGCCGAGCAGGCCGAGAACGGTGGTCGAATAGCCTTCATTGGTGCCGCGCATCGGCAAGAGAAGACCTTGCAGGCCGTTCCCCAGGAAAAGGAACAGCGTGCCGACCAGAAGTGCCAGTACAGGAAGAATATTGCGTGTCATGTCCGTAGTTTCTGCGCAAGCGGCCTGATAAGACAAGCACAATCTGGCGTCACGCCTGCGTGGCGCCGAAAATTGCACTGGAAAGGAAACCCTCGCCCTTTCAGTGGCGCGAAAACTTGGCGGCGTTGTGACACGCTGCGGCTGCAAGGAAAAAGTCGTTGACCCGGATCATCACCGTGCTGCTTCTGCTGGCGATGGGCGCCCATCTCGTCAAGCCGATCGGATTGCCGGGCCTGCGGCAGCGGCGCGACTTCTGGAAGATCGGCATTTTCGCATTTGCGATGGTCATGGTGACCGTCCTGCTGCGCGAGACGGTCTGAGCGTCATTTCAGGTGGCGAGGGGACAGGCGGCGCGCACCTGTCCCGGCCAGGGATTACGCCTCGATGGCGCCCTTGATGACGTCGACGCATTCGCCGCTGATGCGGACATCCTCGACTTTGCCGTCCTTCTTGACGACATCGAGGGTGATGAGGCTGCGCCGACCCATTTCGACGCCCTGCTCGATGACGATGGTCTGGGTGGCGTCCTCGCCCGGCGTAAGCTGGACGAGGAAGGCCGCGAGTGCTGCGGAAGCACTGCCGGTTGCCGGGTCTTCCATGATGTTATCGAGCGGCGCGAACATGCGGGCGCGGATTTTCCAGGGGTCTTCGACCGAGCGCACATAGAGGAAGAGCGAGAAATCCGCGCCGGCCTGGCGGTGACGTCCGACTGCCTCATGAAAGACCGCAATGTTCGGGCTTGCAGCGGCAAGGGCTTCGAGGCCGGAAAGCTCAGCCACGGCGAAGGGCAGGCCGACCGAGGCGAAGCTCGGCGCATGGGTCGTCGTGACGATATCGCTGGCAGTCAACGAGGCGCAGCGGGCGATGAGGTCCGTGTCAGGCTTCGTCTCGCCGACACTGAGCGCTTGCGGCGCGCGGATCGTGGCGCCGGTGACGGCATCGCCCTCATGGCGCAGATCGATGGTGACAAGGCCGGCGAGTTCTTCGAAACGCAGCGTCTTGCCGACCGGCTTGCCGAACAGCGATGGCAGGCGGCCCAGCACATAGGCCGTACCGACATTGGGATGGCCGGCGAAGGGAATTTCGGTGGTCGGGGTGAAGATGCGCACGCGCGCATCGTTCTGCGCATCTTCCGGCGGCAACACGAAGGTGATTTCGGAATAGCCGAATTCGGCGGCGATCGCCTGCATGGTCGCGTCGCCCAGCCCGCGCGCATCCGTGAACACGGCCAGCGGATTGCCGCGAAAACGCTCGGTGGTGAAAACATCGACGGTCACGAAATCATAGGCGGGCATCGGGCAATCTCCTTGAAAAAACACGATCCTTTCTATCGAGGCGATGCCGGCATTGAGAATGGGCGAAGTTGTGGGGGTGACAAGTTTAGCGGGCAAACGAAAACGGCGGGCACATGGCCCGCCGTTTCCCAAAAAATGCCTGCGAATGATTACCGCTGCAGAACGGTGACGCCCGGCAGTTCCTTGCCTTCCATCCATTCGAGGAAAGCGCCGCCGGCGGTGGAGATGTAGGTGAAGTCGTCGGCAACGCCGGCATGGTTGAGGGCCGAGACCGTGTCGCCGCCGCCGGCCACGGAGACGAGCTTGCCGGCCTTGGTTTCGGCTGCGGCGTGCTTGGCGACCGCAACCGTCGCCGTGTCGAAGGGGGCGATTTCGAAAGCGCCGAGCGGGCCGTTCCAGACCAGCGTCTCGGCCTTGGAGATCCACTCGTTGACGGCCTCGATCGACTTCGGGCCGACGTCGAGCACCATGGCGTCTGCCGGGATCGCCTCGATATCGACGACTTCGTTGTCGGCGCCGGCCTTGAATTCGCGGGCGACGACGCCGTCGACCGGCAGGACGATGGCGCAGCCGGCGCCGGCTGCCTCGACCATGATCTGCTTGGCGGTGGCGGCGAGGTCATGCTCGCAGAGCGACTTGCCAACATTGGTGCCGCGCGCGGCGAGGAAAGTGTTGGCCATGCCGCCGCCGATGACCAGCGCGTCGACCTTCTTCACCAGGTTCATCAGCAGGTCGATCTTGGTGGAGACCTTTGCACCGCCGACGATGGCGACGACCGGACGCGCCGGCTGTCCCAGGCCCTTTTCAAGGGCTTCCAGCTCGGCCTGCATGGTGCGGCCGGCATGGGCGGGCAGCAGTTGCGCCAGGCCTTCGGTCGAGGAATGGGCGCGGTGGGCGGCGGAAAAGGCGTCGTTGACATAGATGTCGCCATTGGCGGCCAGCGCCTTGGTGAAGTCGGCGTCGTTCTTTTCCTCGCCCTTGTGGAAGCGGGTGTTTTCGAGAAGCAGGATGTCGCCATCCTTCATCGCGGCAACGGCTGCGGCTGCGGCATCGCCGATGCAATCGGCTGCGGTTGCCACCTTGGCGCCCAGCACGTCTTCAACGGACGGGGCGATCAGCGACAGCGACATCTCGGCGACCGGCGCACCTTTGGGGCGGCCGAAATGGGCGAGCAGGATGACCTTGGCGCCCTTCTTCGACAGTTCGAGGATCGTCGGGGCGACGCGCTCGATGCGGGTCTTGTCGGTCACCTTGCCTTCGGCGTTGACCGGTACGTTGAGATCGACGCGCACCAGAACGCGCTTGCCCTGGAGATCGGAGAGGTCGTCGAGAGTCTTGAAGGAAGCCATGATCATGTCCCGTTCGTCGGAGGGAAAATTCGACCGGACCATACACGGGAACGGCCCGGACGCAAGGCGGTCAGCGGTCGTTTTCCGGCGTGGCGGGCCGGGTGGCGGAGGCCGGCTGGATGGCGGCTGCGACCCGGCGGCGGTGCTTGCGCAGGAAATCGCGAACGCGATGGGCGATCTCGCGCAGATTGATGAAGATCGGCAGGCTGGTGGCGGGTTCGACCACCTCCAGCGAGATGCCGACGGTCTTCGGCGCGTTCTGTTCATCGAGATCGCGCACGATCAGGATGATCGAGCCGAGACGGACGCGGTCGGCATATTCGACATGGCCACCGAGGCGCAGGGCGATCAGGTCGCCGATGCTCAGATCCTTTTCATTGTCATGCAGCAGGCCGGGACCATAGGCGGCGTCCAGTTCGCGCGCCGGTCTCGTTGCCGAGATCGAGAAGGCGCCGAAGAATTCGGCGTCGTCTTCATCGACGGGCGCACGGCTGGCGAAGAGACGGTCGAGCAGTTTCGAATAGGTGGGCGCGACGAACATATAGACCTGATCGTTTTCGCGTAGGCGACCGGCATATTGGTAACGCATCGACTTGCCGTCGCGGATGACCAGCGACGGCACCGCCCAGCGCGGAATGCGTTCGCCGCTCATGACCGGGCTGTCCTTGATGATGCGATAGGAGAGCAGTTCGTGATTGGCGGCGCCCGGCAGGTCGAGCTCCAGCTTGTCGATGGCCCCGAGGCGCGGGGGAATGATGAGGCCGAGCCTGCGGGCGACCGGCTTGATCGTCCAGCCCTGCACCAGAAGCGAGACCAGCACGATGATAAAGGTGGTGTTGAAATAGATCTTGCCATGCTCGATGCCGCCGATCACCGGCAGAATGGCGAGCAGGATGGAGACCGCGCCACGCAGGCCGACCCAGGCGATGAAGCCTGTCTCTTGCTGTGTATAATCGAAGGGCAGCAGGCAGAACCAGACGGCGAGCGGCCGGGCGACGAAGATCAGGAACAAAGCGAGGCCGAGCGCCGGCAGCAGGATGGTCAGGAATTCCGAGGGGCTGGCGAGCAGGCCGAGCATGACGAACATGATGATCTGCGCCAGCCAGGTCATGCCATCCTGGAAGCGGCGGATGGAGGCGGATGACTGGATGCGCTTGTTGCCGGCAAACAGGCCGGCGACATAGACGGCGAGAAAGCCGGAGCCGCCGAGCAGGCCGGTGAAGGAGAACAACAGCAGCGCCAGCGTCAGCACGAAGATCGGCGCAAGGCCGCGATCGGTGGCGACACGGTTGATGACGGTGACGATCATCATGCCGCCGGCAAGGCCCATGATCAGTCCAAGGCCCATTTCCTCGACGAAGAGCAGCAGCATTGACAGGTCGAAGGCGGCCGCTCCCTTGCCGCTGGAGACGATGCCGACCATCAGTAGCGTCAGGAAGATCGCCATGGGATCGTTGGTGCCGGATTCCACCTCCAGACCGGAGCGCACCTTGTCGCGGATGTTGATGCCGCCGATGCGCAGCAGGAAGAAGACGGCGGCCGCATCCGTCGAGGCGATGATCGAGCCGAGCAGCATGCCCTCAAGAAAGCCGAAGCCTAGAAGCACCATGGCGGCGACGGCAAACAGCGAGGCAGTTAAGAGCACGCCGACAGAGGCGAGCACCAGTGCCGGTGCTGCGGCAATGCGGAAGGAATGGAGCGAGGTGCCGAAACCGGAATCGAACAGGATGATGGCAAGCGCCAGCGAACCGAGCTGGTAGGCAAGCCGGTCGTTGCTGAAGGTCAGGCCAAGACCGTCGCTGCCGGCGAGCAGGCCGATGGAGAGAAACAGGAAGAGGAGGGGCGCGCCGAAGCGGAAAGCGAGCAGGCTGGAGAAAGCGGCCAGCAGGACCAGCGCCGTTCCGACCAGAACCATCGCATAAAAACTATCCACGCCCGCCCCCGCTTTTTGTCGTCACATTCGCCCGGCCTGCGCGAGAATGCGTCCTGCTGCTTCCGGCGCCGCGTCGATCGGCGCCGGTTTCGATCCGAAGCGTGCCATTGTGGCGCGCGCCCGGCTTCCCGTCCATCACCCGAAGATGCATGACAGCCATTCCGTATCCGGGTTTGAGCCCGAACGGTTCCTGTGACGCAATTCTGCCGGAAAGAGCGCGTCCCCACGCTCCAAAAGAGAACAGATTGAAATTCAAGAAAAAACTGGAGGAAAATCGGGCGGGAGCACGGCGAAAAAAAGGTCATGCGCCGCAGACTGCGATTTTGTGCGCAGAGCCTATCGCACCCGACGGAAGAGGCCGGGATAATCGACGACAAGCCCGTCCTCATCGACCGGCAGTTCGGCGACAAAGCTGCGATCCTCGGCTTCGTAACGGTAAAGACGCTGGCCAGGATCGAGGCAGGTATAGCGCTGGCCGTCGACGAAGGCGGCGAACGTATCGAAGGGTATGTAGACCATCGACAGGCGGGCGGTGCCGTCTGAAGGCGTCAGGTTCAGGCGGCGGATCGGCAGGGTGTTGGTGAAGGGCGAACCGGCGAGGTCGATATCGATGCAGCCGTCCAGATCGGGGCGGGACACGCCGTTCTCGTCCTGCCAGCGACCTGCGCCATCGGAGGCGAGCGCCAGGCATCGTCCGTCCGTGGTCTCGACGCGGAAGCGTCGCACGGTCCAGCCGGCATCGCACGCGATGCAATAATGCACGCCATAGGGGCTACCGCCGCGGTCGCCGATCAAAACGCTTTCGGCGCGGATGCCCGCGCCGAAATCGAAAGTCTCAGGTGTCTGCGTCAGATGTTCGAGGCCCTCGGCTTCCCAGGGCGTCCAGCGGACGGTGAGGGGGCCAAGGGCGCGAAACATCAGATCAGCTTGGCAAGCGCAACCGCCGTATCCGACATGCGGTTGGAGAAGCCCCACTCGTTGTCGTACCAGGTCAGGATCGACACGAACTTGCCTTCCATGACCTTGGTCTGGTCCATGTGGAAGGTCGAGGAGTGCGGATCGTGGTTGAAGTCGATCGAGACGTTCGGCTGGTCGGTATAGGCCAGGATGTTCTTGAGCGGACCGTCGGCGGCAGCCTTGATCGCGGCGTTGATCTCTTCCTTGGTCGTGTCGCGCTTGGCGACGAACTTCAGGTCGACGACCGAAACGTTCGGGGTCGGAACGCGCATGGCGAAGCCGTCGAGCTTGCCCTTGAGTTCCGGCAGGACGAGGCCGACGGCCTTGGCGGCACCCGTTGAGGTCGGGATCATCGACAGGGCGGCGGCGCGGGCGCGGTACAGATCCTTGTGCATCTGGTCGAGCGACGGCTGGTCGTTGGTGTAGGAGTGGATCGTGGTCATCATGCCGTGATCGATGCCGATGGCATCGTTCAGCACCTTGGCGACCGGAGCCAGGCAGTTGGTGGTGCACGACGCGTTGGAGATGACCAGGTGATCCTTGGTCAGCTTGTCGTGGTTGACGCCGTAGACGACGGTCAGGTCGGCGCCGTCGGCCGGGGCCGAGACGATGACGCGCTTGGCGCCGGCGGTCAGGTGGGCGGCGGCCTTGTCGCGGGCGGTGAAGAAGCCCGTGCATTCCATGGCGATATCGACGCCGAGTTCGGCATGCGGAAGCGCTGCCGGATCCTTGATCGCCGTCACCTTGATCGGCTTGCCGCCGTTGATGATGATGGAGTCGCCCTCGACCGTGACCTTGGCCGGGAACTTGCCGTGAATGGAATCGAAGCGCAGCAGATGCGCATTGGTTTCGACCGGGCCGAGGTCGTTGATCGAAACCACTTCGATGTCGGTGCGGCCGGATTCGACGATGGCGCGCAGGATGTTGCGGCCGATGCGGCCGAAGCCGTTGATGGCAACTTTCACAGTCATTCTAGTCTCCCACAGAAAGTAAGTGTCGGAATGAAAAAGGCGCGTAAAACGCGCCTTTCGTCATGTCAAGCGAGCTTGGCTTCGGCAGCCTCTACCACGGCTTCAGCCGTGATGCCGAAATGCTTGTAGAGATCCTTGGCCGGAGCCGACGCGCCGAAGGACTTCATGCCGATGAAGGCGCCCTCGGGGCCGATGATGTGATCCCAGCTCTGGCGGATGCCGGCTTCGACCGCAACCTTGACCGCAGCCTTGCCGATGATCTTGGCCTGATAGGCTTCCGGCTGTTCGTAGAACAGCTCGAAGCAGGGCACGGAGACGACGCGGACGGCGACGCCCTTCTGCTTCAGCGTTTCGGCGGCCTTGAGCGCGATTTCGACTTCAGAACCGGAGGCGAAGATCGAGACCTTGGCGTTGTCGTCCGAAACCAGCTCGTAAGCGCCGGCGGCGGAGAGGTTCTTGGCCTCGTAGGTGGTGCGGGCCGGGGCCAGGTTCTGGCGGGTCAGCGCGAGCGCCGAGGGGCGATGCTTTTCCTGCAGGGCAAGCTGCCAGCATTCGGCCGTTTCCACGGCATCGGCCGGGCGGAAGACAAGCAGGTTCGGGATGGCGCGCAGCGCCGAGGCATGCTCGACCGGCTGGTGCGTCGGGCCGTCTTCGCCGACCCCGATGGAATCGTGGGTCAGGACGTGGATGACGCGGATGCCCATCAGCGCAGCGAGGCGGATCGACGGACGGCAATAGTCCGAGAAGATCATGAAGCCGCCGGCATAGGGGATCAGACCGCCATGCAGGGCGATGCCGTTGATGGCGGCGGCCATGCCGTGTTCACGGATGCCCCAGTGCATGTAGCGGCCAGAGAAGTCGGTCGGGGTGATCGACTTCATCTGGCTGGTCTTGGTGTTGTTCGACGGCGTCAGGTCGGCGGAGCCGCCGATCGTCTCGGGAACGATGCCGTTGATGACTTCGAGCGCGTCTTCCGAAGCCTTGCGGGTGGCGACCGTCGGCGGAGCGTCGGCGAGCTTCTTCTTGTAGGCGTCCATCGCGCCGTCGAGATCGGCGGGCAGGTCGCCGGCGAAGCGGCGGTTGAATTCGGCCTTCTTCGGCGAAGCGGCGAGACGGGCTTCCCATTCCTCACGCGCCTTGACCGAACGGCGGCCGGCGGCGCGCCACAGGTCGAGCACGTCGGCGGGCGTTTCGAAGGCGGGCGCTTCCCAGTTCAGGGCATGGCGGGTGGCTTCGATTTCAGCAGCGCCGAGCGGCGAACCGTGAACCTTATGGGTGCCGGCCTTGTTCGGAGCGCCGAAGCCGATGGTCGTCTTGCAGGCGATGAAGGTCGGCTTGTCCGAGACGTGTGCGGCCTCGATGGCGGCGGCGATCTGGTCCTGATCGTGGCCGTCGACGCGGATCGTGTTCCAGTGCGCGGACTGGAAACGGGCAACCTGGTCGGTCGAATCCGACAGGCCGACAGTGCCGTCGATGGTGATGTTGTTGTCGTCCCAGAAGAGAACGAGCTTGTTCAGCTTCAGGTGGCCGGCAAGCGTGATCGCCTCGTGGCTGATGCCTTCCATCAGGCAGCCGTCGCCGCACAGCACATAGGTATGGTGGCTCTGCAGCTCGGATCCGAATTCCTCTTCGAGCTTGCGCTCGGCGATCGCCATGCCGACGGCATTGGCAATGCCCTGGCCGAGCGGACCGGTGGTGGTCTCGATGCCCGTCGCATGGCCGTATTCCGGGTGGCCGGCGGTCTTGGAGCCGAGCTGGCGGAACTGCTTGAGATCCTCGACGCCCATGTCCGGATAGCCGGTGAGATACAGGACGGAGTAAAGAAGCATCGAACCGTGGCCGGCAGACAGCACGAAGCGGTCACGATCCGGCCAGAGCGGGTTCTTGGGGTCGAATTTCAGGAAGCGCGTGAAAAGGACCGTGGCGATATCCGCGGCGCCCATCGGCAGGCCGGGATGGCCGGAATTGGCCTTTTCAACGGCGTCCATGGAAAGGAAACGGATCGCATTCGCCATCCGGTTAAGTTCTTCGCGAGAGGTCATGGCTTTTCCGCTGGTTCCGAGGGGTCGGGAGATGCCGTCCAGGCAGCATCATTAAGCGCCGTGATCCATAGCAGGAAGTGCCGGCAAGTCAATAAATGCCGGGCCTGCGAAAGGGTTCAAAACGCGATTTTTTGACATTTGTCCAAGTTGGTGTGCAAAAGGTCAGGAAGAGGTTCGCTTCGCAAATCGGCATTCATCCACAGTTTCGACGCCGGGGCGTTGATTGACGGGAGATTGCAGTCAAGAATAAAGTCTTGCCGGAGGCCTCTGCCGGATCGGCGATTCGCATTCCGTGTTCTGACGAAACCAAGAAGTAACCATATGCCGACAGGGAAGACGGTGGAGATGGCGGTCCTCGAAATGAAGGCGGCCCTCTCCCATCTCGAAAATGCCATCGACGTCCGCTTCGAGCGGGAGCGCGATCACAGCGAGATCGAGGGCGAGGTGCGGCGCGTCCATGCGGATCGGTCGCGGCTGGCCCAGGAACTCGACGAGTCCCAGTTCCGTGCCAACCGGCTGGAGGAGGTCAATCGCGAGGTGTCGCGGCGTCTCGTGACGGCAATGGAAACGATCAGGGCGGTCCTCGACCGCTGATCAAACCCCATCAGGGGTGAAATACGCAGAGGGCGGGGTTTTCAAGGATATGGCGCAGGTCACGGTCACCATCGACGGCAAGGCTTACAGGATGGCCTGCGAGGAAGGTCAGGAAAACCACCTGATCGAGCTTGCCGACAAGTTCGACCGCTATGTCAGCCATCTCAAGACTCAGTTCGGCGAAATCGGCGACCTGCGCATCACCGTCATGGCCGGCATCATGGTGATGGACGAACTTTCCGACGTCGGACGTCGCCTCGCCAAGGTCGAAGGCGAACTCAACCGCATCAACCAGAACCGCGACGACGACCGCGCCGCCACCGCGCGCACCGAGGAAATGCTGGCCGCGATGCTGGACGAGCTGACCGTCCGCATCAAGGGCATCGCCACTCGGCTCAATGCGAAACCGGTGGCTGACGCTTGAGACGACAATCTCGCGCTTAAATTCCATCGCCGCCCACTGGCGCTGCGGCAGAATTCTTCCTATATTCGAGATGCGATCTGTGCTTCTCGACAGGAACCACATTCCTCGGGGCCATACTCGATCTAACGGGAGCTGTCCCTGACCGGGCTCGTGGGCCTGGTCACATGGCGCCCACCTACTTTTGTAGGCGCCCAGGATCGTAAACATCCATCGGATGCCACGGATCGCACCTCATTTTCCTGTCGGGCCTGTCGCGCCCCAAATCCCCGCCATTCAAAGAGGCAAGCATGGTGATCCGGCCCTGGACTGCGGACGGCAGACGGACGATTCACCGGGATCGCTGGGTGGATCTGTCGGCCGAACGCGTGACGACGGCGACCGGCGCGGTGCTCGATCCCTATTATACGCTTGCCTATCCCGACTGGGCCGTCGCCTTCGCGCTGACGCCGGAGGACAAGGTGGTGATGATCCGCCAGTATCGTCATGCGGCGGGGCTGATCGACCTGGAACTGCCGGGCGGCTGCGTCGACCCGGAAGACGCCACCCCGCTTCTGGCCTCCCGCCGCGAATTGCGTGAGGAGACCGGATACGATTCCGACGAGGCCGACTATCTCGGCCGCTTCGCCGCCAATCCCGCGCTGCAGACCAATTACGTGCATGTCACCTTGCTGCGCAATGCCGTGCGTGTCGCCGAACCTGCTCCGGAAGCGGGTGAGGAGGTGGCGGTCGAGTTGATGGCGGTCGATGCGGTGGGACGCGCGGCCCTTTCGGGCGCCATGGCGAACGCCATGCATATCGCCGCCGTCTTCTTCGTCATGGGTCGGCTGGGCAAGCTGACTTTCTAGCCTTCTATTCCGACGCGCGCGTTAACCGGCCTCCCGATTGCTGCATGGCTCCCTTGAAGGATTGTGCGTTGCACAAATTGCGTGCGTGCGCGAAAAGGAGCCGTACACAGCAAGGAGAATTATCATGACCAATCGCCAAGTTCCCGTTCGCGGCGGTTTCCTCGGTCGTGCGATCGCAGTTTTCGGCGCAGCCAGTTCCGCTGCCGCCGCCGTTCAGACGTATCGCGCCCCCAACCGCCGCGATCTCGAAACGCTCGGCATCGACGCCGGCGGCTTTTCGCGCATCAAGCAGCGCTGATCGGCGTTTTACGCGGCAAGGCGTCGCAATGACGCCTTTCCCCCGGCGTGCGCATCGCTAGAATGCCGCCCGATCTGGGAGGCATGGGATGACGCTGAAAGACGAAAAAGCCCGCATACGCAAGGAAAGACTGGCCGCGCGCGATGCGCTGGCCACTGATCTGCGCATCGAAAAAAGCCTGGAAATGGCCGCGCATGCCGAAATCGAGCTGCGTTTCGTGCCGGGCACAATCCTCTCCGCCTTTCTGCCGATCCGTTCCGAGCCAGACCTGCGCCCGTTGATGGCGCTTCTGCGCGAGCGCGGCGCGCGGCTTTGCGTGCCCGTCATCCTCGACAAGGAAACCATCATTTTCCGCGAGTTAAAGGTGGGTGCCGAGTTGGTCAGCAACGGTTTCGGCACCATGGCTCCCGGTGCGGACGCCCCCGAACTCGACCCCGATATCATGCTGGTGCCGCTTTCGGCCTTCGACCGTCTCGGCAATCGCATCGGTTACGGCGGCGGCTATTATGACCGCGCCATCGACCGCCTTTATAAAAAAGATATGGACCCGCAGCTGATCGGCATTGCCTTCGATTGCCAGGAAGTGGCATCTGTGCCCGCGGAACCGCACGATATCGGCCTCAACGCCGTGCTCACCGAAAGCGGGGTCCGGCGGTTCAACAGGCGGGTGGAATAGAATGCGACTGCTTTTTCTCGGGGATATGGTCGGCAAAACCGGACGCACGGCGGTCTGGGATCGCTTGCCGGGCCTCGTCTCCGATCTGAAGCTCGACTTCGTGATCGTCAATGGCGAGAACGCCGCCGGCGGCTTCGGCATCACCGAGGATATCTTTCTCGAGACCATCAATGCCGGCGCCGATGTCGTCACCACGGGCAACCATGTCTGGGACCAGAAGGAGGCGGTGGTTTTCTGCGAGCGTCACGACCAGTTCCTGCGACCGGCCAATTATCCGGCGGGGACGCCGGGGCGCGGCTCGGGTCTCTATTATGCTCGTAACGGCGCGCGCGTTCTGGTCGCCAATGTCATGGGCCGGGTGTTCATGCATCCGGAACTCGACGATCCCTTCAAGGCAGCCGAAGCCATTCTCGACGCCGCGCCGCTGAAGGAACAGGCCGACGCCATCGTCTTCGATTTCCATGCGGAGGCCACCAGCGAGAAGCAATGCTTCGGCCATTTCGTCGATGGCCGCGCCAGCTTCGTGGTCGGCACCCATACGCATGTGCCCACCGCCGATCACCAGATCCTCAATGGCGGCACCGCCTATCTGTCGGACGCCGGCATGTGCGGCGATTACGATTCCTCGCTCGGCATGGACAAGGAAGAGCCGCTGAACCGGTTCATCTCCAAGATGCCGAAAGGCCGCTTCGAGGCGGCTTCCGGCCCGGCGACCATCTGCGGCGTCGGCGTCGAGATTTCGGATTCGACCGGCCTGGCCGAAAAGATCGCACCCTTACGGCTCGGCCCTCGGCTCACGGAAACCATCCCGGATTTCTGGGCCTGAACCGTCCCTGGAGCGGTTCCATTTTTCCTGCAACCGCGGAAACGTTTGATCTTTTTGCTTCCTCGACGTGCTCTAACATAATTGTGAACTGCCGCACGGCTGGACCGGGCGGCATGACAGGCGCATCCTCTGCACGCATAACGGCTGGGGGATGGCATGATGCTACGACTGCTTGCCTTTGTCTTTTCTGCTCTCACGATGGCAGGCATCGCCCACGCCCAGTCGGGTCCTGGCGCCGCGCCCGTCAGCCGTTGCCAGGCCATCGCCCAAGGCCTGCCGCAAGTGGTCTTTGCGCGGTTTTCTCCTGTCGCCCTCGAGGACAAGCCGGTCAAAATCCGCTATCTCGGCCATTCGACCTTCTTGCTGGAAACCCCTGACGGCGTCACCATCGCAACCGACTACAATGGATGGTACGCTCCGCCGGTCACGCCCATGGTCGTGACCATGAACAAGGCGCATTCGACCCACAATACGCCGACGCCGGACCCGGCGATCCGCCATGTTCTGCGCGGGTGGAGCGATGTGCCCGGCGAAAAGGCCGATCACGACGTGGTCGTCGGCGATGCCTATATCCGCAACGTCACCACCGATATCCGCGCCTTCGGCAGCGGGGCGATGGAACATGACGGGAATTCCATCTTCATCTTCGAGACCGCTGGCCTCTGCATCGGTCATCTCGGTCACCTGCATCACGAACTGACGGATGCGCATTATGCCGAAATCGGCCGGCTGGATGTGCTCATGGTCCCCGTCGATGGCGGGCTGACCATGGGGCTCGACAGCATGAGCCGGGTGGTCAAGCGGCTGAATTCGTCGCTGATTCTGCCGATGCACCGCCCCGGTCTGCTCAATCGCTTCCTTGAGATGTTCGACGGCCGCTTCGACGTGGCACGCAGCGATACGGATGTTATCTCCATATCCCTGAACACCCTGCCGAAACGGCCGTTGATCCTTATCCCACGCGGGTTCTGAAGCTATCAGGCAAAGCGCAGATGATTGTGGACGCCGACATCGGGCGTCTTGTGTTCTTCCAGATTGGCCTTGGCGATTTCCCAGCCGAATTTGAGCGTGCTGTCGGTCGAGGCCCAGATTTCGGCGTCGTCGACATGCATGGCGAGCATGGTGAGACGCGGATCGTTCTTGCCGTCCTCGTACCAGGCGGCGACGACCGAGTTCCAGAATTCGTCGATGCGGGCGGGGTCCTTGCGTTGCTCGATCTTGCCGGCGAGGCAGGCATGGTAATCGTGATCCTTGCCGACCACGCAAAAGGTTGCGCGGGCGCCGGGCTTCAGCGCCTTGACGATTTCGGAATCCGTCTTGGTGTAGAACCAGATCGTATTGGTCTTGCGGTCTGTCTGGGGCGCCATCGGCTGCATCAGCAGACCGGAATTTTCGATACCGAGCATGCCGGCGTGAATCTTGTCGATTTCATCCCAGAGCTGGGCGGCGGGTGCTTCCCGCGCTTCGGTGAAACTGGCCATGTCCTTGGTCCTTTCCGATTGGCATCGCGCTTGAAAACGAGGCGGAAACGGAAAATGTTCCGGGCCTGCCGCACGCGCTTCGATCCCGATTTTCAGGCAACTTTTGCCGCGATGAAGTGGGCTTCCCGCGCGGTTTGTCACAATTGTCGCGCAAAACGGCTTCCCACCCCTGTCGGATTTGCTCTATAAGGCGCCATTCCGAACAAGAAGACCTGGATCAAAGGTGCCATGGCTGGCCATTCACAGTTTAAAAACATCATGCACCGCAAGGGCCGTCAGGATGCCGTGCGGTCGAAAATGTTCTCCAAGCTGGCGCGCGAAATCACCGTCGCCGCCAAGACGGGCCTGCCCGACCCGACGATGAACGCGCGCCTGCGCCTGGCGATCCAGAACGCCAAGGCGCAGTCCATGCCGAAGGACAATATCGAGCGCGCCATCAAGAAGGCGGCCGGCGCCGACAGCGAGAACTATGACGAAGTTCGCTACGAAGGCTACGGCCCGGGCGGCGTCGCCGTCATCGTCGAAGCTCTGACCGACAACCGCAACCGCACCGCCTCCAATGTGCGCTCGACCTTCACCAAGGCTGGCGGCGCGCTCGGCGAAACCGGCTCGGTCTCGTTCTCTTTCGATCACGTTGGTGAAATCACCTACAAGCTTTCGGTTGGCGACGCCGATGCGGTGATGGAAGCGGCAATCGAAGCCGGCGCCGACGACGTGACCACCGACGAGGAAGGCCACACGATCATCTGCGGCTTCGAAGCCATCGGTGACGTTTCCAAGGCGCTCGAGGCGACGCTCGGCGAAGCCGAAACCGTCAAGGCCATCTGGAAGGCGCAGAACACAGTGCCGGTCGATGAAGAAAAGGCGCAGTCGCTGATGAAGCTGATCGACAGCCTCGAAGACGACGACGACGTCCAGAACGTCTATACCAATTTCGAGGTGTCGGACGAAGTCATGGCGAAGCTCTCGGCTTAAGCCGGCTTCTCCGCATGTCATGAAAAGGCCCGGCCGTCTCCGCGACGGTCGGGCCTTCTGTTTTCAGGCCGCTGCCGCCTTGGCCGCGTCGCGCACTTCGGCAAACAGCTCCAGCGAGCGTAGCCGCGCCTCGACGTCGTGGATCGGCATCGAGACGATCACCTCGTCCGCACCCGTCGCAGAGGTAAAGCGGTCGAGATGGTTTGCTATCGTCGCCTTGGAACCGACGGCGGCGTAGCGCAGCGTATGCTCGACATTGATCCGCTCCTGCTCGCTCCAGATCGCATCCATGTCGCGCACCGGCCTTGGGAATTGCGTGCGGATGTTGCGACGCAGATTGACGAATTGCTGCTGCGACGAGGTGAACATGTAGCGCGCTTCCTCGTCGGTTTCCGCAGCCACGCCCATGATGCCGGCCATCACATAGGGACGGTCAAGCTCCTCCGATGGCGTGAAGCGCTCGCGATAGACGGAGATTGCATCGAGCAGCAGGTCCGGCGCGAAATGCGAAGCGAAGGCATAAGGAAGGCCGAGCATGGCGGCGAGATGGGCGCTGTACATGCTCGATCCCAGCAGCCAGATCGGCACGTTGGAATTGGCGCCAGGTACGGCGAGGATCGCCTGGTTTTCGACCGGCTTTCCCAGCAATTGCTTCAGCTCCAGAATATCCTGCGGGAAACTCTGCGCGCCGGCGTCGAGATTGCGGCGCAGCGCCTGCGCGGTGCGCATGTCGGTGCCGGGCGCGCGGCCGAGACCGAGATCGATGCGGCCCGGAAACAGCGCTTCCAGCGTGCCGAACTGTTCGGCGATAACAAGCGGCGAATGGTTCGGCAGCATGATGCCACCCGAACCAAGGCGGATTTTCGAGGTCGCCGCGCCGACATGGGCGATGACGACCGAGGTCGCGGCGCTGGCGATGCCCGGCATGCCGTGATGTTCGGCCAGCCAGAAGCGGGCATAACCCAACTCTTCCGCCTTGCGGGCCATGCGGCGCGTGTCGTCCAGCGCCTTCGTCAGCGTGCTGCCTTCGGCAACCGGCGAGAGATCGAGAATGGAAAGGCTGACCATGATGATGTTCCCAGGAAAATAAGCGTTGCTTCCTATTTAGGAAGCCAAAGCCCGCAAACAAAATCGCCGCGCGACATTTTTGATGTCGCGCGGCGATTTGATGAACAGGGGAGGGCGGATGCCTACCCCGCCATGCGCCAGCGCTCCTCGGCCAGCACGAACTGGCCGAGTTGGCGGTCCATCTCGCCGGCTTCGCTGGCAAGGCGATGGATGGCGCTGGTCGTATCCTGCACCATGGCGGCGTTCTGGCGGGTCATGCCGTCCAGCTCGGAAACGACGCCGTTGACGGCGCGCAGGGTCTCTGCCTCGTCCCGGGTCGAGGCCATGATTTCGCGGATGCGGGCATCGATGGCCTCCACCTGATCGCCGATGTTTTTCAGCGCGTTGCCGGCCTTTTCGACCAGCGACACGCCGGTCTCGACCTCGGCGGTGGATTTCTTCAAGAGCTCGGAAATCTGGTGCGCGGCGGTGGATGAGCGTTGCGCCAACTCGCGCACTTCCTGGGCGACGACGGCGAAACCCTTGCCGCTTTCGCCGGCGCGCGCCGCCTCGACCCCGGCATTCAGCGCCAGGAGATTGGTCTGGAAGGCAATGTCGTCGATGACGTCGATGATCTGGTTGATCTGGCGCGACGAGGTCTGGATGGCTTCCATGGCCGAGATGGTGTCGGTCATGATCTTGCCGCTTTGAAGCGCGTCGGAGCGGGCCGCGGCGGCGATCTTTTCCGCCTGGCTGCCGCGCTCGATCTGCGAGCGCACAGCCTGCGAAATCGCGCCGATGGCGGTGACCGTCTCGGTGATCGAGGCGGCCTGCCGTTCGGTGCGCTGGGCGAGCTGGTCGGCGCCGCCACGCATTTCCTCGGAATCGCGATGGACAGCCAGCGAATTGCCGCCGATGGCCGACAGCGTCTGGCGCAGCGTCTCGATGGCATGGTTGAAATTGACGCGCAGCGGTTCGAGTGCCGGCGGGAACTGGCCGTCGATGCGGTAAACGAGATTGCCGCCGGCGAGATTGCTCAGCCCATTGTCGATCTCGGCGACGACGCGCTGCAACTGCTGCGCCTCGGCCTCGCGTTCGGCGAGGCGTTGCAGGCGCTCGGCCTCGGTGCGTTCGCGGTTCTCGATGCCGGCGGCTTCGAGATGGCGCTGCTCGGTCAGCGAGCGGCGGAAACTTTCCAGCGCCCGCGCCAGCGTGCCGATCTCGTCCTTGCGGCTCTGGTTGCCGATCTCGACGTCGAGCCTGCCGGCGGCGACGGCTTCCGTCAGCCCGGCGAGACGGGCGAGCGGCGCGAACATGCGGTTTGCAAAGATGCTGACCACCAGCGCCAGCAGCGCCAGCCCGATCAGCCCGCTGACGACCAGCAGGCCGGCAAGTTGCAGCGAACCGGCTTCCAGCTCCGAACGCAGAAGGCTCTCGACCACCAGCATGGTTTCGCCGCCATAATCGACCGAACGGGCATAGCTGCGGGCGGCGCCATCGGCGCGGGTGAAATCGGTGACGGTCATCGCTTCCGCTGCGGCTGTAGCCGTATCGACGGCAGCCGCTTCGATACCGGTCAGGCGGCCGTCCGCGTCAAGGCCGATGGCGCTGCCCGCGCTGACGATGGCCGAGCGTTCCGAACTTTGCGGATCGATGCCCTTGGCAAGGATGGCGGCGATCAGGTCGTTGCGCACCTGGAACAGAATGACGCCCTTCGGCGCGCCCATCTTGATGACAGGAATGCCGAAGAAGATGCCGGGCTCCTTGCCGGCGGCATCGGCCTTCAGGCCGGAAAAGCCGGCCTGTGCCTGATCGTCGCTGGCTTTCGCCGCATTGTCGGCGGCGCGGCGGAAGGCATTGCCGAGCGCGGTGGACGCCAGTTCCCCGGAGGCGACGTTGCGGGCGAAGGCATCGCTCTTGCGGTAGGAATAGATGATGTTGCCGTCCATGTCGGCGATCATCAGGTCGCTGAAGGCGGAACCCTTGAGGTAGCCGGCCACTTCCGGCTGCGCCTTCTCATGCGTGGAGTAATAGAAGCCGCTCGGTCCTTCCGGTTTCACCAACGCGGCGCGGTCGGCATTGGCGTTCTTGGTGATGAAGACATCGATCAGTTCCTTGCCGGCATTGCCGGAATTTTTCTCGATGGTCTTCCAGCCGCTGCGGAAGGAAGTGATCGCCATCTGCAGCGACTCGATGCGGGCGATGGAGACCGCCTGGCCTTCCATCTGCGCCAGCTGGTCGCGCAGCATGTCGCCGCGGAAGGTCAGCACGCCCTTCATCGATTGCAGCTTCTCGCTCTGGAAGATGCCGCTGCTGCCGATATAGGCGGTGACGTTCAGCACGCCGACCGAGACGACGGTCAAAAGCAGAAAGATCGCCGTGACCTTGAAGGCCAGAGAATGTCGTGTCTTGTGCATGGTTCCCATCTGTGCCGGCTTTGTCGCGTCGCAGCTTTAGTGTCGGACATGTTCGGCGCGCATCCTTAATTCCCCGTAAATGACTGGGGATGGCGGAGGATGTTTCTGATTTGTTCACATTTGTCTGGCACAGATCGGCAAGGATGGATAGGATTGGCCATGCAGAACACGATTCGAATCATCGGGATCGATCCCGGCTTGCGGCGCACCGGCTGGGGGGTGATCGAGGCGCTCGGCAATTCCCTGCGTTTCGTCGCCTCGGGCACGGTGACCTCGGATGGGGAGGCGGATCTGGCCTCGCGGCTTTGCCAGCTGCATGACGGCCTTGCCGACATCATTCACGCGCACAAGCCCGACGAGGCCGCGGTCGAGCAGACCTTCGTCAACAAGGATGCGGTGGCGACGCTGAAGCTCGGCCAGGCGCGCGGCGTCGCCATGCTGGTTCCAGCTCGCGCCGGCCTGCCGGTGGCCGAATATGCGCCGAATGCGGTCAAGAAGGCGGTGATCGGCGTCGGCCACGGCGAAAAGCAGCAGATCCACATGATGCTAAAAATCCTGATGCCGAAGGCCACCTTCAAGGGCAACGACGCCGCCGACGCGCTGGCGATCGCCATTTGCCACGCCCATAATCGCGGCGCCGCGCGTCTGCGCATGGCGGCGCTGGCGGCGAGCGCATGATGAGACCTATTCCTTGATTTCTGTTGGGGGCATTTTTTGATGATCGGCAAGCTCAAGGGCACGATCGAGGAGATCGGCGACGATTACGTGCTGGTGGACGTCCACGGCGTCTGTTATGTCGCCCATTGTTCCAGCCGCGCCCTGTCGCGACTGGGCTCGCCAGGCGAGGCGGTGGTGCTGTTCATCGAGACCTATGTGCGCGAGGACCAGCTGAAACTGTTCGGCTTCCTCTCGGCGCTGGAGCGGGAATGGTTCAACCTGCTGCAAAGCGTGCAGGGCGTCGGCTCCAAGGTGGCGCTGGCGGTGCTGTCGACGCTGACGCCGTCGGAGCTTGCCAATGCCATCGCGCTGCAGGACAAGGCTTCGGTGGCGCGCGCGCCGGGCGTGGGACCACGTGTTGCGACCCGCATCGTCACGGAACTGAAGAACAAGGCTCCGGCCTTCGGCGGCGAGGCGGCGCAGAATATCGGGCTGAAGCAGGAGTTGGGCGAGGGCGTCGCACCTGCGCCGGTCGCCGATGCGGTTTCGGCGCTGACCAATCTCGGCTATTCGCGCGACCAGGCCGCCAATGCGGTGGCCGCTGCGCTGAAGAACGCGGGCGAGGGTGCGGACAGCGCCAAGCTCATTCGTCTAGGGTTGAAGGAATTGTCGCGCTGATCTTCGAGCGTCCCGTTAAAGTTTCCGGATAGGCTTGTTGGCGAAAACCGATTTCGGTTTGCGGTTCGATGGTCTAGAACGGCGGTGTTTTCAAAATGAAACCGATGTTTGCGAAATCGCAACAACGGTCGCGAGGCGAAGCTTCATGAGTGATGCAGACCGGCTCATTTCGCCGGAAAAGCGCGGCGAGGATCTGGATACGGCGCTGCGGCCGCAGACGCTGGACGATTTCACCGGCCAGGCGGAGGCGCGCGCCAACCTGAAGATCTTCATCGAGGCGGCGAAGAACCGTGGCGAGGCGCTCGACCATGTGCTGTTCGTCGGCCCGCCCGGCCTCGGCAAGACGACGCTGGCGCAGATCATGGCCAAGGAACTCGGCGTCAACTTTCGCTCGACCTCCGGCCCCGTGATTGCCAAGGCCGGCGATCTCGCCGCCCTGCTCACCAATCTCGAAGAACGCGACGTACTGTTCATCGACGAAATCCATCGCCTCAACCCAGCGGTCGAAGAAATCCTCTATCCGGCGATGGAGGACTTTCAACTCGACCTGATCATCGGCGAGGGGCCGGCGGCGCGTTCGGTGAAGATCGACTTGTCGAAATTCACGCTGGTCGCCGCCACTACCCGTCTCGGCCTGCTGACAACGCCGCTGCGCGACCGTTTCGGCATCCCGGTGCGGCTCAGCTTCTACACCGTCGACGAGCTGGAACTGATCGTGCGGCGCGGGGCGCGGCTGATGAACCTGCCGATGACCGACGGCGGCGCCCGCGAGATCGCCCGCCGCGCGCGCGGCACGCCGCGCATCGCCGGCCGCCTGCTGCGCCGCGTGCGTGATTTTGCCGAAGTGGCGCGCGCCGAGGCGGTGACGCGCGAGATCGCCGACGAGGCGCTGACCCGGCTGCTGGTCGACAATATTGGCCTCGACCAGCTCGATACGCGCTACCTCAAGATGATCGCCGTCAATTTCGGCGGCGGCCCCGTCGGCATCGAGACCATCGCCGCCGGTCTTTCCGAGCCGCGCGACGCCATCGAGGACATCATCGAGCCCTATATGATCCAGCAGGGCCTGATCCAGCGCACTCCGCGCGGGCGCGTGTTGACGGCCAATGCCTGGAGACATCTCGGCCTGCAGCCGCCCAAGGATCTGGAGGCGGCGCAGTTCCGCCTGTTCCAGCAGGACGACGAGTGATCCCATGCCAAAGAGAACGCTGATCCGCCTGACCAGCGGCAAGCGCCGCTTCAACTATCGCATCGCCGGTCTCGGCTTCCGCGACGGGCATGTGCTTGTCCATCGCGCCACGCATGAGAGCTTCTGGACCTTTCCCGGCGGCCGCGCGGAAATCGGCGAGACCTCCGAGGAAACGCTGCAGCGCGAGATGGTCGAGGAGCTCGGCGCCGAGGTCGAAGTCGGGCGACTGCTCTGGGTGGTCGAGAATTTCTTCGATTTCGAAAAGCGCCATTGGCACGAACTCGGCTTCTATTACCTGATGACGGTGCCGGAGAGTTTTCCCTTCGCGCCCGAAGGCATCGTGCATCGCGTGCAGGACGGCGACAACGATCTCGAATTCAAATGGGTGCCGGCAACGCGCGCCGCGCTCGAAGCGCTCGATATTCCGCCCTATTTCATCGCCGCCGAGATCGAGAATCTGCCGCAGCAGACGCGTCACGTCGTCTGGGATGACGGCAAGCTGCCATAAAGTCGGCCAACCCCTATGGAATCTGGCGAACCTCGAAAGACAGGGGCGTTGCCTCAAGGAGTGAGCATGACGGAAATTCCGACCCATCTCAGCGGCGAACTGAGCGAAGCCGGCCACAGGCTGGTGCAGCGGGTGTATTATGAAGACACTGATTTCTCCGGCCTCGTTTACCATGCTCGCTACCTGCATTTCCTCGAGCGCGGCCGCACCGATTATCTGCGCTGTCTCGGCGTGGAACAGAGCCGACTCGTCAGTATCGACGAGGAGGGGCTGGTCTTCGTCGTGCATCGCATGGAAATCGACTTCAAGAGCCCGGCGCGCATGGACGATATCGTCACCGTGCTGACCTGGACGGAAAAGGCCGGCGGGGCGAAGCTGGTGCTCGGCCAGCAGATTTTGCGCGGCGAGACGCCGCTGATCGCCGCCCGCGTCACCATCGCCGTCATCAATGCCAGCGGCCGTCCGCGCCGTTTGCCGGATGGATTGTCGGCGCAGTTCCAGGCGCGCGCCGCCGTTTGAGGCGCATATTTTTGCGTTGCAGCGAAGGCCTGCGACCCCTCGGCTCTTGCAAATAAAACTAAACCGTGAAAGTAAAGTTTTGTGGCGCAAGCCGCACCCGGAACGATCGGGGACATTACTGGACCCGCCGGCCGCGCCATGAAACGGCGCCGACCGGCCCTGCTGTCGCGGACGCTAACACTCTTTTAACGATAATAGTGTCTTACTGGCCCTGTAAGGATATTGTGCGCCGCACGCCTTCCTTTAACCAAATTTGACAGCAAGAAGGCGAGGCTAAAGCTTTCGCTTGGACCAAGGTGACCAGCAGTCGCGGCCGGGTGCTTTCTTGCAGGTTTACTTTGGAGCCGCCCGGTCAAGAGCCGGGCGTTTGGATTCGGGGATTTTACATCTATGGAACAGGTTGCATTGGAAGCAGCGACGCACGACGTGAGCCTCTTGGGCCTCTTCATGCAGGCTGGCTTTATCGTGAAGCTGGTGATGATCGGGCTGCTCGGTGCGTCGGTCTGGACTTGGGCGATCGCCATCGACAAGTATGTGAACTTCAGCCGTGCGCGGCGGCAGTTCGACCAGTTCGAGCAGGTTTTCTGGTCGGGCCAGTCGCTGGAAGAGCTGTATCGCACGCTGTCCGAGCGCCAGAATCACGGTCTTTCGGCGATCTTCGTCTCGGCGATGCGTGAGTGGAAGAAGAGCTTCGAGCGCGGTGCGCGCTCGCCCATCGGCCTGCAGATGCGTATCGACCGGGCGATGGACGTGACGCTGGCGCGTGAATCCGAACATCTGGTCGCGCGGCTGTCGTCGCTGGCGACAATCGGTTCGGCCGGCCCCTTCGTCGGCCTGTTCGGCACGGTTATCGGTATCATGACCTCGTTCCAGGCGATCGCCGGCTCGAAGTCGACCAACCTCGCAGTCGTCGCGCCCGGTATCGCCGAAGCGCTGCTCGCAACGGCCATCGGCCTTGTCGCCGCTATTCCCGCCGTTATCGCCTACAACAAGTTCTCTGGCGACGCCGGCAAGCTGACGGCGCGCATGGAAGGCTTTGCCGACGAATTCTCCGCGATCCTGTCGCGTCAGATCGACGAGAAGCTGCAGCCGCGCGCGGCCGCCCAGTAAGAACCGGTACGGGGAGTTACGCGCATGGGTATGAATCTCGGTGGACAGGGCGGCGGCTCGGGCGGCGGACGACGCCGTCGCGGCTCGCGCCATGGCGGGGCCATCAGCGAAATCAACGTGACGCCGCTCGTCGACGTCATGCTGGTGCTGCTCATCATCTTCATGGTGGCGGCGCCGATGATGACGGTCGGCGTGCCGATCGATCTTCCGGAAACGCAGGCCAAGCCGATGAATTCGGATACGCAGCCGATCACAGTCTCGGTCAATCCGGCCGGCGAAATCTACCTGCAGGAAAGCAAGATCGCCATCGAGGAGGTCGTGCCGAAACTCGAGGCCATCGCCACCACCGGCTATAACGAGCGCATCTATGTGCGCGGCGACACCAATGCCGGCTACGGCACGGTGATGCAGGTCATGGCGCGCATTTCGGCCGCCGGCTTCAAGAATATCGGCCTGGTGACGCTGCAGGAACAGAGCAAGTAACGGACAAGGTCAAAAGGCGAAGGTCGGGATAAAGGGTCGAGGCAAGTCAGGGCGTCATGAGAACGAGTGTCATCACATCCACCATATTGCACTGCGTGGTGCTGGCATGGGCGATGCTTTCGATCAGTGCTCCGGCATCGTTCGAAGTCGCCGATGTCGAGGCATTGCCGGTCGATATCGTGCCGGTGGAAGAGCTGACCCAGACGCAGCAGGGCGCGGAAAAGGCCGAGAAGAAGGACGTTTCCGCCCCGATCCCCACGACCCGCCCGCAGACCGTCGAGAATGCCCAGAACATCGGCGACAACAATGTCGATCTGAAGAGCGCGCCGACGCCGATCACCAAGCCGACGAATGTCGAGCAGGCGGCCGCCCCCGAAAAGGTCGAGAAGGTTCAGCCCAAGCAGGACAACGAGACCAACGACGTCAAGGACGTGCAGCAGGAGCAGGAAGCCGCCGCCGCCGAACCGCCGCCGCCGCAGGAAGTTGCCAAGGTCGAGCCGGCCGTGAAGCCGGAGCCGAAACCGGAAGTGACGCCCGAAGCCAAGCCTGAGCCCGCGCCGGAAAAACCGGCCGAGGAAGCGCTGCCGACCAACGTGCCGATCCCGGAGTTCAAGCCGAAGCAGGCGGAAGCCAAGCCCGAGACGAAGCCGGTCGAGAAGCCGCCGGAAAAGAAGGTCGAGGAAAAGCCGGTCGACAAGAAGGTCGAGCCGACCAAGACCGCTTCGATCAAGAGTGATAGCAAGAGCAAGGACGACAAGAAGAAGCAGGAAACGGCCAAGTCGAAATCCTCCAAGGAGAGCGATTTCAACGCAGACGATATTTCCGCGCTTCTCAACAAGACCGACGCGAAGTCGAGCGGCGCCAAGCGGTCGACGCAGACGGCTGCACTCGGCACCAAGAAGAGCAATGGCGGCTCCAAGCTCAGCCAGAGCGAGATGGACGCGCTTCGCGGCCAGATCGAGAACAACTGGTCGGTCATATCAGGCATCGACGGCGCACAGGGCGTGACCATCAAGGTTACCATGCGCCTCGACGAAAACGGCGATATTATCGGTGACCCCGAAGTGGTCGCCTCCGGCGGCTCGGATACGGCCCGCCGCACACTGGAAGGCAGCGCCCTGCGTGCGATCATGAAGTCGCGTCCCTTCAAGGGCTTGCCACGAGACAAATACGATGCCTGGAGCGAAGTGGTCGTCAACTTCGACCCCAGCCAATTGCTTTGAGTGAAGGCCAAGGATGATGTTCAAAACAAACCTGATCCGTCTTTTCGCCCTCGTGGCGGGTTTGATGGCGGCATATGTCGCCCCCGCCTATGCGGTCGTCGAGATCAACATCAACAAGGGCAATGTCGAGCCCCTGCCGATCGCGATCACGGATTTCATGTCGAACGGCGATCTCGGCGCCCAGGTGTCTGCGGTCATCGCCGCCGACCTGAAGCGCTCCGGCCTGTTCGCCCCCATAAACAAGCAGGCTTTCATCGAAAAGATCGCCGATCCGGGCCAGGTGCCGCGCTTCGAGGACTGGAAGGTCATCAATGCGCAGGCGCTGGTCACCGGCCGCGTCACGCGTGAGGGCGATGGCCGCCTGCGCGCCGAATTCCGCCTGTGGGACACGTTTGCCGGTAAGCAGATGGCCGGCCAGCAGTTCTACACCCAGCCGGAAAACTGGCGTCGCGTCGCCCATATCATTGCCGATGCGATCTACAAGCAGATCACCGGTGAAGACGGATACTTCGATACCCGCGTCGTCTTCGTTGCCGAAAGCGGCCCGAAGACCGACCGCAAGCGTCAGCTGGCCATCATGGATCAGGACGGCTTCAACGTCCGCACGCTGACCAATTCCAATTCGATCGTGCTGACGCCGCGCTTCTCGCCGAACCGCCAGGAAGTGACCTACATGTCCTTCGAAGGCGACCAGCCGCGCGTCTACCTGCTGCAACTCGAAACCGGACAGCGCGAAGTCGTCGGCAATTTCCCCGGCATGACCTTCTCGCCGCGCTTCTCGCCGGATGGCCAGCGCGTCATCATGAGCCTTCAGCAGGAAGGCAACGCCAATATCTATACGATGGATCTGCGTTCGCGCACCACGACGCGCCTGACCTCGACGGCGGCGATCGATACGTCACCTTCCTATTCGCCCGATGGTGGCCAAGTGGTGTTCGAAAGCGACCGGGGCGGCAAGCCGCAGCTCTACGTCATGGGCGCCAACGGCTCCAACCAGCACCGCATCTCCTTCGGCGACGGCTCCTATTCGACGCCGGTCTGGTCGCCGCGTGGCGATCTGATCGCCTTCACCAAGCAGGCGGGCGGCAAGTTCTCGATCGGCGTGATGAAGCCGGACGGTTCGGGTGAGCGCATCCTGACCACGGGCTTTCACAATGAAGGCCCGACCTGGGCGCCGAACGGCCGGGTGCTGATGTTCTTCCGCCAGTCGGCCGGCGCCGGCGGCCCGCAGATCTACTCGATCGACATCACAGGCTACAACGAGCAGCCGGTCAAGACGCCGGGCTACGCATCCGACCCGGCCTGGTCGCCGCTCCTCGAGTAGGACAGGTAAGACCGCGATGCAGGATGCATCGGGGTGCAGGATGCACCGGGGCGCATGATGCGCCGGAACGGGACAAACGGGGAGGCGGGCTCGCTTGGGCTTCGCCTCTCGTCGCAGAAGAATGAGACTGACGGCATCGAAAAGTGAAATTGTCAGTTCGTTAACCATACTCGTTGAAGGCCGGTTAACCGAGATTGGTTAAAGTCTGGCAACGCTGAATTGAAGTTTTCAAGGAGACCCGAGGCCATGAGCCGAACGATTACCCCGGCATACAGCCGCATGCAGTCCATCGCCCGCAGCCCTGCTTTCCTCGCTCTGGCGCTGTCTCTGGCTCTCGCAGGCTGTGCTTCGAAGAAGAACCTGCCGAACAATGCCAATGAGCTCGGTCTCAATGGCGCGAACGGCCTGAACGGTTCCGGCACGGCCACCCCCGGCTCGCCGCAGGACTTCACGGTCAATGTCGGCGACCGCATCTTCTTCGACACCGACTCGTCGTCGATCAATGCAAGTGCTGCCCAGACGCTCGACCGTCAGGCGCAATGGCTCGGCCAGTATCCGAAGTATGCCATCACCGTCGAAGGCCATGCCGACGAACGCGGCACGCGCGAATACAACCTGGCGCTCGGCGCTCGTCGTGCTGCCGCCGCCAAGCAGTATCTGTCCTCGCGCGGCGTTCCGGCCAACCGCATGAAGACGATCTCCTACGGTAAGGAACGTCCGGTCGCCGTCTGCGACGACATCTCCTGCTGGTCGCAGAACCGTCGCGCCGTGACCGTTCTCGGTGGCGCGGGCATGTAATTGCC
This sequence comes from uncultured Rhizobium sp., assembly GCA_945952045.1. GTDB lineage: Bacteria > Pseudomonadota > Alphaproteobacteria > Rhizobiales > Rhizobiaceae > Metarhizobium. The sequence continues at coordinate 75,297 of CAMFHE010000005.1, forward strand.
GAAAGCATTTCCAGCAAAACTGTGAAACGGTTTTGCGTCCGGAAATGCGATAAACAAAAAGTTTAAGCGGTTTCATCCTTTCGAAAACCCCGCCGCATCGCTTGCGGCGGGGTTTTTCGTTTTCCGGCAAAGTTGCGCCCGAAAGCGCATTTTTTACCATACTTTGGCCGAACTCCGTTGCTTTTTGACGGTAATTGGAAAACTCTCCAGCCGCGCCGCTCTAGGCGCGCCGATTCACGATGACAGGAAAGAGGGACATGAAAAGACTTGTCGTGGCGGGAATGATGGCTCTTGCGGCCTCCTGCGGTTTTCAGGCCGTGGCCCATTCTGCGCCGCTCTGGGTGCCTGGCGCACCGGTTAAAGCTGGAGAAAGCAACCTGCCGGTCATCCGCGTCCAAAGCGCCACCATGGAAGTGCAGCAGCTTCAGGAACAGATCCGTTCGCTCAACGGGCGCATCGAGGAGATGAGCTTTCAGCTGCTGCAGATGCAGGAGCAGATCCGCAAGTTCCAGGAAGACAACGAATTCCGCTTCCAGGAAATCGAACGCAAGGGCAGCAATACCAACAAGAAGTCGGGTTCTCTGGAGGCACCCTCCCAGAAGCCGGCCGACGACGTTGCCCGTATCATCGAGGAGCCGGGCGCCGCGTCCGGCTCCGGTCAGGCGCCCGGGACCGACGCCGACACCACGACGGCGGCGACAGGCTCTACCGGCTCCAGCGGCAAGCCCGCCATGGAGCTCGGCTCCATCGAAATGGACGCCAGCGGCAATCCGGTCGGTGCAACGCTCAACAAGGGCGGCGAAAATGCGTCCGCACCGCTGAGCGATAACGGCGCGGCGTCGAGCGGCGAAGTCGCTTCGCTGAGCGGCAAGGAAGGTCAGGACTACCAGTCGGCCTATGGCCATGTGCTGTCGGGCGACTATTCGGTCGCCGAAAAGGAATTCCAGGCCTATATCGCCACCTATCCGTCCAGCGCCAAGGCGGCGGACGCCAATTTCTGGCTGGGCGAGGCGCTTTACAGCCAAGGCAAATACAACGAGTCGGCCAAGACCTTCCTCAATGCCCACAAGAATTACGGCAAGTCGCCCAAGGCGCCGGAAATGCTGCTGAAGCTCGGCATGTCGCTGGCGGCCCTCGACAACAAGGACATGGCCTGCGCCACGCTGCGCGAAGTGCCGAAGCGTTATCCCAAGGCATCGCGCGCCGTCATCGGCAAGGTCGCGGCCGAGCAGAAGCGCCTGAGCTGCTGATTTCCGGTGACGTTTCCCGTCACCCCACAAGCGGCGATCGACCGCTTTCTGTCCGATCAGACCGAACCCCTTCGCCTGATGGTCGCCATTTCCGGCGGCAGTGATTCGACCGGACTGTTGTTTCTCCTGCATGACGCCCTGCGCGCAGGCTGCCATCCGCATCTCTCGCTGTGCGCCGCGACCGTCGATCACGGCTTGCGGCCGGAATCGGCTGCGGAAGCCGCTGGTGTCGCCGCCCTTTGCGCAAGTCTCTCCATTCCGCATCGCATTCTCGTCTGGGAAGGGGCAAGGCCGGTGAGCGGCTTGGCCGCTGCGGCCCGCGCGGCGCGTTACCGCCTGCTTGTCGACGCCGCCGAAGTCTTTGGCGCAGGGCTCGTTCTTTCCGCCCATACCGCTGACGACCAGGTGGAGACGGCGGCGATGCGCGCCGAGCGAAACGGCGATGTCTTGAGCCCCGGCCTTGCCGGCATGGCGCCGGCCGTGCTGCTCGATGGCCGCCTTTGGCTCATGCGGCCGCTGCTCGATTGCAGCCGCGCCGATATTCGCGCTGTTCTGGATGCCAACGGAATCGGCTGGGTGGACGATCCCTCCAACGACAATCCCGCCTATGAGCGCCCGCGCCAACGGCTCCGCCTGCAGGAAGCCGACAGGGCGTCGGCGCTCGACGATATCCACCGCGCGCAGCGGCGGCGCTATGCGCTCTCGGCGGCGGCTGCCGAATTCATTCGTGACGGTGCGACTGTGCATGGCGGCGCGGTCGCTGCGGTTGACCGCGCGGCGCTGCAGGATGTCGATGACGATGTTCTGGCTTACGGGCTCGCTTCTCTTGCTGCCGTCATCGGCGGCCGGCCGCATCCGCTGTCCGCCGACCGGATGGCGCCGGTGATCGGTCTTTGCCGCACCGGCGAACTGACCCGGCTGAATGCCGGCCGAGTCGTCTTCGATCAGCGCCGCGATGCGCTTTTTCTGACGCGCGAGGCGCGCGGTATTTTGTCGCTGAGGCTGGAGGCCGGCAGCGCCGGCATCTGGGACGGACGCTACCGTATCGACAACACCGGCGATTCTGCCGTCACCATCATTGCCGCCGGCATTGCGGGGCAGTGGAGAGGCGGCGCGCTTTTTCCGGGCCTGCCGGCCGGCATCGCCCGCAGCGCGGCGGCAAGCCTTCCAGCCTGTGGCGATGCGGCCGGTTTGGGCACCGTCATCGAGCCGGCTTTTCTGGCATGGTTAAGGCTCCGTTATTTTCTCGCGCCCTTCGACCGCTTTTTGCCATTGTTCGATGAGAAGCTTGCTGGCGAGATTGCCTTGAAATTCGGTCGGCGGGGCGCCGACTTACCGTTTCGCGGCCCGTCGACGGAAAACGAATGTTGACATCCGCTTATCCTTGGCAATACCTCGCCGGCACCCTATGTTAAGGGCCAAGTATTGTGCCTGACCCAGGCCGACGTTTCACGCTTTGGGGAGTTCGATGAACCCAAATTTCAGAAATATCGCATTATGGGCGATTATCGCCCTCTTGCTGATTGCGCTTTTCAGCATGTTCCAGACCGCACCGGCGCAAACGGGTTCTCGTGAAATTCCCTATTCGCAGTTCCTCCGCGAAGTCGATTCCGGCCGCGTCCGCGACGTGACTGTCACCGGCAACCGCGTTGTCGGAAGCTATGTCGAGAACGGCACGACGTTCCAGACCTATTCGCCCATTATCGACGACCAGCTGATGGATCGCCTGCAAACCAAGGGCGTCACCATCGTCGCCCGTCCGGAAAGCGACGGTTCCTCCGGTTTCCTCAGCTATATCGGCACGTTGCTGCCGATGCTCCTGATCCTTGGCGTCTGGCTGTTCTTCATGCGGCAGATGCAGGGCGGTTCGCGCGGCGCCATGGGTTTTGGCAAGTCCAAGGCCAAGTTGCTTACCGAGGCGCATGGCCGCGTCACGTTTGACGACGTCGCCGGTGTCGACGAGGCCAAGCAGGATCTGGAAGAAATCGTCGAATTCCTGCGCGATCCGCAGAAATTCCAGCGCCTTGGCGGACGCATTCCGCGCGGCGTGCTGCTCGTCGGCCCTCCGGGCACGGGTAAGACGCTGCTGGCGCGCTCGGTCGCGGGCGAAGCCAACGTGCCCTTCTTCACCATATCAGGTTCGGACTTCGTCGAAATGTTCGTCGGTGTCGGTGCAAGCCGTGTCCGCGACATGTTCGAGCAGGCCAAGAAGAACGCACCCTGCATCATCTTCATCGACGAAATCGATGCGGTCGGCCGTCATCGCGGCGCCGGTCTCGGCGGCGGCAATGACGAGCGCGAGCAGACGCTGAACCAGCTCCTCGTCGAGATGGACGGCTTCGAGGCGAACGAGGGCATCATCCTCATCGCCGCCACCAACCGTCCCGACGTTCTCGACCCGGCGCTGTTGCGTCCCGGCCGTTTCGACCGGCAGGTCGTGGTGCCGAACCCCGACATCGTCGGCCGTGAACGCATCCTCAAGGTTCACGTTCGCAACGTGCCGCTGGCGCCGAATGTCGATCTCAAGACGCTGGCGCGCGGTACGCCCGGTTTCTCCGGCGCCGATCTGATGAACCTGGTCAACGAGGCAGCCCTGACGGCAGCGCGGCGCAACAAGCGTGTCGTCACCATGCAGGAATTCGAAGACGCCAAGGACAAGATCATGATGGGTGCGGAGCGCCGCACGACCGCCATGACCGAGGCCGAGAAAAAGCTGACCGCCTACCACGAAGCCGGCCATGCGATCACCGCGCTGAAGGTGCCGGTTGCTGATCCCTTGCACAAGGCGACGATCATTCCGCGCGGTCGCGCGCTCGGCATGGTCATGCAGTTGCCTGAAGGCGACCGCTATTCGATGAGCTACAAGTGGATGGTTTCGCGTCTCGTCATCATGATGGGCGGCCGCGTTGCCGAAGAACTGACCTTCGGCAAGGAGAACATCACCTCCGGCGCATCCTCGGATATCGAGCAGGCCACCAAGCTTGCCCGCGCCATGGTCACGCAATGGGGCTTCTCCGACGAACTCGGTCAGGTCGCCTATGGCGAAAACCAGCAGGAAGTCTTCCTCGGTCACTCGGTGTCGCAGTCGAAAAACGTTTCTGAAGCCACGGCCCAGAAGATCGACAACGAAGTGCGCCGCCTGATCGACGGTGCCTACACCGAAGCGCGCCGTATCCTCACGGACGACCACGACGCGTTCGTGGCCATCGCCGAAGGCTTGCTCGAATACGAAACACTCACCGGCGACGAGATCAAGGCCCTGATCCGCGGCGAGAAGCCGGCGCGCGATCTCGGTGACGACAGCCCGCCCAGCCGTGGTTCGGCCGTGCCGAAGACCGGCGCCAAGAAGGACGGTCCGGTCGCCAAGGGTGACGAGCCGGAAGGCGGTTTTGAGCCGCAGCCGCGTTAAGCGCTCTTTCTCCACAGCGCCCGCCTTTCCGGCGGGCGTTTTTTTCTGCGATCCGTTGCGTGGGTAACGGGATGTAAGCGGGATTGACGTTATTTGACGTGCCGGAAACGATGGTTTGTGGCATGAAATACTGGAGGGGCGCAGGTACTGCGTCGCCCTTTTTCCTTTTCCGCATCCATGCTCCGGCCGGTTTGGCCGTGACGCCGGATTTGTGACGCTTTGCGGCGCCATTGCGCTGCTCCTTTTCGGGGGATCTTCATGAAAAGACGCTATTTCGGGACCGATGGTATCCGGGGACAATCCAACATGTTCCCGATGACGCCCGATCTTGCCATGCGGGTCGGCATCGCCGTCGGCACGATTTTCCGGCGTGGAACGCATCGCCATCGCGTGGTCATCGGCAAGGATACGCGCCTGTCCGGCTACATGCTGGAAAACGCCATGGTTGCCGGTTTCACCGCTGCCGGCATCGATGCCTTCGTTCTCGGCCCGATCCCGACTCCGGCCGTCGCCATGCTGACGCGCTCGCTGCGCGCCGATATCGGCGTGATGATCTCCGCCTCGCACAATCCTTACGAAGACAACGGCATCAAGCTGTTCGGTCCTGACGGCTACAAGCTCTCCGACGAACTCGAAATGCAGATCGAAGGCCTGCTTGAGCAGGATCTCGGACCGCAGCTTGCCAAGTCCGACAATATCGGTCGCGCCAAGCGTATCGACGGCGTGCATGACCGCTATATCGAATTCGCCAAGCGCACCTTGCCGCGCGATGTGACCCTGCAGGGTCTTCGCGTCGCCATCGACTGCGCCAACGGCGCCGCCTACAAGGTTGCGCCTGCCGTGCTCTGGGAACTCGGCGCCGATGTCGTGACCATCGGTAACGAACCGAACGGCACCAATATCAACCTGAATTGCGGTTCCACCCATCCCGCCGCCTTGCAGAAGAAGGTGCATGAGGTGCGCGCCGATATCGGTATCGCGCTCGACGGCGATGCCGACCGCGTCATCATCGTTGACGAAAACGGCGACATCATCGATGGCGACCAGCTTATGGCCGTCGTCGCCGAAAGCTGGGCCGAGGACGAGACGTTGAAGGGTGACGGCATCGTCGCCACCATCATGTCCAATCTCGGGCTGGAGCGCTTCCTGCAATCCAAGGGCCTCAATCTCGCTCGCACCAAGGTCGGCGACCGCTATGTCGTCGAACATATGCGCCAGCACGGCTACAATATCGGCGGCGAGCAGTCCGGCCATATCGTGCTGTCCGATTTCGGCACTACCGGCGACGGGCTGGTGGCCGCATTGCAGATTCTGGCCTGCGTCAAGCGCACCGGCCGGACGGTCAGCGAAGTCTGCCGCCGTTTCGAGCCTGTGCCGCAATTGCTCAAGAACGTGCGCTATTCCGGCGGCAAGCCGTTGGAGGACAATGTCGTGCGCCAGGCGATCGCCGATGCCGAGCAGGAGCTTTCCCGCAACGGCCGCCTTGTGATCCGTCCCTCCGGCACGGAGCCGCTGATCCGCGTCATGGCCGAAGGCGACGATCGCAGCCAGATCGAGCGGATCGTCAACGATCTCGTTGGCGTCATCGCCAACGTGCGCACCGCCGCCTGATTTTTGGAAATTTGGACCTATGAAAGCCGGTGGCCACAAGCCGCCGGCTTTTGACGTTCAAGGTTACGACATTCCGAAGAATCAGCCTTTCCGAACTGCGAAGATTCTCGGTAAACGAGCGTAGTTAATCGGGTTTTAACCTTTCCCTTTCATTATCCAAGGCAAATGGGACAGTTGGCTGGCCGCGGCTTTGCCAATCCACACATCGCCTTGGAGTCGAAGCCATGAAGAAAACTCTGATCGGCATTCTTGCCGCTCTCCTTGCCAGCAGCCCGGCGCTTTCAGCCGATCTCTACCAGCCCGAACCCGTTCCGGTTCAGCCGATCGAGGAGCCTGTTCAGGTCGCCTCCACATCCGGCTGGTATCTGCGCGGCGATGCCGGCTATTCCTTCAACAAAATCCGCGGCGCCCGCTTCTTCCAGGGCAGCAACGGCTATGAGCGCGACTTCGACAACGTCAAGCTGCGCAACGCCTTCACTGTCGGCGCCGGCGTCGGTTACCAGGTGAATTCCTATCTGCGCACGGACTTGACCTTCGACTATCTGTCCCGTTCGAAGTTCGAAGGCTCGACCAGCGGCGGCGGCGCCGATTTCGGCGCCTGCGTCACGCGCTGCACCTCGCGCGACTACGCCTCGCTGACCGCCTACAGCCTGCTTGCCAACGCCTATGTCGATATCGGCACTTATGGCTCGGTCACGCCTTACGTCGGCGCCGGCATCGGCGGCACCTACGTCAAGTGGAGCAACCTTAACAACACCTCCTGCGCCGACGGCAATCCGGCCAATTGCGATACCTCGGTTTCGCATGACGGCAAGGGCAGCTGGCGCTTCACCTATGCGCTGATGGCCGGCGCGTCGATCGACGTTACCTGCAACCTGAAGGCAGATGTCGGTTACCGTTACCGCCATATCGAAGGCGGCAACATGTTCGGCTATGCCCAGAGCGGCGGTCCGGGTTACGACAAGGGCATTTCCTCGCATGAAGGCCGTGTCGGCATGCGCTATATCTTCAACGGTTGCGACCAGCAGCAGGCCTATGTGCCGCCGGCCGAAATCCCGATGCAGCCGGCAATCTACAAGTAAGCCGCATTCAATCAAAGAAACGGCCGTCCGGACATAGGTCCGGGCGGCCGTTTTGCTTTTGAAATCAAGGTTTCCAGCTGCTTAAGAAATATGGTTAACGATGCGTTAACCATTTGCACCGATACTTGAAGCATTCCTGAACGGTGCGGGGTGTTCGATGGTCCGGTTGGCAGTATTTTCCTTGGCGGCGGCGGCTTTCGCCGGGCTTTGCCATGTCGCGACGGCGGCCGATCTCGCACCGGAAATCACCCTGGCGGAAGCCGGCACGATCAGCGCCGGTACCGGACCTTACCTGCGTGCCGATCTCGGTTTCGCACCGTGGACGGGTGACGAAGGGGCCGGTCTCGTCGATGGCGCCGGCACCTATCGCGGCTTCGATGAAGGCCGCTTCTCGCATCCGGTTTCCTATGGCGTCGGCGTCGGTTACCAGGTGACCGACGTGCTGCGCGCCGATGTCACCGTCGATACGTTCAAGGATCGCTTCGGGGCTGAAGGCGGTTGCGGCGCCGGCTGCACGGCAAGCTATGGGGCCGATTATCGCGGCGTCGGTGTGATGGCCAATGGTTATGCCGATCTCGCCACCGTCGCCGGTTTCACGCCCTATGTCGGCGCGGGTCTCGGCGCCACGCGCCTGAAATGGTCGGATGCGGGTGCGACCTACAATTGCGGCGGCGTGAATTGCGGCGCCGATTCGTTCGATGGCGCCGCCGAATGGCGCTTCACCTATGCGCTGATGGCCGGCGTGTCCTATGCGGTCACCGATCGCGTCAAGCTGGACCTCGGCTATCGTTACTCCGACATGGCCGGCGGCGATACGTTCCGCGCCGGCGCCTCGCATGGCGAGGATGACGGTTTTGCCCGCCACGAATTCCGCGCGGGCCTTCGCGTCGCGCTCTGGTAGGCGTGCGCTCCTCGAGCCGTTACGGCGTGACGCGCTGGACCAGCCAGGAATAGCTCTTCGATACCACATGTGTCGGCCAGCGCACGACAGCGCCACCCATCGAGGCGGCGCTGCTGCCCGCGCCTGAGATCAGCGTCATCGCATGCGCGATCAGACCGGGATCCTCTGCTTGCGCCACCTGCTGTAACGGCTTTGCAGTCGTGCTTGCCGCTGGCTGCAACGGGGCAGGGATTGGCTTGGCGGCGGCGGTCTGTTCGCTCGTCTTGGTTTCCTGCTTCTCGCAAACAGCGACGACACTCGGATAATTGACGTTGCCGAGTCTCGACAGTTCCTTTTGCGAGGCGGCGTCGCAGAGTTCCACCGAGGCGTACTGCTTCGGCGCGGTGGCGATGTAATGGCATTGCGTGACGGTGTCGTCGCAGCCGAGAATCGTCATGGCAATCAGCGCGATCTGCATCCCTGTCTCCGGGCCCGAATAATCTTCGCCATCCTTTGACGCGATCAAGGCGGCGCAAGCATGACGCGTCTGTGGCCTTTCCACGGCAGGAGAATCGTTTCGTCACAGCGCATCGCGCTTTCCGGATCTTTCGCGGTCGGCCTGAAAATTTCAATTTTCCACTTGCGCTTCTGCGCCATTTTCTATAGCAACGGCGTCAGGACACTCCTCCCTAACGAGGAGCTACTATCTGGAAGGATAGATCATGACGAAGACAGTGAAGCCGGACCTCCGTCCGGGCAATACCCATTTTTCTTCTGGCCCCTGCTCGAAGCGTCCCGGTTGGTCGCTCGAAGCCCTGCAAGATGCGACACTGGGCCGCTCCCACCGCGCAAAAATTGGTAAGAACAAGCTTAAGCTGGCGATCGACCTCACGCGTGAGGTTTTGGACGTGCCTGCGGATTACCGCATCGGCATCGTGCCGGCTTCCGACACCGGCGCCGTCGAAATGGCGCTCTGGTCGCTTCTCGGCCCGCGCGGCGTCGACATGGTCGCCTGGGAAAGCTTCGGGTCCGGCTGGGTCTCGGATGTCGTCAAGGAGCTTAAGCTCCCCGACGTTCGCAAGTTTACCGCCGACTACGGCCAGCTTCCGGACCTCGCCAAGATCGATTTCGACCGCGATGTGGTCTTCACCTGGAACGGCACCACCTCCGGTGTGCGTGTGCCGAACGGCGATTTCATTCCCGCTGACCGCCAGGGCCTGACGATCTGCGACGCCACCTCGGCTGCTTTCGCGCAGGATATGGATTTTACCAAGCTCGATGTCGTCACCTTCTCCTGGCAGAAGGTTCTCGGCGGCGAGGGCGCGCACGGCATCCTCATCCTCAGCCCGCGCGCCGTCGAGCGCCTGCAGTCCTACGAGCCGGCCTGGCCGCTGCCGAAGATCTTCCGCCTCACCAAGGGCGGCAAGCTGATCGAAGGCATTTTCGTCGGCGAAACCATCAATACGCCCTCCATGCTCTGCGTCGAGGACTATATCGATGCGCTGGAATGGGCAAAGTCGGTCGGCGGCCTCAAGGGTCTCGTCGCCCGCGCCGATGCCAATGCCAAGGCAATCTTCGATTTCGTCGATGCCAATGACTGGATCGCCAATCTGGCCGTCGATCCCGCGACGCGTTCCAACACCTCGGTCTGCCTGAAGATCGTCGACAAGGACGTCACCGCGCTCGACGCCGCCGGTCAGGCCGATTTCGCCAAGGGCGTCGTCGCCCTTCTCGAAAAGGAAGGCGTTGCTTTCGATATCGGCGCTTACCGCGACGCCCCCTCGGGCCTGCGTATCTGGGCCGGCGCCACAATTGAAACGGCCGACATGCAGGCGCTGATGCCTTGGCTGGCTTACGCTTTCGAGACCCAGAAGGCGACGCTCGGCAAGGCTGCTGCCTGAGCCTCTTCCGCTTCGCCCTGATAGGGCGAAGCCTTTGATCCTGCTTTCCCATTTGACAGAATTTTGAGGAGGCCGTCATGGCACCGCGCGTACTCGTGTCCGACGAACTGTCGGAAACCGCCGTCCAGATTTTCCGCGATCGCGGCGTTGAAGTCGATTTCCAGCCGAAGCTCGGCAAGGACAAGGACAAGCTCGCCGAAATCATCGGCAATTACGATGGCCTCGCCATCCGTTCCGCCACAAAGGCGACCGAGAAGCTGATCGCATCCGCGACCAATCTCAAGGTCATCGGCCGCGCTGGCATCGGCGTCGACAATGTCGATATTCCCGCCGCCTCGCGCCGCGGTATCATCGTCATGAACACGCCGTTCGGGAACTCGATCACGACCGCCGAACATGCCATCGCCCTGATGTTCGCCGTCGCCCGCCAGCTGCCTGCCGCCGATATCTCGACGCAGGCCGGCAAGTGGGAAAAGTCGAAGTTCATGGGTGTCGAAATCACCGGCAAGACGCTCGGCGTCATCGGCGCCGGCAATATCGGCTCCATCGTCTGCTCGCGCGCTATTGGTCTGCGCATGAACGTTCTCGCCTATGACCCCTTCCTCTCGGCCGAGCGCGCCGAGGAAATGGGCGTCACCAAGGTCGAGCTGGACGAGCTGCTGGCCCAGGCCGACTTCATCACCCTGCATGTGCCGATGACCGACAAGACGCGCGGCATCCTTTCCCGCGAAGCGCTGGCCAAGACCAAGCCCGGCGTGCGCATCGTCAACTGCGCCCGCGGCGGTCTCGTCGATGAGGCGGCCCTTGCCGATGCCATCAAGTCCGGCCATGTCGCCGGCGCCGGTTTCGACGTCTTCGAGGTCGAGCCCGCCACTGAAAGCCCGCTTTTCGGCCTCGCAAACGTGGTCTGCACGCCGCATTTGGGCGCCTCGACCACGGAAGCGCAGGAAAACGTCGCGCTTCAGGTTGCCGAGCAGATGTCGGACTACCTGATGAAGGGCGCGGTTTCCAACGCGATCAACATGCCCTCGATCACGGCGGACGAAGCGCCGCGGCTGAAGCCGTTCATCAAGCTGGCGGACGTGCTCGGCGCCTTCGTCGGTCAGGTGACGGACAGCGCGATCAAGGAAATCGAGATCCTCTACGACGGCGCCACCGCAACGATGAACACCAAGGCGCTGACCTCGGCGCTGCTCGCCGGCTTGATCCGCCCGCAGGTTGCCGACGTCAACATGGTTTCGGCGCCGGTGATGATCAAGGAAAAGGGCGTCATCCTGTCAGAAGTCAAGCGCGACAAGACCGGCGTCTATGACGGTTACATCAAGCTGACGGTGAAGACCGCCAACCAGACCCGCTCGATCGCCGGCACCGTCTTCTCGGATGGCAAGCCGCGCTTCATCCAGATCAAGGGCATCAATCTCGACGCCGATGTCGGTCAGCATATGATCTACATCACCAACACGGACGTGCCTGGCATGATTGGCTTCATGGGCACCGTGCTCGGCGAAGCCAAGGTCAACATCGCCAACTTCCAGCTCGGCCGCGAGAAGGAAGGCGGCGACGCCATCGCTCTGCTTTACGTCGATGGCCCGGTTTCCGAGGACGTGCTCGAAAAGCTGCGCACCAATGCGGCGATCCGTCAGGCGAAGCTCTTGAGCTTCAACATCGATTGATCGTTCCAGACGCTCTGATGAAAACCCGGTCGTCCGCAAGGACGGCCGGGTTTTGCCGTTTGCGTTTGTCAGGGAAAAGCGGGAACAGGTTTTCCCGAAAAGACAAACGGAGACAAAGAAGTTTGGAGTCTGTCTGGTTCAGAATGAACCTGGCGGGCTCTAAAGAGCGCCGCTCTTGCGCCGTCGCTCCTTCCTTTCTATATGCTGGCGATCATTTGCCTCCGGCCAAAGGGCCGGCTATGGTTTCCTCATGACATCCCGTGGCGCTGGCGAAACGTCGGCCGCGAAGACAAGGATTGGCGGAAAGCCCCGTGAATACGCTCGATTTCGACAAGAAGCCGGAGGATACACGCATCGTCGTCGCCATGTCCGGCGGTGTGGACAGTTCCGTGGTCGCCGGTATCCTCAAGCGCGAGGGATATGACGTGCTCGGCATCACCTTGCAGCTTTACGATCACGGCGCGGCCGTGCATCGCGCCGGCTCCTGCTGTGCGGGGCAGGATATCGACGATGCGCGGCGCGTCTGTGAAACGCTCGGCATTCCCCATTATGTGCTGGATTACGAGGCGCGCTTCCGCGAAACCGTGATCAATCCCTTTGCCGAAAGCTATATCGCCGGCGAAACGCCGATCCCTTGTGTTGCCTGTAACCAGACCGTCAAGTTCGCCGACCTGCTGGCGACGGCGAAAGAACTGGGTGCAGACGCTCTGGCGACCGGTCATTACATCCGCTCGCGCGCCAATCCGACGGCTGACGCCAAGGGCCGCCGCAGCCTGCACCGGCCGATCGATAGCGATCGCGACCAGAGCTATTTCCTGTTCGCCACCACGCAGGAACAGATCGATTATTTGCGCTTTCCGCTCGGTCATCTTTCCAAGGCCGAAACGCGTGAACTGGCCGAAGAGATGGGGCTGGTCGTCGCCAAGAAGGCCGACAGCCAAGACATCTGTTTCGTGCCGCAGGGCAAATATTCCGATATCGTCGCCAAGCTGAAGCCGAATGCGGCACTTTCCGGCGAGATCGTCCATCTCGACGGCCGCGTGCTCGGCCGCCATGATGGCATCCTGCATTACACCATCGGTCAACGGCGCGGCATCGGCATTGCCACCGGCGATCCGCTCTATGTCGTCTATCTCGACGCGCGCTCGCGCCGCGTCATCGTCGGCCCGAAAGAGGCGCTGGAAACGCACCGCGTTTATCTGCGCGACGTCAACTGGCTGGGCGACAATGCGCTTGGCATCGATGCCGCCGAAGGTTTCGCCTGCTATGCCAAGGTGCGCTCGACCCGCCCGCCGGCCCCGGCGATCCTGCATGCCGACGAGCGCGGCGTCTATGTCGATCTGACGGTCGGCGAAGCCGGCGTCGCCTCCGGCCAGGCCTGCGTGCTCTATTCGGCCGAAGGCCCGGACGCCCGCGTCTATGGCGGCGGCTTCATCGACCGTTCGGAGCGCTCTATCGATGCCGAAGCCTGCCTGCAGGCCATCCTGTCGACGCCGGCTGCGGCCTGACGCGCATCTGCGGACCTTTCGCCAAGGCCCGCAGAAAAGCTTGTTTTTTCTGAAAAAGCACGCTTGACACAAATGCGAAAGCCGCCTTATAAGCCGCTCATCGCACCACGGCGACGCCTTCATGAAGGCATCGCGGCGATCGGTTGGCGGGGTAGCTCAGGTGGTTAGAGCAGCGGAATCATAATCCGCGTGTCGGGGGTTCAAGTCCCTCTCCCGCTACCAGCGATGTCTTAGCCCAATCGTTGCATCGATGATTTTCCGCTGTGGCGTGGCCTGATTTTCCAGATTTTTGACGCGCTAGATCGGAACGCCGGTTTTCTAAAACCGCTGTCAACGCCTTCCTGAAGAGTGCTAAAAGCGCGGATGACTCCTCCGCCGGGATAAAACCATAGGCGGCAAGATGGGTCCGCCGCCATCCAGTTCATTCGTCAGGTGATCGACGATCCCGCCATGCGAGGGCAGTGGGGGAGGGTAATCTCGGATCCCCGCGCCGGATGCGTTTGGTCCTGCCCGGGAAATGGGCGCGAGGGAAGAAATGTGTCCTGCGGCAACATGGCCGATATTGTGTCCAGTGGTTTTGAGGTAGTGCACGACAGATAGCGCCACGCAATCGACTGGAAATATTTGAAATGGCTGACCTGGATTGGGTAGATTGGTTTCCTCTGGTCTTCTTTCCGCTGAAGATTATCGTGCTGGGCGTGGGTATGTTCTACGCCATTAAATGGCATCACGACCAGGCGAAGAAGGACAAGGAAGCCGGCGGACGGTGAATTGCCGTTGCATGGCATTGTCTGCTCAGCGAATACAGATGCCGGTCGGCAAGCAGTCAAATCCAGACCACTTTTCACCTGTCATCCCGGCGACAGCCAAGAGGCGTCCCTCGTTCCAGCAGACGGTTGCGCCGGGCCTCCCGGATGCAATGTCGCCCGAAGCCGGACAACGGGCAATTGAGCATGCCGGGATTTCGGACGCTTTTTCCGCGCGTCGGCCGAACTGCCGCAAAAGTGATGGCCACCGCGGGTGTCATTGCCGTTTTCATCGAGAATCAGGCTGTGTTTGCCCGTGGAAGTGTCGGTATAGCGGAGCAATAGACCCCTCCGTCGAAACCGTCGCCATCGCCGCCATAATACGCGCCGGCGCCAGCAATCATCTTGGTATCGGCTGCGTCAATGGGCGCGCTTTATTGTTGCAAGAGCATTTCCTTTGCGATCGGCGACGCTTTGCGCTTCAGTGTCCGGGCATGAGATGCATGGCGGCGGAAAGGGCGGGGCGATGGCGAGCGAGCGGGAAAAAATGATGGAGGGGCAGTGGTATTGCTGCTTCGATCCCGAACTGGATGCCTTGCGCAATGCGGCGCGTTCAGCCTGCCATGCGCACAACACGATGCCGCCCGGCGAGCGGAAGACGATGGCGACCATGCTGCGCGCGCTCTTAGGAAGCGTGGGCGAAGACGCCTATCTGGAGGCGCCGTTTCACTGCGCCTATGGCCTCAACCTGTTTCTTGGCAAGGGCGTCTACCTGAACGCGGGTTGCGTCGTTCTCGACACGGCGACGGTGACGATCGGCGATCGCTCGATGCTGGGGCCGGCAGTGCAGATCTATTGCGCCGATCACCATCGCGATCCGCTTTTGCGCAGCCGGGGCATGGAAAGGGCGCGGCCTGTCACGATCGGAAAGGATGTCTGGATTGGCGGTGGGGCGATCCTGCTTGGCGGCGTCACGATCGGCGATGGCGCGATCATCGGCGCCGGATCGGTGGTGACGCGGGATGTCGCCGCGGGCGCGACGGTGGTCGGAAACCCGGCAAGGCCTGTCGGTTCGTGGCCTTGAGCGAAGCGGAAGAGCAGGCGACGGCCATGCTGCGGCCGGAAAACGAAACGGCCCGCCGCTTGCGTTTGCGCAAGAACGGCGGGCCGGCGAATTGTTATGCCCTGTTCAAATTTTTGTCGCTGTAGAGCGAACCCTGCATCAATCCGTGAGTTTGGACTCAAGACGGGCGAGGCGGGCGGCGAGCTGGGCGATGATGCCCTTGTCCTCGCCCTTGCCGGATGCGGTTTCCGCATTAGCTGTCTCGGGGAAGAGGAGACGATAGGTATGCGGCTCGTGCCATTTCAGCATGGCGATGGCGAAATCGCGCGGCTCGACGCCGAGCGCAATCGCATAGACTTCATAACGGTCGGCGGGAACGCGGCCACGGCCGGCCTCGATCTGCGAAATGAAGGTATAATGCTCGATACCGACCTTGGTGGCGAGGTCGCGCTGGCTGAGGCCGGCGGCCTCGCGTTTCTGGCGAAGCCATGCCCCGGCTTCACGCCGGGCGGCGGCGATCTCGTCTTTATTCGGGCTGGTTAACGCCTGCGGCACCATCGCTCTATACCCCAATGACTTGATTGATTCGGGCTTCGCGCTGGAGGTCGCCGTGCCCGTGTTGAGTGGTTGCTATATAGGAGTAAACACTCAACGCTGTAAAGGGGTGTGGCAAAAAAATGACATCACAAAGGCGTTTACCGCCTAATCCCATGCGCGAACACGCTATTTTTGTTCCAATCCTATCCCCTGAACGGGTGAGAAATCACTGCATGCGTGTTTTCCCGTGAAAAAATCGCTTCAGCTGTTGAGTGAGTGATTGACCTTTTCAAAAACTGCGTATAGCTATCATCGCCGACCGACACATTTGGTCGTTCCAAATCGAGAGGAATCTTATCATGGCTACCATTCAAGGCGTATACGTCGCCCTGTTCGGCCGTCCGGCTGACCCGACTGGCCTGACCTACTTCAACAGCGTCACCAAGAACGGCGCTGACCTGAACGGCATCGGCGATCTGGCTTCGACCCAGGAATACAAGGACCGCTTTGCTGGTCAGAACAACACGCAGGTCGTTAACTCGATCTACCAGTCGCTGTTCGGCCGTGACGCTGAAGCCGCTGGCCTGACGTTCTTCGTCAACGCCCTGAACACCGGTACGCTCAACATCAAGAACATCGCAATCGCGATCCTCGATGGCGCCCAGGGTTCGGACAAGACGACCGTCACCAACAAGGTTGCCGCTGCTGACCTCTACACGAAGTCGCTCGACACCGCTCAGGAAATCGGTTCCTACCAGGGCAACGCTGCTGCTGCCCAGGGCCGCGCTTTCCTCGCTGGCGTAACCTCGACCGTTCCGACGCAGGCTGCTGTTGACGCTGCTATCCTGTCGATGCAGGCTGCTGGCGCTGTTGGCAACACCATCACGCTCTCTGTTGGTGACGCTGTTCTGTCGACCACGACCAACACGTTTGCTGACAAGGTGTCGACGAACAACAACGACACGATCAATGCCGGTACCACTTGGACTGCCGCTGACAAGATCGACGCCGGTCTGGGCATCGACACCTTCAATGCTACGCTTAGCGCAGGCGTCACTGTTGCCGCAGATGGCCTCAAGAACGTTGAAATTGTCAACATCACGACCGTAACCAACCCTGTTGCCGTTGATGTTGCCAATGCCAAGGAACTGACGACCATCACGCATACGGCGGCTGCTGGCAGCACCGACCTGACGGTTAACAATCTGTCTCAGTCTGCAACGTTTGGCCTCAAGGGTGCTCTTGCGACTGCTGATACGGTTGCTTTCGCTGATTCTGACGCAGCTTCGTCTGTCAAGGTTTCACTCGACGGCGCGACGGCTACCAGCCTCACTGTCAACAACATCGGTACGCTGAATATTGCCAACACCGGCACGTCCAGCGTTCCGTTGATCACCGATGCTAAGTCGATCGTTATCACTGGCGACGGCAGCGTAACTTTCGCAACGATCACCGACGCAGTACTTCAGTCTGTTGACGCTTCCGCTTCGACCGGCGCTGTTTCGGTTGATCTTAGCGGCAACGACGCTCTCAAGTCGTACAAGGGCGCTTCTGGCATCGACACTGTTACTGTTGACGTTCTGCACACCAACGACCTGACGATCAGCACTGGCGCTGGCGCTGACACGATTACCGTACTCGGCGATCGTTCCACGACAGCTGTGTTGGTGACCGAGAACGCTTCCAACAAGGCTATTGTCCTGACGGGTGGCGATGGCGCTGACACGTTTGTCTTCGGTGCGGCTTCCGCTAACCCGCTTGCTGGTGTAGTTGCTGCTAACCTGCACACTGGTTCGGTAGGTAACGTAGCTAGCGTTGCAACCGTTGCTGACCTGGTAAAGTCGCTGATCACGGTTTCGGACTTCGCGAAGGCTTCGGACACGATCAAGGTTGGCGATGGCGCTGCTGCAGCTGCTACTGCCGTTACGCTGACGTCTGGTGACCTCGGCACTATTGCTGCACAGGCTGATCTGCTTGCTGCTGCAACCAAGGCCGCTACCTTCATCGGCGTTGATAAGGTTGGTATCTTCAACTACGGCTCTGATGCCTATATTCTCGTGAACTCGCTGAACACGGGCTTTGAAGTTGGCGATACGCTGATCAAGGTAACCGGTGCAGTAAACACCGACTTCACTGCAACGAACTTTGCAGTGATCTAATCTTTCCTCTCGGAAAGGAAGAACCTCCGGCTTCGGTCGGGGGTTTTTTTATGTGCGGGTATCGAGATCATTTGTGCCTGCGCAACAAAATGCCCCCGGAAGTGTCCTTCCGGGGGCATTTTGTTGGAGCGGATCGCAGATCAGGTGTCGATTGGCAGGGCGCTGGGGTTGGTCAGCACGCTGCCGACGGTTTTGACGATGGAGTCGAAGTTGACATAGAGCGTATCGATGTCGGCCGCGCTGAATTTCGAGACGTCCGTCAGCCCGTTCAGCTTGATGACGAAATCGATGCGGGCATCGCCGTTGTCGTCGATGAACAGATAGCCGCCATTATCGACGCCGGCGGCGAAGAAGGCGTTGATCCCGCCGCCTGCCATCTTTTGCTGTTCCGGCAGGAAGCTCTTGACCGCGGCCGTGGAGGCTTCGTCGAAATCCTTGAAACCCGAGCCGTCATTGTAGTTGATGCCGATATCGTCGTTGACGAAGATCTTGATCTTGTCTTCTGTGGTCTTGAAATCGGTGATGGTGTCTGCGCCGTTGCTGAAGAGATCGCCGCCCAATCCCGGTATGCCCTTGAAATCCCCGGCTCTGATCTGGCCTTCCGGCAGATAGAGGAAGGTATCGTGTCCTGCGCCGCCCGTCAGGATGTCGCCCTTGTCGAAATCCGGTTTGGCGAAGAAGGGCAGCGGCGGGGTTTCGGAGGCCGCGACCATCGGGATGTATTTGCGCCACATGCCCTGATCGGAGCCGCCGAAGATGAAGTCGTCGCCCGCGCCGCCGTCGATCTTGTCGCGGCCGGAGCCGAGGGAAACGATGAGGTCCTGTCCGTCGCCGCCGGTCAGCACGTTGTTGTCGCCGCCGATATTGATGACGATATCGTCGCCTGCGCCGCCGTCGATGACATGGATGCCGACCTTGGCCGGTTGCGTATCCGCTCTCGAAAACGCATCGGAGGGATTCGGCGGATCGATGCCGACAGGCGCTGGAATCGGGCCCATCGGCACGGCCGGGCCGGGCGGCAGGTCCATGACCGGCAGGGTCTGCTTCTGGATCGTCGGCGAAACGACGTAACCGTCGATGCCCGCCACGACCAGCACGTCGTTGCCGCGTCCACCGGTGAGCTTATGATCGAACTGGCTGCCATCGACGATCAGCGCGACGTCGTTGCCCTGCGTTCCCAGAACGGTGCTGCTCTGGCCCGGAATGCCGAAGAAGAAGGCGTTCGGCAACCAGCCATTCTTGTAGGATTCGATCAGGTTGCCGGGGATGCTGGCCAGCGCGCCGATCTGCTCACCATAGGCCTTGTTGATCGGGTCGAGATTGTTGACCAGCAGCGTATCGCCCGTGGGCTTATCGGTGAAAGCGCCTGATTCGTTCAGAGCGGTCTGCACCGTCGCGAAAACCGCCTTCGGGGTTGCGTCACTATAGGTGTAGCTTTTGACCGGCGCACTATCCTTGAGAATGAGAACGTCGCCGGAATAGCTGCCTTCATCGGTGATCGGCGGCGGTCCGCTGCTGCTTCCGCCGCTATTGCCGCCTTCCGCCGGAGCCTGACCGGCCAGCGCCAGAAGCTTGAGGATCGCCGCATCGGCATTTTCGCCAGTGCCGGGATTGGCGCTGGTGATGCTGGAAATATAGTCGCGGCCGACCTGGGCGGCGGCATTGCCCTGATAGGCGGCGATCTCGATGGCGAGATCGAGGTGGGTGGTGAAGAAATTGGCGGCGACGACCTTGCCGTCGATCGTCGTCTTGTCCGACCCTTGCGCGCCATCGAGAATGCTGATGGCAATGGTGTTGATGGTGAAGGTGCCGTTCTTCAGGCCGTTGGAGAAGAAGGCCAGACCTTCCGGCTCCGCATCGCGGCCGAACAGCGACTTGTAGATCGAATTGACGATCTCGTCATTCGACTTGCCGGCGAAGCGGCTCTTGTATTCCGCCGTGTCGGCGAGGTCGCCGATCTTCGACAGATCGCTGCCGTTGTTGGTCACCTTGTTGAAGTAGGCCAGGCCTGCCGGATCGGCCGGACGGCCGAACAGCGCCAGATAAATTCCTTGAATCGATGCCATGATCCCGATTTCCCTCTCATTCGCATCGTGCGATGGACGGGATTAAGCATCAAGAATTAGTAATCCGCAATGTATACGTTAATAGAAGGTTAATTCCGTAGCTGGATAGGGTGAGTCTGTGTCGTTTGTGCCGTATTCGAAGAATAGGCAGGCTCGTTTCAAGGCAATTTCCGGATATGTTCGCTCACGATCCATAAAATTCGCGGTACCAGTCCACGAATTTCGCCACGCCCTCGGTGAGGCCGATTTCGGGGCGAAAACCGGTCAGCGCCAGCAGGAGATCAGGGGAGGCATAGGTGCGCGGCACGTCGCCCTGCTGCATCGGCAGCATGTTGCGCAGCGCGGTGCGTGAAAGCGCCGCTTCCACCGTCTCGACGAAGCGCATCAGTTCCACCGGCTGGCCGCCGCCGATATTGACGATGCGAAACGGGGCCTGGGCCGAAAGCGTATCGGTGACGCCCGGAAGGGTGACGCGGCTTTCCTGCGTGGGGATGATCGCCGCCAATCGCAGGATGCCTTCGACGAGATCGTCGATATAGGTGAAGTCGCGGCTCATGCGTCCCTCGCCATAGATATCGATCGGCCGGCCGTTCAGAATGGCGTCGACGAATTTGAACAGCGCCATGTCCGGCCGCCCCCAGGGGCCGTAGACGGTGAAAAAGCGGAAGGCGGTGGTCGGCACCTTGTAGAGATGGGCATAGCTGTGCGCCATCAGCTCCATGGATTTCTTCGAGGCCGCATACAGCGTCATCGGCTCGTCGGCGCGGTCGCTTTCGGCAAAGGGGATCTTGTCGTTGGCGCCGTAGATCGAGGAGGTCGAGGCGAGCAGCAGGTGGCGCGGGGCGATGTCGCGCGCCAGTTCCAGCACGTTCCACGAGCCGACGAGATTGGATTGCACATAGGCCTTGGGGTTTTCCAGGCTGTATCGCACGCCGGCCTGCGCGGCGAGGTGGATTATGATATCCGGCTCGGCAAGCTCGGCCGCGCGTTTCAGCGCATCGGCATCCTCCAGCATGCCGATGACCGGGCGGAAGGCATTGGAACGGGCCAGGATCGCGTGGCGTCTTTCCTTCAGGGCGGGATCGTAATAGCTGGTCATGCCATCGAAACCGACGACGAAATGGCCTTCGTCCAGCAGGCGTCTTGCCAGATGGAAACCGATGAAGCCTGCCGTGCCCGTAATCAGATATCGCATTTTTCCCGCCCGCCGTTCAGCCTTCCCTATGCCCCATGCCGGGCGGCCTGACAATGCGGGCTTTTGCCCGTGCGGCAAGCGTCATTGACAGCAGTCGTGATTTCGCAATCGAATGCCTATATGAAGCCTCCAATGCGCCAGCCATTTTGTTTTGCCGCATTGTCCGACGCCGAAGCGCATCCGCTTCGGCTGGAAATGCTCTAGAAGGTATCGACTGCGATGAAGATTACGATGATCGGTTCGGGCTATGTCGGCCTGGTCTCCGGCGCCTGTTTTGCCGATTTCGGCCATGACGTCACCTGCGTCGACAAGGATGCCGACAAGATCGAGGCGCTGAAGGCCGGCCGCATCCCGATCTTCGAACCCGGGCTCGACGGGCTGGTCGCGGCAAACGTCGCCGCCGGGCGGCTCGCCTTCACCACCGATATTCCCACGAGCGTGCGCGAGGCCGATGTGGTGTTCATCGCCGTCGGCACGCCCTCGCGGCGCGGCGACGGTCATGCGGATTTGAGCTATGTCCATGGCGCGGCCCGCGAAATCGCCGAAAATGTCAGCGGCTTCACCGTCGTCGTCACCAAGTCCACCGTTCCCGTCGGCACCGGCGACGAGGTGGAGCGCATCATGCGCGAGACCAATCCGCAAGCCGATATCGCCGTGGTCTCGAACCCGGAATTCCTGCGCGAGGGGGCGGCGATCGACGATTTCAAGCGGCCGGACCGCATCGTCGTCGGGCTGGATGACGAGCGGGCGCGGGCGGTGATGACCGAGGCCTACCGGCCGCTCTATCTCAATCAGGCGCCCTTGCTGTTCACCACGCGGCGCACCTCCGAACTGATCAAATATGCCAGCAATGCCTTCCTGGCGCTGAAGATCACCTTCATCAACGAGATGGCCGATCTCTGCGAAAAGGTAGGGGCCAACGTGCAGGAAGTGGCGCGCGGCATCGGGCTCGACGGGCGCATCGGCCCGAAATTCCTGCATGCCGGGCCGGGTTACGGCGGCTCCTGCTTCCCCAAGGATACGCTGGCGCTGGTCAAGACGGCGCAGGATTACGATTCGCCCGTGCGTCTGATCGAGACCACCGTCGCCGTCAACGACAACCGCAAGCGCGCCATGGGCCGCAAGGTCATCCATGCGGTGGGCGGCGATGTGCGCGGCAAGCGCATCGCCGTGCTCGGCCTTACCTTCAAGCCGAATACCGACGACATGCGCGACAGCCCGGCCATCGCCGTCATCCAGACGCTCACCGATGCCGGCGCCGCTGTTATCGCCTACGATCCCGAGGGCATGGACAATGCCCGCAAGCTGATCGAGGGCATCGACTTTGCCGATAACGCCTATCGCGCCGCTGAAGGCGCGGATGCGGTCGTCATCGTCACGGAATGGAACCAGTTCCGCGCACTCGATTTCGCACGGCTGAAGACGGTGATGAATGCGCCCGTCATGATCGATTTGCGCAATATCTACCGTCCAGACGAGGTCGCCCGCCATGGCTTCAGCTATACCAGCGTCGGGCGTGCCGATTGATCAGGGTTCGATCAGCGGCACATGGGGTGCGGCGTCGCGGGTGATGACGCCGGTCAGGCGCGGATCGTCCATGACTTCCACCATCGTGGCATAGGGCGAGAAGCCCGAGCGGCGGTAGAAGGCCAGAGCTGCGGGGTGATCCAGATGGCAGGTATGCACCCAGAGGCGCTGTATCGGCGCGGCCCAGGCCTTCGAGATCGCCTGCTCCATCAGGAAGCGGCCGGCGCCCTGGCCGATCGCGTCGGCAACCAGTCCGAAGAAGGCGAGCTCGCAATCGCCCTCCTGGCGAAAATCCAGTTCAAGCAGTCCGGCGGGGCGCTCGCCGTCCACCAGCGCGAAAACCTCGACCTTGTCATCGTGGAGAATGGTTTCCAGCTCCGCATCCGCCATCACCAGTCGCGAGACCCACATCCAGTCAGCGCCGATCCGGCGGAATAGCGCCCGGTACTGTTCCAGCGACGGCCGATGCCAGCGCTCGAGGCGCAATGTGCCGGCATTGACGGCGCGCGGGGCAGGGCGGGCGCGCATCTCCAGGCAGGTGACGACGGTTGCGACCTTGCCGGCGGGAACGGCCGAATAGCCCATCGGCAGGATTGGTGTGTCAGTCATGGCGGAAGCTCCCTCGGGTCAAAACGCAATCAGCTTGGGTGTTTTGCTGGCCATAGACTGGGCCTGAGTAGGAGGCAAGGTGCAGGAAGTGGCCGATCACTTTCAAACCTTTCCGACGCCCGCAGGCCCAGTCTATGGCCAGCCCGAAGGGTGGATACGGCTGGGCCGCCTGATTGCGAACAATGCTCGACAAGGCCTTCTGGCCTTGTCGAGCATTGTTCGCTTCCATTCAATCCCAGCCGCATCCACAAAACACCCAATCTGATTGCGTTTTGACCCTAATGCACGGCTGATTTCGTTGCGTGAAGGGTTGGATACTGACGGTGCGTTTGTCAATCGGGCCGGCTTACCCGGACGCGCCTGACATGCAGTGCGGGGCGTATCCAAAAGAACGGGCCGCGATCCCTCGTGAACCGCGGCCCTCTTTTCGCTCGTCTCCGCATCGACCAGCGAACATGACCAATACTTAAAGTTTTCGTTAATTGCCGGCAATTGGAGGAAATCACCTGTGAATCTCTGGTGTCGCGCGGCGCGAAGAATTCGTGCGCGCCGCGTGCAGGTTCGTCCGATACGTGCAGATGTTCTTGTTTCGGCAGCGAATTTCCGTGAATGCGCCGGAATTTCGCCTTGGTTTGTCCCAACTCATGCGGAAAGCTCGTTTGTGTCGGCGCACCTTGCGGCCGGGGTCGAAGCAATCGAGGGACAGGCTTGCAGGACGAAATCGAAACCTTCCGTTATGTGGCGTTCGAAATCACGGACATAGGGGATGTCGTCCAGATGTTTGCGCCGCGCCGGGCGGAGAATCGCGACCATGCGATCCGCGCCGCGACGGTTCTGGCCGACACCTATGCGGGCGCTGCCGCCTGGCGGGTGCGCGCCGGTGTGGAGGCGGTCGAAATCCTGTTTTCGCGCGGCGCGATCGGCTCGCTTGACGACGTCGCGTAACCCGTAAATCTTTCCTTAGTTTTTCACACGTCTTGGCAAGACTGTGTTATGTGTGGTTCATGTCGCCTGGCGCGCATGCCCGTCAACAATTTGAAGAGTTCCTTTTGCTTACCGAGATTCTGATCGTGATTTTCCTCACCGTTCTCAACGGTGTGCTGGCTATGTCCGAGCTGGCGGTGGTTTCCTCCCGAACGGCACGATTGAAGGTTCTCGCCGATCAGGGCAATCGCGGCGCCGCCATGGCGATCCGGCTGGCGGAAGATCCGGGTCGCTTTCTGTCCACCGTCCAGATCGGTATTACGCTGGTCGGCATCCTCTCCGGCGCCTTCTCGGGCGCCACGCTCGGCACCCGCTTCTCGCAATGGCTGCTGACGCAGGGCGTCAGCCCCAGCCTTGCCGATGCGCTCGGCGTCGGTACGGTCGTCGTGATCATCACCTATCTGTCGCTGATCGTTGGCGAGCTTGTGCCCAAGCAGATCGCGCTTCGCGATCCCGAGGCGATTGCCGCGCGTGTTTCGCCGACGATGACGATGATGTCGAAATTCGGCGCGCCGCTGGTCTGGCTGCTGGATCGCTCGGGCCGGTTGGTCCTGTTCCTGCTTGGCCAGAGCGGCGTATCCGGCGACAAGGTCACCGACGAGGAAATCAAGACGGTTCTGGCCGAAGCGCATAGCGCCGGCGTGATCGAGACCGAGGAATCGGCGATGATCTCGGGCGTCATGCGCCTTGCAGACCGCACCGCGCGTGCCTTGATGACGCCGCGGCGCGATGTCGAACTGATCGACATCGAGGACGATTTCGAAGAGATCCGCGCCCAGCTCCGCTCGACCAACCGCTCGCGCCTGCCGGTGCGCAACGGCAGCTCCGATGAAATTCTCGGCGTCATCTTCGTCAAGGATGCCTATGACGCGTTCTTCCTGCGCGAGGAGCGCGATGTCCGCGCGGTCATGCGCGAAGTGCCTGTCGTTTCCGACCTGACGAGCGCCATCGACGTCATCCAGGCGTTGCGCAAGTCGACCGTGCATCTGGTGCTGGTTTACGACGAATACGGCCATTTCGAAGGCATCATCACCTCGGGCGACGTGCTCGAGGCGATCACCGGCGTCTTCCAGGAGAGCGAAGTCGAGGAGCCGGCGATGGTCGTGCGCGAGGACGGCAGCTACCTGGTTGCCGGATGGATGCCGATCGATGAATTTGCCGATCAGATGGGCTTCAATGCCGGCGACGACCCGGAATTCGAAACGGTCGCCGGCCTCGTGCTTGCCGAATTGCGCCGCCTGCCTGAACTCGGCGAGCATTTCACCAAGAACGGCTGGCGTTTCGAGGTCATCGATCTCGATGGCCGCCGCATCGACAAGATCCTGCTGTCCAAGGCCGAATAAGGCGTCCCGCCGTTCCGCCTGTCGCGGAACGGCACAAAATGCGGCTTCGATAAAATTGTAGCGATCCGCTTAAACGCGCTGAAAAGCGCTCGCGCTATTGTCTCTTTCACAGGAGAACGAAGCGCCTTCAAGCCCTTGGCTCTCCACCCTCTCGACACCGGCGATTTCGCCGGCCTCTCGAATTCGGCGGCTTGCCCGCTGGAATGACTGCCTGAAGCCTGGCACGGTCTGCGGCGCCCTTTGTCCCTTGGGTGAGCGCATGACCGTGCCCTTTTTCATTTGCGCTGACTTCCTTGTCTTCTCGCATTTCCGGACGCAAAACCGCTTCACACTTTTGCTG
This sequence comes from uncultured Rhizobium sp., assembly GCA_945952045.1. Classification (GTDB taxonomy): domain Bacteria; phylum Pseudomonadota; class Alphaproteobacteria; order Rhizobiales; family Rhizobiaceae; genus Metarhizobium. The sequence goes on from CAMFHE010000005.1 coordinate 101,180, forward strand.
GAAATGCTCTATCCTTTTGTTTTTACCGCATTGTCCGACGCCAAAGCGATCCCGCTTTTGCTGGAAATGCTAGCGAGGCCGCCCGCGTTCGGCGATCGCGATGCCGCCGAGTGCAAGCGCCAGTGCGATGACATGGAAAAGCTGCAAGGGCTCGCCGATCAGAAGCGAAATCAGCGTTCCGAAAACCGGTACGAGATTGATGAACAACCCGGCGCGATTGGCGCCGATGCCTTCGACGCCGAGAATGAACAGCGTCTGGGCGATCAGGGCGGCGAAGATGCTGGTCCAGAGCGCGATCGCCCATCCCTCGACATCCGGCCATATCGCAGCACCGCTCGAGATCTCCCAGCCGGCCAAGGGCAGGGCGGAGAGCATGGCGCCGAAGACCGAGATCGTCATGACGCTTTTCCAGTGCATCGACGGGCGCCAGCGCAGCATGATCGTGTAGACTGCATAGGCGACGATGGCGAGCAGCATCAATGCGTCGCCGTGGTTCAGTTCCAGGGTCAGAAGGTGGCGTAAATCGCCATGGGTGGCGGTCAGGGCCACGCCGACCAGGGCCATGGCGAAGCCGGCGATCTGGGCGAGCGAGACGCGGGTTCGAAACAGCAGGAAATTACCAAGGAAGATCAGGGCGGGAATGCCGGCCTGCTCGATGGCCACATTGGTGGCTGAGGTGTACAATACCGCGCTGTAAAGAAAGGCGTTGAAGCCGGTGTAGCCGATGACGCCGAGCAGAATCAGAACCGCCCAGTGCCGCCGGATCGCCGGCCAGTCTTGTCTCAGCTGCGGCAACCATATGATGACGGCGATGGAAAACGCGAAGGTCCAGCGCCAGAATGTCAGCATCATGGGGCTGACGTGACCGATGGCGATCTTGCCGGCAACGGCGTTGGCGCCCCAGCACAGCGTCGCAATGATGAGGTAAAGGTAAAAGCGGGCGAACAAGGGGATGACTTTCTGCGGCGGGACGGTATCGGCGTGTCGGATGAATTAGAGCCGGGCGAGCGGTTTTGTCACGCAAAAAGCCAAATGTACCCTTCAAATAGGGTCGCTTTCCGCGATGCAAACCAGTATAGATGCGCGGGTTTGAGACGGCGCAGAGGCGCTCCAGCAACGGGAAATTGGTAAATGACGGGTGTCGTAGTTGTCGGTTCGCAGTGGGGAGACGAAGGCAAGGGCAAGATTGTCGACTGGCTTTCGGAACGTGCCGAGGTCATCGTGCGCTACCAGGGCGGTCACAATGCCGGCCATACGCTCGTCATCGACGGCGTCAGCTACAAGCTCGCATTGCTCCCCTCGGGCCTCGTGCGCGGCAAGCTCTCGGTGATCGGCAACGGCGTCGTCGTCGATCCGCATCACTTCGTTGCCGAGGTCGAGAAGCTGCGCGCCCAAGGCGTCGCCGTGACACCGGAGGTGCTGCGCATTGCCGACAACGCCCCGCTCATCTTGTCGCTGCACCGCGATCTCGACGGTCTGCGCGAAGACGCCGCCTCCAGCAACGGCACCAAGATCGGCACGACGCGCCGCGGCATTGGTCCGGCCTATGAAGACAAGGTTGGCCGTCGCGCCATCCGCGTCATCGACCTGACAGAGCCGGAAACGCTGCGCCCGAAGATCGAGCGCCTGCTGACGCACCACAATGCGTTGCGTCGCGGCATGGGCCTGCCAGAAATCTCGGTCGAATCGATCGAGGAAGAGCTGAACTCCGTCGCCGCACACATCCTTCCCTATATCGATCGCGTCTGGGATCTGCTGGCCGAGCAGCGCAAGGCCGGCGCGCGCATCCTGTTCGAAGGCGCACAAGGGGCGCTGCTCGACAACGACCACGGCACCTATCCCTTCGTCACCTCGTCCAACACCGTTGCCGGCCAGGCGTCCGCTGGTTCGGGCCTCGGCCCGACGGCGATTTCCTACGTGCTCGGCATCACCAAGGCTTATACGACCCGCGTCGGCGAAGGCCCGTTCCCGTGCGAGCTCGACGACGAGATCGGCAGGCACCTGTCGACCGTCGGCCGTGAAGTCGGCGTCAACACCGGCCGTCCGCGCCGTTGCGGCTGGTTCGATTCCGTTCTGGTGCGCCAGACCGTCAAGACGTCTGGCATCACCGGCATCGCGTTGACCAAGCTCGACGTTCTCGACGGCCTGGATGAGCTCAAGATCTGCGTCGGCTACAAGCTCGACGGCAAGGAAATCGATTATCTGCCGGCAAGCCAGGTCGCGCAGGCCCGCGTCGAGCCTGTTTACATCACGCTCGAAGGCTGGAAAGAATCGACCGTCGGCGCCCGCCGCTGGGCCGATCTGCCGGCGCAGGCAATCAAATATGTCCGTCAGGTCGAGGAGTTGATCGGCGCGCCGGTGGCGCTTCTTTCGACCAGCCCCGAGCGCGAGGACACAATACTTGTGACCGACCCGTTTGAGGGATAATCTCGCGGCGTCCGGTTCAAGATAACTTGATCGGCACCAAGTCGATACTCATGAGAAAGACCTGATGGCAGATTTTGCAGCAGTCATTCGGCGAGCCGTGGATGGGCTGGCCGATAATACTCCAGAGATGCGGGTGAAGGTTTACGAGAAGGCGCGCGGAGCCGTCCAGCGCCAGCTCGAAAGCATGAAGCCGCGCCCGCCGGAAGACATGTTGCGCCGCCAGCTCGACAAGCTCGAGCTGGCGATCACCGAGGTCGAGAACGAGCATGCCGAAGCCTTGCCCGAGGCCGGCGAGGATGAGGAAGACCTTTCCTATCAGGACGATACGGCGGCCTGGGAGGAAACGTCTTCCGAACCCGACGATACGAACGAGACTGAAGAACAGGCAGAGTCCGAAGAGCAGGACGAGGAAGCGCTTTCCACGCAGGCCGAGGCCGAGGCTCTGGAAGACGAAAGGGAAAGCTACGTCGCCGCCGAGCCGGCGCCGGAGCATGAACCCGTAACCCATCCGGAACCTGCCGTTCATGCCGAGCCATACGAGCCGGAGCCGGTTGCAGACCATGCGCGCGAGCCGTGGGACGAGCCTGTCGAGCCGGTGCATGAACCTGTCGAAGAGCAATCCTCAACGGGTATCGTGCCGGACGAGCGCCAGATCGGCTTGTGGCAGGAGCCGCTACCGGAAGAAGCCGTCGAGCCCGAGCCTGTCCACGAAGAGACGGTCTATGCCGAAGCGCCCGTTGAAACGCCGGTCGAAACGGTAGATCCGGTCGCAGCCGAACCGCAGCGCGAGCCTTGGGAAATTGCCCATGAGGCCGCTGCGACGCCGCTTGCGCCTGTCGCGGACGAGGCCTGGCAGGACGAACCGGAGCCTCTGCCCGTCGACGCGCCGCCGGCCGTTGAACCGGAGCCGCAGCATGAGCCGGAAACGGCGGCCGCGTCGTCCCCCTATCTCGCCGATCCCTTGCTCGACAGTCTGACCGATCATGAGCCGCTCTTGCATACCGGCCGGGACTTCGTCGTCTCGGGGCATTTCGAACCGGAAGTGCTGACGGCGGCGCCGCATGTCGACACCCCCGCCGAACCGCAGCCGGAACCGGAACCAGAACCCCAGCCGGAACCGGTGAAGGCTGAAAAGCCGGCCGTTTCGCCTGAGCCGCAGCCGGCCATGCCGCAGGCGCTGGACCTTCTGGATTGGGACGAAAGCGCATTCGACACCCCGCCGGTGACGCCGGCGCCGAAGCCGCAAGCGGCGGAACCGGACGCTCTCGCCGCAAAGGCGGCTGTCGCCGCGCCCAAGCCTGCGCCCGCCGTCGATGACGGCTGGGGCGAATTCGACGACCTGATGTCGCCTTCCGCGTCGCGCGGCGGCGTGCGCGCAGCCGATTCCGGACTGTCGGATACGTCTGCGGGAACGCCGACGGTTGCGCCGATCTCCTATCGTGCCGAGCCGAAGCGGCGCAATTACAAGGGCATCGTCATCGGTGCGCTTCTGGTCGCTCTCCTTGGCGGCGCGGGTTACGGCGGCTGGCTTTATCGCGACCGTATCGTGCAGTTGGCCGAAAGCATGGTCAAGACCGGCCCGGCAGTGCCTGAAACCGCGCAGAAGCCGGTGACGACGCCGACCAACGGTGCGGGAACGACGACGCCGAATGCCGGCACGACGGCGCCCGCCAACGGCACGGCTGCGAACGGTGCGTCGGGCGGGACGGAAGTCGCCTCCGCCGGCAATCCCCAGCCGGAAATCACCAAATTCACCCAGCGTCTGCTGTCCGACGGCAGCGAGAAGGATTCCGGCCCGGCCCAGATCGCGGGTCAGCCGGCGACGACCGAAGGCAAGTCCGTCGCCGAGCAGAACATTGCGGCAAATGTGCCGGCGACGACCGCCGCAGCACCGGCCGCCGCGACCGAAACGCCGGCGGCACAGCAGACGCCTCCGGCACAGCAGACCCCGCCGGCCGCCGCCGGTCAGGGCGGCAAGATGTTCCTGTACGAGGAGCGTCTCGGCCAGTCGGTTCCGACCGCAATCTCCGGCAATGTTACCTGGTCGCTGCAAGAGGAAGCCGGCGAAAACGGCAAGCCCGAGCCGACCGTGCAGGCGCAGATCAATGTGCCGGAACGCGGTCTTTCGGCGTTGATGACCTTCAAGCGCAACTCCGATCCGTCCTTGCCGGCCAGCCATCTGGTGGAAATCGTCTTCTCGTTGCCGCCGAATTTCGAAGGCGGCGCCATCGAGAGCGTCCAGCGCATTGCCCTGAAGACGACCGAGCAGGATCGTGGAAATCCGCTGATCGCCGTTCCGGCCAAGATCACCGACGACTTCCACATGATCGCGCTCAACGATTTTCCCGAAGCCCGCGCCACCAATCTCGAACTGTTGCGCACCCGCAGCTGGATCGACATGCCGGTGACCTATCGCAATGGCCGTCGTGCGTTGCTGACGCTCGAAAAGGGCCAGGCCGGTATCGATGCCTTCAACAAGGCGATCCAGGCCTGGAACGCCTTGGGCCCGGCCAACGCCGATCAATAACCGAATGCGGCGGCGCCGGTCATGACCGGCGTCGCGCGTGTCTTTTTGGGTGGGGGAAGCGGCGTGATCCGTCTGGCCGTCGAGGGCGACGAAGCTGCGATCCGCGCCTGCGCGCAAACCGCCTATGCCCAATATGTCGCTGCCATTGGCCGCAAGCCGGCGCCGGTGCTGGCCGACTACGCCGCGCAAATCGCCGCCAATGAAATTCACGTCTTTGTCGATGCCGAAGACCGGGTTCAAGGCTTTATCGCCTTCTTTGCCGAAGACGATCATGTTCTGCTGGAGAATGTCGCGGTCCTGCCATCTGCTGCGGGTCAAGGGATCGGAAAAGCCCTGATCCGCTTTTGCGAGGATGAGTCTCGCGCCCAAGGTTTTGGCACGGTGCGCCTCTATACCAATGAAAAGATGACCGACAATCTCTCGATCTATCCGCGGCTCGGCTATGCCGAGATCGATCGCCGCGTCGAGGATGGCTTTAACCGCGTCTATTTCGAGAAGAAATTGACGACGAAGGCCTGATCTTTCCAGCAGGCCGTCAAGAAAAACCCCTCGCAAAGCTAGCTTCGCGAGGGGTCCGTATCCGGGTTTCCAGGCCGGCAAATTGCCGGCCGAAGTGTTTACGCCGTGGCTTCGACGACGCGCAGCGCGTTGGCGCGTTCCAGCGCATCCTTGCGCACCGCATCCTGGACCTTTTCGAAGGCGCGAACCTCGATCTGGCGAACGCGTTCGCGGCTGATGTCGAACTCGGAAGAGAGTTCTTCCAGCGTCACCGGATCTTCCGCCAGGCGGCGGGCTTCGAAGATACGGCGCTCGCGGTCGTTCAGGACGCTCATGGCGCGCGCCAGCATGCGCCGGCGCGTATCCAGTTCGTCCTGCTCGATCAGCACGGCTTCCTGGCTGTCATGGTCGTCGACGAGCCAATCCTGCCACTGGCCGGAATCGCCTTCGGAGGCCTTGATCGGCGCGTTCAGCGAGGCGTCGCCGGAGAGACGACGGTTCATCGAAACGACTTCTTCCTCGCTGACCTTCAGCTTGTTGGCAATCTCGGTGACGTGTTCCGGCTTCAGGTCGCCGTCGTCGATGGCCTGAATACGGCCCTTCAGACGACGCAGGTTGAAGAACAGGCGCTTCTGGTTGGCGGTCGTGCCCATCTTCACCAGCGACCAGGATCGCAGGATGTACTCTTGAATCGATGCCTTGATCCACCACATTGCATAGGTGGCCAGACGGAAGCCGCGTTCCGGATCGAACTTCTTGACGGCCTGCATCAGGCCGACATTGCCTTCGGATACGACTTCGCCGATCGGCAGGCCATAGCCGCGATAGCCCATGGCGATCTTCGCCACGAGGCGCAGATGGCTTGTCACGAGCTTATGCGCGGCAGTGCGATCGCCGTGCTCCTGGTAGCGCTTGGCCAGCATGTATTCTTCCTGCGGCTCAAGCATCGGGAATTTACGAATTTCATCGAGATAGCGGTTGAGACCGCCTTCTCCAGCAGTAATCGACGGCAATGAATTGCGGGCCATGATTGCGCCCCCCTTTCGAGATCTTCGGCCCCTCCGGACGGAAAATCCGTCCTCTCCGAGCGAGCCTTGTCAAGCACAGGTCTGTCCGACCCCGCACTTTTCCAATGTACAGATAAGTACGGCATAAAAGCGATTCAAGCTTCACGGCGTATCACAAGGCCGTTATTCGCATCGCCGCCATAGCGGCGACTAGCCGCCAAGGCGGGGCAGTTTTTCCCGGTTCTGCGCGCGCCATCTGCGGCGCAGGGCGGTGGCGGTCGCCGCGAAGGAAGCGTCCAGCGGTTCGCATCTTTCGATACGATCATGGCGAAAATGACGAAAGTCGCCGCGCAGTTCGCAATAGGCCGCCAGAAGCAGACAGTCGACATAATAGAGCATGGCGAGCGGACAGACAATGCGCTCCGTCAGCTGGCCTTCGCCGTTGCGATAGACGATCCGCACCTTGCGCTCGTCGCGGATGGCGCGCCGCAACAGCCGCGCCTCGGTGGCGCCCGGCGGAATGGCATGCCAGCCGGAGACAAGCGTCGCGGTCTGGTCGAGACAGGGGCCGTCGGCGGGGGCTGCATCGGCGATCTTGGCGAGCGCGCTTTCGCCGGCCGCCGTCAGCAGCGTATCGCCCGTACGCCCGACCAGCGACAGACCGACGACGATCGCCTCGAGTTCTTCGGCGGTAAACCGCATCGGCGGCAGATCGAGCGAGCCGCGCAGCAGATAGCCGATGCCGGCCTCGCCCTCGACCGGCACGCCGGAGGCCTGAAGCGCTGCGATATCGCGGTAGACGGTGCGGCGGGTCACCTCCAGCCGATGCGCCATGCTGTCGGCCGTCAGCGGCGCGCGCGCCGCCCGCAGCATCTGCACGATCTCGAACATCCGCGCCGTCCGCGCCATAGCCGCACCCCTCTCAGCTCCGCTGGTGATTAAATCCTGCTGACAGACTGTTGTCAGCAGCGATCTGGTATGAGAGACGCTTTCCATCTCCTTGAACATGGTCGCCCCACGCATGAAATCGTCCAGCTACACCCTCGGTCTCGTTCTGGTGTTGATCTCCACCATCCTGCTCAGCACGGCGGGGCTGATGACGCGGCTGATCACCATGGATACGGCGACGATCCTGTTCTGGCGGGGCGTGTGGGGCGGGGCCGCCGTGGCCCTGTTGATCTTTCTGCGCTCGCCGGGCCAGGCATGGCGGGATTTTCGCCGGCTCGGGCTGCCCGGCTGGGCGATTGCGTTGGTCACGACGGCCAGCATGAGCCTGTTCATCGCTGCCCTTCATCGCACGAGCGTTGCGCATGTGGCGGTCATTTTCGCAACCGCGCCGCTGATTGCCGCCGCATTGGGTTTTCTGTTTTTACGCGAGAAGCCGGGCGCCGGCGCGCTCATCGCCAGCGTTGCGGCGCTTATCGGCGTCGGGTTGATGGTCGGCACGGGCGAGGGCGGTGGTCTCGTTGGCGATGCACTGGCGCTGTTGATGACGCTCTGTATCGTCGTCAACACGCTTCTGGCGCGGCGCTATCCTGAGATGCCGATGCTGGCGATTGCAGCACTTTCGGCGCTGCTCGGCTCGCTGGTCGCTGCGCCCTTCGCCACGCCGCTCAGCTGGCCGGCGCAGGAAATCTGGATCGTCGCCCTGTTCGGCATTTTCGGCTTTGCCGCGGGTCTTGCCTTGATGCTCCTTGGAGCGCGGCTGTTGCCACCGGTCGAGACCTCGCTGATCGGCGCGCTGGATGCGCCGCTGGCGCCCTTCTGGGTCTGGCTGGTGTTCGGCGAGGTGCTGGACCGTACGACGCTGATCGGCGGCGGGCTGGTCATGGCCGCCGTCTGCCTGCATGTCGTGGCTGATTTCGGCAGTCGGTGTCGCACCGCCGCTGCCGAATGATCTAGAGCGGTTCCGCTTTTCGCCGATCGCGAAAACGCTCTATCTCTTTGTTTTCACGCATTCCAGACGGAAAACCGCGTCACACTTTTCCTCGAAATGCTCTAAAGTCAGTCGCGCAGGGCGTCGATCAGACGCTGCATGTCGTCGGGGATCGGTGCTTCGAAATGCATCACCTCGCCGGTGCGCGGATGTTCGAACTGCAGGAGGTAGGCATGCAGTGCCTGACGGCCGAACAGGCTGACGACGGCGCGGGCGGAATCCGGCAGCAGGTTCGCCTTGGTCTTGAAGGCCGCGCCGTAATCGGCGTCACCGATCAAGGGATGGCCGATATGGGCCATATGCACGCGGATCTGATGCGTGCGGCCGGTTTCCAGCCGGCATTCCACCAGCGAAGCCAGTGAGGTCGCATCCGGCCGTTCGTGAAAGCGTTCGATCACGGTGAAATGGGTGATCGCCTCGCGCGCATCGTCGCTCTCTTCGCGCTTGACGGCGCGCTTGGTGCGGTCGGCGCCGCGACCGAGCGGGGCATCGATGGTGCCGTGGAGCTGGCGCGGCCGTCCCCAGACGACGGCGCGGTAGGCGCGCTCCAGCGGGCCGGTGCGGCCGTGATCGGCGAACTGATCGGCGAGGTGACGATGGGCCGCATCGTTCTTGGCGACGACCATCACGCCGGTCGTGTCCTTGTCGAGGCGATGGACGATGCCCGGACGGCGCACGCCGCCGATGCCCGACAGGCTGTCGCCGCAATGATGGATGAGCGCATTGACCAGCGTGCCAGTCCAGTTGCCCGCGCCGGGATGCACGACGAGGCCGGCCGGCTTGGCGATGACGATCAGGTCGTCGTCTTCGTAAAGTACCTCCAGCGGAATGTCTTCGCCCTGCGGTTCGGGATCCAGCGGTTCCGGCAGGTCGATGACAACGCGGTCGCCGGGGCGCACCTTGCGCTTCGGCTCCGCCTTGGCGACGCCATTGATGGAGACAGCGCCTTCCTCGATCAGCGACTTGATGCGGCTGCGTGAAAATTCGCCCTCCAGCATCGTCGCCAGCCAGGCATCGAGGCGGCCTTCAGCGGTTTCATCCGCTTCCAGGACTTTTCTATTGGCTTCGCCTTGTTTAAAGGGTTCGTTCATTCACGTCATCCCGTGTGTCATGCACCGGTGCTCTGGCTTGCGGCATGCCGTCCCCATGGGATCGGCCCCTGCCATCCGTTCGCAGCCATCGCGTTTTGGCTGGCCTGTCCCCGGTTCCGGCGTCCGCATCGGGGATAGGCATTGTTTCTTGCGGCCGTCATGAACCGAGACTCGACCCATGTCAAATGTCGAACTAGACGAACAGGAAGAAAAGCCGCTCGATCCGGCGATGGAAAATGTCCGCCGCAAGATGGTGCGCCTTCAGCTCGTTTCCGCCGGCATCATGGGCGTGCTGCTGATGGCGGTGCTGGTGACCATCGGCTACAAGCTGACGCGCTCTTCAGCGCCGGCCGCAGCCCCGGTCACCGCCGGCGGCCTTGCCATTCCCTCCGACCAGCCGCTGAAGGCGGTGGCGAACCTGCCGGCGGGCTTTACCATCGACCAGACCAGCCTGTCTGGCGGGCAGATCCTGTTCACTGGCCATCTGGCGGACGGAAAGCGCAAGGCGCTGATCTTCGACGTGGCCGTCGGCCGCATCGTCGCCGATATCGATATCGTCGGCAATTGACGCCGATGCGCGAACCGATCCGCATCGAAGAGGCCGGCGATCCGCGCATCGCTGCCTTTCGCGATATTCGCGAGCGGGATCTGACCGGGCGGCAGGATCGGTTCATCGTCGAGGGCACGGTGGTTCTGCGGGTGCTGGCGGAGGCTCAACACAGCGGTCGTTTCGCGGTCGAGGCGGTGCTGTTGCTCTCCAACCGCGTCAACGGCGTGCGTGACATTCTCACGCGGCTTCCCGAAGAGGTGCCGGTCTATGTCGCCGATCAGGCCGTTATGAACGGCATCGTCGGTTTCGACCTGCATCGCGGCGTGCTGGCGCTCGGGCGGCGGGTAGAGAAGGCGGGGGCGGAAGCGGTGATCGCCGGTCTGCCGCAGGCAGCGCTTGCGGTCGTCTGCTGTGGCATTTCCAATCACGACAATATCGGCGCCATCTTTCGCAACGCGGCGGCCCTCGGCGCCGATGCTGTCCTGCTCGACGAGACTTGCTGCGACCCGCTCTACCGCAAGGCGCTGCGGGTGTCCGTGGGGGCGGTGCTGGCCGTGCCCTATAGCCGGGCGGGCAAGGCGGAGGACATTCTGGCGGCGTTGGCCGCTGCCGGTTTCGGCATCATGGCTCTGTCACCCTCCGGCGTTACCGACATCCGCGCGGCACGGCCGGGCGAACGGACAGCGCTGGTGCTGGGTACGGAAGGCGAGGGCCTGCCGGCGGATATCCTTGCCCGTTTCGACAGCGTGCGCGTGCCGCAGGCGCCGGGTCTCGACAGCCTGAATGTCGCCACGGCGACGGGCATCGCGCTGTATCAGATCGCTTCGGCGATGGGGCGGATCTAAAGCCGCCGCGTGGAGCGGCTTCACATTTCTCCGAAACGCGAGAACGCTTGCTCTCTTTGTTTTTCACGTATTTCCGGACGGAAAACCGCTTCGCATTTTTCCTGGAAATTCCCTAGGACGGCAGGCTCATCACGTCCGAAATGCGGTCGGCCAGGCTCTGGCGGCCACCGCGCGTCTTTGGCGGAGCGGAGGAGAGCAGCGAGGGGATGGGAGAGGCCTCGCCTTCCTTGAGCGCCGTCAGCGCCACCATCCGGGCGGCGACGGCGGCGATGTCTTCGCGCATCTCGGCATCCTCGGCGGGCTTGGCCTGCATCAGCCGTTCGGCGACGCTGGCGCCGCGGCTGCGCACGGTTTCGCTGAGAACGGCGATACGGTCGTCGGCGGCGGGTTCTGGTTCGGGTGGCATGGGGTCGTCGATGATCTCGGTTTCGTCCACCGCAAGATCGCCAATCCCGGCGATGCGGAGCGCCCGGGTCGCCTGGCGGGCCTGCTGGGTGGTCAGTTTCAATTTCTCGCGCAGCCGCTTGTTCTCGCTGCCGCGCCGCTCCAGCAGGGTCTCGCGGTCGGCGTTCAGCATCTGCTCGCGCATCAGCCGTTCCTCAAGACGCAGCGCCTTGTGTTCTTCCTTGTCGAGCCGCATTTCGGCGTCGCGGGCGCGCTGCGTCATCAGCTTGAGGTCGTGGCGCAGGGTTTCGCGCTCGTCGCGCAGCGAACCGAGACGCGTCTGCATGCTTTCCGAGGTCGTGTCGGAGGCGGCGAGATCGAGCTTGAGGTTGTCGACGTCGGAAACGAGGCGATTGATCCGCTTTTCCAGCGTCTCGACTTCCTGATTGCGGCCGAACAACACCGTTTCGAGATCGCCGAAACGCGCTTTCAGGTGCAGCGAGGCTTCCTCTTCACGCCGCAGCCGCGAGCGCAGGTCGCCGGCCTCGACGTTCATTTCCTCGATATGATGCGTCAGGTCAGCATTTTCCGATTGCAGGCGTCCGGCATCCTGGGCGAGCACATTGTTGCGCAGTTCCAACGTGACGGCCTTTTCGCTTTCCAGCTTCAGCGCATGGGCGACCTTGGCGTTTTCGGAGGCGTAAAGCGCGCGCGCCATGTCCTTCTGGGCGCGCAATTCCTGCGGGCTGATCGGCATGGTGGCGCGCAGCCGGCGTTCGGTGAACCAGACGACGCGGCGCAGCACGAACGGCGCCAGCAGCAGCACGGTGAGTGCGGCCGTCAGAAAACCCAGTCCGAACAAGATGGCGAATTCAATCAAGGCGGGACCAAAAACCGGCGGTTGGCAACAAAACAGGAGGCGACATAACCACGCCGCCGAGCCTGTCGCAAGCTTTCTCGCGAATCAGGCTTAATGGCGGCAGGGTCGAAGCGGGAGGCGATTGCGCCGGCGAAACCGCCTGACGCTGCTGGCGGCGGCGCCGTCTCAGAAGGGGTTCCAGGTCGGCTGGCGGGTCACCTTGAGGTAGCCGACATTGACGCCGAGGCGGGCGCCGAGGCCCGTGCGGATCGGAACGAGGATGACGTTGTTGTTGTGCAAAACGGTCATCCCGACGCCGGCGACGACGAAGGCCGAGCCGCTGACGCCGCCGAAACGGGCATAGACGTCGTCGATACTGTTGAGATTGTAGACCAGCATCATGGCGCGGCTGCCCTGGCCGCCGTAATCGATGCCGAGCGAGGGGCCTTGCCAGAAGAGGTTCACTTCGCCGGCGTTCTTGGTGTACATCGTGCCTTCGCCGTAGGTCAGGCCGGCGATGAAGGCGCCGGAGCCTTCCTGGCCGAGGATATAGCCGTTCGGCAGGCCGTATTGCTCGAAGGCGCGCTCGACGACCTTGGCGAGGCCGCCGCTGGCCGAGCCGAAAAAGCCATGGCCGGCATCGACGATTTCCTGCGCCGTGTACTGGCTCGAATCGGCCGACCACGCATTGACCGGCACGGCTGCCCAGACCATGGCGACGAGCGCCACCAGGAAATTCAGACCGGCGAAGAGGCGGATTGGCTTGAAATGCATGATCTCATCCGTTCGTTGCAATGCGAATCGGGCGTCTGACCGCCGCTTTTCACATTTTGGTCGGTTGGTCTTAACAATCGGTTTACCAAATATGGTGTCATTATGACGCCAGTCGCCGCTCCCCGCAGGGCGGGTGCGGCTCGACGCCCTTTGTGCGGTGCGGGTCCGCGTCCACATTCGCGCAATGCACGTCGGGCAGGATGCAGGCCGAGAGATTATCCAGGAGCAGACCATGCCGAAGAACATCAACCTCACCCTCAACGGGCCTGATCTGGCGGCGCTGTTGTGCAGCCGGGTCTGCCACGACGTCATTTCGCCGGTCGGCGCCATCAACAATGGCCTCGAACTGCTCGACGAAGGCGGCGCCGACGCCGATGCGATGGATCTGATCCGCACCAGCGCGCTCAACGCCTCCGTGCGCCTGAAGTTCGCGCGTCTCGCCTTCGGCGCCTCCGGCTCGGTCGGCGCCTCGATCGATACCGGCGAGGCCGAAAAGGCCGCCAAGGATTTCGCCGCTGCCGAAAAGAAGACGGAAGTCTCCTGGAACGGACCGCGCGCCATCATCGCCAAGAACCGGGTCAAGCTGCTGCTCAACCTGTTCCTCGTCGCCTATAGCTCGATCCCGCGTGGCGGCTCGCTCGACATCACGCTTGACAATCCGGAACTCGATGCGGTCTTCACTATCGTCGCCAAGGGCCGGATGATGCGCGTGCCGCAGAAATTCGCCGAAATCTGCAATGACAAGATGGAAGAAGCCGTCGACGCCCATTCCATCCAGCCCTATTACACCGTGCTGCTCGCCGACGAGGCCGGCATGGAATTGAGCTACGAGCAGACTCCCGAGGAAATCACCTTCAAGGCCACCATGGCCGCCGTCGCGACCGACGCTGCCTGAAAACGGCTCACAATCGAGAGTTTCGATCATGCACGAAGCCGCGCGCCCTGAATGGTGTGCGGCTTTGTCATGCAACCAGATCGCGTAAGGTTTCGTACACTCTTAACCAGTTCTTAGCAGACGCGGGACTAGACTTCGTTGCAGATCGGACGTCGATCCGGTCGTTTTGGTATGGAGTTGGTCATGCAGCGTTTGATGATCGCGGATACGTCGGATGTCGTTCGGAAGGTCGGCAAGCGGATCCTGTCGGAACTCGGATTCCTGGTGGTGGAGGCCGGCACCGATCGCGAAGGCCTGCGTCGCTGCGGCGAGGAGATGCCGAACATCCTGATCGTCGATGCCGCCATGGAAGGCGCGCTCGACCTGATCGGCGGCGTGCGCGGCCTGCCGGACGGCGACAAGGTGCGCATCTATTATTGCGTCATCGAGGCCGATTTGAAGAAGATGATGATCGGCAAGCGGGCCGGCGCCAACGACTTCCTGTTGAAGCCCTTCGACCGCAAGGTGCTGACGGCCACATTTGGCACACTGGCTGCGGCTGCTTAAGCTTCGGTTTTCCTTAGACTTCCAGAAACCGCCCTCGGTCCCGAGCGGCGGTTTTTTCATGCGCGGTTGTCCAAGGCAGGGGAGGACCGAATACAAAAAATCCTGCCCGCTTTCGCGGACAGGATCGGATAGAGGCAACGGCTTTGAAGGTGCGGGGATCAGGCCGTTTCGAGGTAATCGCTGCCATCGGGCTCACGCAGCACATAGCCACGGCCCCAGACGGTTTCGATATAGTTGGCGCCGCCGGCAGCATTGGCCAGCTTCTTGCGCAGCTTGCAGATGAAGACGTCGATGATCTTCAGTTCGGGCTCGTCCATGCCGCCATAGAGGTGGTTCAGGAACATTTCCTTGGTCAGCGTCGTGCCCTTGCGCAGCGAGAGCAACTCCAGCATCTGATATTCCTTGCCGGTCAGATGCACGCGCTGGCCGCCGACTTCGACGGTCTTGGCGTCGAGGTTGACGATGAGTTCGCCGGTCGAAATGATGGATTGTGCATGGCCCTTGGAGCGGCGCACGATCGCATGGATGCGCGCAACGAGCTCGTCCTTGTGGAAGGGCTTGGTCATGTAGTCGTCGGCGCCGAAGCCGAGGCCGCGAACCTTGTCCTCGATGCCGGCCATGCCGGAGAGGATGAGGATCGGCGTCTTCACCTTCGACAGGCGAAGGGTGCGCAGCACTTCGTAGCCCGACATGTCGGGCAGGTTCAGGTCGAGCAGGATGATGTCGTAATCATACAGCTTGCCCAGATCCACGCCTTCTTCGCCGAGATCGGTCGTATAGACGTTGAAACTTTCCGATTTGAGCATCAATTCGATGCTCTGCGCTGTCGCGCTATCGTCTTCGATGAGTAGAACCCGCATAATTATCCCCTTACCGCCGCTTAAAGGTCGCTTTCGTCCTCAAAGGCGCCACAGAGCCTCGTTGCCTGATTTGAAAGCTGCCACGAAATGGTTAACAAATTCTGATTCCCTCTGGCAAGCCGTATCTAGTTCGTTAAAAATTTTTACCACTTGCATGTTTTTCAATGGGAATCCGATATCGAGACAACTCAATTCCTGCGTCAACAAACTCCGCTAACCGATTCAATTGACTCAACCATTCGACAAGCTCGCCACCAACCGCTTGGTGTTTACCGAGCTTTAAATGATAGGCTCTATCATCGATCATGCCCGTAAACGAAAGGTTACCAGCGGTAGGTTTTCATTAACGCGGAGTGAATTTTTTTCGCCCGATCCGGTTCGTATCGGGACGGGCAGGCTGAGAATTTGAGCCGGGGTCTCGCATCACGGGAGTATTGCGTATGAAATCGCGTGAGAGCCATGTTCGCCTGAAAGAGTTTCAGGTGAACGAAAAACGTCGCCAGTTGCAGCAATTGCAGCTGATGATGTCCGAATTCGAGAGAATGGCCAAGGAGCTGGAGACCCAGATCGTTCTCGAAGAAAAGAAATCGGGAATTTCCGATCCGAATCATTTTGCCTATCCGACCTTTGCCAAGGCGGCGCGGCAGCGGGCGGACAATCTCCAGGTTTCGATCCGGGAATTGAAGGTGCAGCAGGATGCGGCTGAACTGGCGCTGGAAGAAGCCCAGTCCGAGCATGCCCGCGCCGCGGCGCTGGAAGAGCGCGATCTCGCGGTGCGCGCCCGCGCCTGAGGCCAGGGGGGCCGGCTTTCGGGCCGGTCACGGATTAATCGACAGAGACCAGGCGGGGGCGACGGCAGTCGCCACGCCTGGGTTTTGTCGTTTCAGGCCGAGATGTCAACGATTTCAACTGCTGATGACGTCTCGCCATTCGGGATGACGCTCGACCTGCGCGCGCATGAACGGGCAGAGCGGGATGATCTTCCAGCCGCCGGCGCGAGCGGCTTCGATCGCATGGGCGGCAAGCGCCTGGCCGACGCCGCGACCGCGAAGCGCATCCGGCACGCCTGTATGATCGATGATGATCAGTTTCGGCGAACTGCGCGAAAAGGTCATTTCGCCGTCATGGCCATCGAGGGTTGCGACGTAGCGGCCGCCGCTTGCGGTTTCTTCGAGACGAATATCCATATCGTTCTCCATCGATCGTTCGACTTGAACCTAGCGAAGTCGGCCGGGCCTGTCGAATGGTCGCTCCGGTTTCGCAATCGATTGACGAACAAGGGATAATGAGGCGGCCGCTGACATGCTTCAAAACGCCGAAAGGCGGCCTGCCCTGTCCGGGCAAGCCGCCTTTCGGGTCCACCTCGGGTTGCCCCGATGACTAGTGGCGATATTGCTGAATGCGCGTGGTGCGCAGGCCAGCCAGACCGTGGTCGTTGATCGACGACTGCCAGGACAGGAATTCTTCGACGGTGAGCGTATAGCGCTCACAGGCTTCCTCCAGGCTCAACAGGCCACCGCGCACCGCTGCAACAACTTCCGCTTTACGACGGATCACCCAACGGCGCGTGTTTGCCGGGGGCAGATCTGCAATCGTGAGCGGGCTGCCATCCGGGCCGATGACATATTTCACTCGGGGACGTATCATTTCGGTCATTGGCACTCTCTACACAAACTCAAGACCATACCCGGGCAATCTAGCTTGCCACATTTAAAAATTGCCTAAGCCTTTGCGGGTGATTTTACAGATATGGCGAATTCAGGACGTCTTGCCCCTTTGATGGCATTGCCGATTTACCAAGCAGCATATTGTTCGAATTTGATGCAAATGCATGGCTACCATGCGGAAATTGCACTTTTGCCGGTGGCTCCGACAGTATAAGGTACGTTCAATGAAATTGTATGGCGCCGTCTGCGCTATACTCGCCTGTCGAATTCCAAGAAAAATGCATGGTCTCGGCCCTTCTATGCTTTGAAGGGCGCGATATTGTTCCGGTGCGCGCCAATTTGGGTGTCGCGCCTCTTTTGCGTTGGCGCTTGATAGCCGCCGCGCCCGAAGGAGTAGTTTTATGCACGCAAAGTCAGTGCCGGTCACAGGGGAGGCCGGCGGGGGAGGGATCGCATTCAGCGCCTCCGCCGAACTGGGGCGTTTAGCGCGAGAATTTCGTTTTTCCCACCATCTGCTCACCCGTTTTCCCTTCGGCGATCGCCAGGATTTTGCCGGCAACTGTCTGGTGACCGACTGGCCGCAATTCTTGCTTGATCGCTACGATGCCGGCGACGCCTTCTGGGATTGCGATCTCGTGGCGCATCTGAAGCAGACGGTCATGCCCGTCTTCCTGCGCGGCGCGTTTACCCGCAGCCCGGCGGCGGGCGAATTGCCGGCCGTGTTCGTCAGCCATGGGCTGGCCAACACCTGGGCGATTTCTCTGCATGATCAACGCCTGCGCCATTATATCCTGGCGCTGTCCGGCCAGCGTGAAGCGCCATCGCTGGAAGAGTCGCGGCAGTTGCTCTACCGCGCCCACCAGATCGTTGACGGCTTCGGGCGACAGGACGAGCCGGGCGAGCGGCAGATTGAGCGGCTCA
This sequence comes from uncultured Rhizobium sp., assembly GCA_945952045.1. Taxonomy (GTDB): domain Bacteria; phylum Pseudomonadota; class Alphaproteobacteria; order Rhizobiales; family Rhizobiaceae; genus Metarhizobium. The sequence goes on from CAMFHE010000005.1 coordinate 118,967, forward strand.
GCGGCCGCGAGATCGAGTGTCTGCGCTGGTCGGCTGCGGGAAAAAGCAGCGAGGAGATCGCCATCATCCTCGACATCTCCGCCCATACGGTCGCGACCTATTTGAAAAGCGCGATGCGCAAGCTCGATGCCGTCAACCGCATGCAGGCCGTGGCGCGCGCCTGCCGTTATCGGCTTCTCTGACGACCTTAGTTTTACAGTGAACCGGAGCGACTGCCGGCAAAGGGTTTCAAAAGCCTTTGCCGCCGCGCATTTCGGAGACGATCGTGCCGACGATGATGCGTATGTCGAGAAGCAGCGAATAATTTTCCACATAATGGAGATCGGCTTCGATGCGCGCCCGCGCCCGGTCGGCGCGATCGGTGGGACCGCGCAGGCCCTTCATCTGTGCAAGTCCGGTCATGCCGGGGCGCACCACATGGCGGGCATGATAGTCCGGCACGAGTTGTTCATAGAGAACGCCAGCGGCCAGCATGCCCACGGCATGGCAACGCGGCCCGACAAGCGACATGTCGCCCTTGAGCACGTTCAGAAGCTGCGGCAACTCGTCGAGATTGGTGCGGCGAATGACGGCGCCGATCCGCGTCACGCGCGGATCGTTGAGGACCGTCTGGGCGACACCTGAACTATCGCCCAGCTCCGACCGCATCGAGCGGAACTTGTAGACCTTGAAAACCCGCCCGTTGCGCCCCCAGCGTCGCTGGGTGAAGACGGGCGATCCCGGGCTTTCGAGGCGAATAAGGGCCGCCAGCGCCAGAAGCAGCGGAAGCAGCACCACGAGACCGACGCCCGCCAGCAGGATATCCAGCAATCGCTTGATCGCGAACTGCAGCCAACGGCCGCCGGCGCGCGATCGCAGATACCCTCGCCGGGTCCTGCGATAGTCGTCATGGTTGTGGAAATCGCTGACAGCCAAGGTGCCTCTCACACTGGACGAATGAGCCCTCTGTTCGGCGCGGAGTAAAGCATGACTTTGCGAATGCCGCCAGTATGTTAACGAAGGATTAACCCAAAAAGACGGGCCGGATCGCGTGAATCTAGCCCTTTTGGCGCTACAGCCGCTGATTGCTATTCCAATGCAATCTGCAATCGGGTTCCGGTTGTGCCATAATGAACCATGGATGTGCCAAAATGTGACAGATGGAGCCAGTCGCCTGAAGTGAGCGATGCAAGCGCCTCGGTGGAGCAGCTCGTCTCGGTTCCGCCGGTCCCGGTCTTGCGAATGCGCGCGAGACTTGCACCGTCATTGCGGATGAGATCGACGCCGTGGGCGGCGCTGGCGCTGGATGCAAGCGTCAGGCAAAGCCGGTACACGCCAGTTTCCGGCACCAGGAGCCTGAGGCCGGTGCCGCCGGCGACCGTCGTACCGAGCGCAACGTCGCCCTGCGCCAGCGAGAGGCTGTCGAAGCCGACCGCATCGCCATCGCTGCGGCTGACGCTGCCGGCGGATTTGGCCGCCTCGCCGAGCGGACGATGGGGTTGGTGGACATAGCCGTTGCCAGATACCGCCAGCGCCGTGCGCCAGCTTGCGCCATCTGCGCTCACCTTGAAGGACAGGGCGTCCTCGCCGGCAAGGCCGATTTCGGCGCGGCCGGACCAGTCGCTCTGGAAGAGCAGCGTTGCGGTGTCGGCCATCGAGGCCTTGTTGATCTTCAGCTGATGGCCGGCGCCGGCATGGGTGAGCAGGATCGCCGGGGAGGAAACCGCAAGGCGATTGGTCGCATCGGCGCTGGTGGCGATGCCGAGCAGCTGCATCATGCCCTCTGCCGGCAAGGGCTGTTCGATCCAGCCGCCGCCGTCATGCAGGGCAAGGGTCTGCGTATCGGCCCGCCATGCCCGCCAGCCGGCGCGCGGCTGGATGAAAATCCAGGCGCCATCCTGACGAAGCGCCAGTCTTCCGGCCTGTCCTGTCCAGTCGCCGGTCGCAGGCGCCGTCACCGCAAAGACATTGCCTTCGGCCGGCGAGGGCGGCGGCGCGGCCATCGCGGCCATGACGGTCAGCTGCACGATGGCATCCAGCCGCTGCAGCGCCTCGTTATGGGTGACATGCTTTTGCGCCTGCGAGGGCAGGATATAGGAAAGGGAAAGATTTGCGGTCTGCTCGCTCATGCCGGTCTCCGTTTAGTGGACGGGCGTGAGTATGGACCGGCGCGATCCTCAGAGGATCGACGGGGACGTTTTGTTGGGCGTCAACGTCAGAATCAGGGGCGACGGCCGAAGGCGATGAAATGCGGATTGCAGAAGCGTTCGCCATTGTCGTTCGTCTTGCCGTAGACGAGCGGTTCGCTTTCGGAGCCGAGCGTCATGCCGCCGGCGGCGCGCAGGATGGCGTCGCCGGCCGCGGTGTCCCATTCCATCGTGCGGGTAAAGCGCGGATAGATATCGGCCTCGCCCTCGGCCAGCAGACAGAATTTCAGCGAGGAGCCGCTGTAGCGACAGCCGGAAATGCCCTGCGCATCGAGATAGGTCTCGACATCGCTGGAGCGGTGCGAGCGGCTGGCGACGGCCACGACCGGGGTGCCTGGGTAGCGCGCATGGATCGGGTGGCGGCCGACCACTTGGAAATCGTGGATCTCCAGCTTTTCGGCATGGCCGCCATCGGCGACATAGGCGACGTCGCGCGCCGGCGCATAGACGATGCCGGCCACCGGCTTGCCGTCGCGGATCAAGGCAATGTTCACGGTGAAATCCGCATTCTGCGCGATGAATTCCTTGGTGCCGTCGAGCGGATCGACGAGGAAGAATTCGCCGCCGTTGATATCGGGCATGACGCCGGCCGCAACACTTTCCTCGGCGACAACGGGAATGTCGGGGAAGTGCGCCCTGAGATGGCGTAGGATAATGTCTTCGGCGCGTTCGTCGGCTTCTGTCACCGGCGAAGCGTCGGGCTTGAGGCTGACGGTCGCGCCGGCGCGGTATATCTCGATGATGGCGTGGCCGGCCTCGAGAGCGGCGGTTTCGAAAACGGTCAGCATGGGCTTTCATCAACTCCGGCGAACGTGCCTGCATGTCGGAAACGGTACGCCAATCCTGATATAGGAAGGCGGAGCCGGAATTTCGACATAAAACGGCATCGGGGTTGCTTATCGGCTTTGATCGCCGTGCGCGAAGGGAATTTTTCCGCATTTGCCGGCGACGTTACGATTCTATGCCTTGCGTGCAAAATCGGCACAACCCCGATCCGGCGCGATGCAGAAATCCCACAGCCGGCCGGCGAGTGCGGCTGCGACATTTTTTTGCCGCTCCAAGACTTGTCGTTTCAGCTTCATGTGCAATGGTGCGGCCATTCTACCCATGGAAATGCGATGCGTTACTCAGCTCTCTCCATCCTCGCCCAGGCTTTTTCAGGCAATCGCGACTGGAAGCCCGCCTGGCGCGAACCCGATCCCAAGCCTCACTACGATGTCATTATCGTCGGTGGCGGGGGCCATGGCCTGGCGACCGCCTATTATCTGGCAAAGGAGCACGGCATCACCAATGTCGCCGTGCTGGAAAAAGGCTATATCGGCTCCGGCAATGTCGGGCGCAACACGACCATCATCCGCTCGAACTATCTGCTGGAAGGCAACGAGCCCTTTTACGAAATGTCGATGCAGCTCTGGGAAGGGTTGGAGAAGGATCTGAACTACAATGCGATGGTGTCGCAGCGCGGCATCGTCAATCTGTTCCATTCCGACGGCCAGCGCGACGCCTATGCGCGGCGCGGCAACGCCATGATGATCCATGGCGTCGATGCGGCGCTGCTCGACCGGGAGCAGCTGCGCCGGATGATGCCCTATCTCAATTTCGACCATGCCCGTTTCCCAATCCTCGGTGGCCTCTATCAGAAGCGCGGCGGAACGGCCCGGCATGACGCGGTCGCCTGGGGATATGCGCGCGGCGCAGATAGCCGCGGCGTCGATATCATCCAGCATTGCGAGGTGACCGGCATCCGTCGCGGGCCGGACGGCGCGGCGATCGGCGTCGAGACGACGCGCGGCTTCATCGGCTGCAACAAGCTGGCACTCGCCGCTGCCGGCAACACGACCACGGTCGGGCGCATGGCCGATCTGGAACTCCCCATCGAGACGCATGTGCTGCAGGCCTTCGTCACCGAGGGGCTGAAGCCTGTCATCGATCAGGTCATCACCTATGGCGCCGGCCATTTCTACATTTCGCAGTCGGACAAGGGCGGCTTGGTCTTCGGCGCCGACATCGACTACTATTCCTCCTATGCCCAGCGCGGCAATCTGGCGACCGTCGAGCATACGCTGGAGGAGGGGGTGGCGCTGATCCCCGGCCTGTCGCGGGTGCGCGTGCTTCGCGCCTGGGGTGGCGTGATGGACATGTCGATGGACGGCTCGCCGATCATCGACCGCACGCCGGTCGACAATCTCTACCTGAATTGCGGCTGGTGCTACGGCGGCTTCAAGGCGACGCCGGCCTCGGGCTTCTGCTTCGCGCATCTGATCGCCCGCAACGAAAGCCATCCCGTCGCCCGCTTCCTGCGCCTCGACCGGTTCGAGCGCGGGTTCCCAATCGACGAGGGCGGCAAAGGCCCGCAGCCGAATTTGCATTGATTCCGCGAAAAGATGAGACGAGCATGGCAAGCCTGATCCCCTGTCCCCATTGCGGCCTCCGCCCCAAGGAGGAATTCTCCATTCGCGGCGATGCCTCGCCGGTGCGCCCGGCGCCGACGGCGACCGACGAGGACTGGCACCGCTACGTCCATATCCGCGACAATCCCAGGGGCCACATCGTCGAGCATTGGCATCATGCACTCGGCTGTCGCCGCTGGCTGGTCGTTGAGCGCGACAACCTTTCCCATGAGGTTTTCGGCGTGACCGACGCGGCGGAGTGGGCGAAAGCTTGTCAGGGAAAAGTGGGAACCGGTTTTCCCGAAAAGACAAGCGAAAAAGCTGAGGGGAGACAAGCATGAGCGCGTTTCGTCTCAGCCATGGCGGTCTGGTGGATCGCAGCCGCAGCATCACCTTTCAGTTCGATGGCGACGAGTTGCGCGGCTATGAGGGCGATACGCTGGCATCGGCGCTGCTGGCCAGCGATCGCATGCTGGTCGCCCGTTCGTTCAAATATCACCGTCCGCGCGGCATCGTCACGGCAGGTTCGGCCGAACCGAATGCGCTTTTGACCATCGGCACCGGGGCGCGCAGCGAGGCCAATACCCGCGCCACCGTTCAGGAACTCTATGACGGGCTGGTGGCGAAGAGCCAGAACCGCTGGCCGTCGCTGAAGCATGATTTTGGCGCTGTCAACGGCTTGCTGTCGCCCTTCCTCGGCGCAGGCTTCTACTACAAGACCTTCATGTGGCCCTCCGCCTTCTGGGAAAAGGTGTATGAGCCGATCATCCGCCGCGCCGCCGGCCTCGGCAAGGCGGTGATGGAGGCGGATCCGGATCGCTACGAGAAGGCATGGGCGCATTGCGACCTGCTGGTGATCGGCGCCGGTCCCGCCGGCCTGATGGCGGCGCTGACCGCCGCGCGTGCCGGCGCGCGCGTCATCCTCGCCGATGAAGGTTTCAGGCTCGGCGGTTCGCTGCTGTCGGAACGGGCTTCCATCGGCAATCGCGCCGCCGCGGATTTCGCGCGCGGGCTTCTGGACGAGCTGGAAAGCTTCGACAACGTCACGCTGATGCCGCGCACCACCGTTTTCGGCTGGTATGACGACAATGTCTTCGGTGCGGTCGAAAAGGTTCAGAAACATCTGGCAAATCCCTCGCCGGATCTGCCGGTCGAGCGCCTGTGGCGCATCGTCGCCAAGATGGCGATCCTGGCATCCGGGGCCGAGGAGCGGCCGCTGGTCTTCGGCGGAAACGATCGTCCAGGCGTTATGATGGCGAGTGCGGCGCGCACCTATCTCAACCGTTTCGGCGTCGGCGTCGGTCGCAAGGTTGCCGTCTTCACCAATGGCGGCAGCGGTTATCAGGCGGCGCGGGATCTCGCCTCGCAAGGGACGGAAATATCAGCCGTTATCGATGGCCGCGTTGCGCCAGGCGATGCGGCACCAACAGGAGTGCGCGTGATTGCCCATGCCGGCGTCACCAGGACGCTCGGCCGCCATCGCATCGAAGGCCTTGTCGTCGAGCGTTCTGGGCATGAGGCGACGATCGAATGCGATGCGCTGCTGATGTCCGGCGGCTGGTCGCCGGTCATCCATCTCGCCTGCCAGCGTGGCGCAAAGCCGGTCTGGTCGGATGAAAAGCAGGCTTTCATGGCCCCGGATGTGGACCCGCATCTGCGGCTGGCCGGCTCGGCGGCCGGGCTATCTTCCGTCACCGATTGCCTGCGTGACGGCGCGGCGAAAGCGCTGGAATGCCTCGCGGCCCTCGGGCGGGCAGCTTCCGCGCCCGAGATGCCTGATGTCGAAGGTGAGCACGATGCCGGTTTTTCGCCGCTCTGGTATGTGCCGGGCGCCAAGGACAAGGCCTTCGTCGATTTCCAGAACGACGTTCACATCAAGGATCTGAGCCTCGCCCAGCGCGAGGGTTTCGGCCATATCGAGCATACCAAGCGGTACACGACGAACGGCATGGCGACCGACCAGGGAAAGCTCGGCAACGTCAACACGGTCGGCATCATCGCCGGCATGAAGGGCGTGAACCCGGCCGAGATCGGCACGACCACCTTCCGCCCCTTCTATACGCCCGTCTCCTTCGGAGCGATGGCTGGCACGGCGCGGGCAAAGCACGCCCGCCCCACCCGAACCTCGCCGCTGCATGGCTGGGCGAAGAAGAACGGCGCGCAATTCGTCGAGGCGGGCCTGTGGTTCCGTTCCTCCTGGTTCCCGCAAGCGGGCGAAAAGGGCTGGCGCCAGAGCGTCGACCGCGAAGTTCTGGCGGTGCGCGCCAATGTCGGCATCTGCGATGTCTCGACGCTCGGCAAGATCGAGGTGTTCGGCAAGGACGCCGCCGAATTCCTGAACCGCGTCTATTCCAACGCCATGCTGAAGCTGCCGGTCGGCCGCGCCCGCTACGGGCTGATGCTGCGCGAAGACGGCATGGTCTATGACGACGGCACCGTCAGCCGTTTCGCCGAGGACCATTTCCTGATCACCACCACGACGGCTTACGCTGCGGAGGCCATGGCGCATCTTGAATTCTGCGCCCAGGCGCTGTGGCCGACGCTCGACGTGCGGTTCGTGTCCGTGAGCGATCAATGGGCGCAGATGTCGCTGGTCGGGCCGAAGGCTCGGCTCGTGCTGGAAAAGATCGTCGAGGACGACGTGTCCAATGCCGCTTTCCCCTTCCTCGCCGCCCGGGCGGTGACGCTGAAGGGCGGGTTGAAGGCGCGGTTGTTCCGCATTTCCTTCTCCGGCGAGCTTGCCTATGAACTGGCGGTGCCGGCCAATTACGGCGAGGCCGTTGCCGATGCTTTGATGGAGGCCGGCCGGCCGCATGACATCTGCCCCTATGGCGTCGAAGCGCTGAACGTCATGCGTATTGAGAAGGGCCATGTCACGCATGCGGAGATCGACGGCCGCACCACGCCGGACGATCTCGGTTTGGGAAAAATGTTCGCCGTCTCCAAGCCGGATTTCATCGGCAAGCGCCTTTCGAGTCGTTTCGGCCTGACCGCCGCCGACCGGCTGCAACTGGTCGGCCTCAAGCCGGTCGACAAGGCCAAGGAATTGACGGCTGGGGCACATCTTCTCAAGGAGGGCGCCAAGCCTTCCATGGCCAACGATCAGGGGCATGTGACGTCGGTCTGCTTCTCGCCGGTTCTCGGCCGCTCCATCGGCCTTGCGCTGCTCAAATCCGGTCGCGAGCGTTATGGCGAAAGGATCGTGGTCTGGGACAAGCTGCGCGGCCATGAGGAAATCGTCGCCGAGATCTGCTCGCCGGTCTTCGTCGATCCCGATAACAGCAAGCTGCATCAGTGAGGGACGGGATCATGAGCTTCCTGCCACGCCATATCCTTGAAGAGCGCATCGGCGATTTCGGCCGGCCCGTTCATGCCAATCACCTGACCGTGCTGCGTCGTCCCGCCCTTGCGAGCGTGCTGGCCGGCGGCGGGTCGCAAGACGGCGTCGACAGGGCCTTGTCCGGCATGGTCGAGGTCAGCCTGCGGCCGGTGGCGCCGGGCCAATGGCTTGCGGTGTCGCAAAGCCTCCCCGGGCCGCTTCTCGCCGAGTCCCTTTCCGCGGCATTGCAAGGGCAGGGGGCGCATGTCGTCGATCAGAGCGACGGCACCGTACTCATGCGCATCGAAGGGCCGGACGTGCGCCGGATTCTGGCGAAATGCATCGCCGTCGATCTGCATGCGCAAAGCTTTGCCATCGGCGCGGCAAGACCCATGATGTGCTGCCATGTGTCGGCCAATGTAGCGCGTGTCGGGGCAGATGCCTTCGAGATCGCCGTGATGCGCTCCTATGCCGACGACGTGTTCGGCGAGATCGTCGAGATGGGCCGCGAGTTCTCGCTGACCAGCGCCTTCGACGCCGCTTAGAGCGTTTTCCATCCGGAAATGCGTGAAAACAAAGAGATGGGGCGTTTTCGCGGATTCGAGGAAAAACGAAAACGCCCGAAGGGCAAAGCGCACGGGTCGCGTGCCGGATACAGAATGTGTTGCAAGCGACATTTCGCTTCGCAGGCCGGACTTTTGAGCCCGGAGAATTCGCATTAGGCTCCTGACTTCCGGCGCCTTGTGAAGAGGATTTGCCGGCCCCGTTTCCTCGCGCCGTTTTCGGAGAATTCCACATGAAAAGCCATGCCAAGGTCGTCGTCATCGGTGGTGGCGTCGTCGGTTGTTCCGTCCTCTATCACCTGACGAAATTCGGCTGGACCGACGTCGTGCTGCTGGAGCGGTCCGAACTGACCTCCGGTTCGACCTGGCATGCCGCCGGCGGCATGCACACCATCAATGGCGATCCCAACGTCGCCAAGCTGCAGAAATACACCGTCGAACTCTATAAGGAGATCGAGGAGTATTCCGGCCAGGACATCGGCTTGCACATGACCTCCGGCCTGATGCTGGCGGCGACCAACGAGCGCTTCGACTGGATGAAGTCGCTGCTTGCCAAGGGCAAGTATGCCGGTGGCGAGGCGACGCTCATCTCCGCCCGCGAGGCGCACGAGATGATGCCGCTCATCGATCCCGACCAGTTCGTCGGCGCGGTCTTCGATCCGCATGAGGGCCATCTCGACCCCTATGGCACCACCCATGCCTATGCCAAATCGGCCAAGAAGAACGGCGCCGAAATCGAGCTGCACACCAAGGTCGAAGACCTTGTCCAGCTTGCCGACGGCACCTGGCGCGTCATTACCGACAAGGGCGAAATCCGCGCCGAACATGTCGTCAATGCCGGCGGTCTCTGGGCGCGCGAGATCGGCCGCATGGTCGGGCTGGAGCTGCCGGTGCTGGCCATGGAGCACATGTACCTGATCACCGAGGACATGCCCGAAGTCATCGACTTCAACAAGACGACCGGCAAGGAACTGATGCATTGCGTCGATTTCGACGGCGAGATCTACATCCGCCAGGAACGCAACGGCATGCTGATGGGCACCTATGAAAAGGATTGCCGCCCCTGGTCGCCGATCACCACGCCCTGGGATTTCGGACATGAACTGCTGGCCGAGGATATCGAGCGCATCACCGGCGAACTGGAAGTCGGCTTCCGCCATTTCCCCGCCTTCAACAAGGCCGGCATCCGGCGCATCATCAACGGCCCCTTCACCTTCTCGCCGGATGGAAACCCGCTGGTCGGGCCAGTGCGCGGCATGACCAATTTCTGGTCGGCCTGCGCCGTCATGGCCGGCTTCAGCCAGGGCGGCGGCGTCGGTCTGGCGCTCGCCAACTGGATGATCAACGGCGATCCCGGCTTCGATGTCTTTGCCATGGATGTCTGCCGCTACGGCGATTATGCGACGCTCGCCTATACCAATGCCAAGGTGCGCGAAAACTATTCGCGCCGCTTCTCGATCCGCTATCCGAACGAGGAACTGCCCGGCGCCCGCCCGCTCATGACCACGCCGATCTACGATCGGCTGAAGGAGGCCGGCGCTGTCTTCGGCGCCTCCTACGGTCTGGAAAGCCCGCTGTGGTTCTCGCCGGATGGCGCGACGGACAAATTCTCCTGGCGTCGCTCGACGGATTTCGAGGCGGTGGGCGCCGAAGCGAAAGCCGTTCGCGACAGCGTCGGCCTGATGGAAACCTCCGGCTTTGCCAAGTACAAGGTGACCGGCAAGGGTGCTGAAGCCTGGCTCGACCGGCTGCTTGCCGCCCGCATCCCCGCCATCGGCCGCATGGTGCTGGCCCCGATGCTGAAGGACGACGGCAAGCTGATCGGCGATTTCACGCTGGCCAAGCTGGGCGAGGAGGATTTCCTCGTCGTCGGCTCCGGCATCGCCGAGGATTACCACATGCGCTGGTTCGAGCAGCATCTGCCGACCGATGGCTCCGTGGTGATCGAGGCGCTCAATCTCGGCCTTGTCGGCCTGTCGATCGCCGGGCCGAATGCGCGCAGCGTGATGCAGAAGCTCACGCATCTCGACCTGTCGGACGCCGCCTTCAAGTTCATGGATATCCGCCGCATGGATCTCGGCATGGCGAAAACCATCGTCGGTCGCGTCTCCTATACCGGCGATCTCGGCTATGAAATCTGGATGAAGCCGGAAGTCCAGCGCCATGTCTTCGACCGGCTGATGGAGGCCGGCGCGGAATTCGGCATCCGACTGTTCGGGCTTCGCGCTCTGAATGCACTACGCCTCGACAAGTCTTTCGGCAGCTGGTCGCGGGAATACCGGCCGCTTTACGGGCCGCTGGAAGCCGGCCTGTCGCGCTTCGTGGCGCTGGACAAGCCGGCCGATTTCATCGGCAAGCAGGCGGCCATCGCCGAAAAGGCCTCCGGCGGCACGCTGCGCCTGCGCACCTTCGTCATCGAAGCCAGGGATGCCGACGTGATCGGCGACGAGCCGATTTCCTTCAACGGCGAAGTCCGCGGCTGGGTGACGTCAGGCGGTTATGCCCATGCCTCCGGCGTCTCCGTGGCGCTTGGTTACGTGCCGAAGGAAATCGCCGACGAAATCGACGGCTGGAGCATCGAGCTGCTCGGCGACATGCTGCCGGCGCGTCGCCAGCCAAACGCGCTGTTCGATGCGAACGGATCGCGCATGCGCGCATAAGTAGTTAAGTCTTTTCAAACGGTTCTCGGGCGCCGGCGATTCCTTCGCCGGCGCCCTTTCGCTTTTCCGGATCGAATTGGGACGGATTAGACGAAAGTCGAGGCTGCGATGGCGTATTTTACAACGCGGCTAGCCAATTTGCGCCATCTTGCGCGAGGCTGTGCGCAAAGGCGCGTTTTCTCTTCGCTTGCCCGCTTTTAGGCTTCACATTTCCATCGAAAGCGGTATGGATTTCAAAATACGATAATTCCCATAAGGGAAATTCATACAAGAGATGCGAGTAAAAAACCAAAACCGCATCCAGGGGAAATGAAATGGAGTATTTTACGCAGCAGCTCATAAACGGGCTGACTCTCGGTTCCATCTATGGAATGGTGGCCATCGGCTATACGATGGTCTACGGCATCATCGGCATGATCAACTTCGCTCACGGCGATATTTTCATGCTTGGCGGCTTTGCCGCGCTGATCGTCTATCTCGTCCTGACAGGTCTGTTTGCCGGTGTTCCGGTCGTGCTGGCATTGCTGGTGATGCTGATCATCGCGATGCTTATGGCAGGATTGTGGAACTGGACCATCGAAAAGGTGGCTTACCGGCCGTTGCGCGGCTCGTTCCGCCTCGCGCCGCTGATCACCGCCATCGGCATGTCGATCGCCCTGTCTAACTTCATCCAGGTGACGCAAGGGCCGCGCAACAAGCCGATCCCGCCGCTGGTTTCCACGGTCTATGACGTTTTCGGCCTGTCGATCTCGCTGAAGCAGGTGATCATCATCGTCATCACCGTCGTGCTTCTGTCGGTCTTCTGGTACATCGTGCACCGCACGCCGCTGGGCCGCGCCCAGCGCGCCACCGAGCAGGACCGCAAGATGGCGGCACTCCTCGGCGTCGACGTCGATCGCACCATCTCCGTCACCTTCATCATGGGTGCGGCGCTGGCAGCGGTCGCGGGTACGATGTATCTGATGTATTACGGCGTCGTCACCTTCACGGATGGCTTCATTCCCGGCGTCAAGGCCTTCACCGCGGCCGTTCTCGGCGGTATCGGCTCGCTGCCGGGCGCCGTTCTCGGCGGGCTGCTGATCGGCCTGATCGAAAGCCTGTGGTCGGCCTATTTCTCCATCGCCTACAAGGATGTGGCGACGTTCTCGATCCTGGCGATCGTGCTGATCTTCAAGCCGTCCGGTATCCTTGGACGTCCGGAAGTCGAGAAGGTCTGAACCCATGGCAAATACGATGTCCAATCAAGACAACGCCGCCGGGAACCTGACGGCGCGGGCTTTCCGCGAGGCTCTTTATGCCGGCGTCATCGCGCTCGGCCTGTTCATTCTGTTCATCGGTCTGAAGACCGATCAGAACATTCACAACGAACTGGTGCTGGTGCAGCGCTGGGGCCTTCTGGCGATCTTCGTGATCCTCGCCATGGTCGGGCGTTTCATCATGGTCGCCTACCTGCAGCCGATGATGGCGTCGCGCAAGGCGGCCCAGGCCGCCGGCGGCGAGAGCGACAAGATCGCCTCCAGCTTCTTCCGCCTGCCGTTCGTCGCCATCGCGCTGGTGCTGGCGGTCGGCCTGCCGTTCGTCAGCGGCTCCCTGTCTCCGATGGCGGCGGCCTATGTGTCGATCCTGCGTGGCGCTGCGATCATCTATGTTCTGGCGGCGGTCTTCTACCTGTTCCGCCCGTTCATCCAGGCGCATTTCGCCAAGATCGCCATCGTGGCGTTGCTGCTCTATCCCATTGCGATGGTTGCGATCTTCGGTGCGCAGGGCTCGCTGAAATGGGTCGATAACTTCGGTATCCAGATCCTCATCTACGTGATGCTCGCCTGGGGCCTCAACATCGTCGTCGGCCTCGCCGGTCTGCTCGATCTCGGCTACGTCGCCTTCTATGCGGTCGGCGCCTATTCCTATGCGCTGCTGTCGGACAAGTTCGGCCTGTCCTTTTGGGTGCTGCTGCCGATGGCCGGCATTCTCGCCGCCTTCTGGGGCATGATCCTCGGCTTCCCGGTGCTGCGCCTGCGCGGCGATTACCTCGCCATCGTCACGCTGGCCTTCGGGGAAATCATCCGCCTCGTGCTGCTCAACTGGACCGAAGTCACCAAGGGGTCGGCCGGTATTTCCGGCGTCGCCAAGGCTTCCGTCTTCGGCATCTGGTCCTTCGACGTTTCGGCGCCGAACAACTTCGCCAAGGCCTTCGGCCTGCCGATGTCGTCTGCCTACTACAAGATCTTCCTGTTCTATCTGATCCTGGCTCTGGCTTTGCTGACGGCCTTCGTCACCATCCGCCTGCGGCGCATGCCGATCGGGCGCGCCTGGGAAGCGCTGCGCGAAGACGAGATTGCCTGCCGTTCGCTCGGCATCAATACGGTGACCACCAAGCTGACGGCCTTTGCGACCGGTGCGATGTTCGGCGGCTTCGCCGGCTCTTTCTTCGCCGCGCGCCAGGGCTTCGTCTCGCCTGAATCCTTCGTCTTCCTGGAATCGGCGGTCATTCTCGCCATCGTTGTTCTCGGCGGCATGGGTTCGCTGGTCGGTATCGCGGTTGCGGCCGCCGTCATGGTCGGCGGCACGGAAATCCTGCGCGAGCTGGAATTCCTGAAAAACATCTTCGGCGAGGATTTCACGCCGGAACTCTATCGCATGCTGCTTTTCGGCATCGCCATGGTCGTGGTGATGGTCTGGAAACCGCGCGGTTTCGTGGGAAGCCGTGAGCCGACCGCCTTCCTGCGCGAGCGAAAGACGGTCTCCGGCAGCTTTACCAAGGAAGGGCACGGCTGATGTCCTCCGGAGCGAATGCGATGAACAACGATACGATCCTCAAGGTCGAACATCTGTCGATGCGCTTCGGCGGGTTGATGGCGATCAACGACTTCTCGTTCGAGGCCAAGCGCGGCGACATTACCGCGCTGATCGGCCCGAACGGGGCAGGCAAGACCACCGTCTTCAACTGCATCACTGGCTTCTACAAGCCGACGATGGGCATGATCACGCTCAACCAGAAGTCTGGCAAGCAGTATCTGCTCGAGCGCCTGCCGGATTTCGAGATCACCAAGCATGCCAAGGTGGCGCGCACCTTCCAGAATATCCGCCTGTTTTCCGGCCTCACGGTTCTGGAGAACCTGCTGGTGGCCCAGCACAACAAGCTGATGATGGCCTCGGGCTTCACCATCCTCGGTCTGCTCGGTCTGCCCAGCTACAAGAAGGCGGCGCACGAGGCGATCGAACTCGCCCGCTTCTGGCTGGAAAAGGCCGATCTGATCGACCGCGCCGACGATCCCGCAGGCGATCTCTCCTATGGCGCCCAGCGTCGGCTGGAAATTGCCCGCGCCATGTGCACCGGCCCGGAGCTCCTGTGCCTCGACGAGCCGGCGGCGGGTCTGAACCCGCGTGAATCGCTGGCGCTCAACGAGCTTCTGCGCGGTATTCGCGCCGATAGCGGCACGTCGTTGCTGCTCATCGAGCACGACATGTCGGTGGTCATGGAAATTTCCGACCACGTCGTGGTCCTCGAATATGGCCAGAAGATTTCGGACGGCACGCCCGATCATGTGAAAAACGATCCCAAGGTCATCGCGGCCTATCTGGGTGTGGAAGACGACGAGGTTGAAGAGGTGATTTCCGAAGTCGAGTCCCTCGATGGAGGCGTGAACTGATGGCGGCCGAAACGCTTCTGAAAGTGCAGAACGTCGAAACGTTCTACGGCAATATCCGCGCGCTCGGCGGCGTCAGCGTCGAGGTCAACAAGGGTGAAATCGTCAGCCTGATCGGCGCCAACGGCGCCGGCAAGTCGACGCTGATGATGACCATTTGCGGTAGCCCGCAGGCGCGTCATGGCTCGGTGTTCTTCGAAGGACACGACATCACCAAGATGCCGACCCACGAGATCGCAAGGCGGCGCATTGCGCAATCGCCCGAGGGGCGGCGCATCTTTCCGCGCATGACGGTGTTCGAAAACCTGCAGATGGGCGCCGGTCTCGACAATCTCAAATATTTCAATGAGGACGTCGAGAAGATCTTTACGCTGTTCCCGCGTCTGAAAGAGCGTCAGGCGCAGCGCGGCGGCACGCTTTCGGGCGGCGAGCAGCAGATGCTGTCCATCGGCCGCGCGCTGATGGCGCGTCCGAAGCTGCTTTTGCTGGATGAGCCGTCGCTCGGTCTTGCGCCGCTGATCGTCAAGAGCATCTTCGAAGCGATCAAGAAGCTGAACAAGGAAGAGGGGCTGACCGTCTTCCTCGTCGAGCAGAATGCCTTTGCGGCGTTGAAACTGTCTGACCGCGCCTATGTGATGGTCAACGGGCGGGTGACGATGAGCGGATCGGGCCAGGAATTGCTGGCCAATCCGGAAGTGCGGGCGGCCTATCTGGAGGGCGGCCGCCATTAAGGCCGGCCCGAGGGGATTTCGACAATGCAAGGTATTCTCTACGAAGAACCGTCCATCCTGCAGTTCCTGTTCATCACCGTCATCATCGGCGGCTGGACGGCCTGGCGCACGGGAAAAAGCGTCGCCGAGAACTGGCAGGATTATCGCACGCTGGTCATCTACACGCTGCTGCTCGGCGTCGGCATCCGTTTCGTCCATCACGCGCTGTTTGCGGGCACCATGTTCACCCTGCAATACTACGTCGTGGACACGATCGTGCTTTTGTTGTTCTCTACCGCTGGTTACCGCTTCTACCGGACCCGGCAGATGTCGAACAACTATTACTGGCTCTACGAGAAGGCATCGCCCTTTTCGTGGCGCGCAAAATAACAAGAACCCGGGTTCATCGGGCACTGGTGGCTCCGCCGCAACCGGCGCAATCGTGGTGGGTATTGCGTGCGGGGAATCGAATTCAAACCTGCTTTTTTAAAAATGGGAGTAACAATATGAAGAAGTCTCTCCTGTCGGCCGTCGCGCTGACCGCCATGGTCGCTTTCGGCGGCACGGCCTATGCCGATATCCTGATCGGCGTCGGCGGCCCGCTGACCGGCCCGAATGCGGCCTTCGGCGCGCAGCTCCAGAAAGGCGCAGAGCAGGCCGCAGCCGACATCAACGCTGCCGGCGGCATCAACGGGGAACAGATCAAGATCGTGCTCGGCGACGACGTTTCGGATCCGAAGCAGGGCGTTTCCGTCGCCAACAAGTTCGTGGCCGACGGCGTGAAATACGTGATCGGCCACTTTAACTCGGGCGTTTCCATCCCGGCTTCGGAAGTTTATGCCGAAAACGGCATCCTGGAAATCACGCCGGCTTCCACCAACCCCGTCTATACCGAACGCGGCCTGTGGAACACCTTCCGTACCTGCGGTCGTGACGACCAGCAGGGTGCGGTTGCCGGCGGCTATATCGCCAAGCATTTCAAGGACGCCAAGATTGCCGTCCTGCACGACAAGACCACCTATGGCCAGGGTCTGGCCGACGAAACCAAGAAGGCCATGAACGGCGCCGGCGTGACGGAAGTCATCTATGAAGGCGTCACGGCTGGCGACAAGGACTTCTCGGCGCTGGTCGCCAAGATGAAGGAAGCCAAGGTTTCGCTCGTCTATTGGGGCGGTCTGCACACCGAAGCCGGCCTGATCATGCGCCAGATGAAGGATCAGGGCCTCAGCGCCGTGATGATGTCCGGCGACGGCATCGTTTCGAACGAACTGGCCTCGATCGCCGGCGACGCCGTCGACGGCACGCTGATGACCTTCGCGCCGGATCCGCGCAAGAACCCGGCCGCCAAGGAACTCGTCGAGAAGTTCCGCAAGGCCGGCTTCGAGCCGGAAGCCTACACGCTGTACTCCTACGCCGGCGTCCAGGTCATCGCCGAAGCCGCAAAGGCTGCCGCTTCGACCGACTCGACTGCCGTTGCCGAAGCCATCAAGGCAAAGGGTCCGTTCAAGACCGCAATCGGCGAACTCGGCTTCGACGCCAAGGGCGACATCACGCGCCCGGACTACGTCATGTACAAGTGGGGCAAGGGTTCCGACGGCAAGTACACCTACACCGAAATCGACGCGAAGTAATTTCGCGCGCTTGGCGCGTCGGCCTTGGCCGGCGCGTTTTCGCTTCAGCCCGGTCGCTTCGTGCGTCCGGGCTTTTTCATGTTACGCATGACCTTCAAGGCGATGAAATATTTGGCGAAATGCCCGTTGTTTGAGCATGCCCAAACTTGGCGCATCGCAAACGCGCTTCGATCTTGACGCCGGCCGGGCAGGCATGGAATTTGCAGCAGCGATCCCATCAAATGGAGAGGGCAAATCGATGCGGTCCGGCAGGACGAGAGGCGGGGAATGACGGCGGCGATGACGATCCGGCCGCAGCGCGCTCGCGGCATCGGACGGCTGACGGCGAAGCTGTTCGACGGGCGCGCGCGCCTGGCGGAACTGTTTCAGGAAGGCTCGGCCAAGATCCGCCTGCCGCAGACCTTTTCGCCCGAGATGGAGGCGGTGATCATCAACACGTCCGGCGGGTTGACCGGTGGCGACGACATGTCCTGGGCCGTGACCGCCGGCGCCGGCTGCCATGTCACGGCGACGACGCAAGCCTGCGAGAAGATCTACAAGGCGTCTGCCGGTACGGCGGAGGTGACGACGCGGATCGCGGTCGCGGCCAATGCCCGCGTCGACTGGCTGCCGCAGGAAACCATCCTGTTCGACCGCGCCGCCCTGGCGCGGCGGCTGGAGGTAGAACTGGACGAGGACGCGGAATTCCTCGGGCTTGAGGCGGTGCTGCTCGGCCGCCGCGCCATGGGTGAGGCGATGCACAACGGCTTCTTTGCCGATCGCTGGCGCATCCGCCGCGCCGGCCGCCTGATCCATGCCGAGGATATCCGCCTCGATGGCCCGGTCGCCGCGCTTGCCGCAGCGCCCGGCGTGCTTTCCGGCCGCGTCGCCTTCGCCACCATGCTCTATTGCGGCCCCAAGGCCGAGGCGTTTCTCGCCGCGATCCGGGCGGGCATGGGCGAAGCGTTCTGCGGCGCCAGCGTCTGGAACGACAAGCTCATGGTGCGGCTTTCGGCAGCGGATGGGTTCGCGCTCAGAAAAACCCTGATCCCGCTGATTTCGATCTTGCGCAATGGCGCGCCCGTGCCAAAAGTCTGGAACATCTGAACGAATGGGAGCGATGCGGACATGAACCTGACGCCCAGGGAAAAAGACAAGTTGCTGATCTCCATGGCGGCCATGGTGGCGCGACGCCGGCTGGAACGCGGCGTGAAGCTGAACTATCCGGAAGCCATCGCGCTGATTTCCGATTTCGTCGTCGAGGGTGCGCGCGACGGCCGCTCCGTCGCCGATCTGATGGAGGCGGGCGCGCATGTGCTGACCCGGGCGCAGGTTATGGAAGGCATCCCCGAGATGATCCATGACGTGCAGGTCGAAGCGACCTTCCCGGACGGCACCAAGCTGGTGACCGTTCACGAACCGATCCGCTGAGGAGGCAGACATGCTCGACCTGCGACCCAAT
Source organism: uncultured Rhizobium sp. (assembly GCA_945952045.1). GTDB lineage: Bacteria > Pseudomonadota > Alphaproteobacteria > Rhizobiales > Rhizobiaceae > Metarhizobium. The sequence goes on from CAMFHE010000005.1 coordinate 137,514, forward strand.
TGCGAATGCTGCGACCGCGATCTCGCCCCCGATAGCCCGGAAGCGATGATCTGCACCTTCGAGTGCACCTTTTGCGCCGATTGCGTGGCCGACCGTCTCGGTGGCGCTTGCCCGAATTGCGGCGGCGAATTGGTGCGCCGGCCGGTGCGTCCGGCGGCGATGCTTGCGAAATATCCCGCTTCGACCAGACGCATCCTGACGGCCGAAGGCTGCCCGCCCGGCCGGGCCGCATGAGGAGACCGACATGATCCCCGGAGAAATCATCGCCGCAAGCGGCGACATCGAACTCAATGCCGGCCAGCCGACGGTCAGCCTCGACGTTTCCAACAGCGGCGACCGGCCGGTGCAGGTCGGCAGCCATTATCATTTCGCCGAGACCAATGCCGGCCTCATCTTCGACCGCGAGCAGGCGCGCGGCCTGCGCCTCGATATCCCCGCCGGCACCGCCGTGCGCTTCGAGCCCGGCCAGACGCGCACCGTCACCCTTATTCCCCTGTCCGGCAAGCGCGAAGTCTATGGCTTTCGCCAGCAGGTCATGGGCAAGCTTTGAGTTTCGACCCAGAACAATCCGAAACGGGAGGATATGCATGAAAAACTGGAGCGCAAAGCTGGGGCTGGTTGCCCTTCTGGCTCTGCCGCTGCCGGCGCTGGCGCAGGAAAACGAGCCGGAGCTGGATTGCAACAATGCGCAGACGCAGGTGGAAATGACCGGCTGCGCCTCGCAGGATTTCGACGAGGCCGATGCGGCGCTGAATGCGCAATACAAGCTTACCCGCACCGCCATGCGCAAGATGGATGCCGATTTCGAGGCCGACCAGCGTGGCGCCGAGGAGCAGTTGCTGAAGGCCCAGCGCGCCTGGGTGGATTATCGTGACGGCCAATGCGCGGCTTACGGTTTCCAGGCGCATATGGGCACGATGGAGCCGATGCTGATCTATCAATGCCAGGCGGAGCTGACCCGCGCCCGAACCAAGGAGCTGAAGGAACTGGCGGAAGGGCAGAACAACTGATGGCCGTCCGGCGGATCATGATCGTCGGCAATGGCCCGGTGCCGGAGGGCGCCGCGGGCCTGATCGATGCCGCCGATCTGGTGATCCGTTTCAACGACTGCCGCTCGGTCGGGGCCGGTGGCCACCGCACGGATATCGTCGCGGTGTGCAATACCGGCCGGCCGGGCAAGGCGATGGCGCAGGCCGGCTGGGCGGAAAGTCCGCCGGTGCGCGCCGCCGTCGCCATCTGGTGCGTGCGCGACCCGGAAAAATTCGCCGCCATGCGTGAACCGCTGTCGCGCAGCCATCCCGATCTCGACGATTTCTGCGACGATTATACCGCCGATTTCGCCGGCATCGCCGCGGCGCGCGGCAAGGCGCATCTGGTGCTCTCCCGCGCCTGCCATGAGGCGCTGGAAGCTGAACTGGCTGCTCATGCGCCGCCACCCTATGTCGTGCCCTCCAGCGGGCTGATGACGATTGCGCATGTGCTGTCGTCGCCAGATTTTACCCGCGCCACCGTCTGCCTTGCCGGCTTCGGGCATCAGGGCTGGGAATGGCATCCCTTTGCCGCCGAGCGCGCCTGGGTGGAGGCGCATGTCGCCGCCGGCCGGCTGTCGCGTATCGACAGCCTGTTCGGCGCTACTCTTTCTTCGAATTCCTCTTCCGAACCCGTGAGGTAATCCCATGCCCTACAAGATGTCCCGCGCCGCCTATGCCCATATGTTCGGACCGACGGTCGGAGACAAGGTGCGGCTGGCCGATACCGAGCTGTTCATCGAGGTGGAGAGGGATTTCACCGCCTATGGCGACGAGGTGAAATTCGGCGGCGGCAAGGTCATCCGCGATGGCATGGGCCAGAGCCAGGTGACGCGCGCCGATGGCGCTGTCGATACCGTGATTACCAATGCGCTGATCCTGGATCACTGGGGAATCGTCAAGGCTGATATCGGACTGAAGGGCGGTCGCATCGCCGCCATCGGCAAGGCCGGCAATCCGGATACGCAGACCGGCGTCACCATCATCGTCGGGCCGGGCACGGAAGTGATTGCCGGCGAAGGCAAGATCGTGACCGCTGGCGGCATGGACAGCCATATCCATTTCATCTGCCCGCAACAGGTCGAGGAAGCCCTGGTCAGCGGGCTGACCACCATGCTCGGTGGCGGCACCGGCCCGGCGCATGGCACGCTCGCCACCACCTGCACGCCGGGGCCGTGGCATATCGCGCGCATGATCGAGGCGGCGGATGCACTGCCGATGAACCTCGCCTTTGCCGGCAAGGGAAACGCCTCGCTGCCGGCGGCGCTGGAGGAAATGGTGCTGGCCGGCGCCACCTCGCTGAAACTGCATGAGGACTGGGGCACGACGCCGGCGGCGATCGATTGCTGTTTGAGCGTTGCCGATCAATACGACGTTCAGGTGATGATCCATACCGACACGCTGAATGAAAGCGGTTTCGTGGAGGATTCCATTGCGGCGCTGAAGGGCCGCACCATCCATGCCTTCCACACGGAAGGTGCGGGCGGCGGCCATGCGCCGGATATCATCCGCATTTGCGGCCAGCCGAACGTCATTCCCTCCTCGACCAACCCGACCCGGCCTTACACCGTCAATACGCTGGCCGAGCATCTGGACATGCTGATGGTCTGCCATCACCTGTCGCCGTCGATCCCCGAGGACATCGCCTTTGCCGAAAGCCGAATCCGCAAGGAGACCATCGCGGCCGAGGACATCCTCCACGATATCGGCGCCTTCTCGATCATCTCTTCCGATAGCCAGGCCATGGGCCGTGTCGGGGAAGTGGCGATCCGCACCTGGCAGACGGCCGACAAGATGAAGCGCCAGCGCGGCCGGCTGAAGGAAGAGACCGGCGACAACGACAATGCCCGCGCCAAGCGCTACATCGCCAAATATACGATCAACCCTGCCATCGCCCATGGCCTCAGCCGCGAGATCGGCTCGGTCGAAGTCGGCAAGCGCGCCGATCTGGTGGTCTGGAATCCGGCCTTCTTCGGCGTCAAGCCGGATCTGGTTCTGCTGGGCGGTTCGATTGCTGCGGCCCCGATGGGCGATCCGAACGCCTCGATCCCGACGCCGCAGCCGGTGCATTACCGGCCGATGTTTGCGACGCTCGGCAAGAGCCTCACCAATTCCTCCGTCACCTTCGTGTCGCAGGCGGCGCTTGACAATGGCCTGCAGAACCAGCTTGGCGTCGCCAAGCAATTGCTGCCGGTGCAGAACGTGCGTGGCGGCATCGGCAAGGCGTCGATGATCCACAACAGCCTGACGCCGCATATCGAGGTCGATCCGGAGACCTATGAGGTTCGCGCCGACGGCGAATTGCTGACCTGCGAGCCGGCCACCGTGCTTCCGATGGCACAGCGGTATTTCCTGTTTTGAGGGCATCGTCTGCCGTATTTTTAAGCGATGGTTGTGTATAGACATGCGTGGAATGCATGGCTGCCATGTGCGGCGTTTTTGATGCTGCACCGCAGCGGAATCTTCGTTACGGACGGGGCAACGCCATCTGGCGCCGGCTTTATTCTCAAAATTGCCGTCGCGCGTCACTCAAGGAGATCATCATGCTGGGCAGAAAAGTTCCCGCCGTTACCTTCCGCACCCGCGTTCGTGACGAGGCCGTCGGTGGCCCCAATCCCTTCCGCTGGGAAGACAAGTCCAGCGACGATTACTTCGCCGGCAAGCGCGTCGTGCTGTTCTCGCTGCCGGGCGCATTCACGCCGACCTGCTCGACCTACCAGCTCCCTGATTTCGAAAAGCTGACGGCGGATTTCCGCGCCGAAGGCGTCGATGAAATCTACTGCATCTCGGTCAACGACGCCTTCGTGATGAATGCCTGGGGCAAGTCGCAGAACCTTGAGAACGTCAAGCTGATCCCGGACGGTTCGGGCGAATTCACGCGCAAGATGGGCATGCTGGTCGCCAAGGACAATCTCGGCTTCGGCATGCGCTCCTGGCGTTATGCCGCCGTCATCAATGACGGCACCGTCGAGCAGTGGTTCGAGGAAGAGGGTTACGCCGACAATTGCGAGTCGGATCCCTACGGCGTTTCCGCGCCGCAGAACATTCTTGCCGCGCTGCAAGGCGCCCGCAAGGCAGCCTGATTGAGAACGACAAACCCCGGTTTTCACCGGGGTTTTTTATTGCAGTGCGGCGGTGCATCCGGCATCCTGCGGACAATTGATTACGGGATTCCTCATGCAACGCGTCACCTCCTATCTCCCCGCCGGCACGCCTTCCGATCCGCCTGTCGGCATCGTTATCCTGCCGCATGACCTGCGCCATCTGCGCCGCAAGGTGCTGCATCTCGAAACCGGCGACATGGTCATGCTCGACCTCAAGGAGCCGGTGCTGTTTGCCCATGGCGACCGGCTGCAACTGGAAAACGGCGATTACATCGAGATCCATGCTGCCCCGGAAAAGCTGTTCGAGATCCGCGCCCGCGACCGGCTGCATCTGATCGAGCTTGCCTGGCATCTCGGCAACCGCCATCTCGGCGCGCAGATCGAGGAGGAGCGCATTCTCATCCTGCGCGATCACGTCATCCGCGCCATGCTCGAAGGGCTGGGCGCGACGGTGAAGGATGTGGAAGAACCCTTCCAGCCGGCACGCGGCGCCTATCACGGGCATGGTCACAGCCACCATCACCATGATTGAGGCCGGCAGCGCCAGCGAAACGCAAAGCCTGCTGCGGCTGATGACCTGGCTGTCGCCGGCCTTCCCGGTCGGCGGCTTCGCCTATTCCGGCGGGCTGGAGCGGGCGGTCGCGGATGGGCTGGTTAGCGATGCAGAGACGCTGCGTTCCTGGATTGCCCTGCTGCTGGAACGCGGCAGCGGCTGGAACGATGCGGTGCTGCTGACTGAAGCGTTTCACGCCGTCGCGGATGCCGAAAGGCTGGCGGCAGTGCGGGAACTGGCGGCGGCACTGGCTGGCTCGCGCGAACGCCATGCGGAAACCACGCTGCTCGGCGATGCCTTCGTCACCGCCGCGCGTGCTTGGCCGCATCCGGTGCTCGACGGGCTTGCTTCGGGCACGGCCTATCCGGTGGCGGTCGGCGCGGTCGCGGCGGCGCATGGAGTGTCGCTGCCGCAGGCGCTGGCGGCGTTCCTGCACAGCGTCGCCTCGCAACTGGTCTCAGCCGGTATCCGCCTCGGTGCGGTCGGCCAGCGCGATGGCGTCGCCATTCTTGCTGGGCTGGAAGAGGTGATCGGGGCGATTGCGGCGCGGGCGGCGGCCTCGTCGCTCGACGATCTCGGCAGCGCCATGATCCATGCCGAAATCGTGTCGCTGCGCCATGAGACGCAGGGGACGCGGCTGTTCCGCTCGTGAAACGCTCTATGTTTGAAAGATCGAGGACATCAAGATGAAATCGCAAAACGGACCCCTGCGGGTCGGGATCGGCGGGCCGGTGGGCTCAGGCAAGACGGCGCTGACCGAAAAATTGTGCAAGGCGATGCGCGAAGACTTTTCCGTCGCCGTCGTCACCAACGATATCTACACCAAGGAGGATGCCGAGGCGCTGGTGCGCATGCAGGCGCTGACCTCCGACCGCATCCTCGGCGTCGAGACCGGCGGTTGTCCGCATACGGCCATTCGCGAGGACGCCTCGATCAACCTGCAAGCGATTGCCGATCTCAATAGCCGCTTTCCCGATCTCGACGTCGTGTTCATCGAATCCGGCGGCGACAATCTGGCGGCGACCTTTTCGCCCGATCTCGCCGACCTGACGATCTATGTCATCTCCGTCTGCCAGGGCGAGGAAATCCCGCGCAAGGGCGGGCCGGGCATCACCCGCTCCGACCTCTTGGTCATCAACAAGACGGATCTGGCCCCGCATGTCGAGGTCGATCTCGACGTGATGCGCGGCGATGCCGACCGCATGCGCGCTTCGCGCCCCTTCGTCTTTACCGACCTGAAGCGTGGCGCAGGCGTCGAGACCATCGTCGCCTTCCTCAAGGAGCAGGGCGGACTGTAGCCGATCCGGGTCTCGGCCGGACGAAACGTTGTTCCAGCACCTCGGCGCCCCATTGGCTGCCCGGCCGCTCCTCGATGCAGACGAAGTCATGGGTTTCGTAAAGATGGCGCGCGGCCTTAAGGCCGCTGAACGTCCACAAATCCGTCTGCGCAAAGCCCTGCGCATCGGCAAAGGCCAATGCCGCCGACAGTAGCTGTCGGCCGGCGCCGGCGCCGCGCAAGCCGTCATCGACGATGAACCAGCGCAAATGCGCGCGACCCGGCCCGAGATCCTCACCATCGATGGCAATCGAGCCAAGGACTGCGCCATCGCGCGATGCCGTCCAGATGCGGTTCTGCGGTCGGTCCAGCCGTTTGCAGAAATCCGCCAGCCCCTCGGCGACGACTGTCTCGAAGGCGCGGCCGAAACCGGCAGTCCGGGCATAATAGAGCGCATGCATCTGCGTGACGCGCGCGATCAGCCCCGGCCGATAACCTTCGACGATCTCGATGCGTCCGGGCGGTTCGCCGCCCGCCCGCCCGCTCAGCGCTCCGGCATAGAGGCGAAGGCCGTCGAGGACAGTGGTCTGTCCCTCCGGCGGCAGGCATTGCAACGCGGATGCGACCTGCGCCCGCGCGAAGGCATGAATCGCAGCGGCGCGGCGCGCGCCGGCCGGGCTCAGGCTCAGCGTCTTGATCCTCCCGTCATGCCGGGCCGTCTCCTCCAGAACATCTCCGGCGAGGACGAGCTTGCGCAGCATGCGGCTGACGCTGGATTTCTCCAGATTGAGCCGCTCGCCAAGGGCGCTGGCCGTCATTTTCGGATGGGCGCCGATCTCGATGAGCGCGTGAACGGCGGAGGGCGGCAGCGTCTGTCCCGCAAAGTCCCCGCCCATGAAACCCAGCGAGCGAACGAGCTGGCGAGAGGCCTTGCGGATATCATCGATCAATGTGGATGTGTCTGACATAGAATCGAACCATGATAGTTGTATCATTCAACTATCATGGTTCGAAGCGCCACGCCACTATCCGATGCTGGGCAAAGCCTGCTTCCATGCTCGAAGGCATGGGCCACAAAAAATCCCGCAACGGCGGCCGGCCGTTGCGGGATCGTTTCGACAGGGACGAGAGATGTCTCCCGCCCGTTATTCCGCCGCAAGCGGCGGCAGCCGCACGACATTGCTGGTCGGATGATCCTGACCGTCCTTGGCTTGCGTCTTGGACTGCTTTTCCAGATAGGCGAGGCGTTCCTCGACGGTCGCCAGCGTCTCGCGGTTTTCGCCGACGGCGGTCGATAGTTCCTCGCGCGACAGCGGCAGTTGCTCGTCATCCTTCTTGCCGACGAGGCGGCCGAAGACCCAGCCGAGCAGGCGCGACAGATCGTCCATGATCAGGAAGAAGGACGGCACGACCACCAGCGACAGAACCGTCGAGACGATAATGCCGCCGATCACCGCGATGGCCATCGGCGCGCGGAAGGAGCCGCCTTCGCCGACGCCGAGCGCCGAGGGCAGCATGCCCGCCGACATGGCGATCGAGGTCATGATGATCGGGCGGGCGCGCTTGCGGCCGGCTTCGACCATCGCCTCGACACGCTCCATGCCGTGGCGACGCATCTCGATGGCGAAGTCCACGAGCAGGATGGCGTTCTTGGTGACGATACCCATCAGCATCAGGATACCGATCAGAACCGGCATCGAGAGCGGATTGCTGGTGACGATCAGGCCCAGCGCCACGCCGCCAATGGCGAGCGGCAGCGAGAACAGGATGGTGAACGGCTGAATGACATCCTTGAACAGGAGGATCAGCACGGTCAGCACCAGCATCAGGCCCATCAACATGGCGTTGACGAAGCTCTGCTGCATTTCCTGCTGCACCTTGGTGTCGCCGCTTTCGGCTAGCTGCACGGTCGGCGGCAGATTGGCTTCCTTGACGATCTCGCGGAAGCGGGCCGATGCGGAATCCAGCGCCACGCCCGCCGGCAAGTCGGAGCCGATGGCGACGACGCGGTTGCGGTTGTTGCGCTTGATCGAGCTTGCGCCCTCCGAATAGTCGATATCGGCGACGCTGGACAGCGGCACCATCATGCCGTTGGCGGCCTGAATCTTCAGCGCCCGGATGGCGGCGAGATCGCGACGGAAGTCGAGCGCGGTCTGCACGCGGATCGGGATCTGGCGATCGTCGAGCGAGATCTTGGCAAGGGCCGCATCGACATCGCCGATGGTGGCGACACGAACGGTTTCCGAGATCTGCTGCGGCGTGATGCCGAGGCGGGCAGCCTGGTCGAGGCGCGGGCGAACCTGCAGCTCCGGCCGGGGCAGGGCGCCTTCGGCGCTGACATTGGCCAGCAGCGGATCGGCGCGCAGCTTGGCTTCCAGCACGCCGACGGCCTCGTTCAGATCCTTCTCGTTCTTGGAGAGGAAGTTGAACGACAGGTCGCGTTCGCCGCGGTCGTTGAGTTTCAGAATACGAACGTCGGGAATGTCGCGCAGCTTGGCGAAGACTTCCTTTTCGATATCCCATTGCGGACGCACGCGGCCATGAACCTCGACCTTGGGCAGCATCGGGCCGACGACCGGCAGCTTGCCGAGCACGTCGTTGACCAGCTTCTTGACCAGAGAATGGTCGAGCTTCTCGAGCGACAGCGTTACGGTCGCGCGGCGCAGCTCCAGATCGCCCTTGGGCGAAGCGCCGCCGAGCACGAAGACGCTTTCGACGCCGTTGATGTCACGCACGTGGTCGTAGATCGCCTGCGTCGTCTTGCCGGTCTCGTCCAGCGTCGCATTCGGCGGCAGCTCGACCGAGAGCACGATGCGCGAGGCATCTTCCGGCGGCAGGAAGCTGCCCGGAACCTGGGCGAGCAGCATGACCGAGCCGATCAGGAAGCCGATGGCGGCAAGCAACGTCGCATAGCGCGTATACCAGCGACCCGTCGTGCCACGCACCAGCTTGGTGTAGCCCTTCATGACAAGACCGTCATTGTCGTGATGGTCTTCCATCCCGTCTTCGGCACGCATCAGATAGGCGGCCATCATTGGGGTAATGAGGCGCGCCACCATCAGCGAGAAGAACACCGAGAAGGCGACTGTCAGACCGAACTGGATGAAGTACTGGCCGGGAATGCCCGGCATGAACGACACCGGCACGAAGACGGCGATGATGGTGAAGGTGGTGGCGATCACCGCCAGGCCGATTTCATCGGCCGCCTCGATCGCCGCGCGATAGGGCGTCTTGCCCATCTTGATGTGGCGGGCGATATTTTCGATCTCGACGATGGCGTCGTCGACGAGGATACCGGTCGCGAGCGTCAAGGCGAGGAAGCTGACGAGGTTCAACGAGAAACCCATCAGATCCATGATGTAGAAGGTCGGGATTGCCGACAGCGGCAGGGCGACCGCCGAAATCAGCGTCGCGCGCCAGTTGCGCAGGAACAGGAAGACGACGGCGATGGCCAGCAGCGCGCCTTCCACCAGCGTGTGCATGGCGGCTTCGTAATTGCCATAGGTGAAGTAGACCGAGTCGTTGATCAGCTCGATCTGCACGTTCGGGCTTTCGGCCCGCACCTTGTCGAGGCTCTTGGCCACGGTTTCGGCGACCGAGACCTCGCTGGCGCCCTTGGCGCGGAACACGCCGAAGGTGACGACGGGCGTGTCGTCGAAGCGCGAGAAGGACTTCGGCTCGGCATAGGTATCCTTGATGGCGCCGAGATCGGAAATCTTGACGAAGCGGCCATTGGGAAGCGCGATGGTGGTGTCGGCAAGCGCCGCAACGTCGCGCTTGTCGCCGAGGACGCGGATCGCCTGTTCGGCGCCCGCCACTTGGCCGCGGCCGGAACCGAGATCGACGTTGGTGCCGCGCAATTGCTGGTTTACGGAGGCGGCCGTGATGCCATAGGCATTCAGCTTGTCCGGATTCAGTTCGATGCGCACTTCACGCTCGGCGCCGCCGTAACGGTCGACGCGGCCGATGCCGGGCTGGCCCTGCAGGGCGCGCTTGACCGTGTCGTCGACGAACCAGGAGAGTTCTTCGAGCGACATGTCCGGGGCGGAGACGGCAAAGGTCTGGATCGCCTGGCCTTCGACGTCGATCTTGGTGACGATCGGCGCTTCGGCATTGGCGGGCAGGTCGCTGCGGATGCGGTCGATGGCGTCCTTGGTGTCCTGCACGGCCTGTTCGGTCGGCACTTCCATGCGGAACATGACGACCGTCTGCGACTGACCGTCGGTGACGGTGGACTGGATTTCATCGATACCGGTGATCGAGGCGACGGCGTCCTCGACCTCCTTGGTCACCTGCATTTCCAGTTCGGCAGGCGAAGCGCCGCTCTGGGTGACGGTGATCGCAACCAGCGGCACGTCGATGTTCGGGAAACGGGTGATCGGCAGCTTGTAGAAGGACTGGATGCCGACGAACAGCAACAGACCGAAGACAAGCAGCGGGGCAATCGGATTTCGGATAGACCAGGCGGAGAAATTCATCGGGTCACGTCCTCATCAATTGGTTTGCGCCGCGTCGCGGACCGGCTTGATCTTGTCGCCGTCGCGGACATAGGCTCCGGCCTTGGCAACGACTTCGTCGCCACTCTTCAGGCCGTTGACGATCTGGATATAGGCGCCGTCCTGGATACCGGTCTCGACCTTCACCTGCTGCACCGTATCGTTCTCCACCTTGCGAGCGGTGGTTCCGCCATCGCTGCCGGTCAGGATCGCGGTCAGCGGCAGGGCGATGCCTTCGGTGGTGTCGATGACGATGGTGGCGCTGCCATACATGCCGGCGCGCGCCTTGCCGCTATCGTCGAGCGCAATGTGGACGGTGCCGAGACGGGTGACCGCATCGATGGACGGCGAGATCAGCCGGACGCTGCCGGTCAGCGTATCGCGGCTGCCGGCAAGCGCGATCGTCGCTTTCTGGCCGTTCTTGATCTTGAGGATATCGCTTTCGGCGACATCGGCGATCAGTTCCAGCGCACCGTCCTTGATGACGGTGAACAGCGGTTCGCCGGCGCCGCTGGCGATGGCGCCGACCTTGGCGTTCTTGGCGGCGACCATGCCGGAGACCGGCGTCTTGACGGCGGTGCGGGCAAGCTTCAATTCGGTATCGGCGATCTGGCTGTCGACCACCTTGATATCGGCCTCGCCGACGGTGATGGCCTGGCGGGCGGCCTGCAACCGCGCCTCGGCGACGTCGGCGGCGGCGACCGCCTGCTCGACTTGCGACGTGCTGGCGGTGCCGCCCTTGCCGAGCTTGACCAGACGGTCGCGCTGGCTGGTCGCATCCTTGAGATTGGCCTCGGCCTCGATCACCTGGGCGCGATACTGCGCGACGCCGGCTTCGGCCTTGGCCTTGTTGGCCTCGAACTGGCTTTTCTGAAGCAGCAGCGCATCGTCGTTCAGCACTGCGACGGTGCTGTCAGCCGTCACGGTATCGCCGACATCGACGTTCAACGCGCGGATCGACAGGCCATCGACCATCGGCTGGATATAGACCTCGTCGACGGCGCGAATGGTGCCTGTCGTAACCACCTTGTCGGTGAGGGTGCGCGCGGTTGCCGGCGTCACCACGATGGCGGGATGCGTCTGTACGGCCGGCTTGGCCGGCGCGTCCTCGGCCAGAACCGGCTGGCTTGCCGCCGCCATCACCACGATGGCAGCCATTGTCAACGAACCGAAGCGGATCATCGTCTCGAAACCCCTGCAAAAAGATACGCGGCACTCGACTGCGCGTGAGCGTCGCGCGGGTCTCGTGCTTCCATGAATCGGGCAGCGATTTTCTTAATCGGCGGGTCCGCTTCTGACCGGTTCCCGCTTTCTTGCGTTCTTCAACGCTCCCACTCGGCGAGTACATGGGGACCGTGTGGACCGCCCGCAAGCGCAGAGTTGTAAATACTGCCGTTCGGCAAGTGTTCTACGTGTTGGCGCTGCACAAATCAACGGGTTTCGCGTGATCTGGCCATCACCCGAATCGATGAATTTTTGCTAAGTTATTGAAAAGTAAAAACGCGCGATGGGAGCCATCGCGCGTTTTCATTACATATGTGACGAAATTGCCATATCGTCACTTCAGTGCAGCGTCGGTGATCTCATGAGTCCAGGCGCCTGCGGGCTCCTTGGTGATGACCGGATCGGAACCGCCGCCGAGCAGCGTCTTGACGGTGCGGGTGTAGTCGGCCTCGTCGAGCGCGCCGTTGGAGCCGGCGGTCAACTTGGCGACTTCCGCTGCCATGCGCTTCTGGTGCTTTTCGGTCTGGGCGCCGCTGGAGTCGTTTTCGAGGACGATTTCGGCGGCTTCGTCGGGATGTTCCTCGGCATATTTCCAGCCCTTCATCGACGCGCGGACGAACTTGACCATCTTTTCCTTGAAGGCGGCGTCCTTGAGCTTGTCCTCGAGCACGTAAAGGCCGTCTTCGAGGGTGGCGACGCCTTCCTTCTCGTACTGGAAGGTGATCAGGTCGTCCGGCTTGATGCCGGCATCGATGACCTGCCAGTATTCGTTATAGGTCATGGTCGAGATGCAGGCGGCCTGCTTCTGCAGCAGCGGATCGACGTTGAAGCCCTGTTTCAGCACGGTCACGCCATCGGCGCCGCCGGTGGTCGGGATCTTCAGATGCGCCATCCACGACAGGAAGGGATATTCGTTGCCGAAGAACCAGACGCCGAGCGTCTTGCCCTTGAAGTCTTCAGGCGTCTTGACGCCGCTCTCCTTCAGACAGGTGAGCATCATGCCGGATTTCTTGAAGGGCTGGGCGATGTTGACGAGCGGAACGCCCTTTTCGCGGGTGGCGAGCGCGGACGGCATCCAGTCGACGATCACATCGGCGCCGCCGCCTGCCAGAACCTGCGGCGGAGCGATATCCGGGCCGCCCGGCTTGATGTCGACATCGAGGCCTTCCGCTTCGTAATACCCCTTTTCCTTGGCGACGTAATAGCCGCCGAACTGGGCCTGGGTCACCCATTTCAGCTGCAGCGTCACCTTGTCGGCGGCAAAAGCATGGGCGGCGGACAGCGACAGGGCGCTGGCCAGAAGCAGCGATGCTATTCTTTTCTGCATGTCTGTTCCCTCTTCTTGGTTTTACGCCTGCCCACCACGGACAGACGGATGCCAGAATGTCACGGCCCGCTCGAAGAGCGCGACCACACCATAAAAGGCCGAGCCGGCAACCGCGGCGACCGCGATTTCCGCCCAGACCATGTCGACATTGCTCCGCCCCACTTCGGTGGAGATGCGGAAACCCATGCCGACGATGGGCGTTCCGAAAAATTCCGCGACGATGGCGCCGATCAGCGCCAGCGTCGAATTGATCTTCAGTGCATTGAAGATGAAGGGACCGGCTGCTGGCAAGCGCAATTTGGTGAGAGTCTGCCACCAGCTCGCGGCATAGGTGTGCATAAGGTCGCGTTCCATGGCGCTGGCGGACGCCAGGCCCTGCACGGTGTTCACCAGCATCGGGAAGAAGGTCATGATGACGACCACCGCGACCTTCGACTGCCAGTCGAAGCCGAACCACATGACCATGATCGGCGCGACGCCGACGATCGGCAGCGCCGAGACGAAATTGCCGATCGGCAACAGGCCCTTCTGCAGGAAGGGCGAACGGTCGATGAGGATGGCGACGACGAAGCCGAGGCCGCAGCCGGCGACATACCCTGATATCACCGATTTCAGGAAGGTCTGGCTGAAATCGGCCCAGAGCGTCGGTACGGAATTGATCAGCCGCGCCCAGATCATGCTCGGCGGCGGCAGGAGGATCGTCGGCACCTGGAAGCCGCGCACCAGCCCTTCCCAGAGGACGAGGATGGTGACGCCGAACAGGATGGGCACGAAGATGCGCGTTGCGCGATCCAGGGCGGACGAGGCGAAGCGCTGGCGCACCAGCCATTCGTTGAAGGACCAGGCGGCGATCCAGAAGGCAAGGGCTGCGAAGATGGGCAGGTTCATGGCCGCGCTCCCATGCGTTTGAGGACCTGGGTATGGGCCATGCCGACGATGCCGACCAGCACGGCGGCAAGACCCGCCGCCATGAACAGCGCCGCCCATATCTGGATCGTCTGGCCGTAATAGGAGCCGGAGAGCAGGCGCGCGCCAAGGCCTGCGACCGCCCCTGTCGGCAATTCGCCGACGATGGCGCCGACCAGCGAAATGGCGATGGCGATTTTCAGCGAGGTGAAGAGATAGGGCATCGAGGCGGGCCAGCGCAGCTTCCAGAACACCTGTGCACCGCTGGCATTATAGGTGCGCATCAGGTCGAGATGGATCTGTTCGGGGCTGCGCAAGCCCTTCACCATCCCGACGACGATGGGGAAGAAGGAGAGATAGGTGGAGATCAGCGCCTTGGGCAGCAGGCCGGCGATGCCGATCGAGTTCAGGACGACGATGATCATCGGCGCGATGGCGAGGATGGGGATCGTCTGCGAGGCGATGACCCAGGGCATCAGCGAGCGATCCATGGCGCGGTTATGGACGATGCCGACCGCCAGCACGATGCCGAGCACCGTGCCGATGGCAAAGCCGAGCAGCGTCGCCGAAAGCGTGATCCAGGCATGGTAGACGAGGCTGCGCTTGGAGGTGATCGCCTTGTCGATGGTGGTGTCCCACAGTTCCACGGCGATCTGGTGCGGCGCGGGCAGGACAGGGCGCTCCTGCGCGAAGGTTTTCGGCAGCACTTCCATGAAGCTCGTGGGCGTGCCGGCGCGCGCCGCCTGATCGTATTCGAAGGGCGCGTTGAGGATGACGACGAAGACATGCCAGACGATCAGGATCGCCAGGATGACGGTGAGGATTGGCAGGACGCGATCGCGGAAAAAGCCTGACGTCGCCATGCTCACACCTTTCCTGCGCCGGGAAACATCATCAGCGCCATCGAAATGACGCCGGTGGCCACGCCGAGCATCTGTGGCGTCGACAGCCGCTCGCCGAAGAAGGTAAAGGCGATGAGGTTGATCAGCAGCAATTGCACCACGGCGGAAATCGAGATCGCCAGCGCCAGCCCGCCCTCGCGCATCAGCCGGATCATCATCAGGTTGCCGACGCAATAGAGGCCGAGAGACAGGAGGAGGAAAAGGATGTTGCTGGTGGCGATGTAGGTGCGCGAGGCGGTCGCGGCCGAGAGGAACGCGACCATCGAGGCGGAAAGCCAGAGAAGGAAGGGCATGCTCATGCTTGGCTCCCTCCATGCTTGGGACAGTGAATGGGCTCAATCTTCATGGATATGCCCCGCATGCAGGCCTTCGCGAACGCGATGGGCGATTTCCAGGAATTCCGGCGTGTCGCGGATCCCGAGCGGCCGCTCCCTCGGCAGGGTGGATTCGATCACATCCGTCACCCGGCCGGGGCGCGGCGACATGACGACGATCTTGGTCGAGAGATAAACGGCCTCGGGGATCGAGTGGGTGACGAAACAGATGGTCTTCTGGGTCGCCGCCCAGAGCTTCAGCAATTGCTCATTCAGATGGTCGCGGACGATCTCGTCCAGCGCGCCGAAGGGTTCGTCCATCAACAACAGGTCGGCGTCGAAGGCGAGCGCGCGCGCGATGGAGGCGCGTTGCTGCATGCCGCCGGACAATTGCCAGGGGTATTTCTTGCCGAAGCCCGTGAGGTTGACCAGCGCCAGCGTCCGCTCGATGCGCTCTTTCTTCTCAGGCCCGGAAAAACCCATGATTTCCAGCGGCAGAGCAATGTTCTTTTCGATGGTGCGCCAGGGATAGAGGGCGGCCGCCTGGAAGACATAGCCATAGGCGCGCGCCTTGCGCGCCTGTTCGGGCGTCAGGCCGTTGACGGAAATCTGCCCGGATGTCGGCTGTTCGAGATCGGCGATGATGCGCAGGAAGGTCGTCTTGCCGCAGCCGGAGGGGCCGATGAAGGAGACGAAATCGCCCTTGCGGATGTCGAGCGAGACGCCGGTGAGCGCCGTGACGGGCCCGTCATTGGTCTGGAAGGTGAGCCCCAGATTCTCGGCGCGCACGACGGTTTCATTGGATAGTGGCATGGTTCCCCGATATGGTTCTTGTGACGCGGCCAGGCCTGCGCGGGTTTGTTTGCGAGTCTGTCAGGTTCATTGCGAACCGGCCAGACCCTTTATGTTTTTATTGCCGTTCTTCTTTCCGGGAAACCGGTTCCCACTTTTCCCTGACACACTCTGGAGGAGAGAATTGTCGATGTCGTCGCCCCCCGATTCCGAATGCAAGCTGATCCGCCCGGCGGTGCCGTATGACGGCAAGCAGGGCTTTTCCTATCTGGAAGGCATTTCCGCCGAATCCTGCGGTGCGACGGGCATTGCGATGATGCTGCTGACCGTGCCGCCCGGCGGCCGCGCCAAGGCGCATATGCATGAGGCCCATGAAACCGCCGTTTTCGTTCTCTCCGGCGAGGTCGAGACCTTTTACGGCCATAACCTCGAGCACCGCATCGTCACCAAGGCGGGCGACATGTTCTACATTCCCGCCGGCATGCCGCATCTTCCGGTCAACCGGTCGGCGACGGAGTTCTGCAGCGCCGTCATCGCCCGCACCGATCCGCGCGAGCAGGAAAGCGTCATCCTGCTGCCGGAACTGGAAAGCCGGGCAGACTAAAGCGGACACCGGTTCTTCATCCTGCAATGCGAGGTGACAGAGGTCTGGAGCGGTTTCGCCTTTCGAAGAAAAGCGGACGCGCTCCAGCCGATATCGTCGCGCTGCCTCCTTCATTTGCATCGCTTGTACGGTCCGTAGGACGAGCCGTC
The DNA here is from genome assembly GCA_945952045.1 of uncultured Rhizobium sp. Taxonomy (GTDB): domain Bacteria; phylum Pseudomonadota; class Alphaproteobacteria; order Rhizobiales; family Rhizobiaceae; genus Metarhizobium. Next base: position 154,189 of record CAMFHE010000005.1, read on the forward strand.
GTCCATGGTCACCTTGACGGCGTCCTTGCCCGTCCTGATGACCTTGCCGGCGATATCGCCGCCGCTGTCCTCGCCTTCCGCCTGGCAGGAGAAGGTGACGTTGGTGGTGTCGCCGCTGGTCTTGCCGATCGTCTTGATCTCGCAGGAGGCGACGGAGGTGGTCAGCGCCTCTTTCGTCAGCAGGAAAAAGTCGTCCGCGCCGGAAGAATCGCCGGTGCGGGCGTAAGTGCAGCCGTCCTTGTTTCCGTAGTTGCCGTCGAGCGGCGTACCGGCGGCGTGCGCCAGGGCCGGCGCCGCCATCAGAACAACAAGTGCAATATGGCGGCGCATCATCGATCAGACCCCGCTGGCCGGGATGCCGGTGCGCTCGACTTTTCGAGGCGCCGTCAGTTCTTTCCAGGTCGACAGGGACTTGTTGACCGCCTGGAACGGCTCGCGCTTGACGAACTTGCCATGGCCTTCCTGCGTCTTGACCGTGCTTTCCTCGATGGCGACCGCGCCGCGCGTCAGCGTGAAGCGCGGCAGGCCGATGACCTGCTTGCCCTCGAAGACGTTATAGTCGATCGCCGATTGCTGCGATTTCGACGAGATGGTCTTGGAACGCTTCGGATCCCAGACGACGATATCGGCATCGGCGCCAACGAGGATCGCGCCTTTTTTCGGATAGACGTTGAGGATCTTGGCGATATTGGTCGAGGTCACCGCCACGAATTCGTTCATGGTGATGCGGCCGGTGGCGACGCCGTAAGTCCAGAGCATCGGCATGCGGTCTTCGAGGCCGCCGGTGCCGTTGGGGATCTTGCGGAAATCGCCAACGCCATAGCGTTTCTGGTCGGTGGTGAAGGCGCAATGGTCGGTCGCCACCACCTGCAGCGAGCCGGAGGCAAGGCCGGCCCACAGGCTGTCCTGATGCTGCTTGTTGCGGAAGGGCGGGCTCATGACGCGGCGCGCGGCATGGTCCCAGTCCTTGTTGAAATATTCGCTTTCGTCGAGCGTCAGGTGCTGGATCAGCGGCTCGCCATAGACCCGCATGCCGCTCTGGCGGGCGCGGCGGATGGCTTCGTGCGACTGTTCGCAGGAGGTGTGGACGACATAAAGCGGCACGCCGGCCATGTCGGCGATGATGATGGCGCGGTTCGTCGCCTCGCCTTCGACGGATGGCGGCCGCGAATAGGCGTGGCCCTCGGGGCCGTTATTGCCTTCGTCCATCAACTTCTGCTGCATGGCGGCGACGACGTCGCCGTTTTCGGCATGGACGAGCGGCAGGGCGCCGAGTTCGGCGCAACGCTGGAACGAGGCGAACATCTCGTCGTCGTTGACCATCAGCGCGCCCTTATAGGCCATGAAATGCTTGAAGGTGTTGATGCCGTGGTCCTGCACCACCGTCTTCATGTCGTTGAAGACCTGCTCACCCCACCAGGTGACCGACATGTGGAAGGAGTAGTCGCAATTGGCGCGGGTCGACTTGTTGTCCCAACGCTTCAGCGCGTCGAGCAGCGACTGGCCGGGATCGGGAAGGCAGAAATCGACCACCATGGTCGTGCCACCGGCAAGGCCGGCGCGCGTGCCGCTTTCGAAATCATCGGCGGAATAGGTGCCCATGAAGGGCATTTCCAGATGCACATGCGGATCGATGCCGCCCGGCATGACATAACAGCCGGTGGCATCCAGCACCTCGTCGCCGGAAAGGTTCGGACCGATCTCGACGATACGCTCGCCCTCGATCTTCACATCCGCCTTGTAGGTCAGGTCGGCGGTGACGATGGTTCCGCCCTTGATGACTTTGCTCATTCCGCTGTTCCCTTTTCGAATTATGCGGTCGGGGCAGATCAACGCGTGTCATGCGGCAGCGTGGTCCTGCCCTCAATTGCTTGCTTTGTCGCATTTCCCGCTTCTGGAAACGCGCTTCTCCCTGACGGAAGAAGAAAGCGGTCGTGCCGCGCCACATGTCATTTCAGGTGGCGCGGATCGTGATGGTCAGCCTGAAATCTCCGCCGTTTCCAACACGGCGCGCAGCAGGACGTCGGCGCCGGCCGAGGCCCATTCCTTGGAGATGTCTTCGGCTTCGTTGTGCGACAGGCCGCCGACGCAGGGGCAGAAGATCATGACGGTCGGCGCGACCTTGGCGGTCCAGCAGGCGTCGTGGCCGGCGCCGGAGATAATGTCCATGTGGCTGTAGCCGAGATCGTCGGCGGCCTTGCGCACCGAGGCGACCAGCTTCGGATCGAACGGTACGGGATCGAAATGGCCAACCGCTTCGACAGAACAGCCGACGCCGAGCTTTTCACAGATGTCGGCCGCTTCCTTTTCGATGCGGGCGCGCATGCCGTCAAGCTTGGCCTGATCGGGCGAGCGGATGTCGACGGTGAAGACCACCTTGCCCGGCAGAACGTTGCGGGAATTGGGCGAGAAGAACACCTGTCCGACGCCGCCGACGCAACCCGGCTGATTGTCCATCGCCACTGTCTGTACGCATTCCAGGATGCGGCCCATGGCGAGGCCGGCATTGACGCGCATGGTCATCGGCGTCGAACCGGTATGGGCTTCGCGACCGGTCAGCGTAAATTCCAGCCACCACAGGCCCTGGCCATGGGTGACGACGCCGATCTGCTTGTTTTCGGCTTCGAGGATCGGGCCCTGCTCGATGTGATATTCGAAATAGGCGTGCATCCTGCGCGCGCCGACCTCTTCGTCGCCGAGCCAGCCGATGCGCTTCAGCTCCTCGCCGAAGCTCTTGCCGTCCGGATCCTTGCGCTCATAGGCATAATCGAGCGAATGCACGCCGGCAAAGACGCCGGAGGCGAGCATGGCGGGGGCGAAGCGGGCGCCTTCCTCATTGGTCCAGTTGGTGACGACGATCGGATGCTTGGTTTCGATGCCGAGATCGTTGAGGCTGCGCACGACTTCCAGGCCGGCGAGAACGCCAAGCACGCCGTCGAACTTGCCGCCGGTCGGCTGGGTGTCGAGATGGCTGCCGATATAGACGGGAAGAGCGTCCGGATCGGTGCCGGGACGGGTCGCGAACATCGTGCCCATCTTGTCGACGCCCATGGTCATTCCCGCCGCGTCGCACCAGGACTTGAACAGGGAACGACCTTCCTTGTCGAAATCCGTCAGGGTCTGGCGGTTGTTGCCGCCGGCGATGCCTGGACCGACCTTGGCCATGTCCATCAGGCTATCCCAGAGACGGTCGCCGTTAACGCGCAGGTTTTCGCCCGGTGCTGCCACCATGTCTTCAATCCTCACCAGTTGTGGCATGCCGCCGGCCTTTGTTATGCCGTTGTCGGATGCCGATGCCGGCGGCATCTTTTCTGCCGCCCGTACCCCGATCCATATTGCCTTTATCCGCCTTTCGGCGATAATTTGACCGAATGGTAAATTACAACTTCTCCAGCGGCACTCAAGACGGAAAAGACAAAAATCATCGACAAAATGACGGGCAGCTGCACATTATTTCGTCAATGCCTCCGTTCGCGCAAAGCTGACTGAAAAGGTTGAATTTCAAACGGAAACAGCAGCCCATGGCTATCCCGAGAGCAGCGAGAACGCAACGGCGCACCCGTATCCAGGAGGAGAAAGAGGAGCAGATCCTCGAGGCGGCGCTGGAGGTGTTTTCCCAGCACGGCTTTCGTGGCGCGACCATCGACCAGATCGCCGACGTGGCGGGTATGTCGAAGCCCAATCTGCTCTATTATTTCCGCACCAAGGACGCCATGCACCGGGCCTTGATCGACCGGGTGCTGGATACCTGGCTCGACCCTTTGCGCGCCTTCGACGCCAACGGCAATCCGCAGTCCGAAATTCGCAGCTACATTCGCCGCAAGCTGGAGCTGGCCCGGGATTTCCCCCGCGAAAGCCGGCTGTTCGCCAATGAAGTCCTGCAGGGGGCGCCGCATATCGAGGATGAGCTGAAGGGACCGCTGAAAAGTCTGGTGGACGAAAAGGCGCAGGTGATTCGCGCCTGGGCCGAAACCGGCAAGATCGCCAAGTGCGATCCCTACCATCTGATCTTCGCCATCTGGTCGACCACGCAGCACTATGCCGACTTCGACGTTCAGGTGCGCGCCGTGCTCGGCCAGGACCATGCCGGCGAGGGGCGTTTCGAGGATGCGGCCCGCTTCCTCGAGGGCATGTTCGTCAAGGGGCTCGAAATCCACGAATAGGGCGCGGGGTTTTCCGCGCCTCAGCGGTTGCCGCCGCCGTGCGCTGCGCCTGTGCCTCGGCCAGCAGGCCGTCCAGTTCGGCGATATCGTGGACGATCAGCGTTTCCAGCGTGCCGGCGCGGCCGCGGATGGAGATGTCGTGGATTTCGCAATCGGCTTTTCCCAGTCCTGCGAAGCGCAGAACGTCGGCGGAGACCGCAAGCTGCGCCTCGTATTCCTTGGCAAAACCTTCGAGACGGCTTGCGGCATTGATCGTATCGCCGACCGCCGTCAGCGACGAGGCGCGGCCATAGCCGATCTGGCCGATGATCGCCGTGCCGGCATGCATGCCCATGGCGATCCGTAGCGGCGCTTCGAGCTCGGTCGTGACGCTGCGATTGAGCACCTCGATGCCGCGGGCGATGCGCGACGCCGCCGTCAGCGCCTGCAGGCTGGCCTCCTCGATGCCGTTCTTCAATCCGAACAGCGCGAGCGCGCCATCGCCGATGAACTTGTCGATGACGCCGCCCGAGGCTTCCACGGCCTCGCCGACGGTTTCGAAATAGCGGTTCAGCAGAAAAACCGTATCGAAGGGCAGGCGCTGCTGGGCGATCAGGGTGAAATCGCGAAGATCGCAGAACAACACCGCAATGCGGCGCTCGCGTCCGGCCGCCTCCTGTTCGCTCGGTTGCAGCTTGACGCCGATGTTTTCGGCGCCGAGCACCGGCGCGATCGACAGGTCATGCGTCATGCGCAACTGGCAGGCAAGGCGGACATTGTCGGGCGCGCGAATACGGGCGAGCGTTGCCTTTTCCGCTTCGCCCGGCGGCGGTTGCTCCTCCAGCCCCTCGATCACCCGCACGCGGCAGGTGGAACAGCGCCCGCGCCCGCCGCAGGTCGAGAGATGCGGAATGCCGGCGGCGCGGCTGGCTTCCAGTACGCTATAGCCGCGCGGCACGGAAACGGTGCGGTCGGGATAGGTGACCTTCACCTTGCCGCGCACGGGGACGAGGCGGGCGATCAGCGTCAGGACGATGCCGCCCCAGAGCAGCGAAAGAATGCTCAGGCGAATGAAATGCAGCGTCTCGGCATCGCTGCGCGGCGGCTTGAACCACATTTCCGACGCTGGCGGCAACGAGCGGGCGCCGGCGGCGAAGCCGAGCAGCGCCAGCAGCGGCACCAGCAGCGCGAAGGAATAGAGAAACAGCGCGTAGCGCGGATACCAGTCGCGGCTGCGCATCCAGAACCACAGGCCGAGGCAGCCGTGGAACCAGGCGAGCAGCAGCGCCAAGGATTGCCGCGTCGCCAGGAAGGGGTCCGCCCAGAGCCGCGGCAAGACGTCGTAATAGCCGTCGCCGTAACCGGTCAGCATCCATTCGACGCGCGTGCTGATGACATGGCTGACGACGAGAAAGGGAAAGCTGAGGCCGAACAGGATTTTCAGCGCCTCGCGCATCGGCATGCGAAGCGTCTGGCGGCGATAGAGGCTTTCCAGCGCCAACAGGAAATGGGCGAGCAGCGAACCGTAGAGCAGGATCGTGCCCGGCACGCTGCGCCAGAGAAGATTGAACAGGGCGCGTGCCCGCTCCATCGCATCGACGGAAATCAGCCCGAGCGCATGATTGAGAAAATGGGTCAACAGGAACAGGCCGAGGCAAAGGCCCGTTATGAGATGCAGGCGCTTGCGTGTGCGCGAGGAAAGGACCTTCAAGCGGACATCCCTGTTGGCGGCGGTTCCAGGGCAATAGCAGCAGATGTCTGGAGCGGTTTTGCGGCTGGACTGGCGAAAAACAAAAAGAAAGAGCGTTTTCACACTTCAAAGAATTGTGAAAACGCTCTTTGACTTTGCTTGTTGTTGTTATCCGCGAGTTCGCGCCATCCGGCAACGCATGTTTTGGAGACGATGTGTTTATCGCTCCTCCCTGTTTTCGGCAGGGAGCCGCCGACCACCGGATAGGCGGCCGGCAGTGCCGGTTATTCCGCGGCCTGGCGGGCCATCGGGTTGTTGGGGTGTGTCGTCCAGTTGGCGTAGTTCGGATCGACGTTTTTGCCGGTGCGCTGGTCGAGGGCGCCGGCATCCAGCGCCACCATCGAGATGCAGTTTTCGACCGGGCAGACATTGACGCAGAGATTGCAGCCGACGCACTCGTCTTCCATGACCTCGAAATGGCGCACGCCATTGACGAAGTTGGTGATCGCCTGGTGCGAGGTGTCCTCGCAGGCGATGTGACAACGACCGCACTTGATGCAGGCATCCTGGTCGATGCGCGCCTTGGCGATGTAGTTGAGGTTGAGATACTGCCAGTCGGTGACGTTCGGCACGGCGCGGCCGCTGACATCGTCGAGCGTGCGATGACCCTTTGCATCCATCCAGTCGGACAGGCCCGTGATCATTTCCTCGACGATCTTGAAGCCATAGGTCATGGCGGCGGTGCAGACCTGCACATTGCCGGCGCCGAGCGCCAGGAATTCAGCCGCATCGCGCCAGGTGGTGACGCCGCCGATGCCGGAGATCGGCAGGCCGTAGGTCTCCGGATCGCGGGCGATCTCGGCAACCATGTTGAGCGCGATCGGCTTCACCGCCGGGCCGCAATAACCGCCATGGGTGCCCTTGCCGCCGACCGTCGGCTCCGGAGCAAACGTATCGAGGTCGACCGAAACGATCGAATTGATCGTGTTGATCAGCGAAACGGCGTCGGTGCCGCCGGCCTTTGCGGCGCGCGCCGGCTTGCGGATGTCGGTGATATTCGGCGTCAGCTTGGTAATGACCGGCATGCGGCTATACTGCTTGCACCAGCGCACCACCATTTCGATATATTCCGGCACCTGTCCGACCGCAGCGCCCATGCCGCGCTCGGACATGCCGTGGGGACAGCCGAAGTTCAGTTCGATGCCATCGGCGCCTGTCTCTTCGACGAGCGGCAGAATGGCCTTCCACTCTTCCTCGACGCAAGGCACCATGATCGAAGCGATCAGCGCCCGGTCCGGCCAGTTCATCTTCACCTGCTTCATTTCACGCAGGTTGGTCTGCAGGTCGCGGTCGGTGATCAGTTCGATATTGTTGAGGCCGAGCAGGCGGCGGTCGGCGCCCCAGATCGCGCCGTAGCGCGGGCCGTTGACGTTGACGACCGGCGGCCCTTCCGAACCCAGCGTCTTCCAGACGACGCCGCCCCAGCCGGCCTTGAAGGCACGCTCGACATTGTACGCCTTGTCGGTCGGCGGGGCAGACGCCAGCCAGAAGGGGTTCGGGGATTTGATGCCTACGAAATTGTTCCTGATGTCAGCCATGGTCGTGTTCCCTTCAGGCGACAGCTGCGGACGGCTGCGCGCCGGCAAGCAGCGCACGGTTGATCGATTCAGCGGCATCGCGACCGTTGGCGACAGCGGCGACCGTCAGGTCTTCGCCGCCGACAACGCAGTCGCCGCCGGCCCAGACGCCAGGCAACGAGGTGCGGCCATCGGCATCGACGACGATGCGGCCGCCCTCCATGGCGAGGCTTCCGAGCCCCGACGCCTCGAAGGTCTGGCCGATCGCCTTGAACACCTGGTCCGTGGCGATCACGCCGGTCTCGCCGGTGCCGACCAGACGGCCCTCGGACAGCTCGGTATATTCCACCTCGATACCGGCAACGCGGCCGTCGCGGGCGATAATCTTCTTGGGCGCCAGCCAATGGCGGATGATGACGCCCTTGGAGGCGGCCAGATCCTGCTCGAAGCCGGATGCGTTCATGTGCTCCTTGCCGCGGCGGTAGCAGATCGTGACTTCTTCCGCGCCGAGCAGTTTTGCCTGGACGGCGGCATCGACCGCCGTCATGCCGCCGCCGATGACGACGACGCGGCGGCCAATCTCGACCGCTGCCTTGTCACCCGATTGCCGCAGGCCGGCGATGAAATCGACCGCATCGACCACGCCGTCCAGTTCCTCGCCTTCGGTGCGCAGCGCATTGACGCCGGCAAGGCCGATGCCGAGGAAGACCGCGTCGAATTCGCCGGTGAGATCGCCAAGGCTGAAATCGCGGCCGAGCTTCTGGCCATGCTTGACCTCGATGCCGCCGATCGACAGCACGTAATCCACCTCGCGCTGGGCGAAGTTGTCAGTCGATTTATAGGTGGCGATGCCATATTCGTTGAGGCCGCCGGCCTTTTCGCGGGCGTCGAAGACAACGACCGCATGGCCGTTCACCGCCAGGCGATGGGCAGCGGCAAGGCCGGCCGGGCCTGCGCCGACGACGGCGATGCGTTTGCCGCTCGATGCCGCGCGGGCATAGAACTGCTTGCCCTGATCCATGGCGATGTCGGTTGCGTAACGCTGCAACCGGCCGATCTCCACGGGGCGATGCTCGGCCGTGTTGCGCACGCAGGCCTGCTCGCACAGCGTTTCGGTGGGACAGACGCGGGCACACATGCCGCCGAGAATGTTCTGGTCGAAGATGGTGTTGGCCGCGCCGATCGGATTGCCGGTCGAGATCTGGCGGATGAACAGCGGAATGTCGATCGAGGTCGGACAGGCCGTCATGCACGGCGCATCGTAGCAGAAGTAGCAGCGGTCGGAAGCGACCAGCGCCTCATGGTTCTCAAGGCGCGGGTGAAGGTCGGAAAAATTGGCGTCGTATTCGGCAGGCATCAGCCGGCCCGCCTTTATCCCAGTGTCCAGTCGTCCCATTGAAGTTCCCTCTTTTAGTAAACGGCTAGTGAGAGGAAGCGTAACTCAGGAAAATTTATTTATCAAACGGTAAAATTTTAAAAGGAAATGGGTTTTCGCGCAGCGCAAAACGATCCTATGCGGATGAAAAAACTTGGTTTTCCGCGTTATGCGCGGGTCGGAGCGATCCGACGGGCTTCCGTCCAAGCATCGCCAGCGTCCGGTTTAAAATTATACTGTAGAACTCATATTTTCGAATTTCGCACTGATGGAGAAAAATCAAAAAAGAACGGAACGGGCCGGAACCTTTCCGTCGCCATATCGTTTTTATTGTATCCGAACGGCCTATCGCATCGACCCCAATGCGCGCCCCAAGGCCTTCGGATCTTCACTCACGGTTCCCCTCCCGGTGAGTGTCAAGGCAGCCAGCGCACCCAAATTCGCTGGCTGCCTTTACTTTTTCCAGACAATGAACAAGTCGGCTCGGGATCGTTGGACGAAGGCGGTCGCGTCAGGCGGGGCGGGAGAGAATCTCGAATTCCGCTTCGGGAACGGTCAGCCGATATTCGATGCTGTGCGGCGTCATCAGGAAGCTTGCCGAGCCGGCAACGGAGGTCGGAACGACGCGCTCCAGCACGGTGCGGCCAAAACTCTTTTCCTCGAATTCGCTGCCGTTGCGACCGAAACCCAGCAGCTCGCTCCAGACGATCAGGATTGCCGCCCGGCCATCGGTTTCGACTTCGCGACATTCGAGCGAAATGCTCGAAGCGCCCGAGGCGATGGCGCCATGCGCGGCGGAATTGACGATCAGTTCATGCAGGGCAAGGCCGATATGCACGGCGGCGTTCGGGCTCAGATGCGCATTGACGCCCTGAACTTTCAAAGGGGAGGCGCGATCGGGCCAATAGGGGGCGAACTGCTTTTCGGCGAGTTCGAACAGATAGGCGCCGCGCCAGCTCGAATCGGTGATCAGGTCCTGCGAATGCGACAGCGACTGCAAGCGCCCGCGAAATTTCTTCAGGAAGAAATCGAGGGAGATCGTATTGCGCGCGGTCTGCATGGCGATGCCCTGGATGATCGCGAGCAGGTTTTTGGAGCGATGCGACAGTTCGCGCAGCAGGGATTTCAGCACGCGCTCGCGATGGCGCGTATCGGTCACGTCGGAGACGATCGACAGCAGGCCGATGCGGTCATCCTGCGCGGTGCGTTCGATCTTCAGTTCATAGATACGGACGCCGTCCGGCGTGCTTGTTTCGATTTCGGTAACCGCCGGCTCGCCGTTGCGAAGCACCTGCCGCTTGATGGCGACAAGGCGCGCACCATCGATTTCGCCGAACAGCGCGGCGTCATCGCGGCCAAGCGTTTCGGACGAGGCGGAAAAATGCGCAGGGAGATTTTCGACGTAGCGGATGGCGAGCGCATCGTCCTGCTGGATCACGCCAATGCCCGCGCCCGAAAGCGCTCTTTCCAGGACGAGCGTCTTCGATACGGCACTGAATTCCGGCCCCGAAATTGAATGACTACTCACATAACAGCCTTTCTTTGACCCCGCCCGTGCCGCATCAGCGGGCGGGTGTCAAACATACCCTGCAACCGGAGACACGGACCTGACCCGCCAAAGTCGGGTCGACGCCTACCGTCGTAAACGGCGGTCGGCGCTGCCGGTTCCCCGGTTCGGCGAAAAAGATATTACGCCGCTGCCTTTGTGGTTTCGTTAAAGAAAAGGGCCTGGCTGATCAGCGCCTTGACCATATCAGGGTTGAACGGCTTGGTGACGAGGAAGGTCGGTTCGGGGCGTTCGCCGGTCAAAAGCCGCTCTGGGAAGGCGGTGATGAAGATCACCGGGATCGAGCTGTTCTTGAGGATGTCGTTGACCGCATCGATACCGGAACTGCCATCGGCGAGCTGGATATCCGCCAGAACCATGCGCGGCTGGGTGCTGTCATAAAGCTTGACCGCTTCGGCGTGGGTGCGCGCAATGCCGGTGACGCGATGGCCGAGGCTTTCGACCATCTGCTCGATATCCATGGCTATCAGCGGCTCGTCTTCGATGATCATGATGTCGGTCGCCACCTGGCGGGAGATTTCCTGCGACGCCTCGTCGAGCAGGCCGAAGACGTCCTTTTCCGACTCGCTGACGATTTCGGCGATCTCGTCGATGCGGAAATTCTCGACGGAAGCGAGCAGGAAGGCCTGCCGTGCCAGAGGAGAAACCTTTGCGAGATTGACCGAGGCGCGCTGTTCCCAGGCGTAAGGCGATACCGGCTCAGGGATGGAGACGACGGTGGAACCAAAAAGATCGGTGTAGAGTTTGTACAAGGCGACGCGATCGTCGGAGCTCTGCGGGAAGATGCTGATGTCGGCGATGATCGCTTCGAGGACAGCGGCGACATAGGCGTCGCCCGAGGTCTGGCTGCCGGTCAGCGCCCGTGAATAGCGCCGCAGATAAGGAATGTGCGGCGCGATTCGTGTAGACAAAGTCATTGATATGCTCCCGTAAATTTACCCCGGACGCGGGTACTGATGAGCCAAAAACGCAAGCTCGGCAAAAAAGTTCCGCCACTGCTGGAACTTTTTTGCCGCGCGGGGATTATCCCCCTGACTTGCAGTTCATGATCGCGCGCAGATGACATGTGATCTCTGACGGATTTTGGGGCGGTGCCTGGCGCGGCGGTGGGTTTTTATCCAGCGCCGCTTTCGTGGCCTTGGACTGTAACGGGTAATATTCATGGCGCAACGGACAAGAGCGAAACTTTGATGATGAACAGCAAGACAGAGGAACAGGAGGCGCATACGGCGGGCGGGCGCGTTGCAGACATCCTGGATCCGAACAACCAGATCGGCATTCGCCTGCGTTCGCTCTATGCAGCGGTGCAGGAAGAGGTCATTCCGGACCGCTTCCTCGACCTGCTCGAAAAGCTCGACCATGTCGAGCGTATGGCTGCCGTCCAGACCGGTAATGAGTGAGGGGTTCATGGACAACACGCAACCGAGCTTCAAGCGCGAGATGCTGGCGGCCCTTCCGAGCCTTCGAGCTTTCGCAATTTCTCTGATCGGCCGTCACGACCGCGCGGACGATCTCGTCCAGGATACGATCATGAAGGCCTGGGCGAAGCAGGATCATTACCAGATGGGCACGAATATGAAGGCCTGGCTGTTCACGATCCTGCGCAACGAGCTGTTCAGCCAGATGCGTAAGCATGGCCGCGAGATCCAGGACAGCGACGGCGTCTTCACGGAATCCATGGCGACCCATCCTTCGCAATATGGATCGATGGATTTGCAGGATTTCCGCCGCGCGCTCGAAAAGCTTCCCCCCGATCAGCGCGAAGCCATCATTCTCGTCGGCGCCTCGGGCTTTTCCTATGAGGAAGCTGCCGAAATCTGCGGCTGCGCCGTCGGTACGATCAAGAGCCGCGTCAATCGTGCGCGTCTTCGCCTGCAGGAAATGCTTCAGGTCACCGGTGAAGGCGATTACGGCCCCGATGCGACCTCCGCCCCTCTGACCTCCAAGGCCTTCGCCTTCTAAGCGAACGGCTTCTTCCTACAAAAGCAAGCTCTATCCTGACGGCCGCCTGCTGAACTGTGGGCGGCCGATGCTTGCGTTTGCGCTTTTGGAATAGGCAGGCGTGATCAAGGATAGCACATCCCAAAAACAGAAGGCCGTTCCGGTGTCCCGGAACGGCCTTCTGTCCAATTGCTTTCCTGTCGCTTACTCGTCTGCGTCTTTCTTCTTGCCGAAGAGCGAGGCGGCAAAGCCGGCGGCAAGGGCGGCCATCAGCATCGGCTGCGACTGAAGGACGCTGAGCCCGAAGGCGATGTTGGACTGCATGTCGATGCGTCGGCGACGGGCGCGCCGATCCTCGATCCTGTTCCAGATCGCCATGGCCACCAGAATGATCAGCCCGAGCAGCAAAACGCCGCCCGCCACAAACAGCGCGGCGACTTCCGGCGGGTGATGCCGCGACAGCCGCAGCGCCAGCGCGATCAGGCCGAATATGTAAGCGGTGAGAAACAGAAGAACGGCAATGCCGATCATGATGCCGTTGCGCTTGGCGCGCGCAACGGTTTTCGCGACGTTCAACGCCGCGATCTGGCCGAGAAGGCCGAGCAATAGCTTCATGGACGTCAGCGCCGGGCGAGCAGGGCGACGAACAGGCCGAATGCGGCGGCGGCGCCGATGGTCGCCAGCGGATGCTCGCGAACCGTGCTGCGCACCTGCGCTTCGCGACGGCCGTAGAAATCGCGCAGTTCCGAGATGACATCCTCGCCGGAGCGGATGAGGTCGTCGAGACCGGCTTCGGCCTGTTTGCGGGCGCGCCGGCTCTGGTCGCGGCCCTGATCGCGCATCGCCTTGGTCAGTGTCGCAAGCTCTGCCTTCAGCGCATCGACCTGATCTTCCAGCGTCTCCTCGATCGAATCCAGCGTGCTGGATTTCTTGCTGCCGCGAACGGATTGAAGGATGGACGGTGCCATGGGTGCGCTCCTGAGCTAGGCCACGAAAGGGGCGGGGAATTCGAGCGCCGGCGACAGGCTTTTCAGCGCCGGCCGGCAAGTTGATGCGCGGGATAAACGCCCGACAGGCCCGAAAGTTCCGCGGAATTTCCTCTTGTTTTCCTCAGGCGACAGCACTTTGCGGCAGCACGAAAGGCGTGCGATTGGCGGGTGTCTGATTGACCTTCAGCGCGCAGCCGAAGACGTGCTGGAGCACATCCGTGTCGATCACCTCGCCGGGCGTTCCGGCAGCGGCGACCTCGCCCTTTTTCAACAGGATCAATCGGTCGGCGAAGTGGGCCGTGAGGTTGAGATCGTGCATCACGGCGATGACGCCGCCGCCCTGGCGGCAGAAGGTTTTCGCCAGTTCCATGATCGTCAGCTGGTGGCTGATGTCGAGGCTGGAGACCGGCTCGTCGAGCAGCAGCCAGCAGGGTTCGCCATCGCGAACGGCGTGCGGAATCTGGCAGAGCACGCGGGCAAGCTGCACGCGCTGTTGCTCGCCGCCCGACAGTTCCTGGTAATAACGTCCTTCGAAACCGGCGAGATCGACGGAGGCCAGCGCCTGGGCGATCTGCCGCCCGGCCTCGGCGTTCGGTCGCGCGCCGCCGGCTGTCAGCCCGAGGCCGACGACTTCGCGGACGGTGAAGGGGAAGGACATCGTGCTGGCCTGCGGCAGCACGCCGCGCAAGCCCGCCAGTTTCCAGCCGGGCAGGCTGCGGATATCGGCGCCATTGATGCGTACTGCACCGCCATAAGAAATCTCGCCGGTGATCGCCTTCAGCGTCGTGCTCTTGCCGGAGCCGTTCGGCCCGGCGATGGCCGTCAGTTCGCCGGGGCGGGCCTGCAAAGACAGGCCATGCAGGGTGCGTCGCCCGCCAAGCGTGACGGTCAGGTCTGAAACGTCGATCATGAGGCTTACATTCCCAGCCGCGCGCGATTGCGCAGCAGGATCCACAGGAAGAAGGGACCGCCGACCGCTGCCGTAATGATGCCGATCGGCAATTCGGCGGGCGCGACGATGGTGCGGGCGAGCATGTCGGCGCCGATCAGCAGCGTGCCGCCGAGCAGGGCGGAGGCTGGCAGAAGCGTGCGATGATCCGGGCCGATGACGAGCCGCAGCAGATGCGGCACGACGATGCCGACGAAACCGATGCCGCCGCTGACGGCAACTGCCGCACCGGTTGCGGCGGCGACGCCGAGGATGGCGACATTCTTCAGCCGTTGCACCGGCACGCCCATGTGGAAGGCGGCGGCTTCGCCCAGCGCCATGGCGTTGAGCCCACGGGCAAGGAAAGGCATCAGCAGCAGCGACGCGGCCATGATCGGGCCTGCGGTGGCGATCTTGGCCCAGGTTGCGCCGGCCAGCGACCCCATGCTCCAGAAGGTCAGGTCGCGCAACTGCTTATCGTCGGCCATGAAGATCAGGATGCCGGTCAGCGCCATGGCAAGCGCGCCGAGCGCGATACCGGCCAGCAGCATGGTGGCGACCGAGGTCTGGCCGCCTTGCGTTGCGACACGGTAGAGAATGACGGTCGAGACCAGCCCGCCGGCAAAGGCGGCGAGCGGCAGCGCGAAGCTGCCGAACATCGTAACGACGGGGGCAACCATGCTGCTGCCGAGCACGATGATCGTAACGGCACCCAGGCTGGCGCCGGAGGAGACGCCGATCAGGCCGGGATCGGCCAGCGGATTGCGAAACAGCCCCTGCATGACCGCGCCTGAGACGGCGAGTGCTGCCCCGATCAGGAAGCCGAGCAGGGCGCGGGGCAGGCGGATGTCGAAAACGATGATGTGATCGCGGGCGCTCATCGCGCCCTCTGCGGCGTTCCGGTCGAACATCGCATGCAGAACGTCGATCACGGAGGCGTCGGATGCGCCCGTCGTGATCGACATCAGGATGGAAAGGATAGCCGCCGCCAGCAGGGCGACGATGACGAGATGGGCGATGCGCGTGCGGTCGCCGTCGCGATACTCGCCGAGGGCGCGCTCGAAAAACCGCATGAGCCCGCGCTCTCCATCCGCCGCCTGCTGGTAGGCCATGGCTTTTATCCTCCGTAGACGCGGGCAATCAGGTCGCGGACGGCGCTTGCGGTGCGCGGCCCGAAGCCGAGCAGATGCAAGCCGTCCATGCGGATCACCGCTTTATTGGTGGCTGCCGGCGTCAGGCCCAGCGCCGGATGCGCGACGATCTCCTGAACGCTGGCGTCGTGGTTGCCGCCGCGATCCATCATCAGAATGACGTCAGGCTTGGCTTCGACGATCGCCTCGTCGGTCATCGCCTTGTAGCCGGGATAATCGCCGGCGGCGTTGATCAGGCCGGAAAGGCGGATGATGCCATCGGCAGCCGTGCCGGTGCCGGAGGCCATGACCTTGCCGTTCTGCATGCTGAGGATGAACAGCACGCGCTTGCGCTCGGCTTGCGGCCTCGCTTCGGCTGTGGCGATCGCCTTGTCGAGATCGGCGGCGACGCTGTCATGCAAGGCCTTGGCCTTGTCCTCGACGTGAAGGACCGCGCCGACGGCGTCGATCTTCTCAAGGATGCCGTCGCGGGTAAATTTATCCGGCACCATGGCGACGGGGACGCTGGCGCTTTTCAGCACCGCCAGCGCATCCGGGGGGCCGGAGCCTTCGATGGCGAGAATGGCGGTCGGGTTGGTCGCCAGCACGCCCTCGGGCGACAACTGGCGCATATAGCCGACATCGGGAAGTTTTGTGGCCTGCTCCGGATAGAGGCTGGTGGAATCGCGGGCGATCAGCCGCTTTTCCTCGCCGAGCGCATAGACGATCTCGGTCACCGCGCCGCCGATGGCGACGATGCGCGAGGTATCGACCGGCTTTGCGTCTTCGGCATGGGCAGCCAGCGGCAACAGCGCCAACGCTGCTGCAAAGACAGCAGCGCCGGGACGGCAGAGGATGGAAAGGGATGCACGCATCAGGCTGGTCCGCCTCATGCCGCGACGCTGGTTTGCGCGCGCGGCAGCGCCTCGACGATCGCGCGCCATTCGGCGCTCTCGACATTGCCTTCCTTGCGCTTGCCGAAGAACTGGATGATCATCTCACCCTTGGCGTTGAAGGCCTCGAAGGAAGTCACCGTCCCATCGGCGGTCGGCTTGCGCACGGCCCATGCCTCGGCGATGTGATCCTGGCGCAGATGCAGGTGGAAGCTCGGATCCATGATGTTGATCCACGGACCCATCGGCTGGACGTTGGAAATCGGGCCGCCATGGATCTGCACCATGCCGCGATTTGCGACAAAGCACATGATGGATGCGCCGTTTTCGGCGGCGGCGCGCAGCATGTCGGCAACGGCGCCGTCGGCCAGCTTCCAGGCATAATCCTCGCCGACGATGCGGATGGCGCGGGCGCGCGCGATCTTCAGCTTCTTCAGCATGCCAAAGAACTGGTGCGTGTCGGTCATCCTGCTCCATTCGTCGCGCAGGCTTTCCTGCGTCACGGACGGATCGTCCTCCTCGTTGTTGACGAGGGTTTCGGCGGCAAAATCCTGCGACTGGTTTTCGAGACACAGGTCGGCGACGATGGCGCGATAGGCATCGACATTGGAGGCCGGGCGCAAATGCAGCTTGAAGACGGCATCGCCGGCCTTGTCGAAATACTGCAGGCTCAGGCGCTCGGTGTCGCCATCCTTTTTGGTAACGGCGAAGCCATGCGCCCAGACATTGTTGAAGATGCGCATGTCCATGTTTTCGCCGAGCGTCAGCGAAACGTGGTCGGCAATCTTGATGGTTTCGAACTCGCCGATCTTCTCATGCACGGCGCTTTCGTTGCGGGTCAGCGCCATGACCTCGCCCAGTTCCTTGACGCGCTCCAGCAGACGGTTGGGATGGGCGTCGATGCGCGTAGCGGTCAGCCCGACTTCCGCAGCCACCAGCGCCGCTTCCGAAATGCCGAGATTGGCGGCGATGTCGCGCTCGCGCAGCTTGGCGTTTTCGGCGCGGTAAGCGCGGATTTCGGCGGGGGTAGGGGTCGTCTTTGCAGTCATGGTCAAAACCTATTTGTTGAGAATGAGCTTGCCCTGGCGGGTGATCTTCATCCGGTAGATGGAGCCCTCGTGCAGGATGGCGATTTCCTTGCCGCCCCGGAAAAGGTCTGCGGCTTCGATGACCCGCATTTCGCGGGGAAGGGCGGCTTGGGCAGCTGGCCCCTGCGGGGCATCGGCGGAATCGGCAATCATAACGCTGTGGGTATCTCCGGCGCGCGGCCGGTTATGGACGCGTCAGGGTGAAATTATCTTGATTTCATAAATCATGTTTTTTAAGGTGGCAATACAGGAGTTCAATTATCAACTTTCCGGTCGTGGCCTGACGAGACGGTCAGGTAACGATCGTCATTGCGTTTAGAGGGACATATGAAGACGTTTGCGATGCAGGCCGCCGCGATTGCGCTGGCGATCGGGCCGGCGATGGGCGCTCAGGCCCAGGAGGCCAAGGCCGGGCTGGAAGTCGAACTCAACGCGCTCGCACCGTCGCAGAAGGGTTGCATGATCACCTTCGTCGCCAAGAACGACATGGCGACCGCGATCGGCAAGATTTCCTTCGAACTCGCCTTCTTCAACGAAAAGAACGTGGTCGACCGCATCACCGTTCTCGATTTCCGCGACCTGCCGGTCGGCAAGAAGCGCGTGCGCCAGTTCGATATGCCGAACGTCAAATGCGAAAGCGTCAGCCGCATCATCGTCAACGACACGCCGGTCTGCGAAGGCCCGGCCGCCGGCGAATGCATGAAGAGCCTGACCACGCGCTCTCAGATCGCGGTGCCGTTCGAAGGCTGACGTCGCCGGGTTTTTTCCCGGCGGGTTGAAGGCGGCAGGCGAGCCGCAGCGTGAAAGGATCGATGATGGCCTATTCGAGAAAAATGCGGACGGATGCGGTTGCCGTTCACACGCTGCCGACCGGACGCGGCGTCAACGACAATATTCCAGGCCTGGTGCCCGGCCATCAACTGTCCGATCTCGAAGGCGTGCCGCGCCAGCCGGCGGCGGAAACGGTGCTTCACTACGCCCGTATCGCCCAGATCGGCTCCTACCCCGATACGACGACCGCCGAGCCGGCGCAGCCGGCAGAAACGGCGATGCCGGCGCTCGAAAACGGCGTGGAACGGGAAACGACGGCCAAGCCGAAACGGGCCGCGCGCAGCATCGCCGCCGGCCTGATGTCCTGCATTGCGCATGCGGCCGTGTTTTCGCTGCTGGCCGTCACCATGGTGGCGGTTCCGGAGGAGCCGGTGGAAGAGGCGGGCTCCGTCGTTTCCGTGACCATGCTCGGCGAAAACGAATTCGACCAGCTTGCCGCCGGCGATCCCGAGATTGTCGAATCCGAAGAGGTGAAGCCGGAGGAACTGACGCCGGCCGAGCCGGAACCGGAAGTGACGCAGCCGGTGCAGGCCGCGCAGGCCGTTGCGCCGACCGAGGTTCAGCCGGAGACCCCGCCGGTCGAGCCGCAGGAGCCGATGGTTTCCAACGAGCCGGATGTTCTGACGTCGATCGTTCCGGCCGAGCCGATCGTGGCGCAGGCGGCTCCGGTCATGGCGCCGACCGAACCGGTCGAGCCCGTCGAGGCGGTAACGCCGATGGCCGTCGCCCCGGTCGAACCGACGGAAGTCCAGCACGCGGAGCCGGAAAAGCCGATCGAACAGCCCGTCGTCAAGAAGCCCGAGCCGAAAAAGCCGGTGGCGCGCGAAAAGCCGGTCGAAAAGCCGAAGCCGAAGAAGCCTACGCCGAAAAAGGCCGGCTCGAAGGGTGATGCAGCCGAAGATCGCAAGCGCGGCTCGGCGGACGGCACCGAAGCGGCCAACGCCAATCGCGACGGCTCGCGCAATGCCGGCCGCAGCTCGACAGGCGCAGGCAGTGCTGCCGTTGCCAATTACCCGGGCAAGGTGCAGTCGAAAATCCGCCGCTCGGTGCGCGTTCCCTCGGCCTTCCGCCGTGAGCGTAATTCGATGAGCGTGCGCGTGCGGCTGACCATCGTATCCTCGGGCCAGCTCGGCGGCGTTTCGGTCGTGCGTGGTTCCGGCGTGTCCGAGCTGGATGAAGCCGTTGTCAACGGCGTGCGCCGCGCAGCACCTTTTCCGCCGCTGCCGCCGGAATGGGGCAAGCCGAGCTGGACCTTCACCCAGGAGGTTCAGGTCACCGGCCGGTAACCGTAAAACGGTGGCATCGTGGGATGGAAATTTCAACCTGCGCCTCGTTTGGCGCAGGTTTTTTCATATAAAATCAGCATGTTAAAATATGACTTCTAAATTCCACTTTATACTTTACTCTGATAATCAACTTTAATATGGTGCCCCCGTGTCCGGCCGAGAGTCGGTAGAGCAGCTCCGGCGGAGTTGCATGAAACCAGAAAAGATCGCGGACGGAGAGCATATGGCCAAGAAATTGCGCAAGCAGAACAATCGCCAGGCAGAGGCGGCGGGCGAGGCAACGGAAAAGCGCAGCGGCATCAGCAGCCTCGACGGACGCAGCTTCCTTTATGTCGGCGGACGCGACTGCCAGGTCGCGCATCTCAGGGCCATCGCCAGCCGTCATGGCGCCGAACTCATCCATCATGATGGCGGGCTTCGCGAAGCGGTGTCGCGCATCGATACCGTGCTTCCCTCGGTCGATTGCGTCTTCTGCCCCATCGATTGCATCAGCCACGATGCGTGTCTTCGGGTGAAGACCGGCTGCAAGAAGTTCGGCAAGGCCTTCATTCCCTTGCGCAACGGCAGCAAGTCGAGCCTCGAGCGGGCTTTGTTGACGATACAGGAGCGGGAAGCGAACAATGGATGAGACGAAACTGACCGGTTTCGGACTGCTGGGGCTGCACCGGCTGGTGGCGGGGCGCGGCGACGGGCTGGTTCCTGAGCTTTACGATGCCTTGGTGCGGGAGGCGCTATGGCGCGAGGATCATCCGAATGTGGTGAAATTCCCGGCCTGGGCGGCGCGGCGTCCGGGTGACGAGGTTCCGTCGCACCCGGAAGGCAAAGTGCTTGCCTTCGCGCTGCCGGTGGTGGACAAACAGGATGAGCGTCAGGCCCGCTGATCGGGCCGATGCCGATAGAGACCAGGATGGAGGACGAAGGCATGTTCGTGGCAATGAACCGCTTCAAGGTGGCGGCCGGTCAGGAAGAGGCTTTCGAAGCCATCTGGCGCAATCGCAACTCGACGCTGAAGGAGATGCCGGGTTTCGTGCAGTTCCACATGCTGCGCGGCAAGAGTTTTGCCGAAGACGGCTATACGCTTTACGCCTCGCACACCATCTGGGACAGCGAACAGCATTTCTCCGACTGGACCAAATCGGAAAACTTTCGCGCCGCCCATCGCAATGCCGGCGACCATAAGGCCATCTATCTCGGGCCGCCGGTCTTCGAAGGCTTCAATGCTGTGGAAGGCATCTGATTTATTTTGTCCGGCGCAGTTCCGGGCGGAAGACTGCGCCACACCTTTTCTGGAAATGCCTCACAGAGTCCGGGGTCTGAGCAAGGCCCCGATGCCGACCGCCAGCCAGCCGGCCATCATGGCGATGCCGCCAGTGGGCGCTGCCATCGGAAACAAACCGCTGCCGGTCGAGTGGCGATAGACCAGATCGCCCGCAAACAACACCGTTCCCAGACCCAGCAGCAGGCCTGCGGCATTGCCGGTGCGAAGCCGCTCGCCGGCGGCATGGATGGCGATCAGCGCCGGCGCATGCACGAGGCACATCTGCGCCGCATTGCCGAGCAGGTGACCATCGCCCAGATGCGAGGCTGCGGCAGCGAGCGCAACGCCGACAATGCCGAGCAATCCGGCAAGCAGCAGGCTGGGGGAGGGCGAGGCATTGGACAGCATGGTCATTCCTTGTTCTGCATGTGGAGGGCCAGTCTTTCGACCGGCGCCCAGATAATGTCGCGCAGTTTTTCGTTGGCAATGGTTTCGGCCATCGCCTGACGGAAACAGAGCAGCCATTCGTCGCGCTCGGCGGGACCGATCTCGGCCATGAAATGCCGGCGGCGCAGCATGGGATGCCCATGCTTTTCGACATAGATGGGTGGGCCGCCGAGATAGCCGGTGAGATAGTCGTACAGTTTCTGGCGCGAGCCGGAGAGGTCGGGCGGATGGATGGCGCGGCAACGCGCGGCTTCCGGCAGCGTGTCCATCAGGTCGTAGAAGCGGTCGGTGAGCGCGCGCACCGTCGCATCGCCGCCGATCGCCTCGTAAAGCGTGATCGCCTCTGTCATCACTCTGTCCGCTTCATCCTGTCTTATGCGGCTCTACATGCCGCCTTCTCCGTCGTCGTTCAATGGAAAAGCGCGGGGTGCGACCTTTGGGCGAGCGTGCCTCGCTTATCGCGCCATATTGACAAAACCGTCTGGACGGTATCTTTATTGCGCATGTCAGAATCGCACCGTCGCAAGAAGCAGCCCGAGCGCGTCCGCCGCCAGCTCGTCGATGTCGCCGCGCGCATCGCCTCCGAGCAGGGGGTCGGCGCCGTGACGCTGGATGCCGTGGCCCAGGCGGCCGGCGTCAGCAAGGGCGGCTTGCTGCATCATTTTCCCGGCAAGATGCCGCTGCTGGACGGCCTGTTCGATCATCTGATCGAAGAGTTCGACCGGGCTCTGGCCGACGAGATGCGTGCCGATCCGGTGGCGCAGGGGCGTTTTTCCCGCGCCTATCTACGCGTCGTCGCCAATCTGCGCGACAACCCGGATGAAAACCGGCAATGGGTTGGCCTGACCATGGCGATGCTGAACGAGCCGCATCTGCGCGAACGCTGGCGGGCCTGGGTGGATCAGCGCAATGCCGATTATGTCGGTACGGATTCCTCCGTCACCGCGCTCACCGTGCGCCTCGCCGCCGATGGCCTGTGGCTGACCGATATCACCGATTGCCAGACCATCGACCCTGAGACGCGCAAGGCGCTGGTCGACCGGCTGATCGCGCTGACGCTCTCCTGAACCTGCCTGTTTAAAGTATGAGGAACGGCCGATGAGCCCGATGATGTTGTATGCCATCCTGTTTACCGCCATCGGTCTCGAAGTCGCGGGCACGTCGGCGCTGCAGATGTCGCAGCAGTTCACCAAGCCTTGGCCGACGGCGGCGATGATCGTCTGCTACGTCGCCTCCTTCTATTGCCTGTCGCATGTGCTGCGCACGATCCCGGTCGGATTGACCTATGCGATCTGGAGCGGGCTCGGCATCGTGCTGATCTCGACGGTCGGTTATGTCTTCTTTCGCCAGACGCTGGATCTCGCGGCGATCATCGGTCTCGGGCTGATCGTTGCCGGCGTTCTCGTGGTCAATCTGTTTTCCAACAGCATTTCACATTGACAGTGCCTTACAACCCTTAATCCCTCTTGCCAGACGGCAATACGCCGGTATTCGATAGGTTTGATCCATCGACGGCGGGAACAAACTCGGCGCCTCATGCCTTTGGCCCTGACGTAATTTTTTGCCGCATCGCAAATGTCACAGAGGAGGGCCTGTCGTCATGGCCATACGCACCGTAGTCTGGGGTGAAAACATCCACGAACAGACGAACGAGATCGTCGCCGGCATCTATCCCAAGGGAATGCATGTCACCATCGCCGAGGCGCTGAATGCCGATCCGGCCATCGAGGCGACGACCGCGACCTTGCAGGAGCCGGAACACGGCCTCAGCGAAGAACGCCTTGCGCAGACCGATGTGTTGACCTGGTGGGGCCACAAGGACCACGGCGCGGTTTCCGACGAAGTGGTCGAGCGTATCGCCCGCCGAGTCTGGGAAGGCATGGGCCTCATCGTGCTGCATTCCGGCCATTTCTCGAAGATCTTCAAGCGGCTGATGGGCACGCCTTGCGCGCTGAAATGGCGTGAGGCCGGCGAGCGCGAACGTCTCTGGGTCATCAATCCGCGCCATCCCATCGCCGCCGGGCTCGATGAGAGTTTCGTGGTCGAATATGAGGAAATGTATGGCGAGCAGTTCTCCGTGCCCGAGCCTTTGGAAACCGTGTTCATCTCGTGGTTCCAGGGTGGCGAGGTGTTCCGCTCCGGCCTGACCTGGCGGCGCGGCGCGGGCAATATCTTCTATTTCCGCCCCGGCCATGAAACCTATCCGACCTATCATGACGCCAATGTCCGCAAGGTGCTGGTGAATGCGGTCAAGTGGGCCTACAACCCGCAGGGCGACCTGACATCGATCCATGACGCGCCCAATGTTCCGGTGGACAAGGCGCTGGAACCTATCGAGGAGCGCGGGCCGAAACTGCATCAGGCCGGCGAAGCCGGTTACCGCTGAGGGAGCTTCCATGCGTCTGGTCATTCTTGGAACCGGCGGCATGGCGAATAACCATGCCCAGAATTTTCAGGCAATCGAGGGCGTCGAGGTGGTCGCCGCCGTCGATGTCGATGCCGCCCGCGTCAATGCCTTTGCCGATCTGCATGGCATCGAGCATCGCTTCACCTCGCTCGACGAGGCGATTGCCTGGGGTGGCTTCGATTCCGCCACCAATGTCACGCCTGACCGCATCCACCATCCCACGACGCTGGCGCTGATTGCCGCCGGCAAGCATGTGATGTGCGAGAAGCCGCTGGCCGAAACCTATGAAAAGGCGATGGAGATGACGCTGGCCGCGGAGGCGGCCGGCGTCGTCAACATGGTCAATCTCACCTATCGCAACGTCGCGCCGCTGCAAAAGGCGCGCGAAATCGTGCTCTCCGGCGAGATCGGCGGCGTCAAGCATGTCGAGGCCTCCTACCTGCAGAGCTGGCTGGTGTCGCGGGCCTGGGGCGACTGGCGCACGGAATCGCAATGGCTGTGGCGGCTCTCCACCGGCCATGGCTCGAATGGCGTGCTCGGCGATATCGGCATCCATATCCTCGATTTCGCCTCCTATGGCGCTGCGACCGAGATCGAGCATGTCTTTGCGCGGCTGAAGACCTTCGACAAGGTTGTCGGGGGCTCGATCGGCGATTACAAGCTCGACGCCAATGACAGTTTCACCATGTCGGTGGATTTTTCCAACGGCGCGCTCGGCGTCGTCCATGCCAGCCGCTGGGCGACCGGCCACCTCAACGAATTGCGCCTGCGCATCTATGGCGAGAAGGGCGGCCTGGAGATCGGCCACAGCACGGAAGGCTCGTCGCTGCGTGGCTGCCTTGGCGTCGATGCGGAAACCGCCACCTGGCGCACGCTCGATGCCGGCACTGTGCCGACAAACTACATGCGATTTGCCGAGGCGGTGCGCACCGGCATCCAGCCCGATCCCGCCTTCCGCCACGCCGCCAATCTGCAGAAAATTCTCGACCTTGCGATTCTCACCGAAAAGGAACGCTGCGAGCGCGGCATCGTGTAGCAGCCTGTCGTCATCATGATGAAACAGGCTTGCGATAGATTTGCCGTCATGCGCATTGTTGCCGTGGTGCGCAGTCAATCTTAGCAAATGATTCGTTTCACGCAGCGTCGCTGCCGGACAGAGGGATGGGTACTCCATGTCCTACACACCGATTCATCGCGTCATGCCCGCCCTGAACCCGGATGATCTTGCCATTGTGGCCCGCATTTTCGAGCAGGTCTGCGCCGATTGCAACGAGCCGACCAGCAGCATGGTCGCCGCGCGTTGCGCCGGCACCTTGATCCGCTCTTTCCAGCGCGGCATTGCCGAGGAAGAGATGCTGATCGATATCGGGCACGCCGTCCTGCGCTCCTGATGCCGCTCCGAACTTGCCCCGACGTCTGCGTGGCGCCGGGTTGCATGCCGCCATCAAGATTTCGGAAAGCCTCGGCATAATCTTCGTTTGGCAAATGCGGCCCGGGCGGCTATGCAATGGCCATGTCCGACAATGTCATCAAGTTCCAGCCCCGCCCGAAACCGCAGCCGCCGCGGCAGACCCCGCCCTGGGCGAAGCGCCTGCTGGTGGTGGTGGCGATCATCGCCTTTTTCATCGCCGCCTATGTCTATTTTGCGCTGACAGGTCAGGCCGGCGGTCTCTGAGCTTTTTGCGACCCGTCGCAATGCGTCCTCTCGTGCCGGAGCGATCGGGCCTGGCCGCGCTCTCAGCGAAGCTTCGACAGAAGCACGGAAAGCTGGTTCTGGCTTTCGACGCCCAGCTTTTCGAAGATCGCCTTCAGATGGGTTCGCACTGTTTCCTTCGATATGTCGAGTCTTTCGGCGATATCCCGAGGCTTGCTTCCGGTGCCGACCAGGGAGGCCAGCAATGCCTGGCGGGCCGTCAGGCCGAGAGCCTGCAATTCCTCCAGAGGAGGGGCCTCCGCGTCGATATTGGGATCCACGACTGTCAGGATGACGAAGTCACGCAGGTCGTTCAGCAGGCTTTTTTCGACTGGCGCAGGCAGGGAAAAGGCAGAACAGCGCGCGATCAGCGGCAAGGCTCCGCGCGCGGCGAGCGTTGCCACGCGTTGCCTCGGCGATGTCTCGTTGCTCCGGCATGCGGCCAGAAGCGTATCGAGCACCTTCTGGCTGGCCGGCATGTCAAGCGCGATCCGCCTTTCCGTGACGCGCAGGCCCGATGCCTCCAGTCGCTTCATTGCCTCATTGGTATAGACGACATGCCCGTCGGCATTAATGAGGGCCATGCCGTTGGCGGATTGCTGGAGCTTGTCGAAAATGGCGGTTGCCATCTGGTTCAGATGCTCCACCTGATAGCGCAGGAACATGGAGCGCACAAGATGGTCGCGCAGGATCGCGGCGGTGCGCCGTTCCTCATCCGACACCAGGCCGGCGTCGAGTTTGCGCTGCACCGAGAGGATGAGATAGACGCCCGGTAAAGGGGCGATGGTCATCGACAGGAAGTAGCGAAAGCCGTAGCGCGGGGAGAAATCCGTGTACAAGGGATGGGTGCGCATGGTCTCCGCATCGACGATGTCTTCCGTCGCATAGATGCCCAGCGGCATTTCCATTCGCCGCGCCGCCTCGACGCCGGGATCACGCCACCACCATTTCTCCCTGTATTCGACGTTGGAGGCGACCAGATTGCCCGAAACATAAGGAGCAAAAAGCGCGTTGTTCTCCACCGGGAAAAGCACGGTCCCCACGCCGCCGAGCAGATTGGCAATGTTGTCATAGCATTCGGGCAAAAGGTCGGGATGGAGGATCGAGGCGTAGATCGATTCGATGCACTTTGAAACGCTATCGTCCATGCCTGCGTCTCACCTGCTCACCGGCCGCATCGTCGCTAAGGACGCTGTATTGCTTCTGGCGATTGGATCCAGGGAGACGCGCGCAACTGCTTGCATGAAATGGGAGAGCACTTGCAAAAGAGTTTCGCCTTGTGTTCGCAGTTTTGAACCTGCCCCGCTACATAAGGCCGGATTTCGTCGGGTAGGGGAGCTGAAGGTTTCCTTGCGTTCGACGTCATTGGAACTTTTAGGCTTCAGCGCACCGCTGATTTCCGCCAGGCAAGCCATATCATCGCGGCTTCGATCAAACTCGACGCGTAGATCGTGATCGGATAGTTCTTTCAGACGCAACTTTCCCCCTCCGTTGCATCAGACTTTGACACACCAATGGTTACCTTAAGTTGAAATTGTTTCGCAAGTTGAATTGCGTGAAATCTCAACATATTGATCTTGCAAGTGGATAGCGCCGGCCACGACCGCACGGACGCTGTCGGGATGGGAAAGTCTTCCGAACCGATCGATATGCCGGGTCTTTGACGCTATTCTGCATGTTCCATATTCGCTTACGCCCATGACTATCCAGGCGCGTCCCACCTCCGTTGCTCCGGAACGACGACGACGAGTACCAGATCGATTTCGTCGTGCTCACCGAGAACGGATCCTTCCCTAGAGGCGTCGGGCAAAAAGAACCATAGCCGCCGCTACTGACCAGTCCCGTTTTTCGCTAGGCAACCTTCAGACCTAGCTGAGCGACAAGTCCGGCCGCCTGATCTCGAGATATGACTGCTCCCTTGAAGCGCCTTGCTGCTGAAATATCCAGCCCGCCGAGATCTGCTCCTCTAAGGTCTGCCTTCTCGAAACGGCATTCATCCAGGAGAGCGTTCCGAAGCGACGAATCCTCGAAGACGGCTTCCCGGAAATCGCACGCGGTCAGATCCGCATCTGAGAAATCGACCGTCCTGAGGACGCTCTTCCGGAATGATGCCTTGGGCATCAGCGCCATGGAGAGCTTCACCTCTTCGAGATGGATGTTGAAGGTCTTCGCATCCGTGAAGTTCGCTCCGGTCGCCTTGCTTCTCAAAAAGCGGCTGTAAGCCATCGAAGCCCCGACAAATGTCGCATTGTGAAAGTCGCCGCCGTCGATCACCACTTCCTGCAGTTCCGCCCCCATGAAGCTGGAAGTCCCGGCCCGGCAGGACGAGAAGATCGCCTCTTCAAGCCTGCACCCGTCGAAACGTGCGCCGATCAGGCTGCACTCCTCGAAACACCAAGATTCGAGGTCGAGGTGAGAAAGGTCCATGCCATTGAGTTCGACGCCGACCAGCTTCACCCGACGGCCACCGCGTGCCAGATCCGAGATGTCTCGTCTCGCAAGCAGTCCGCCAGCAAGGGTCTGGTCGTATTCTCGGATTGCTTTTGCCTGAGGCATCAGATGGCTCCTTTCGTTTTTGCGGCCGAGAGATCTCTCGATGGCGAACCATCAGTTTACCCAGTCTAGCGACCGCCCAAAGCCTTGTTGAGAGAGATGTATGCCTTTGTAACCGCAAGCTGGCTGTCGAGCTGCGGGTCGTCCATGTTGGACCACCAGTGCTCCAGTTTCGCTGGCTGGGCCGCGTGCGTGCTGCTGCCTGCGGACCATTTGGCAGGCATAGTGTTGACCGGCCCCATCTCCGATTGTCGAAGATGGGGCCGTTTCATCCGGAGTGGGGCGGTTACGGATTAAGTGAGAGCGGCGGTGCAAAAGTCGGCCACGGTAGCGGCGGCATAATGCTGCCGC